>JAHFCE010000003.1:54987-206133 GCA_023249675.1 Elusimicrobiota bacterium | reverse complement strand
CTCAGCGCCTCGCGCTCCGCGTCGGTCTCGGCCAGTTCCTGGCGCAAAGTCTTCAGGTAGGCCGCGGCGTCTTCGATGGTCAGACGCGAGACATCCCCTCGGAAAGCGGAGAGCGCGTCCAAGAAGCCGGCGACCGGCATGGTCCCCGCCCGCACGCGCGCCCAGAGGTTATTCAGCAGGCCGGCGCGCTCCGCGGGGGACAGCTCCTTGCGCCTGGAGAGAGCGGCTGACAGCATCGGGGCGTCGAGCTGAAAGCGGTAATAACCCATCTCGCCGGCGTTGGGATAAACCCACAGCAGCTCGCCGGAGCCCGGCAAGGTCACCGTTTTCGTTGCCTTGTCGAGAAGAATATTCGCCGTCCGCGTTTTCTTTTCGCCCTTGAGCCGGTATCGAATCACAACCGGAATCGCCCACTGCGTGTCGGACTTTAAGTTAAATGCGGAGAAGCGAGTCTGCGCAAACGTCAACGTTTTTCCCGACGCGGTCACGGTCACAAGCGGCACGCCGCCTTGCGTGAGCCAGCCGTCCATCATCTTGCGCACCGGCTTGCCCGAGGCGCGCTCAAGCTCGCGCGCGAGATCGGCGGCCTCCGCGTTCTTGTATTGATAGCGCCGCATGTACGCCCGAAGGCCGCGGCGAAACGCGCCCGCGCCGACGTAGTTCTCGATCATGCGCAGCAGCGCGCCGCCCTTCTGGTAGGACATCGGGTCGAAGAGGGCTTGGATCTCGGCGGGCGTGGCGGCGTCGGAACGGACCGGCCGCGTGCCGGGCAAAGCGTCGATCGACAGCGGAGAGCGCTTGCTTTGGTCGAAGTCGTCCCAGGTCTTCCAAGCGGGCTTCCAAGCATCCACGATCTTGCAGGCGAGCCAGGTCGCGAAAGCCTCATTGAGCCACAGATCGTTCCACCAGCCCATCGTCACAAGGTTGCCAAACCACTGATGCACGATCTCATGCGAGACGACCTCGGCGACGCGGCGCCGAGCGGCGTCGGAGGACAGCTTGGGATCGATCAAAAGCGAGGTGTCGCGGTAGAGGATCGCGCCCCAATTTTCCATCGCGCCGGAGGCGAAGTCCGGCGCGGCGACCATGTCGAGCTTGGGCAGCATGTACGGAAGGCCGAAATAGGCGTTCAGGAACTTGAGCGCGTGTTCGCCCGCGTCAAGGGCGAAGCCGGCCTGCGCGAGCTGACCCGGCGCGGCCCAGACGGTCAGGACTGTTTTCCCGGCCCGGCGCGTCCTCGGCGCGAGGCGCGCGGCAAAGACGGCCAGCAGATACGACGACATCTTCGGGGTCTCTTGAAAAACGACGGTCTTGCGCTCGCCGTTGATCGTCTCGGACGCCGGCGGCATGTTGGACAACGGCGTCAAGCCCGCGGGAACATCCAGCGTCAATTTAAAATTCGCCTTGAACGACGGCTCGTCAAAGCACGGGACGATGCGCCGGGCGTGCGTCGGCTCGAGATGCGTGAAGGACCACGACTCCTCTTTGTCCCCGTTTTTGCCGCGCGACTGATAAAGACCGCGCATCAGCTCGTTCATCTTCCCCGAGTACGCGATCTCGACGTCAGCGCGTCCCCGCAAAGGCGCGTCGAGAAGCACGGTCACCGTCTCAGCCTTCGCGTCCACGATGACGGAGGACGGGTCCAGACGGCGGCCGGCGACGGTCACGGCAGACAACGACAAATCGAGAGCATGAAGAACAAGCCGCATCGCGGGCTTTTTCGCTTCCAGAGAAATCTTAACGTGGCCCGTAAACGACGCGGCCCCAGGGTTCAGCGACAGGCGCAGATCGTACGCGCGCGGGCGCACGGATTTTGACAAACGGCCGGCCGACGGCGGCAGCGACGTCCGCGCCGAAGGCGCGGCGACCAAGACCTCCTCTCCGGCGCACGCGGCGCAATGGCGGCCGGTTGCGGCGTCGAAATGGAGATTCGACGTTTCCGCGGCGGCGGCCGGGGCCTGGACAAGATCGGCAGCCAAAACGCGGAGAGCCGGCTCGGCGGCGAGCACTGCGGGTTCATTCTTCATATTCGGGGTCACGGGAACGGCCGAGGGGGGCGCTATGAAAGGAACAGAGAACAATGAGGGGGCAGACAACACCGGGACGAACGAAACAGAAGGGGCATTCAAAAGGAGGCCAACGGATCCAAACGGAACGACAGAAAGGCGAGGATGCGCTGGAAATGCGGATTTTACCTGAGCGAACGACGCCGACGGGAGCGACACGGCGACGACAATCGCGCACAGCTTCCTCATGAAGCCATTTTAAACAAAGCGATCTCGACCCATATAGGACCTCCGGACCCAAAACCACCAGACTTTCGTCCTAAGGCGAAATCCGCAAAGGCCCCATCTTTTCTAGTCCCCTTACCGAAGCGTTTAGGCCCCAAGGACTCATCCGCCCGACCCCCTCCTCCGGTTATACTTCGACTTATGATCAAACAAACCCTTTCCCTTTATATCGCCCTCTTCCTGGCCGTCGGCCCTGTCGCCGCCCAGGTTCAGGAAGCCGCCGTCAGCGGCAAGGGAGGACCGACCGGCGTCAATGCGACGGCCGCGGGTCCCGGCCCCGCGACCGTGCCTGGTCTGCCGAGCGCCGATCCCGGCCTGACCGGAACTTCCCCCGTCATCGCCGCGATCACGGCCGCCTCGGTCAATCCAGAGACGCTCCGCACGCTCGCCGCCAACCCCTCTCCCGCCGCCGCGTACGCCCGCGCGCTCATCGCCGCGCCCGTGGCGCCCGCCGCTCGCGCCGAAGCCGTAAAAGCCCTTGGTGAAGCCGTTGTCGCCCGTCTTGAGGCCGCCGTCCAGACCCTGCAGGCTCAGACCTCTGGCTCGACCAAAGCCTCCACTTCCCTCAAAACCGTCGCCGCCGAGTTCGCCGCGCTCGGCCACCGCGCGCCCGAGGCCCTCGCGGTCGCCGGCGCCGCCGTGTCAAGCGCTCGCCGGCTCGCTCCGCCGAAACGCTCTTGGAGCGCGCTGAAGACCGCCGCGATCGCCGCGACCATGCTGATCGCGATGACCGTGACAGCACCCGCGATCCACGCCCAGAACGCCGTCCAAGGCCCGGCGCCGGTCGCCGCAATGGGACAGATGCCCGCCGAAGCCGGCCCGGGCCAGCAACAGGCCGAGGTCGTGCAGGCTTCCGACATCAACGATGCGATCGCGAAGTGGACTCCGAGCACGCGCCTAATCATCATCGGCAACCCCGGCCTCGACCAGGGCTCGCAGCAGCGACTCGCCGCGTGGCTCGCCGACAAGCACTGGACCGTGATCCTGATGAAAAACGAGGGGAACTCGTCCTATCTTGATGGCGAAGGCCGCACGCACCGCGGCGAAGATGCTCTCAATTTCGCGATCGGCCAGGGCATCCCCCACAAGAATGGGTTCTCCACTTCCTTCATCCATGAACCCTCCGGCCTGCCCGACGGCTCGGTTCTTCTCATGAGCATGGATGAGCACTTCATGACCATGCACAACTCCGAGGCCCAGCGCGCCAACGGCCTCGACGGCGAGACTCGGTTCATCAGTCCGGACGCCGATCACCCAACGGGGCTCGACCGCTGGCTCATCAATCGCATGCGTCATGGCCACGACATTATGGGCGCGGTTCAAGAGACCGTGACCAATATCGACGCCCTGCTCGACTCGGCCGTCGCCGCGACCGCCGCCAACGCGCAGTCCGCGGTCGCCTCCGCGAAATCCGCCGTTGAGGACTTCGCCCGCGCTCGAACCGCCTTCGAAAATGCGCACCCCTCCGCCGCTGCCGCGATCGGCGCCGCCGATGTCGCGTCCCTGCGCACGCAAGTGACGGCCGCCGAGAATGCCTTGGCGTCCAAGAAAAACTCCGAAGCGACGCGCATCGCCGGCTCCGTCTCCGCGACCGCCAACGCCGCGACCTCCGCGATCCGCGGCTATGAGTCCAATTTCACGGCCGGCCAAAGCGCGATCGCCGCCGCCAGAACCGACATCGACTCTCTGGAGAACGCCTCCGCTTCTTTCCTGAAGTCCCACCCGAAAGCCACCGGCGACCTCGCCCGCCCCGACGTGCGCGCGATGCGCGAGAAGCTGTCCTCCGCCGAGTCGGCGCTGTCGGCCAACCCCTCGGGCGCCAAGTCCGCGGCCGAAGCCGCGGCTTCCGAAGCGCGCCGCGTGCAGACCGCCCTCAACGAGCACGCCGCCGGCGCCGACCAGATCGCCGCCTCCGAGGGAATCCTTGCGCAACTCGAGTCTCGCGAGCGCGCCGGCGCCGCCGCGACCGACCTCGTGACCGCTAAGCAGGCCCTGCGCGAGGCTAGAGAGGCGCACGGCCTGGGCGCATCCGTGTGGGCCTCCCAACTCCAGTCGGCCAAGTCCGCGCTCGCCAACGCCGAGCGCTCGATCTCCGATGCCGATGCCGCCGCGAGCCGCAACGCGCTGCTGGCGATGCTTCTCTGGATTCTGCTCGGCCTGGGCACGCTGGGAACCGGGCTCTTCCTCAACTGGCGCGCCCGTCTCAAGGCCGCCGAAGCCCAGACCCTCTACGACGCCTGGGAGACCGGACTCCATGAGAAGTCCAACGCCAACATCGACAGGCTCCTGGAAAAGGTCTCTCTTTATGCCGCCGTGTCGGGATCGACCAAACGCAGCTACACCGGCCAGTCCGCGCAGATCGCCGCGCAAGTGCGCAGCGACTCGGGACAAGCGACCTTGCTGCTCGCCAAAGCCCGGGAGATTCACGGCCGCGCCCAGGCCCTCCTGCACCCCGCAATAGGCACGCCCGGCTGGCTGCTCAATGTGTTCTGGACTTCCCGATCCGTGGAGGCCATTCGTCTTCTGCAAGACGAGCCGGTGACCTTCAAGCCCGCGGAAAGCGAGGCTCTGTTCGGCGCGCGGAAGAATTGGCGTGACGACCTCTTCGGAGACATCAAGAGCTACAAACCCTTCCAGAAGTCTTTCAATGAAGTGATCGCCGAGTTCAATAAAAACGCAGCCGCCGCGCTCGCGTCCATTGAACGCCTGGAATTCGCGGTGACCCAGTCGGGCAAGGTCATCGACGGCGTGGCGGCCGATCTCAGGAGATCGGCCGAGCGCGGCTCCGCCGCCGCGGCGGCGGACGCTCTCTTCGCCGTGCCCTCGCTTCTCGCGAAGACGATCCCCGCCGGAGAAACCCTTGTCGCCAAGGCGCGCTCATCGGTCAAGACCGACCCCGTGAGCGCGATCTACGGCGAAGCCGAACAGGCCAAGCGCGTCGCCGCCGACGCCAAGTCCTTGCTGGACCTCATCGAGAACGCCCGCGCCCACGCCCTGGCGGCGTCGACCGCCGCCGAGGAAGCCCTCAGAGGACGCGGCATCGCCGCCGCCTGGATCGGCTCAGCTGCTCAGTCCCTCTCCGAGAAGGCCGAGACGGCCGCGGCCGCCGCGGAGCAGTCCCCCATCGCAGCGCAGCTCCAGTCCCTATCCGCCGGACTTGAGGATCTTGGCGCGCGCGCCGGCCGCGCCGCGGACATCGCCCGCAAGGTGGACGAGATCGTGGCAAGGCTGGTGGGCGCCGCCGAGGCCGCGATCGTGGCGGCCCGCACCGAGGTCGGCCGGGCGCTCGGCCTCAATGCCGAGCGCGTGCTGCGCGAGAACGCCTCCGATCCGTCCGATTATGTCGCCAAAGCCCGGAGCTTGGCCGTCGCAGCCAAAACGAAGCTCGCCGCGGGCGAACTCGACGCCGCCGAGGACGCCGGAGCGGCCGCGGCCAAGAGCGCCGACGAGGCGGCCGCGATCGCGGCGGCGTCTTTACAATCCCTGCGCGAGCAGGAGCGCACGCTCGCCGAGCGCCGCGCCGAGACCTCTCGCCTCGATGGCCTCATGCCCGAACGCCGCGCGATCCTCGACGGCATCGAACGCCAATTCGACGGCTCCGTCATGGCGCTGACCTCCGGCGACTCCTCTCATCCCAACGCCAACGGCACCGTCGCCGACAATATCGATGAGGCCGAGGCCGCCATCGCCGCCGCCAAGGCGAAAGCCGACAAGTCCGCGCAGGCCTACCGCGCGGGCGGACTGCTCGAGGCCGCAAGCCTCCTCTCTCAGGCGCTGGCGCACCAGCAGATCGCCGACATCCGTCTTTCTGAAATCGCCGAAAAACGCGCCCGCCTCGACGCCGCCTTGGCCGCCAACGCCAAGACGCTCGGAGCTCTGGAAGCGAAATTCAGCGCCTGGACGGCCGAGATCCCCAACGACCCGCGCTCCATGAACGCGACGTTGACGGCCTATGACAGGGCGGGCAAGGCTCTCCAGGCCGCGCGCTCCTCGGTTGAAGCCGCGAAAGGCGACCCCTTCAAAGCCGCGCAGGAGCTGGCTTCCGTGTCCGCCGCGTTGGATCAGGTCTGGGTCCAGGTCCGCAACGACCGCGACGCCTACGCCGAGGTCGACCGCAGCCTCAAAGCCGCGCGGACCCAGCTCGATTCCGCGACCCGTCT
Source organism: Elusimicrobiota bacterium (assembly GCA_023249675.1). Lineage (GTDB taxonomy): Bacteria > Elusimicrobiota > Elusimicrobia > UBA1565 > UBA9628 > GWA2-66-18. The sequence goes on along the minus strand of JAHFCE010000003.1, from coordinate 199,682 downwards.
GGCGTCCAACGCCAAGGGCGATAACGTGACCGACAGCCCCGCGATCGCCTCAGCCTACCGTGACATCTCCGCGCTTGAAAAGGACTACGCCGCGGCCGCGCAGTCGGCGCGGATCGCGCACGGCGACTGGCCGGCGCTCGACCATGAGGCCGACCGCATCACCAACGAGGCCGCCCATACGGCCGCCGCGCTCCAAGGCGAGCTCGCCGCCGCCGCGAAAGCGACCGAGGCGATCTCGAATGCCTCCTCCAAGGTGCGCGAGGCCACGAATTGGACCGGCTCCTACGGCGTGTCCATCCCGGGCTCGCCGGGCTCGGGCTCGGTCGACTCCGCGCGCGGCGCGCTCAACCGCGGCGACTATCAGGGCGCGATCCGCCACGCCGAAGGCGCCTACAGCGCCGCCGTCGCCGCCATTCAAATAGCCGCAGCCGAGATGGCTCGCCGGCGCCGCGCCGAGGAAGAAGAGCGCGAGCGCCAAGAAGCGGCGCGCCGCGAGCGGCAGCGCCAAGAGGACGACCGCCGCCGCCGCTCCGAAGAAGAGTCCCGCCGCTCCTCAAGCGGTTCCGGCGGCGGCCACTTTGGCGGCTCCAGCTCCGGAAGCGGCGGCGGCCACTGGTAGCCGCGAATTCCCTGATGACGCAAAAAACCCTCCGGGGCGTGTGCCCCCTGTTAGCAGCGCTTCTGCTCTGTGCGGCTCCCGCCGCGGCGCAGAGGACGCTCGCCGTTCCGGCAGCGGGCGTTTCCCGCGCCATTGTTCCCGTCGCCGCCGTCGCCGGAGGCCAAGTCCTCTCTCCCGTCTCGTTGCCGTTTTTGCTTTCCCCCCTGCCGTTGACGGCTTCTCCCTCCGCGCTTCCGGACCCGACCCCGTCGGTTTCCCCGGAAGTCATCCCCTTTCTGGCTCCTCACGCCCCGATTCTTGCCGCCTCTCAACAAACCGCCGGCCTCCCCACGGCTCCGTCCGCTCCCGACGTTCCCGCGCTCGGGGAGACCTCCGCCCAATCCCGCCCTCAACCGCCGGCGGCTCAGAGCGCCGCGCCGGAGGAGATCTCCGGCGATGAGCTCTTTGACGGCTCCGCGCGCATACCGACGGTGGCCGTAGCGCTCGCGCGCCGCGCCGAGGGCGGCGTCTCTATTGAGGAAGTCGCGCGCGCGATCGCCGGTTCGCGCGGCTTGCCGGAGGCCAGCGGACGCCTGGCTGGCCTCGGCTTGTTGAAGCTATCCGAGGTCCGCTCCCAGCATCCCAACACGCTCACTCATCTCGAAACCTTGATCGAGGGGCTGTGGCGCGAGACATCCCCCTCCCTCGGGCTCGAGAACGGCGTCGACCGGCATTGGGCCGTTCCCGCTTTGGTCGTCCGCCGCGGCCGGACGACCTTCTACATCCATCCCATCGCTCACGGACAAATCCGCCCGGACAACCGCGGCCCGGTCCTGCGCCTGACCCGGGAGATCAAGGCCTCCGGCGGTTTGCTCTATTCCGAACAGAATCTGCCCGGCGTCTACGGCTATCAGGACGGCCGGGAGTTCCTCGATCACGACATCGCAAACGGCAAACCGGTGGCCGTGAAAGATGCCGGTGCGGGTCCCCTGTGGATGGTTCAGAGGCTTGATCGCTTACTCAACAGCCTGATCCCGCTCGGTGCCATTGCCTGGAGCTCGTTCTCGGTCTGGACGACGCCGTCTCATCTTGGATCCTGGATCCTGTTCGGCGCGGCCCTGGCTTTGACCTGGCTTTGGGCGCGAGCCTTCAAGCCCCTCTGGCGCTGGCGCCGGCTGGTGAGGGCCTCCCAACTGCAGGCCTTGGGCGACGTCGACGGCGCGGCGTGGTACGAGGCCGACGCCGCCGCCTTTTACGGCCGCCTGATCGACCCCGCCGTCTTGCGCCGTCTGCGCCTGCCCTTGCCTCTCGGCCTCGGATCGGACCGGTACTCGAAGCGTTCTCTAGGCATGGCCGACGTCCTCCCCACCGATGCCGCGGCGCGGGGCGCCGAGCAAGTTCACGTGCTCACTGGCTACGAGCATTCCCTTGACATCGCCTGGCGACTTCAGAATCCCAAGGAATCGAAGACCTAAGCGTAGGACCTAGCCCCGGCAGCCCAAGGTCCTAATTCGCGTAGGACTTAAGAATTTTCATTGTGAGCCTTTGGACTCATGCGCCGAAATCACCGGCGCGCTACAATGAGCCTAACTTTTGGAGGCTATACCGATGAAGAAGTCCCTGTCCGCCGCACTCGTCGCCGCTCTCGTGATCACCGCCCCCGGCCCTCTGGCCACGCGCGCCGCCGCCCAGGTCCTGGCGGGCGGCTCCAAAGTCGCTCCCGTGTCTATGCCTCTGGGTTCAGCCCCCGACATGAACAGCGGCACTCCCACGTTCAATCTCGTCACCCTCGCCATGCTCGGCGTCCCAACACAGCTCCCTTCCGTGATGCCCACGCCGCGTGTCACGCCCGTCGGCAAGACCCCCGCCGCGCTTGCCCGACCGATCGCCGCATCCGGCAACGCCGCGGCCCTGGCGACCTTCGCCCAGCCCGCCGCCGCCCGCTCCGCGGACGCCGCCACACTCGATCAAATCTTCGATAACGGCACGTCCGCGGCCTCGGCCGAGGACTCCTCGGTCCTGGCCAGCCCCGCGGCCGCTGCGGCGCCTCTCTCCGCGGCCGGCACCGGCCCCGCGGCGCAATCTCCGAACGGCATGGCTGTGGCAAGGACCTTCGAGGTTCTGTACGGCCCCAACAACACACCCGTGAAAGTCGAGGCTACTCTTCCTCCACCTTTCTTATTCCCGGCCCTGCAGGCCAGCGCCAAAACCGCGGTGGTCGCAACCCTCACGGAGTTCCTCGCCAATAGGGACGACATCTCTTCAGTCACCGGTGTCCAGGTTGAGTACCTTCACACCATCGAGATCGTAGGTGGCATCGATGTCTTTGAAGTCCGTGTTCACTCGAATACATCCGGCGATTCAATCTTCAACGTCGAGGTCTCCGGACACGATGGATCCGTTCAGGTCAGCAAGTCCGTTAAGAAGGACGCCGCCAACGGCGGCTACGTCAAGAACGGCTTCTTCACTGCCCTGGCCAATGCCGTCAAGAGTAGCTGGAACGCCATGCCCGCTATAGCGGGCTTCAGTCGGGAAGAGCGCCTTCACACCGCGCTGTCCGTCAATGGCCGTAAGCTGAGTGGAGTCGTGAGCTTCATCGAGGAGTACAAGTCCCAAGGGCGCCACCGCGATCCGCTCCTACTCGTCGCCGAGCAAGACCTTCTAGACCTCAAGGAAGAGCGCACCCTCCTCAACTCTGAGCTCGCTGAAATCGAGAGGCAGGTCGCCCAGCGCCAAATGGCAAGCGCGCTGGGAAGGCAGGCGAGAAGGGACGGCGCCAACGGCGGCAGCCTCGCGACGGTCGGCCTGATCGCAGGCGCAGCTCTCCTCGCGGGCTACGTCTTCTCGCCGACGCTCCGCGCCACGGTGAAGCGCTACTGGAACATAGCCCTGGGCCGGCTTGGACTTGGCGCCAAGAAGATGGAGACGCCCGAGGTGATGGCCGAGCGCCTGACCCAGCAACTTAATGAGGAAGAGGCTCGCTACGACGTGATCGTCGAGGAGGCGGCCACCGAGGTCGCGCGCATCCAGGGCTCGATCGAGGCGCTCAACAAGCAGGCCGCGGAACTTCAAGGGGACGTGGACGCGGTCATAACGGATTCCGATGACGCAAACAACGGCGCCGCGGCCGTGCCGCAGAGGAAGTTGGACGTCGTCAAGCAGTCGATCGCGACGGCGGAGGCCTCGCTGAAGGCCGCCCAGGCGTCGTTTGAGGACGCGCGGCAGGAACGCTCTCGCTTTGACGCGACGAAAGCGGGCAAGATCGCGGAGCTTCAGGCGCGCTTGTCGGACGTGGAGCGCGCGCGCTTTGACAGCAAGCTGGCCGAGCTCAAGAAGCAGAACACCTCCGGGGACCGCCAGAAGACGGAGGACCGCTTTGAACGCGCGGCCCAAGATGAGATCGCCAAGGGCAAGGGTGCTAAGACGGCGGTGGACACAGATCCCAACGAGATCGTCCGCAAGGCCCGGGCCGCGGCAGATGAGCGCGCGGCGCGCGAGGCGATCGAGAAGCGCAAAGAGGAGCTCAAGGGCAAGAAGGACGGCGTCAACGGCGGCAACATCACACCTCAAATGACTGTCCCGCCCGTCTTAATCAGCCTCTTCACAGGCCTTATTGGCTACATCATCGCCGGCCTTAGCGGCTTCACCGTCGCCTCCGCCGCGGCAATTGGCCTCACCGTCGCCACATTCGCCTTGCCCTTAACAATGGTATGTTTCCTGCTCAAGGATATTCTTAAGACCGACAAGAACAAGAAGGACGGCGCCAACGGCGGCAGCGTCGCCGTGGTCGGCCTGATCGCGGGCGCGGCGCTCCTCGCGGGATATGTCTTCTCGCCGACGTTGCGCGCCACGGTGAAGCGCTATTGGAACGTGGCCCTGGGCCGGCTTGGACTTGGCGCCAAGAGGATGGAGACGCCCGAGGTGATGGCCGAGCGCCTGACCCAGCAGCTTAATGAGGAAGAGAAGCGCTACGACGTGATCGTCGAGCAGGCGGCCACCGAGGTCGCGCGCATCCAAGGCTCTATTGAGGCGCTCCACAAGCAGGCCGCGGAGCTCCAAAAGGACGTGGACGGGGTCATAACGGATTCCGACCCCGCAAACGACGACGCCGCGGCCACGCCGCAGAGGAAGTTGGACGTCGTCAAGCTGTCGATCGCGACGGCGGAGGCCTCGCTGAAGGCCGCCCAGGCGTCGTTTGAGGACGCGCGGCAGGAACGCTCGCGCTTTGACGCGACGAAAGCGGGCAAGATCGCGGAGCTTCAGGCGCGCTTGTCGGATGTGGAGCGCGCTCGCTTTGACAGCAAGCTGGCCGAGCTCAAGAAGCAGAACACCTCCGGGGACCGCCAGAAGACGGAGGACAGCTTCGAGCGCGCGGCCCAAGAGGAGATCGCCAAGGGCAAGGGTGCTAAGACGGCGGTGGACACCGATCCCAATGAGATCGTCCGCAAGGCCCGGGCCGCGGCGGATGAGCGCGCGGCGCGCGAGGCGATCGAGAAGCGCAAAGAAGAGCTGAAGGGCAAGAAAGACGGCATCAATGGCGGTGAGGTCAAACCTGTGGGGAGAGGACCTGTCGAGATCGCGATAGCGGTCATCGAGGGCATCGTCCGCTTTCCCCTCAAAGTGGTCGTCCGCACCGTCCAGTTCATCTCCGAACGAACGGGGTTCAGTCCCGCGAAGACTTCGTTGACTGTCGGCGTCCTGGGTCTCGCCACGACATTCGGCCTTATCCTTCGAGGAGGAATGCCGATCTTCATCATGCTCCCACTCGTCCTGGAGTCGGGCCTCTTCGTGGCTTATTCTGAAGGTCTACACGACAATGAGATCAGTCGCAAAGAGTCCGATAAATTATCGGCGACAGTCAACAGGCATCGCTCCGAACTGATGGCGATCCGGGGCGTGGTCGCCGTGACGGCGAAGGCGACCGCGAACGACCGCTACATTCTCGTTGAGGTCACGACGTTGGATGCGGAGAATCTCGCCCAACTCTCGAAGTCAATTAAAGGTTATCGCATCGTAACCAGGATTGTTCCTGTCCTGCAAAACGCCCGCAACAGCGGCAGCGCCGCGCTCGGCCTGATCGCCGCTATCGCCGCGGCGGCGATGGTCGCCGCCACCCTGGTGACCATCACCGTCATGGCGGGGGGTTGGGTGTCTTGGCAGGTCTTTGGCATGCCGGAGCGAGCGCGTCTAGCACGCATGCGCAATCAACTGCCGGCCGTGCCCGGTGTGACCGGTGTCAAGATTCGGTACAGACTGACCAATCCCTGGAGTGGAGGCTACGTCGCGCTGGCTGAAGTCGCGCCGGGCGCCGACCTCAAAACAGTCGGAGCCGCGTTGCGGTCATGGGAAACCATCCTCGGCCTGAACGTCAAAATGTCGCAGAATGGCAAGACCTACCGCCTTCCCCCCCACGAATGGTCTGAGTCTAAGAAAGACGGCGCCAACGGCGGCAGCCTCGCGACGGTCGGCCTGATCGCGGGCGCGGCGCTCCTCGCGGGATATGTCTTCTCGCCGACGTTGCGCGCCACGGTGAAGCGCTATTGGAACGTGGCCCTGGGCCGGCTTGGACTTGGCGCCAAGAGGATGGAGACGCCCGAGGTGATGGCCGAGCGCCTGACCCAGCAGCTTAATGAGGAAGAGAAGCGCTACGACGTGATCGTCGAGCAGGCGGCCACCGAGGTCGCGCGCATCCAAGGCTCTATTGAGGCGCTCCACAAGCAGGCCGCGGAGCTCCAAAAGGACGTGGACGGGGTCATAACGGATTCCGACCCCGCAAACGACGACGCCGCGGCCACGCCGCAGAGGAAGTTGGACGTCGTCAAGCTGTCGATCGCGACGGCGGAGGCCTCGCTGAAGGCCGCCCAGGCGTCGTTTGAGGACGCGCGGCAGGAACGCTCGCGCTTTGACGCGACGAAAGCGGGCAAGATCGCGGAGCTTCAGGCGCGCTTGTCGGATGTGGAGCGCGCTCGCTTTGACAGCAAGCTGGCCGAGCTCAAGAAGCAGAACACCTCCGGGGACCGCCAGAAGACGGAGGACAGCTTCGAGCGCGCGGCCCAAGAGGAGATCGCCAAGGGCAAGGGTGCTAAGACGGCGGTGGACACCGATCCCAATGAGATCGTCCGCAAGGCCCGGGCCGCGGCGGATGAGCGCGCGGCGCGCGAGGCGATCGAGAAGCGCAAAGAAGAGCTGAAGGGCAAGAAGGACGGCGCCAACGGCGGCTACATGGATGCCAGAAGCGCCAAGATTTTCGTCGGCGCTGTCGGCGTGGGCGTGTCCTTGCTTGCGCCCTTCCTCGGCTCCGCCGCGGTCGTCCTCATCGGTTTGATCGCGATGGCGGCCCTGTCTGCCGCGCACCAGAAGACCGCGGCCCGGACTTTGTTCGCCGTGGGCGGGATCACGGCCCTGATCGGCGCCCTGCCCCTGGTGACCGGACTGACGTTCGGCACGGTCTTCGGCGCGGGCTTCAGGGCGTTTAGCTTCATCGTTCCATCCGGCATGGCCATGGTCATGGGCGTTTTGCTCTACCGCAGCGCCGGCAAGACCGCGCCGGCGCCGGCCGCTCCGACGACGGCTCCCGCGCCGACGCCCGCCCCCGTGGCGGTCGTTGAGCCTGTTGCCGCGCCCGTCAAGGGACCCACGGTCGGCGACCGAGTCCGCGACGCAGCCAACGCGACCGGTGAGATCGTTACGAAGGCCGGCGCGGTTGTCGCGAACGCAGCCGAGGTGGCCGCCGCGGCCGCCACGGAAGCGGTCACCGCCGCGCTTGAGGCCGTGAACATGGCCGGTGCCGCCGCCAACGCGGCGCTCAATCAAATCGCCGACAAGCTGGAAACTCCAGAGGTCAAACTCGAGATGTACAGCCAGGCTCTCGATGAACAGGAACGCCTCATGGATGAGGCCATCGCCGCCGCGTCCCTCGAGATCGGACGCCTCCAGGCCGAGATGGAAAGCCCCGCATTCCGCGAGACTCCGGCCGATATCGCCGCCCAGTTCGACAAGTATCTACAGGAGTCCATGACGGCCCTGCGCGAAGCCCAGACCGCGCGCGCCTCTTTCCGCACCGGCCGCGCACTCAAAATCGCCGAGGCCCGCCGCGCCTTCGCGCGGAGCAAAAAAGACGGCGCCAACGGCGGCTTTGTCGGCGAGGGCCCGGCCACGGCCCTCCTCGTCATGTTCATCTTCGCGGGGCTGATGGGCGCTATTCCCGGAACCTTCGTCCTCATCACACTCAGTACGATTATGGCCATCATCGGCCTGACGGCGATTGGGATCGGCGTGACACACCGCGAGGCGATCGTAGAGGGGCTCCTGTACGGAGTGATCGCGACCGGAGTTGGAGTCGCGGGCCTCCTCATCGCGAGGGAAGCGGTGTTGGCAGGCGTCCTCCCCTGAGACGCCCGCGCCAGAGAACCGGAGCGGAGGTCACCCATCCGCACCGTCCCTGTTTCTCGGTTTTTTTAGGCGTCCTTGCCGTTTGGATGCTGTCCGCCGCGGCGCCAGCCGCGGCGCAGGTACGAGTCGGCAGGGCCGTTGAAAGCTCGGCCATTCGTGCCGTTGTTCCTACCGCTGGAAATGAGGCCCGTCGCGAGTTCTCTCCCACGACGTTGCCGTTGTCCCCTGATTTGTCCGCCCCTTCCGTTTCCCCCGACGCGCCCGCCGTTGTCTTTCCTGCCCTGACCGCCCCCGCCATTCAAACTCCGTCGTCGATCCGAGCCGTTCTGCCCTCACCGTCCAAATCCAATCGTCAGGCGCCTTTCTCCGTTGCCTCCGCCGCGAAGGCCCCCGCGCCCGCCCCCTCCGCCGACCAAGCCGCCGTCGATCTCGACGCGCTGTTCGACGGCGCGCTTCCCGTCTCGCGCGAAGTCCTCGACCGCGCCGCCGCCCGCGGCCTCAGCGACGCGGTCCTCGCTCAAGAGATCTCCGCATCGCGGTCCTCATCGGAGGCCGCCAAGCGCCTGTCGGCGCTGGGCATCCTCGGCCCGCAAGAGGCCGCTCTCGCCGCTTCTCAAGACGGAAACTTCCGCTTTCTCCTGACGCGCCTGTGGCGCAAAACCGCGCCGTCGATTCCCGCCCCGTTTGCGGTCGACAAGACCTTCGGCGTCCCCGCCCTGAAAGTCGAGCGCGGCGGCGTGACCTACTTCGTTCACGGCGTCATCCACGGACGGTTCGGCCCCGTGCGCCCCTGGGCCGTGCTGTCTCTGGTCGGCCGCATCGCCGCCGCCGGCCATGCGCTTTACTCCGAGCAGAGATTCCCCGCCTACTACGGCTACACGTACGGCCGAGAGACGCTCGACCTGCCCTCGGCCGCGGGCGCGCCCGCTCCGGTCGTTGCCGCCGCGCCGAACCACACCCCTGCGACTTTTCTCCCCGAGTACGCGCACGAATGGATCGTGGCGCTTGGAGGCGCGCTCGGAGCTCTCGCGTACGCGATCCTCTCGCCCAGCTCGCCGCAGGCCTGGGTGCTTCTGGCCGTATTCGGCGCGTACGTCTGGCTCAAGCTGACCGGAGGCTTGGCCATCACGCGTTGGCTGCATCGCCTCCACGCCGCCGAAGCCCGCGCCCAGGGCCTTGAGGACAAGGCCGCGCAGTATGACGACGAGACAAAAAATTTCATCGTCGCCAAGCCTGATCTCGAGGTCCTCCGCGGCCTCGAGCTCCCCCAGCCTCTGGGTGCGCTCGCCTCCGATCCCTATTCCGTCCGCTCCCGCGCCATCGCCGACGCCGTGGCCGCCGCCGCCGCGGCGGCGGGCGCTTCCACCGTTCACGTCGTCACGGGCCCTCTGCACACCCACGAGCTCGCTTGGCGCCTGGCCAACGGGCCCAGGTCCCAGATTTCTTAGGCCCAATAGACTCCGGAAATGACACCAAAGGTCCCATGCGCTCTGACGTCGGTTCAGATAAAATAGATGTGCTAACCGCACCAAAAACTCGGAGGAAGACCCTGATGTTTAAGAAGTCCATCGCCGCAATCGTGTCGGCCGCTTTCCTCGTGGCCGGCCCCGGGCATCTCACTGTGACCGCCTCCGCCCAGACGATCGGCCGCGGACCCGGAAAAGTGTCCGTGACCCCGGCGATCGGAACCGGACTCAACACCCCCGTCCCGGGCGCTTCCTCATTCCTTGACATGCCGACCTTGCCCCAAGGCGCTCCGCGCTCCCCCGCCTTGTCGGCCGCGCCCAGTATCGCCGCGCCCGCCGCCGCCAAGGCCGCGCCCGCGAAGGCCGAGGGCTCGCCTCTCGACGTGATCGAGTCCCGGGCCGGCGTCGCCGAGAAGGGCGCCGCGCTCAAGATTCTGTTCGAGAACGCTTCGACCGTCGGCGAGGTCCCCGATGTGCTCGGCCGCTCCGCCGCCTCCGGCGCGGCCGCGAAATCAGGCCTCTCCCGATCTTCGCTCATCTCCGCCAAATCGCCCTCCACCGTTGATCGCGCCAGGCAGGACAAGGGCTCGGTCGCAGGCGCCATCCCGGACCGCATCTTAAACGGCGCCCTCCTCGGCCTCGCCGCCGAGGCCGGCGTCGTCGTCTTGCTCGGCGGGCCCGTCGCCTTGCCGCTGCTCACGGCGATGGCCTGGGCTGGAATAGCCGCGGGCCTCGTCAGCCAGTTCCATAACGCCAAGCTCGCCCAAGTCGCCGGCACCATACTCGGCGGCGTGGCCGGCGCGCTGGCGGCCCCGGGCGGGCTGCCCGTCCTGCTCGGCCTCGTCGTCGGCCTCAACGTCAGCCGCTTCTGCTCATCACAGCGCAGGCCCAACGCCGACTTCATGGCCGCCGTCGCGATGGGCGTCGCGGGCATGATGATCGGCGTCGCACTCCCGGGCTGGCTGGGCGGGCTCGCCGCCAAGGCGACTGCTTCCAAACAGCCGCCGCCTCCCGCAGACTGAGAGACGCCTAGACGTCCGGCCCTCTCCAAACCTCTCCCGAATATTCAGCGCTTCCCGCCTTTACGCTTGCGGCTGGGCGGCATGCCCATCGCGACCTCTCCAAGTTCCGCCTCGATCTCCTTAACCGTCGGCAAGCTGCCTTTCAGCTCCGCTGGAAGCTGCTCGACGATCTTGGTTTCCCACTCGGCCACCCCCATGGGCTTTTTTAGGTCGCGCAATGCGTACTCAACGATGAGCTTGTTCTTCGACCGGCACAGAAGCAGGCCGATGGTGGGCTTGTCATCGCAATGACGTAGGAGATCATCGGCCGCTTGCACAATTTCATATTCAGGCCATGCGGCGGCGAAGGCGCGCATGTACTTGAGATTACGCGGCGACAACCCCTGCATGTCGGGATAGGCCTCGCGCAAATCAGCGGAGAGGCGGTCGATGACCCGAGCGCCCCACCCCTCGCGCTCTTGCCGCATCAAGATCATCCGGCCGATATCCCAGTAAAGAAGCAACATCGCCGAGTTGACGGCCAGGATCGTCCGCAAACGCGCCTGCTGGATGCGTTGCTTTATCTCTCTCAAAATCTCGGCATAGCCGCCGGGCAGCTCCGCGCGAAGAGGGGCTGTCGGGAACAACGCGTTCTGTATCAGACGATCGACCCCCTGAAAAAGTTTCATGCCCAGAAACTTTCTGGGTCGAAATGCCCAGATTTCCTGGGCCCAATAGATTCGGAAAATGACACCGAAGGTCTCATGCGCTCCGACGCCGGCGCGCGATAGAATGGACGCTCAGCTGCGCTCAAAACTCGGAGGAATACCTTGATGTTTAAAAAGTCCATCGCCGCGATCGTGTCGGCCGCCGTCCTCGTGGCCGGCCCCGGACATCTCACCTTGACCGCCGCCGCCCAGACGATCGGCCGCGGACCCGGCAAAGTTTCCGTGACCCCGGCGATCGGGACCGGCCTCAACACCCCCGCCCCGGGCGCTTCCTCCTTCTTCGACATGCCGACCTTGCCCCAAGGCCCTCTAAGCTCCCCCGCCCCGTCGGCCGCGCCGCATACCGCCGCTCCGACCCCCGTCGTCTCCGTTGCGGCGGCCGCCAAAGCCATGCCCGCGACGGCCAAAGGCTCGCCCCTCGCGGTGATCCAGTCTCAGGACCCCGCAGTCGGCGTCCCTGAGAAAGCCGCCGCGCTCAAAAATCTGTTCGAGAACTCTCCGGTCACCGGTTATGAGGCTCTCGAGGTGCTCGGCCAGTCCGCCGCCGCGGCCAAGACCGGCCTGAGCCGCTCCGAGCAAGCGTCCAAGCCCGTCGGCGCCATCAACCCCAGACAAACCGCCGCCTGGCGGCAGAACCTGCTCAAACTCCTGCACAGCATCGAGCTGGCCGTCGACGACGTCAAATTCTACGCCGACGTCCCGCCCGGCCTCAACAGCGGTCCCAACGTGGTCTCCATTGCGATGTCCAGAGACTCCGGAGACGTCGCCAAGGCCTACACCCTCCTGGAAAGCGCCCGCCCGTTCGATTTCTTCCCCTGGTGGTTGCAGAACAAGACCCTCGAGTTCGTGGTCGGCAACGATACTTTCCGGACCTCTATCCCCTTTCCGGGCCTGGAGATCCAGAAGGTCGCCGACGCCCGACAGGTGATGCGCGCCTTGGGAAATCAGGAGATCGCCACCTACATTCCGGCCATGGGCGTTCCTCCTTTCCCCAGCGCCCTGCAGTATGAACGGGCAAAGGCCAAGGATTTCGTGGGCCGCGATGGATTGATCGGCTGGAAACTCTATCGCCGAGGCCAGGACCAGCAGGGCAAGGCCCGAGACGCGAAGAACTACTACCTCCGCTGGGCGGGCGCCGTCGCCCAAGCCATGCCGTCCGCTCCCTCCGTCTCCGCCGCCAACACCCAGGCCGCCGTCGATCAGGCCCGGGAGGATAAGGGCACGGTGGCAGGAGCCATCCCGCGCCACGTCTGGGGCGGCTCGGTCGTCAGCCTCGCCATTTCCCTCCTCAGTCCAGCGGCGGCGCTCGCCATCGGCATCATGCTTGGCGCGGTGACTATGTCCGTCGCATCGTCGGCCCAGGAAAACATCGATGCGTCATCCCAACTCTTCTCCTTTTCGATCGGAACCGGGATCGCCGCCTTGATCACTCTCGCCGTCTCCGGCTTCGGCCTCCCGCTCTTCCTCTTGGGGGGGACGTCAATCCTCACCGGAATCCTCGGCAAGGTTCATAGAGCGATCTTCCTCAAAAAGATATCCGCCGACAACGACGACAAGGGCGCGGTCGGCGGCAAGAGCAAGGCGGCATTGGCCAGGTTCTGGGAACAGACCAAGAACTACTTCAACCTCAACGCGGGCTCAACGGTTAAGCGCTCACACTTGGTCGTGGCTCTTCCGTTACTCGCCGGCGGCGTCTTGACCTACGGCGCGCTGGGAGGCGCTCTGGGTTTCGGACTCGGCCTGGCGCTGATTCTGGGAGCGACGGCAACCATCATCTCGGGAGTTCAGCTTCCGACCGACCCCAAGAAGCAGACTCCTCCCGCCGGCAATGACGACAAGGGCGCGGTCGGCGGCAAGCTCAGCGGCAGGACCGTCGGAACGCTGATGGCCGCCGGTATCGCCATCAACGTGCTGTTCGGCGTGTACGCTGGTCTGCACACCGGCTGGATCGCGGGCCTACTCGGCGCCGCCTCCGCCACGGCCGTGAACCCGCTGGGCTCCATCGGCGGGATCGTCGGCGCCGTGTTCGCCGAGAAGATTATGAAGACCTCGGGCGCGAAAACCACGGGTATCGCCCTCCTGGGCGCCGCCCTCGGCTTCGGTTTCGGCGTCGTCGTGCTCGGCGTCGCCGGCTATATCGGTTTCACCGTCGCCTCTCCCGCTGCGGCGATCGGCCTCGGCGTTGCCGCACTCGTCTCGTCTCTTCTGAACGTCGGCTTCAAGACGATCTTTAAGACCGACAAAAATCCGACGCCTCCCGCCGATGACGACAAGGGCGCGGCCGGCTCGCCGCTTTCCGTGATCAGCTCGCAAGACCCCATGGTCGGCGACGCCGAGAAGGGTATCGAGGTGCACGGCTTGCCCAACATCCGGACCCCCGCGGAGCTCCTGGGCTATCTGGAGGAGGTCAGCATTTCCATCAGACAGTTCCTTCAGTCCATCAGCAGACCAATCGCGCAAGGGCTCGAACAAGCGGTGATAAAAATAGCCTTGTACTACGAAAAGGAGGGCGTCAACCGGGAGCTTCTCTCGAACAAGGAACTCCAGGACTTAACGTCCCAATTGAACTACGTCAGCGGCTTGCCCGACAGCCGGATCCCAGCGGAGCTCCTGGGCTATCTGGAGGGCGTCAGCATTTCCATCAGCAAGTTCCTTGAGGAGAGGAAGGCTCCCGGCGACAACGCCGTCAAAGCCGCCAGAGCGGCCGCTGAGAGGTTGCATGCAAAAGTAGTCGCCATACCGAACCCGGCTGCCTCCGGCGCCGCGGACACAGCCGTCTCGGTCTCGAAGGAAGTCGAGCGGCTCAAGAAATTCAGCGACGAAAACAGGGACAGTATCCTGAACGTCGAAGGAGTCAATAGTGTTGGAGTCCTCGATGTGAAGGCCGCCTTGGTCGTCTACTTGGATGGCTCCCTGCCGCTGACCACAGTGAAGCTGGCGTTGCTGAGAAAAATCCCTGCGCTCAAAGATTACCCCGTCCAGTACGAGGTAATAGGCTCCGCTGCGTTTGGGGGCGATCAGGGCTCGGCCGGCGGTAATGCCGTAGACCAACCGTCGTCGTCCGAGACGAAAATGACCCCTAATCTAAAGAGGGAACTGGATTCACTCCAACCCGGCCAACGCGCCGAGGCGGCCCTCGCCATGATCTTCCGCGACGGCGGCGACCTCTTCACATCCACGCTGGCCGGTTTGGTCATCGGCGCCACGGCCCCCGTGTGGATGCTCGGCGCGATTGTGTCGTCCTCAACACGCTGGCTCTCCTCCGATGGCAAGGACGCGATGGGCGGTAAGATCAGCGCGGTGTTCTTCCTATTCTTAACCTTGGTCGCACTCTCCTTCATGCTGTCCCTCTTGCTGTTGCCGCTCGCTTAATCCTCCCTTTCGGACCCCCGAAGGCCCGCGCGCAAGCGCGGGCCTTCACCTTTGGTAGAATGCTTCCATGATCTCCCTCCTCCTGGCAGCCCTCGCCGCTGCCCCCGTCTTCGCCGCCAACCGCGACGCGGACCTGCGCCGCGAGACGCTCGCGCACGCCAAGGCCTTGATCGCACTCGACACCTCGAACCCGCCCGGCAACGAAATCATCGCCGCGCGCTACATAGAAGACGCGCTCAAGAAAGAGGGGATCGCCTCCGAACTCTACACGTCGACCGGGACGCGCACGAGCCTCGTCGCGCGCCTCAAAGGCGACGGCTCCAAGCGCCCGCTTCTGCTGATGTGCCACATCGACGTGGTGCCCGCCGACCCGAAAGGCTGGACGGTTGCGCCGTTCACGCCGCTCGAAAAAGACGGCTACCTGTACGGCCGGGGCGCGGCCGACATGAAGGGCCAATGCGCGGCCGAAATGGCCGTCCTGTCCTTTCTCAAGCGCACCGGAACGCCGCTGGCCCGCGACGTGATCTTCTTCGCCGAGGCCGATGAGGAAAGCGGCGCTTCGGTGCGCCACATCGACTCCCTCCTGCGCGACAAGCCCGAGCTCGTCGCGGCGGAGTTCGGCATCAACGAGGGCGGCAACTCGGTCTGGAAGGACGGCCATGTTCAGGAGATCCGTGTCGAGGCCGCCGAGAAGGAGTACATGGACCTCACGATCACCGCCAAGGGCAAGCCCGGACATTCCTCCGTGCCGACCGAGGACAACGCCTTGGCCCGCCTCGCGGGCGCGATCTTGCGGCTGTCCGCCCACCGCTTTCCCGTGGTCTTAAATCCGGTCGCGCGCGGCTTCCTTGAGCGGCAAGCCGAGACGAGCTCGCCCGAGGTCTCCGCCGCGATCAAGACCGTGCTCGCCGCGTCCGAGGGCCCCCAGCGCGACGCGGCCGGAGCGGCGCTCGCGCGCCTAGCACCCGAGTTCGGGGCGATGCTGCGCGACACCGTGACCCCGACCATGCTCAAGGCCGGCTACAAGAGCAACGTGATCCCCGCCGACGCGACGGCGACCTTCAACACCCGCCTGCTCCCGGGCCGCAAGGCCGCCGACATGATCGCCGACATCCGCCGCATCGTGAATGATCCAAGGATCGAGATCGCCTTTGAGCCGCCGACGCGCGCGCCGGTGGGTGCTATGCCCATCGACACGCCGCTGTACCGCGCCGCCGTCGAGTCCGCGCCGGGCGTGCGGGTCATGCCTTATATGGCAGCCTGGACCACCGACTCGGCGGACCTGCGCGCGCACGGCACGATCATGTACGGCATCAATCCGCCCACCACGTCGGAAGACCAGAAGCGGATTCACGGCGAGGACGAACGCGTGCCGCTCGCGGCGTTGGATTGGTACGTGACGTATCTGCGCGACATCGTCGTGAAGACGGCGGGAAAATGAACATCAACATTGGTTTGATCGCCCTTCTCGTCGGACCGGCTCTCGCGGCGGACCGGCCCGCTTACGCGCCCAAGCAATTGGCGCTCGTCCGACAGGTGGCGAGCGTGAACGCCTCGCCGGATGGCAAAACGACATTTTTTGTCACCGACATCACCGGCGCCATGGAGCTCTGGAGCGTTCCATCCTCCGGCGGCTGGCCCGTGCAGTTAAGCGACCTCGGCCAGCAGGTCACGCAGCTCGATATTTCGCCGGACGGGAAGAAAATTGTACTTGCCTCCGACTATGGCGGCGACGAGCGCCCCGACCTCTTCCTTCTTTCCGCCGCCGGCGGCCCGGCCGAGAACATCACCCAATCAACGCGCGCCGAGACGGCGCCGCTGTTCTCGCCCGACGGCAAACGCCTCGCCTTCCTCGCCGACCCGGCCGAGCCCTTCGTCTTCAATTTGTTCGTCCTCGACCTCGCGACGCGCCAGGAACGCCAGCTGACGCGCGAGGCCATCAGCATCCGCTACCCGCTGTGGTCGCCGGACGGCAAGCAGATCGCGGCCACGCGCACCGGGGACGACCGCGCGGGCGACCTTGTTCTCGCCTCCGCCGACGGCTCCACGGTGGAGTACGGCTTTCCCCCGGTCAAGGGCGGCATCCTGATTGCGCAGGCCTGGTCCCCGGACGGCAAGCAGCTGTTGACCGTCGCGGAAGACGAGCCGGGCTTTCATCGCCTCTACTTGATCGACTCCGCCGGGAAAGGCCGCTTCATCGGCCCCGCGGGCTGGGACGTCGAGCGCGCCCAATGGAATAAGAACGCCGGCATCGTATTCACGCGCAACGAAAGCGGGGCGTCTTCGTTGCACCGCCTGCGCTCCCCGGATGCCCCGCTCGAGCGCCTGACCCCGGCCAAAGGGCGCATCGAGGGCCTCGTCCTTGACGCCGCGGGCCGGTTCGCGTTCCACGACTGGAGCGATTCCTCGCACGCGCCCGACGCCTGGAAGCTCGATCTCAAAAGCGGCCGGCGCGTCCAACTCACGCACTCGATGCTCGGCGGCGTGAAGGCCGAGGACTTGTCCGCCGGCGAGATCATCTCCTACCCAAGCTTCGACGGCAGGATGATCAGCGCGATCTATCTCAAGCCGCGCGCGGCCCGCCTGGGAACGCCCGCCCCGCTCGTCGTCATGGTGCACGGCGGCCCGGACTGGCAAAGCTTCGACGATTTCCACCCGCTGCGCCAGGCCCTCGCCGAGGCCGGCTTCGCCGTGCTGGCCCCCAACTACCGCGGCTCGACCGGTTTCGGCCGCGCCTTCCTCGACTTAAACCGCAAGGACTGGGGCGGCGGGGACCGCCAGGACATGATCGCGGGCGCGAAGTTCCTCGCGGCGCGCGGCGACGTCGACCCCAAGCGCGTGGGCATCACCGGAGGCAGCTACGGCGGCTACTCCACCTTGTACGCGCTCGCGCGCAACCAGGGCGAGTGGGCCGCGGGTGTGGCCGCCTACGGCATGCCCGACCTGGCGCTCGACTACGAATTATCCAAAAGCCGCTTCGCGCCATGGTATGAAACGCAGATGGGCAATCCGAAAGACGACGCCGCTCTCTTCAAGGAGCGCTCGGCGATCACCTACCTCGACGACCTCAAGGCGCCCCTGCTGCTCTTCCAGGGCGCCAACGACACGAACGTCCCCCTCGCTGAGTCCGAGCTCGTCTATAAGCGCCTCAAGAAGCTCGGCCGCGACGTGGACATCGTGGTCTATCCCGACGAGGGCCACGGCTTCACCCGGCGCAAAAACTTGACCGACTATTACGAGCGCGCCGTCGCGTTCTTCTCGGCCAAGCTCGCCCCGAGATAGATCCGAGTTCTAGTCGCCCCGCAAGCTCAAGTAGAGATGCGGCTCGGAGGCGGCTTTTTTCGCCATCTTGAGCACGCGTGATAATGCATGCCGAGTGTTCGGCGCAGCCTCTTGTAAGAGGCGCTCAAGCTCCGGGATCACGACGGCCAGCTGCAGGCGGTTGAACGCGGTGACGCCCTCGACATCCACGTAGCGGAGCATCGGATAGGACGCGTTTCCGGCCGGAATCGCGGCAGACAGGACGGCACCCTCATCGATGAATAGGTCCAACTCCTCGCCGAATTCATCCTCTAAGTAAGCGTCCAGTCCCATGGCCCTGATTACCTCCCCGGATACATCGTCACGACCTGGCCGTCCGGCTCCGCAATGACCACGCAGGTTTTCACCGGCCGGCCCGAGCGCCCATCCGAGCCGATCGCGTCGTCAGCGGCGACGACGCGTTTATAACGGCCGTTGAGCTCGCGGCGCGGCTTCGCCGTCTGCGCCGCCTTCAAGAGCTTGCGCAAGTCCGTGCCTGGAAGAAACAGGCTTTTCCCGCGGCTGTAGCGGCCCTCGGCGAAATGGCTCTCGCGCACGTGCATCTCCGCGCGGACCGACAAGCGCAAAACCGCCGCGCCTTCTTTATTCCGCGGCAGCTCGGCCGCGCAGGGAAGGGCCAGAAAGGCCGCCAGCAAGAGACGGGCAGCCGTCCTCATCTCCAGGCGCCCCGCAGGGACTTGAAGCCGGCCTCGTAAGCGAGCGGCCGGGGTGAGGTGTCTTCCGATGAACCCAGTGGCGCCGGTCAGGAGGAGGGCGGGGAGCGTTTTGGTCACCTAGGTCCTTGGGCCTAGACCGCTCCGGGCAGTATGCCTCAGGTGGGGCCGAGCCGAAGCGACTATACTGCTTTTAAGCCTCACCCGATATCGCGCAGGAAGGCCGGCCCATCAAAGGCCGGCCTTCCTAGTCTCCACCGGGCTGGCAAAAACGGCGTATTGGGGTTAGACTACAACCATGGCCCGCCCCCTCCGAACGTTGTTCCGCCTGGCCTTGCTTGTGGCCCCTGTCGCATTCACGCTCGCCTGCGGCGGCGACAGCCACGATCCCCCGATCGATCCCAATCTGATCGGTCCCTGCCAGCAGCAGAATCAGCGTTGCGCCTCAAGCGGAGATTGCTGCGGCGTGCTCACCTGCAGCTCCAACAAGGTGTGCACCGGCGGCGGCTGCCAAAGCGCTGGAACTTCCTGCACAAGCTCCTCCCAATGCTGCGGCACATTGAGCTGTTCGGGCGGGGTCTGCTCCGGAGCAGCCGGCTGCAACGGCCCCGGCGCCTCCTGCGGGAACTCCGGCCAATGCTGCGGCGCCTTGTCCTGCGTCAGCGGCGTGTGCGGCGGCGGCACAGGCTGCTTCGGCCGGGGCGCCAACTGCGGGTCCTCCTCGCAATGCTGCGGCGCGTTCACCTGCCGCAACGGCTTCTGCCAATAAAATCACTAAATTTTGTGTTAAATTACCGGGAATCCCGGTATATTGACATTATACCTGGATTCCCGGTATAATGCGCTTAGGTGAAAATACATCTTCCGAATAGCGCCTTCCTGGGAAATATCGACCCCTTCATCCGTGGATTCGACCCCGCGTCGCCGGACTCCCTGGAAATCACCGCGAATGATAAGTGGATCTCAGTTCATCCTGCTGTGCTCTCGATGATTGCCGCCTTGGGTTTGACCGTAAAGCCCGAGAAAATTCGATGTCAAAAGTTCGAGGCGGCATCGCGGCATTATTTTGTCCGCATGGGCCTTTTTAAACTACTCGGCATTCCCTCAGACATCGTGATTAAAGAGCACGAACCCGCAGGGCGCTTCATTCCTTTGACCCAGATACGAACCGCAACGGAGCAGACGCGCTTCATCATAGACATGATCCCCTTGCTGCATCTTGAGCCAGAGCAGGCGAAGACTCTGGGTTACATCTTCAGCGAACTGATTAGAAATGTCATCGAGCACGCAGATGCGGACAATGGCGCGCTCCTGTGTGCGCAGTACTACAAAAAGAGTAATTCCATCCGCATCGGCATCGCGGATACTGGTTGCGGAATTAAAAGGACAATTACCCGCTCGCATTCCGCCGACACCGACTTGGATGCGATTCGACTTGCCCTCATGCCTGGAATAACGGGAACGACTTCTCAAGAAGGCGGCACCGAACAGAACGCGGGCGCGGGCCTCTTCTTCATCAAGTCCATTGCAAGCGTCAACAGAGATTTCTTCGTGATCTACAGCGGCGCCGGCTTCTACAAACTACTGAAGAAGAGCCCGGCCCGGAGCCGACGACTCAAGGCCGACCCCTTCGCCGATAGACACACGACGAGCTCCGCTATGCCCGCCTGGCCGGGAACCGTCGTTGGCGTTGACATCACGCTCGATCAGACCGAGGAGTTCTCCCTGCTCTTGGACGCCATCCGAGACACCTACAGTTCCGCCGTAAGAGAACGGCGTAAAGGTCTGCACAAAAAGCCGCGATTCTCATGAAACACATCGAGATACATGGCCACGCCGGAGCCTTCGCTGAAAACAAGGACATCGCAAGGAATCTGCGCCTCAATGAGATCGTGCCCGCCTTGGAAAAGAACGAGGAGGTCGTCCTGGACTTCGCCGGCGTGGACGCGACAACACAGTCCTTCGTTCACGCGCTGATCAGCGACTTGCTGAGACAATACGGCGGCGACGTCTTAGACCGGATCGAGTTCAAGGCCTGCAACGAGACCGTCAGAAAAATAATTGCCATCGTGGTCGACTACATGCAGGAGGGCGCGGAGTGACCTCAACGCGTCTTCGCGCTGAGGGCGTCGCCGAGCGCGGGCGCGGCCTCAGCGAGAACCAGCAGCGCCTGGGGATGCGCCGCGATCCACGAGACCGTCCGCGGATCGGCGATCATCTTTTCCATGACGACAGGATCGCCCAGGGCTTCCTGGATCGCGGGGCAGTCGAGCATCTTGCGGAGCATCGGGCTTGAGAGCAAGGCGCGCAGCGCCTGCGGATCGCGCAGCGCGGGCGTGGCGAGAAAGGCGCCGACCACCGCCGAATTGCCGAGCACGGCCTTGGCCACCGTCGGGCTGTTGAGCGTGACGCGCACGAGCGCTGAGTTCATGTAGGCGTCCACCGTCTTCGGATCGCCAAGGAAGGAGCGCAGGCCCCGGGCGTTGCCGAGCGCGCTGCGGCCCATCAGGAAGGCCGCGGGCTTCGCGATCAGGCCCGTCAAAAACGGATGTTTCCTCGCCCACGCTTCGGCCTGCGGCGTGACGACGGCGCCGCTCATCGCCTCCGGCGATTTTTTTAAGAGTCCGCCGACGGCCATGCCGGCCGTCGCGATGGGCCGGGTCAACGAGGACAGTGCGGGAGGCGCGACGGCAACAGCGTCGCGCAAAGTCTCGCCGGAGGCAAGCGCCGCGGGCGCGCGAGATGGCGCGGGCCCCGTCTGAAGGTTGAACGCCTCAGACGTCTCCCGCGTCAGATAAGAGTCATTCGGCCGGGCCAGAACCGACCAGGTGACGCCGGCGCCGGCTCCTAAAAGGCCGAGCACGCTGACAACAGGCAGAAAACTCTTCACCCGGATAGAATAGCCTTCCCAACACATTCGTTCATGGGCCAAAAGACCCATCACTTGACAGGACCAGGGGAAGCCGTTATAGTTAAGATGACTTTGTTATTGTTGCTCTTTATGAGATTGATGACCCCTGGGAAGTACTTGGCCCCGGCCCTTCTGGTCGCCGCCTTGGCGACCGCCGCCTCGGCGATGCACCCGGCCTCGCCCATTCCTCCCGCCGCCAACCGGCCGATGACACCGGTCATCCTCGACCCCGGCCACGGCGGCGAAGATAAGGGCGCTGTGGTTCGCGGCCTCATGGAAAAGGACATAGCACTCGTCTTCGCCAAGAAGCTCAAAGCCCGTCTCGCCCGGAATGCCGATCTTCCCGTAGTCCTGACGCGCGACAGCGACCGCTACGTGACGCTCGATGAGCGCCTCATCGACAGCGTGGACATGAGCGGCTCGATTTTCGTCTCTCTTCACCTGAATCAGGTGAAGGGCAAGAAGTCCGCAGGCGCGATCGTGTACAGTTACGGGCCGGAGAAGCTGCGCTTATGGCGTAAGCGTCAGCACCCGAGCGTGCCGCCGATGCCGGCGCCCCCCCGCGGCCAGGCCGGCGACAGCGAACGCCTGGCCCGGACCTTCTCCCGCGCTTTGCGCGGAGACGGCTTCCGCGCCGAGTCGTCGAAATCCGACTATTACGTCCTGAAAAATCCCGCCGCGCCGAGCGTGCTCATCGAGCTCGGCTACCTGAATAATCCCGACGAGGCGGCCAAGCTCAGCGACTCTGCCTACCAGGACAGAATGGTGGACAGCCTCGCCAAGGCGATCGAAGAGTACGCGACTTTGCGCACGTTGCGCACCTCGGTCGCGACCGCGCCCAAAGCCGTCACGAACCGGCCGAAAGCCGGCGGACTTCTTCTTCCTTGAGCTGAATGGCGGCCTGAACGGCCTCCATCTCCTCGCCGACTTTGGTGACACGTTCGAAGTCCTCGTAGAGCCCCGGATCCGACATCTCGTGGGCGATGCGCTCAAGCTCGGCATGCAGTCGCTCAAGCTCGGCTGCGGCCTTCTCGAGCGACTTCGCGCGGCGGCGCGCTTCTTTAGAAGCTTCGTAGAGGTTCTCGGCCTCCGTTTCGGCCTTTTGGGCGGCGGTCGGCTCCGGCCGGTTCTTCGCGGCCTCCGCGTCGAGCTGGGCCTGGCGGCGAAGGAAGTAGTCGAAATTCCCGGGGAACACCGTGACCTTGCCCTGCACGACGTGAACGACGTGGTCGGCGACGGCGTTCAGGAAGTACACATCATGGCTGATCGCGCAGATCGTGCCCTCGAACTTCTTGAGCGCCCCGACCAAGGCCTCCACGCTCGTGAGGTCCAGGTGGGTCGTGGGCTCATCCAGAAGAAGAACGTTGGGAGGATCGAGCAAAAGCTTGGCCAGCTGCAGACGGCTCTTCTCGCCGCCGGAGAGAACCTCCACCTTCTTGTGGACCGTGTCGCCGGGAAACAGGAAAGTCCCGAGCACCGTGCGCGTGAACAGATCTCCGTTCGTGCGGCCGACCTTCATCGCCTCCTGCAATACGGTGTGCTTCGGCTCGAGCTGGCCTGCGCGGTGCTGCGAGAAATAGCCGACCTTCACGTTGTGGCCAAGAACGCGCTCGCCGGAGTCGATCGGGATGATTTCTCCGATGACCTTTAATAAAGTCGATTTCCCGGCCCCATTGGGTCCGACGAAGGCCATCTTCCAGCCGCGCTCGAGCTCGAAGTCGAGGCCCTCGTACACCTTCGTCGGGCCGTAGGACTTAAAGACGTTCTTGAGCTTGAGGACGGTCGTGCCGGTGCGGCCGGGCTGCGGAAACGAGATACTGACAGTCTTCGACGAAGGCGGCAGCACGATCTCCTCGATCTTCTCGAGCTTCTTCATCACGCTCTGCACGCGCGACGCGGTGGACACGCGCGCGCGGTTGCGCATGATGAATTCCTTCATCGCCTCGATCTCATCCTGCTGCTGCTTCCAGGCCGACATCAGACGCTCGCGCGCCGCCTCTCGCTCGGCGAGGAATCCGTCGTAGTTCGTGCGGTAGATCTTGAGCCGCTTCTCCTCCACGGCGACGATGGCGGAGCACACGTTGTCGATGAAGGCGCGGTCGTGCGAGATCATCAGGATCGCGCCCGGATAGCCCTGCAGGTACTCCTGTAACCAAAGCAAGGTCACGAGATCGAGATGATTGGTGGGCTCGTCTAGGAGCAGCAGCTCGGGCTCCTCGACGAGCAGGCGCCCGAGCGCTGCGCGCATCGCCCAGCCTCCCGACAGCTCGGAGAGGTGCCGGTCGAAGTCCTTCACCTGGAAGCCAAGGCCCATCAGGATTTTCTTGGCCTTCGCCGTCTCGCGGCCATCGGGATCGGAGCGATGGGCGAGGGCCGTCTCCAGCACGGTCTCCGGACCGATCGGCGCGTTTTCCTGGGGCAGGTAGCCAGCCTTGGCGCCGCGCTTCCACTCGATCGAGCCGCCCTCGAGCTCCTCCTCACCGAGGAGCATCTTAAACAGCGTCGTCTTGCCCGCACCATTCGGACCCACCAAGGCGTAGCGGTCCCCCGCGTTGAGCTGGAGCTCGGCGCCGTCGTAGAGAACCTGCTCGCCGAAAGACTTCTTGAGGCCGCGAACGGAGATCATGGAAGGTACATTCTACCTTCCATGAGGGGGCGTCCGCGCGGGCCTTTCGACCCAGTTCGGCTAAAACCCGATCTTCTTCTTTGGGGCAACCGGCGGCTCCATCAGCTGCCGTATCGCAGCAAACACATCCTTAAACTGCGCGTCATAGCGGCCCTCAAGCTCGTTAAGACGAGCGATCAGCTGACGCTGTTCCGCGAGAATGCCGCGCAGTCGCGTGAACGCCCGCATGATCTCAATATTGGCCGAGATCGCCCGCGGACTGTTTAGAACGCTCGACAGCATGGCGACACCGTGCTCGGTGAAAGCAAAGGGAAGATACTTCGAATGTCGCCCCCAACTTAAGGTGCCAATTTGGCACCTTAAGATTTCATACTCCCGCGCGGTGAGCGTAAATAAAAAATCCTCAGGGAAACGCTCCTTATTACGGCGAACCTGCCGCTTGAGCTGGCGGACTTCGACGCCATAAAGCTCAGCCAGGTCAACATCGAGCATGACCCGCTGGCCCCGCAGAACGTGAATCAATCCATCGATCTTCGAGATCTCCATACTACCAGACGATCGAGACCCCGATTTTGTTCCCTAAAAACTTCGGAGAGGGTGGGATTCGAACCCACGGACGCTGTTACACGTCGCCAGTTTTCAAGACTGGTGCCTTAAACCGCTCGGCCACCTCTCCCCAAATTGGTGTTCTGCGGGAGTCTATTCTAGCTTTTCGTAGACCCGGCTCTCTTGAGCGCTCCCAACGACCGGCGCGCTGGCGGCCGCCAGAATCGCGGGATGCTTCAAATAGGCGGACGTCTTGGCGCGATGGTACGGATACTCGAGGCGTGGAAAATCATCGGTGATCTCAGGGCTTCCCGACAAGTAATCGCGGAAGCTCTCTCCGGATCCGAGCGCAAGCTCCCAGAACGCATCCTCTCTCTCGAATTCTCCATTGAGTTCGCGCAGATCCGTGCGCAGACCGGGATCTTTCATGCGCTCGCGCACGCGCACGCGGTCTCGCGGCAGGGGCGTCTGGCTTCCCAGCATCACGATGCCGCCCTTGTCGGCGGTGCCCAGCCAGAACTGGGTCTGCGGCATGGCGGAGACGAAACTCTTCATCACCATCTTGAAATCCGGTTCCGGATACTCGGGAAGCCAGACGGAGAGAATCCCCCCCGGCCGCAGGCGGCGTCGCGCCAGTTCAAAGAAGTCCTTGCTGTAGAGGTTCACCGTTCCGGCCGCGTACAGCGGCGGCGACGGATCCACGATGATCACATCGTAGCCTCCGTGAGACCGCAGAAGATGGTTGCGCCCGTCATCGACGAAGCGTTTCGCGCGCGGGTCCGCCGCACGGGCTGCAGCGTCCGCATAAAAGAAACGGAAGGTTTCAAACACCGAGGGAACAAGGTCGACGACCTCGACGTCCACCGGATGCCTCAGGGCCGAGCGGAAAGTCGTTCCCATGCCGAAGCAGATGATGAGCACGCGCTGGGGCTTCGGGTGCAGAAGCAGGGGGATATGCGCCATCATCTTCGTCGCGTTCGTGTAGCCGGTCACGCCGACGCCGTTGATGATCAGGCGACGGACGGGCGCGGGCACCGCGACGGAGGCTTCGGGATCATCGGCGTAAAAGAGGAGTTCCGTCTGCGAGCTCGGAGAGCGATTGAGCCAGTCGAGCAAGACCTTCTCGGGAAGGTGCCGACCCGCGAATGCTCCCCACATGAGCGCGAGTGCGGAGGCCGCAAATACGGGCGCCCCCCAACGCAAGCGCGGAACTCGCGTCGACCACGCCATCAGCCCCGCGCCGGACGCCGCGCTGAGCGTGATCGTCAGGAAGAGCGTATTCTGCACGTTGATCGCTGGAATCAACCAAAAGCCGGCCGCCAGCGCGCCCAGGATGCCGCCGACGGTGTTCCAGAAATAGAAGCGACCGGCCGTCGGCCCCGCGTCCACGCGCGACGCGGTCAGGCGCACGGCG
Source organism: Elusimicrobiota bacterium (assembly GCA_023249675.1). GTDB lineage: Bacteria > Elusimicrobiota > Elusimicrobia > UBA1565 > UBA9628 > GWA2-66-18. Next base: position 173,654 of record JAHFCE010000003.1, on the reverse strand, counting down.
GCGGGGAGAAGCATGCCTTGCAGCACGGCCAACGGCAAGAGGACAAGCATGGTCTCGATGAGGGGGGCAAAGATAACCGGCCGTATCGTCGATGGAGCCATCGTGCCGAGCCGAATCTGGACGAGTTCGGCGAGTTCAAAGAGGCTGTAGCCGACGAACGCGAACAACGCGGCCAGAAGTTGGAGCCCCCCCAGCGCCACGATATCCAATCCCGGACTGCGCGCCGCAAGGAAGCTGCCTCCGCCCAAGCCGAGAAGGAAGACGAAGATCACCGCCGCAAAGCCATACGCCGAATTATTGAACGACGGCATCAAAATCCGCAACCAAACGACCTCATACGCCATCCCACACAGGCCGGCGGCGAACAGGCAGGCAATCGCGGGCCGTTCGGAGAAACGGGTCCTTTTCGCTGGCGCCGGAGCTTGCGGCTGACGCGGCCTGGAAAGGGCGAGCGCGCCGATACCGAGGTTGACGGACACCGCAAGCCAGTGGCTTCCGGCAAGTCCGATGCAGGCCAGCAGGATGTAGGCTGTGACCAGCGTGCCGAGACACGCGCCGATTAAGTTCGCGGCGTAGAGATGTCCGACGCCGCGCCCCGAATCATCCTCAGCGGTGAAGTGGGCGAGGACTGGGAAGGTGGCGCCCATCAACGTCGTCGCGGGGAGCAGGGCCGCGAAAATGAGGGCAAAGCGCAGAGGCCCCGCCGGGAGGTCGGTCCGCTCGACGATCAGAAGAACCCCTTCGACGATCCATGGGAAGGCCGCCGCGGCGGCGGCAACGCCCAGCTCCAAAAAACCGTAGAGCCTCAGAGGTTCACGCGTCCGACCGACGAGCCTCGAACCCCAGAGCGCGCCGAGGGCCATCCCCGCCATGAAGCCGGCCAGAACCGCGCTCGCCGAGGTCATCGTCGCTCCGAAAACGAGCACCAAGCGGCGCGTCCAAACCGTCTCGTAGACCAAGGCGGTGAATCCGGACAGGAAAAACATCCCCACGGCGAAGATCCTGCGATTCTTGGCGCTCACAGACTGGCTCATCAGTCCGCCTTCCAGCCAACACTTTGCCCCTTGTTCTGCTCGTCGAGCCAGGCCTTGAGCGGCGCGAAGTACTCCAGGATCGCCGTCGCGTCCATCCGGCGCTGGCCCGTCGCGGCCTCAAGCGCGTCGGGCCACGGGCGGCTCGAGCCCATCGCCATCATGTCGCCCAAGCGCTTGCCGGCGGCTTTGTCCCCGTAGAACGAGCAGCGGTGCAGCGGGCCGGTGTGCCCATGCTGCCGGCACAAAGCGCGGTAGAACTGGAACTGGTAGAGCTGTGCTAGGAAGTAGCGCGCGTACGGGGTGTTGCCCGGGATGTGGTACTTGGCGCCCGGGTCGAAGTCGGCCTCGGTGCGGGCGACCGGCGGCTTCAAGCCCTGATACTTCTTAACAAGGGCCCACCAGGCGTCGTTGTAGTTTTCCGGCGCGATAGCGCCGGAAAACACGCCCCAGCGCCACTGATCGACCAGGAGGCCGAAGGGATGGAACGCCACCCGCTCAAGCGCCATCTTCAAGAGAAGGTCGATGTCCCCCTCCGGGCCGGGAACAGAGTCAATGAGCCCGACCTCCTTCAGGTACTCCGGCGTCACCGCGAGCGCGATGGTGTCGCCCAGTGCCTCGTGGAAGCCGTCGTTGGCGGAGCCGCGGAAGAAGTACGGCTGCTTTTCATACGCGCGCTGATAAAAATTGTGGCCGAGCTCGTGGTGGATGGTGACGAAATCCTCGGCATTGATCTTGATGCACATCTTGATGCGCAGGTCCTGGCCGCTTTCGACGTCCCAGGCCGAAGCGTGGCAGACGACCTCGCGGTCGCGGGGCCGCGTCAGCATGGAGCGTTCCCAAAAAGTCGCGGGCAAGGGATCGAAGCCCATCGAGGTGAAGAACCTCTCGCCATACTGCACCATGGTTTTCTCGTCGAGCTTGGCGGCCTTCAGGCGCTCAGTGAGGTCGAAGGCGGGTTTGCTCTTGGGGGGAGCGACGAGATCGTAAATGTTCTCCCAGGATTGCCCCCACATGTTGCCAAGAAGATGCGCAGGAATGAGGCCGTCGGGGCCCACGACATCGCTGCCGTACTTCTCGGTCAAGCGCCGGCGCACGTAGGCGTGGAGAGCCTCATACAACGGCTTGATCTGCAGCCACTGCCGGTCGAGCTCGGCGGAGAACGCCTCAGGCGTCATGTCGTAGCCGGAGCGCCACAGGTCGGCGGTGTCTTTGAAACCAAGGTCCCGCGCGCCCTTGTTGGAGAGCTCAACGAAGCGCCGGTAGCGCGGGCGCATGGGAACGGAAATTTTGCGCCAGCCGGTCCAGAGGTCGAGGAGCGTCTTCGGGTCGCGGGACTCCTTGAGGACGTCCTCCATGTCGTCCAAGGTCAGGCACTTGTCGGGAGTCGGGCAATACTTGCCCTTGCCGTAGGTCCCTTCGAGCCAGACCTTGGCGTCGGACAGCTCTTTTTGTTCTTTCAGGTCGGGCGGGGAGGGAGAGTCCACCGCAAGCTTGAGGAGCAGGAACTTGCGCTTGAGGTCGGCCGGAAGCTGAAGGCGGTCGAATCGGCGCGCCTCGTGAGCGAGCTTGGCGGCCTCGGCGGCGAAGGCGCGGTCGGCGTCGGAGGCGAGCCACTCGGTGGTGTAGTTGATGTCGGTCTGCTGGGCCCAGGAGGAGAAGCTCGAGCGGCGACCGAGTTCGTCAAGGGAGGCCTCGGCGCGAGTCATGAAGGTGGCGGCATCCTTGGCGGTCGGAGCGGCGGCGAGGCTGGGAACCGAGAGGAAGACGGAGAGAAGGAGCAGGATCATTCGTCTAGGATACCGCTTTTGATGGAACTTTCGGCGGGGGTCGATCGTATAAAGACATGGAGAATGATGCAGTTCGCCCTGGCACCGAGGAGGTATAACTGTTATACTTTAAAAAGCCGGTGTTGTTCGAGTTCGACCCCAGGAAAAGCCGTCTCAATTGGGAACGGCACGGGGTTGATTTCGAGGAGGCGCAGGCGCTCTGGGAGGCGCGGTCGTACGCTTAATCAGCTGCCACCGGGCGGACAGACGGTTGGAGAGAATCGATGAAGACCAGGATAAAAAGAAAACAGACTCTTAAGCCGATCACAGGCAGGGAATTCGACCGGATGTTCGATTCGGGAAAGGACATCACCCCCTACCTTGACATGGAAAGCGCGGTCTTTACGCGGGTCAAGGTTAAGCGAGTCAACGTCGATTTCCCGGAGTGGATGGTCCAGAAGCTCGACGAGGAGGCGGTGAAGCTCAACGTCTCCCGACAAGCGGTCATCAAGATGTGGCTGCGCGAGCGCCTCGACCCGGAGCGCCGCATCACGCGCTAGGGACTTCATCGGCAATCCGATCTACGGCGATAGATAATGACTCGTTCTGGACCGAGTCATTATCATCGAGAATAGATCAAGGGAAGGACGCCGGCGCGTCCTTTGGTCCTAATTCCCCCGAACGGCACAGGTCCAAAGAGGCCCCACTCCTAGGACCTAGGACTCATGGCGGATGTCCCGGTTTGCCGTACAATAACTTGGCACCCCCGAATACAGAGTGCGGAGGAAGAACATGATCTCAGTCGCGTTGGCTCTTTTAATTGCTCGGTCCTCTTTACTTGCCGCCTCGGCCCAAGAAAACGCTTTGGAGCAGTTGAAGGCGGAAGGTGAACTCCCAGCCGAGATCGCTCCGGCCACTGGGACAGCGGCTGTCGTGCTGCCGTACATCCCGCGCGATGATAGCCCTGGGGAAAAAGAGCGGGCGCAGGTTCGCGCCGATGACATCCGCATGTTGTCCGCGAAGGCCTTTGACCTCTCGATCCCGGCGCCTGTCATGCCAGTCCAAGCAACCTTCGGGACATTCTCTCTTTCCCCCGGCCGGACCTGCGCGACGCCATGGGCCCCACCTCAGTTCTGCCAGATCGCTGGTCCCAAGGAGTGGACTCCCCAGGAAATCGATCTTTTTAGCCCGGTGTTCTCAGGCTTGGTCAACGATCCACGGCTCACCGCCTTCTTCCAAAAAGTCAACAGAAACGGTTATACGACTATTTTCCGCTATACCCAAAGGGCGGAGTTCGACGTGGACTCAGGGCAGTGGCAAGCGAAGATGAATTCTGCATGGTATGACTCCTTTGACAAGAGCATCAATATGACGGACCGACTTTTCATGAGCAAGCGTACGCACATCAGAACCACGGGAATGACTCACGATATGGCGGACCTGGGTCTTCTGCACGAGCTTGCGCATATATTCGATGGAGACGAACAGGATCTTCCAGATACCTCCATCTTGCCCGAATTTCTCCAATTGACAGGATTTAATCTTGGTTCCGACGGGGAGTGGTCGCTTGTGGGCGTCGACGCAAAGGAACTCGGCGAGATGAAAGACTGGTATTACTCTCAGTTTACGATCGCCGCGACTATGCCGGAGGGTCCAGAAAGAGCCGCGTTCGTTACTTCAATCAACGAGCGGGTCAATGGTTATGCCCAAAAGCTCGGCTTCCCCTCCCTCTACTCGATGCTGGGTGGACCGAGCGAGGCCTTCGCCGAATTTGTCGCCTACACATTTTACGAACCAGAGCTTATGCGACTGACCAATCCAAACGTAAGCGCCTGGATCGAAAAGTCTGTTTTTAAGTAGGCGCTCAACCTAATTCGGGATTCTTCACCTGAATGGCGTTGTTCCAGGATTTCCTTTCGGGCCGGCTGAGAAACCTGCGGTGGACGAGTATCTCCAGCACGTTCCGATGGAACCACTCGCGGTAGAGGTGGAAAACGCCGCGGCTGCCGACGTCCGCGCCCCAGGAGTTCTCCACCTTGAATTTAACGACCGGCTTATCGTTATCCGGGCGGTCGAAACCCGTCAACGCCATTGCATGCCGCGTGCGGAGGCGTCCGAGATAGAATGCTTCCGCGCGGGACAAGCGTCCCTCATCGGCTGACTGATAGAGAGCCGCGCGATTGTAAATCTCCGGGTGCATGATCCCGCTTTCCAAGTGGATGTCGTTGTAGTGGTCCGCCGCGAAATAGACCGGTTGCCCGCCCGCAATCGCCGCAACGGCCAACACCTCGAGCCGCTCCAGAGCCACTTGCAGAAAACGCACGTTGGAGCGCGGGCGGCCCGGCGACGACGCGCCAATGGCCGAATCCTTGATCTCGTACGTCGTCCCCGTCTTTTTGCCCGGGAAGCTCGCGACCAAGACATAGTCATTCGGGTCGAACCCCACGAACTTTTGGGCGAATTTACGCGGGGTGAACGTCCGAGGTCTCTTTGATGGGTTCGGGCGATATGCGAACTGCGTGGGCGGGATGCCGAGATGCGCGGCCAGGATATTCCAGATACGCGACCGACCGCGCTCCAAGATTTCCATCGCAAGGTCAGGCGCGCGTCCAGCCTTGTGCCGCCGCGCGTTGGCCATCATCTCCGCTTCGACAAGAGCCAGGCGCGCATTGAGCTCCTCATTCAAAAGGGCGGTTTTCTCGGAGGAAACCGTATTCTTCATCGCGCTCTTCGGAACCAAGCCGTATTTGGACACGAGGAAGGCAAAATAGGCGTATTCACCGTTGTCCTCCATGCGAGGAACGAGAGCCTTGCGTCGACTGGTCGCGGTCTCCGATTTCCTCCCGCGTTTATAGATTCGCACCGCGGCCGTTTCCAGCTGGTGATTCGCTTTTTCGAGCATGTTGAAGAAATGCAGGTAGGTATGAGAAAACTCAAAATTCTTCGGGACCTTGCCCGCGGCGATCAGCATCGAACGCAGCACGTTCTGGCCCGCGTAGACCCAGCATTGCTCCGTCCCCTCCTGGTTCATGACTGGCCCCACCGGGAGCTCGACGGTGTAGCGGTTGTTGTGTTTTTTCAGCACCTCTGAATTGACCGCCGCTTTCGCGAATCCCTTGCGCCGAACGGCGTCCTGCAGTTTCGTATTCGACGCCGCGGACTGTCCGATCATCTGCTGAACCCAATTGAACGGAACTCCGGGTGCGACCGGGGATTCTTCGTCGGCGTCGGAACTCCCGTCGAACAGTGTCCGAAGCGCGCGCGGGGCGGATCGAGGGTTGCTGACCGCCGCCGTTGCCGCGTCTTCTTTGAGGCGGCGCGCACGCCGGGGGGCAGCCATCGAAGGGTTGATGGAAGCGGCGCGTGGAGCTGCGGACCCCGAGACAGAGAGCGCCGGCGTGATCGTGGGAGTCAGCGCGAATGTTGAAGGCAGCGGCATCGAGAAGCCGCCGCCGAGCGCCGGCGCGCCGGGGATGACTGGCGCCGGGACGCCTCCGGGGAAGTTTGGCGCCGCAACGGCGCCCACGGTCTGGGCAAAAGAGGATGAGGCGAGGATCAGCGAGATGAGCCCGGCAATGGGGGCTCGATGTTTCACTGACAATTATTGACGATGATGTTGCAGTTGTCGTCGAAGCCCCGTTTCTTGGACACGCGCCGACACTCGCGGAAAGCGTCCTGCTTCGTGTCTCCGGCGACGTTCCCGAGATAGACATACCAGAGCCCCCCCGCATAGCAATCGCAGATGACCCCATCGCCGCTCGACACACTCTTTGCGACGGGACGGACGGGCGTTCCCTGGACAGTCGCGGGTTCCTTCGCCTTTTTCACCATCGCCCCCATGCCCTCCGTGAGCTTCCGGGCGAAATCAGCGTCCGACTGGGCGGAGGCCGAGCCGATCATGACCAGTGAAGCGAACAGCACTGACGCCATCAGGAGACGGATATTTTTCATTTTAAAACCTCAAAGTTTGGATTTCAGCGACAGCGTATGCTACCAGCAACCGACTTAAAAGGCATGGGTCTTTCGGGGCGTTTGCGTTCAGATATCAGACCTAGACGGTTTGGGCCGCAAGACTCTCGCGGGCGCGGGGTGCGCCGGGCATACTGAGGCGATGAGAGTTCGGTCCCTGATCGCAGTCGTCCTTTCCCTCCTGCTTCGGACGTGGGCCGGCGCCGCTCTCGCGGCGCTGCCGGCGGCGGAGGTCGGCGGCGGCGCGGCGCCGACAATCGCGCTTGCGCCGATCGTCCCGGCCGTCGGCTTGGCGCCGTACGCGCCCCCCGTCTCTCCAACTCTCTTCGTCGCGGCGCCGACTGTGCCTGCGCCCCGCGTCAACGTCGCGCCGGCTGGCGTTCTCGCGCAGAAACGCAATGACCCCCTGGCGGCTCAGCATCAGTCCGCAGCCGCGCTTTTCGATCAGACCGCCTCCTTCTCCTTAGAAGACGTCGAACCCGCGCCTCCCGGTCAGCGCGCGTTGATGTTTTTGGAAGAGCCCGCCCGGCACTTTCCCCTGGCGCAGACCCGCTTGGCAAGCGCCGTGCTCAGCCCGCGGCTCTCGGCGGAGGGTGCTCGCACAGTCGCGGCACGGCTGGCGAAAAGGGGCTTCCGCGTTCTTGGTCGACCTGAACCGGGCAAGGCCCTGCCGGGCGAGGCGAACCCCCGCGACCTCAAGAGTTTGAGCCGAGTCCGAGGAGTGCGCTCCATCGAGCGCACCTCGGCGACGCTGCACACGATCTACGTCTGGCGCGATGGCAAGCGCTCCAGTCGCGCGGCGCCGGAGAATCCAGAGCCCAGCGATTTCGAGCTTTGGACGAACGCGCCCACGCCCCGCGGCACGCCCCCGCGAACTCTCGCCGCGATCCGCCAGGCAGCCGAGAAGGGCGTGACAATCGTGCTCCCCGGATGGCGTCCAGTCAATGAGGAGCACATGCGGGACAACGAGAGGCTTTACGGGGCCCGCGTGTTCTATGCCGAAGACCTTGCCGATCATTCCACGCCCGTGAAACTGCCGGGCCTTGTCCTGCCTATTTCCCCCTCCCCCAAGTCCTTTCTGGTTCGAGGAGATCTCAATCCCCTGTTAGGCCAAGGGCGGCTCTTGGCCCGCCTCGATAAGGTCACCGAATCCGCGTGGGTCCGCTCCGCGGATCCCTCTTTCATGGCCAAGGGACTGACCGGTCAGGCTCTTGTGAAGAAGCGGACGGGGGCATTCAAGAGCCGCCAAGCCGAGGTGCGGCGCCTCATCGAGGAATATATCGGCAATCCGGACGAGGCCGGCGCGGACGAACGTCAACGCGAGGTCGCGGGTCTCGTCAAGGAGTTCTTCCGACTGTCCCGTGAAAAGTTCCCAAAGGGCGCTTTCATCAAGTTCCGCACGGCGTACGCCACGCGCGAGAGCGCGTCCATGGTCGCCACCTTTTTGAGCGACCCGGACGAGATGGCCGCCGACTACCTCTCCGACCTGAAAAAGGTCAAGGACTTCCTGGGCCTCCATCCGATCTCGGCCCTCGATCCCGAGCTGAGGCGTCTGATGACGGAGGGCCCCTCGCGGACGGCGGTGATCCACGCGTTGATCGCCCGCCCCGGGGACGTCCTGGTGCAGGAGAAGCTCGACCTTGCGAAGAACCGCAGGGGCGAGCTTATCGAATTTCGCGTCGACGTCTTGGATGGGCACGTCGTGAACTCTCGGTTCCGTTACGGCTGGGACTATCGGCCCGATGAGGAAAGCCAGGCCAAGCGGCTTATCGAAAGTTTTCTGGACAGGCTCCCCGAAAAAGGCCGCTATTTCAGCGGAGGCTTCGACGTCGCCAAGCGCCGGGACGGAGACTACGTCATCATCGAGACGAACCCGGGGACGCAGAGCTTCTCCCTGGACGCCGGCAGGAATCCCACGCTCGGCAACGCGGCCCTCTCCAACCTTCTCGGCAAGCCCACGCCGCTTTTGCGCAAACTCGAGCGGCTCCATCAAGCCGGGGTCAAGCGGCAGGCGGCCTTTCTACGACGTTTGCCCCTCGAGAACGACAACGACAAGGACTCCATCCGGGACATGGACGCCACGGATGCCATGGAATGGTTCCGCGCGCGGTACGTTCAAGATTGGAGAAAAGCCGGCGGCGGACGCCGGGCCGCGCTCAAAACCATCGGCAAGCTGAAGCGCCTTGCCAAGCTATCCGGGCACGCCGACGTTCTGGGATTTACGTACCTCGCCGTCGAGGCCGTCGCGTCTTACTTCAAGCGCCAGGGCGTCCGGCTCTAAGCGTCGTGGAGCAGTCCCAGCTCCTCATCGGCCTGGCGCAGGCGCAGGGCCAGGGCGTGCGACAAGCGCGCAAAAAGCATGGCGCCCAAGGCGGGGTGGGAGCGGGACAGGTCGTTGAAGCGCGCGCGCGACAGCGCGAAAAGCTCCGTGGGGGTCAGCGCCACGGCGTCGGCGGTGCGAGCGCCCCGGTCGAGGAAGGCGACCTCGCCGAAGAAGTCGCGCCGGCCGAAGGTGGCCACATGGTGTTCCTTGTGATGCTCCTTGCCGCCCTCGAGGGGAAGGAGGATGCGCACGCGGCCCTTGCGGATGAGAAAAACCTCATCGCCGGCCTCGCCGCGGCGAAAGACGGCCGAACCCGCGGGCGCGGAAAGCTCGCGCAGGATGGAGCGCACGGAGGCCGTCTCATCGGCGTCGAGCTCGCGGAACAGCTCGATGTCTTGAAGGCCCAGCGGCGCCGCCGAAACGGGCGGAGCCAGGCCCGCGTCGGACAGGAGCCGGTCTTCGACCCACTCGAGGGCGGCGTCGAGCTCGCCAAAAACGCTGACAAAGCGCTCGGGCTTGACCAATCCCACCTCGGCGAAATAGGACTCGAGGTCCTGGCCGGTGGGCAGGTTTTGCGGCAGCTGGCACAGCAGCAGGCGGCCGCCGCGCTCGTGCAGACGGTCCTCGATCTGCTTGAGCATGTGCGCGGCGGTGAAATCGACGCTTTGCACGCGCTTGAGGTCGAGGATGACGAAGCGGCAGGTCTTGAGGTCGGCGTCGAGCTCGCTGAGCAGCTGGTCCGTGGTGCCGAAAAAGAGGCTTCCCTGCAGCTCGCAGAGGACGACGGCCGAGCCCAACTCGCGCAGGGCCTCGCGCTCGGCGGGCAGGCGGCGCTGACGCGAGGTCACGGCGTCGCCACGGACCTTGCGGCGCACGACGGAGCCGCGCGAGAGGTCGCGCAGGAAGAGAAGCGCGGCCAGGCCGATGCCGATTCCCGCGGCGGCGATCAAATCGATGCTGACGGCGGCGACGATGACGGCGGCGCTCACGGCGAAATCAAGCTGGGTCGAGCGGCGTCTCAGAAGACGAAGGCTTTTCCGGTCGAACATGCGCCAAGCCACGATGAGCAGGATGCCGGCCAACGCCGGCACCGGCACCCAGGCGACGAGCGGGCCGGCCAGCAGAAGGGTCAGCACAGTGAAGGCCCCGGCCAGCGCACCGGAGAGACGCGTGCGCCCGCCCGCATTGATGTTGACCAGGGTGGCCCCCATCGTGCCAGCACCCGCGGCCCCTCCGAGCAAAGCCGCGGCAAGGTTGCCCAGGCCCTGGCCGCGTAATTCGCGATCAGAATCGTGGCGCGAGCGCGTGAGCGTGTCGACGACCACGCAGGTCTTGAGCGTGTCGACGGAGAGAAGAAGCGATAACGTGGCCGCGGGCATGGCCGCCGCCTTGAACATGCCCGCGTCAAAACCGCTCAAGCCCGACCAGCGCGAACCCAGCGCCGACCACATCCCGGCGATGCCGCCCGGCAGACGCCCGACGACGAGCGCGTTGCCCGACACAGTGCGCAATTCAGGATGGACAAGGCTGGCCGCCCAGTACGCGGTCACACCCGCGGCCAGCCCCACGACGGGCGCGGGAACGGCCTTGGTCAGGCGCGGGGCCACGACCATGGCGAACATCGCCGTTAGGCCCACGATCAAGCCCGGCCCGCTCCAGGAGGACGGAGACGCGAGCCCGGCAGCGAGGCCGGCGCCCGCGGGCAAGGCCAGCAGGCGCGGCAGCTGGCTGAGCGCCATGAGCACGGCGACGCCGCTCAGATAGCCGGTCACGACCGGGTAGGGAATAAATTTGATGAGGCGACCTCCCCCCGCTAAGCCGTAGGCGAGCTGGAGCAAAGCCGAGAACAGGCCGGTGAGCATCAGAAGTGCCGCCGCTCGCTCAGGCCCATAGCGCGCGGCAAGCACGGCGGCAAGGCCGCCCAGCACCGCCGCGGCCGGCGCGCAGGGCGCTGAGACCAGGCGCGGCGCGCCTCCCAGCCAGGCGGCCACCATGCCGAGCGCGGCCGCGCCCACGAGGCCGGCGAGAGCCCCTTCGGCCGCGCGCTCGGGTCCCAGCGGGGCGAAAATCGCCACGCCGAAAGCCAAGGCCTGGGGAAGGGCGACGAGCATCGCAGCCAGGCCGCCCCAACAGTCGCCGATGCGCGTCTCTCGGCTCATCTCAAGTCGATTTCGCCAAGATCGTTCAGGCTGTTGACGGCCGCGCCGCTCACGCCGGGATCGGGGTCGGCGCGCAGCTTCTTTAAGGCCGTCACCGCGCGCGGCCCGCCCAAGCGCCCCAAAGCGCGCGCCACCGAGAGGCGCACGGCGGAATCCGGCGCCTGGAGAACCTCGATGAGAACGAGGACCGCGCGCGGATTGCCGGTTTTGCCCAAGGTCTCGGCCGCGACGGGAGCCAGCGCGCTGTCCCGCTTTTTCATCGTTTTCTCGAGGTACTCAAGACCCGCGTCCTTATCGAGCTTGACGAGGTAGTAGGCCGCGAGCAGGCCCGCGGCCCCCGCGCCGGAATCGCCCTCCAGGAAACCCTGCAGGCGAACCAGGTCCTCCTTCTTGCCGAGCTTGACGAGAGAGTAGGAGACCTCGGCCGCGACGAGCGTGTCTGGATTCGCGGCCGACTTCTCAAGAGTGGAGAGGGCACGCTTGTCGCCGATGTCGCCCAGGGCCTCACAAATCGCCTGGAGGAGGTTGCCCGAAGCGCCCGCCGCCAACTTCTGCTGGAGAACCGGGACGGCGTCCTTCACCCGGAGACGGCCGAGGCCGCGCACGGCTTCTTGGGCCACGCGCGGGTCTGGATCGGCGAGCGCTTCAAAAAGAACGCGCACCGCCCGGTCGCCGCCGAGACGGCTCAGGGCGTCGAGGATCTTCTCGCTCAGGACCTGGAGTTGCCCCGGGAGCCCGCCCATCGGAAGGATTAGGGAACGGAGGTAGTCCCAAGCGGCGGCAAGCGGCTCGACGGCGCGCGGATCGCCCGCTTGGCCAAGGGCGTCCACGTAGGCGGCGCTTTCGCGCGGGTCGCCGCGCTTGACGTCGAAGGCGAGGAGCAGGGCGTCGGTGGTTTTTTTGTTTTTCCTGCGGCCGAGAGCGGCGGCCAGACGGATGCGCTCGTCGGTTTTTGCGGCTTCGAAAGCCGAGAGAAGGGTTTTTATTTTTGGTTTGCGGGCCTGGACGGCGGGGCACAGGAGAAGCGCCGCTAAGACGACAAGCGTTTTCTTCACCCCGGAAGCATACCGGGTTCTCGGCGGTCTGTCGAGGCCCGGACCATGAAACTTTTTCGGGGGGTCAATCGTCTAGTGAGTACGGGCGCCCAGGCGCCCCGGGAGGAAGCCATGAGAAATGAAATGCCGGAACGCACGGCGCGGCGCCTCATCGCGCGGTTGAAGAGGCTCGAACTTGTCGAGGCGACGGAGGAGGCGCGCGACGAAGCGCAGCGGCTGCTGCTGGCGCGGCATCTCGGGCGCCTCAGGAGCAAGGCGCGAGACGGGCTTGACGGTCGAGAGGATTCGTATTACAACATGCAATACGAATGAATAAAACAGTGACCATCACTCTCCGGCTGACCGCCGCGGACAGCGGCCGGCAATTCACTGAACTGCTTCTGGAGAAACACCGTGCGTTGCGCCCTGCTACGGGCTTAGTGTCCACAGCTCCTCAATCGCGTTGAGGATGGCACTCTGCGCGCCCACGCGCTTGTCCAGATTAGAGCCTGAAAAAGCCGGCGTCTCGACGACAATCACCGTTTGGGCGGAAGGACCCGGAATCAGTTTTTTATTTTTGAAGACTTGAGTGGAGGCGAATAATTCATCGATCGAGCCGTCCCGGATCGGAAGCCCCTTTTCATCCCGGCTGACCACGCCATTCTGGACAGGTTCTCCGAAACGCGTCTTGCCGGACAGTCGCAGGGGGATGCCGGAAGACTGAAGCAAACGGATAATTTTTTCTCCCGCCGGATTGTCGATCGACTGTTGACCCTGCGAATAAATATAGCCGCCTTCCATGGAAAGCTCGTCCTCGTGCAAATCCAGCACCAGTCGGGGCGGATAGGACTCGGAAAGTCGCAGGGCGTAAGACGTGAGGGCTCGCGCCTCCGGACCGACGGGGCTTGCCGCGCGCGGCGCCTGTCCCCCCGCCAAATCTGGAAGCAGGTATTCGGCGTCGCCGACACTGTAGCCGCCTTTGCGCCAATCCCTTTCCGGCGTATTGGGATAACGCCAGTTGCTGCGGTAAGCCTTGGGATTGCACATCGCGATGAGGACGATCGGCACGCCTAAGTCGGCTAAGGCGGAGAGGCTCTTCAGGCTGCGGATGATCGCGTTGGGGCCGGCGGGCTCCTCTCCATGAATGCCGGCCAGGAGCCAAAGAGCCTTGCCTTCGCGCCGGGTGCGCCAAGCGACAATCTTCAAGGCCTCTTCCTGGGGATACGCGTAGACCACGTCCATCTTCCAGCGGCCATCGACGCCCAAGGACGTCAAACGGCCATCAAGTTGCGGCAAGGACATGCGCCCATCCGCCGAGGAGGTTGAGGCCTGGCGAGACGAGCTTTGAACAGCGCCGTGCCGGCAGGATGTCTGGGCGACCACCAGAAAAATCAGTCCCAGACGAAACGCGTTCACGGGCGCTTTTTCATCACTTCGCGCAGCCGATCGAGTGGAATTGCGTAAGCGACGTTGCCGTCCCTGCCCGCCGTGGTCGTCGCGGTGGTCAGGGCGTTGAGGATCGCCTCTTCCGTCGACTCCTGGGCGGCCTCGAACAGGGGATTTAAGTGATCATCATCCACGATCTTCATCGCGTAAGTTAGGCCCTTCGGATAGTGGGGAATGCGATTGCCGGTGGAGAAGGCGAGAAAGATGTCGCCGCTCCCATGGCGGGCCGTGCTTCCCGTCCGCGCCAGGCCCATGGCGGCCTTGGAAGCAAGCCGCTGAAGCTTGAGGTGATCGAGCGGCGCATCGGTCGCCACCACGACGATGATGGAGCCGTCCGAGGCCTTGACCGGCAACTCGCCGATCTCCTTGCCGACCGGAGCGTTCGCCATGGTCAGGTTTTCGCGGCAGCAGCCCATGTTCGCGTTGACCAAAACCCCGATCGTCCAGCCCCCGTCTTGCGCCGATAACACCCGCGAGGCCGTGCCGATGCCGGCCTTGAAGCCATAGGCGATCATGCCAGCGCCAGCGCCCACCGAGCCCTCGGCGACCGGGCCGGATTGGGCGGACTCGATGGCCAAGATCGCGTCCTCGGACGTCACGTGCCGGCCGCGGGCGTCATTGAGAGTCGAGTCATCGCACTCGCCCACCACCGGAATCACCACATCGTCGCTTTTGCCGATGGCCGGGTAGCGCTTGAGCATGTAGGAGACAGCGCCGTCGGCCACGCGCGGGATATTCATCGTGTTGGTGAGCAGAAGCGGGACATCGAGGGCGCCCTGCGTGTTGAGCCAAAGAACGCCCGTCATTTCGCCGTTGCCGTTATAGACCCAGGTCGCGGCCGGCACCTTCTCGTTCCAGAGGTCTCCGCCGTGAGGCAGGATCGCGGTCACGCCGGTGCGCGCCGCATGAGGACCATCGCCCCGGCTCACGGTGACGTGGCCCACCCGGACGCCGGCGACGTCCGTGATCGCGTTGAGTTTGCCGGGCGTCATGCGGCCAACGATGATGCCGAGTTCCCGAGCGCGGGCGCGGCCGGCGGCAACGGGGTCGGCCTGGGCATTGAGCGCGACCAGCGCGACGACGGCGATGAATAATTTCTTCATATCGAGATCTTAAGGTTTTTCCCGGGCCCATCATACCATTCTCCCGTCAGGCCGTTGTCGGGACGAATGGGCTGTAACATCCCTGACTTGCGCTCTCCGGAGCTTCCTCCTATACTTCGCTCGTGGTGGAGATTTGGTAGGGTAGCGAAACATGCCCGCGACGAACGCGCAGACGTTGGAGCTGCTTCTCGAGGTTGGACGGCTCTTGTCTTCTAAGCTCGAGCTCAGCGAACTTCTGACCGCGGTACTCGAGCTGTCCACTCACGTCGTGGGGGCGGAAAGCGCCTCGCTCCTTCTGCTCGATGAGAAAACCCAGGAACTCTACTTCGACGTGGCTTTAGGCCTCGGCCCCGATGCGACAAAAATCCGCCTACCGCTCGGCCAGGGCATCGCCGGGGCGGTGGCCAAAAACCGCGCGCCCGAGATCATCAACGTGGCGCGCGAAGACCCGCGCTGGTCGCCTGCGATAGACGAGCAGTCTGGGTTCGTCACGCGCTCGATTCTGGCGGTGCCGATGCTGATCAAAGGACGCCTCGTCGGAGTGCTCGAGGCCATCAACAAGCGCGACGGCGATTTCAGCGACGCGGACCTGCGCGCCTTCGAGGCTTTCGCCTCCCAAGCGGCGGTCGCTCTTGAGAACGCGCGGCTATTCTCCTCGCTCAAAGAGGAGCGCTTCAAGCTCGCGACCGTATTCGAGCAGATGACCGACGGCGCAGCCCTGACGGATCCCGCAGGCAAGGTCCTGCTCTCCAATGCGGCCGCCTCACATCTTCTCGGAACGGAGCTGACGGATCTCGTCGCGAGTCTGAGCGCGATGGCGGTCACACCCTCCATCCCCGAACTGTTCTCAGGCGATAGGCCGGTGCTCGATTTTGCCGCGGTACGCAAAGATCCGACCCTCCTCGTCCTTGAGGGACGCGTGACGCGCGCGCCCCTGGGCGACAGCGACGGGCGCCTATTCGTGTTCCGTGACCGCACCGAAAGCTTCCGCCAGGAGAGGCTCAAGAGGACGTTTCTGAGCTTCATTTCGCACAAACTGCGCACCCCGCTTGCGATCGTGACCGGTTTTGCCGACATTCTGCTCAGCGAGCTCGGTGCGGAGACCGAACAACCGATCAGCAAGGCCGTGCGCGCGATCCGCTCGCAGAGCGGCAAGGTCAGCGAGCTCGTCGACAAGCTGCTTAGCTACACAACCATCGAAAGCTCCGACACGCAAATCAAGCCGGAGCCTTTCTCGCTCGATGAGGCGATCAAGGAAGCACTCGAGGCGCTTAAGGAAAAAATCGACAAACGCGAGGCGACGGTGGAGGCGACCGCCACCGGTTTAATCCTCATGGGCGACAAACGGCTCGTCGTCGAGGCGCTCAAAAACCTGATCGACAACGCGGTCAAGTTTAATGTAAAGCATTCGCCGGCAATAGCGCTGCGCGCCGAGTCCCAAGGCGACTGGGCCGCGGTGACGGTGACCGACACGGGACCCGGCGTGCCGCCGGAGGAGCTTGAGCGCGTGTTCTCCCGCTTTCATCAGGTGGAGAAGGATTTTACCGGCCAGCAGGAAGGCATGGGCCTGGGCCTCGCCTTCGTGCGCAAGGTCGCGGAGCTGCACGGCGGCAGCGCGATCCTGAGCTCCAAGCTCGGCATGGGTTCGACCGTCACGCTGACCTTGCCGCGCAAGAGAGACGCGTGAGCCTTGGCGACAGGGCCGACGACTACGGCCCGGCTCTCTGCGGAACCGACTACGGTGAGGTCTTCTTTGAGGAGTCCCGCGAGTCCACCGCGCGGCTCGAGGACAGAGCCGTGCGCGACATCGGCTCAAGCGACGAGCGCGGCCTCGGACTCCGTCTCCTGCGGCGAGGCCGCGGCCGCGTCGAAACATTGTTCGGCAGCGCGCAAGACATGTCGGCCGCCGCCGCAGCTCGCCTGCGCGAGCGGCTGCTGCCCGGCGCGCCCGAACGCGGGCCCATGTTTTCGGCGACGCGCCCGGCCGCGAGCGTGTGCCGGCTCGATCCGGCGGCGGTCCCGCTCGAGCATAAGCTGGCGCTGCTGAGCCGGATCGACCGCGCCGCGCGGTCTCTCTCCCCGCTTGTGCGCCAAGTGACAGCCGTCTACAGCGACCATAGAAAAGACACTCGCCTGCTCAATTCCGAAGGGACCGACATCGTCCAAAGACGCGTGTCGATCAGCCTCTTGGTCTCCGTCGTCGCCGAGCGCGACGGAATTCTGCAGACCGGCATGGAGGTCATCGGCGCACAGCGCGGCTTTGAGGTGTTCGATGACGGGGCGGCGCTCAAGGCCGCGCGCCGGGCCGCGGCGCGCGCGCTCGCCAAACTCGATGCGCCTAAAGCCAAGGCCGGCGAGATGGCGGTCGTCCTCGCCGCGGCGGCGGGCGGCACCTTCATCCATGAGGCCATCGGCCATTCACTCGAGGCGGACCACGTCCAGGAGGGCTCCTCGCCCGCGTACCGGGGCATGCGGGGCAAGATCGTCGCACCCGAGACGATCACCGTCGTCGACGACCCCACTTTGCCGTTCCAGCGCGGCTCGTTTGCGTTCGACGACGAGGGCGTGCCGGCGCGGGCGACCGAGCTCGTGCGCAATGGGGTCCTCACGGACTTTCTGTATGATCGCGCCACGGCCCTGAGCGAGAACCGCGCCTCAAACGGGCACGGACGCCGCGAATCCTTCGCCGCGCGCCCGATCCCGCGCATGTCGAACCTTTACATCGCGCCCGGCAAGGACGATCCGGCCAGGATCATCAAGGAGCTTCAGCGCGGCCTGCTCGTCACGCGCATGGGCGGCGGCCAAGTGGACACCGCGAGCGGCGAGTTCGTCTTCGAAGTGGACGAAGGTTGGCGCATCGAGAACGGAGCCGTCAAGCACCTCGTGCGCGACGCGAACCTGCTCGGCGTCGGGCCCGAAGCCCTACGCTCGATCGATCGCGTCGGCTGGGACATCGGCTGGGGTATCGGCGTCTGCGGTAAAGAGGGGCAAAACGTTCCGGTCAGCGATGGCCAGCCCACGATCCGCATGCCCAAACTCATCGTGGGGGGCAGTCATGATTAATTGGATGATCGCGGCAATTCTGTGCGCGAGCCCCGCGCACGCAAAGCAAGTGGAGAAGACCCTGGAGTGGAAGGGACAGCACGGCGGCCCGATCGACGCCGGCGCCGAGGTCGCCGCCGACGCGAGAGCCTGGACGCGCCTGTGGCGCACGCTCGGCCAGGACGCGCCCCCTCTCAACTTCAAGACTCATTTCGCCGTCGCGGTGTTCGCGGGCGAGCGCCCGACCGGCGGCTACACCGTCGAGTTCCTCAAACCGATCCCCAGGGGCATGGACCTGACCGTGCGCTACAAGATCAAGACCCCAACCGGCTTCACAACCCAGGTCATCTCTCGTCCCTGGACAGTGCGTGCGTTCACGCGCGTGAAGGGGAAAATATTCGTCGTTCCCGTCCCGCCAGATGAGGCCGCGCCGAAGTGATCGCCGCTCTGCTCGCCGCAGCGCTCGCGCTTCCCACCTCCGCGGCGGAGGTGCTCGCACTGCCTGAGATGGTCGTACCGCGCTCGACGCCGGGCTGGTCGAAACAGGGCAAGTCGCTTGTGCTCTATGACGCCGCGGGCGCCCTCGTCTTCGAAATTGGCCTAGTGCGCGAGGAGAGCAGCACCGTCACGCGCGAGGTCCTCGGCGGCCCGTCCCCGGACGGGCGCGCGGCCTGGACGCTTGAGCGCAAGCTCACCTGGAGCCCCTCGCGAAGCAAACTGCTCGAGTCCCACCGCGTGCTCAAGATCCACGGCTCAACGGGACAGACGCTGTGGAGCCACGACGCGGTCGACTGGCCGGAGAAAGGCGATCCCGTCGTATTTTCAAACGACTCGAAGGTTATCCTGATCGCGTGCCATGTCGATGAGTCGTGGTCCGTCGAGGCGCGCGACTGGACGGGCGGCTCCCAGCTGCAGGCGGGGCCCTTCCCCCGCCTCGTGAGCCTCGCTCTCACACCCGGAGGCCGCTACGCGGTCGCGCGCTGGAACGTGCCCGACAAGAGCGACACGCATTCATTTTTTGATCTGTGGACGAAGACGCGCAAGGACATTGAGACCTCGGATTTAACGCTCGGGCTGGCCCGCATCGGCGACGATGGGGTGGTGCGTTCGGGAAGGCGGGACGTGTTCTCTTTTGAAACGGAAACGTCAACATCAACGGAAAAAAATGGGGCGCGGAAATGAGAACGGCCCTCCTCACGATCCTTCTCTTCACCCCTGTGTTACGTGCCGACGACGGCGAACCGAGCTCGACACCCGCAGGAACCGCGGTCGAGGGCGACCGCTCCGAGGCCATCGCCGACATGCGTCGACAACTCGAAAGCGACCCCGGCCTTCAGGAGGCTCTCGTCGACCGCATTCTACGGTCGAAAATCGCGCGCGCCATCAGCGAGGAGCGCGACGACCAGAAAAAACGCTCCGACATCCGCGCCTGGGTGCAGGGCGACCTCGGCCCAGCCGCCGAGATTGCGCTCGGTCTCGCCAAGGATGAGGCCGACGGCACGCACCTCTTTGAGAACACCGTGGTCAAGCGCATCAAGCAAACCTTCCAGCGCAACAACACCGATCGCGGCGCCTTCGGCGTGCTCAAGGGTGCGGCGAAGACGTCAAAGCTCATGGGCAGCCCCGACCAGCAGACCGGCGAGGAGGAGAAGCGCGAACTTCTCCGCAGCCTGTTCGAGGGCAGGGGTTCGCAAGGCGAGAAGGTCATCGCGGCACAGGCGCCCGAAGGCAAGGCCTCCTCCGATACCTCGGCAAGCGCCGCGCTCGCGAGCTCATTCTACGACCGCCTCTCCGCCGGTAACATCCGCGGCTACTCCCCCCAACTGATGTCCCTGCAGAGCGCGCTCAACGCGCGCCGCCCCCCAGGCGCGCCGAAGCTGATCGAAACCGGCAAACTCGACCACGCGACCCTGTCCTATCCCACGTACGGCCTCACGTATGACCTCGTCAACCTCGAGGAGCGCCTGCGCCGCGCGCGCCTCGCCGAGCTTGCGACGTTGGGCGGGGTCCAGCTGACCGCACAGGACATGCAGGACCCGGGCCTTGAGACGCGTCTGCTCGCCAAGACCTCGGCGGACAAATTATCGCAGCGCTTCATCGCACGCGCCGCCGCGGTCGACCGGGCCAAGTCGGCGCTCGCCTCCTTCGCAGCCGCCGCCGAGAAGAGCAAGGACCCGAATCAAATCACCAAGACCCTTCTCATCGAACTCTCCGTCCGCCAACGCGAGGCCGCGCGCTGGCTCACCGTGGCGTCGCTGGAAGAGGAGCTCGCACGCATCGAATCCGAAGAAGGATTCCTCACTGCTGACTTGCTCGCCGTCATCGCCGCGGCGCCGGCCGCCGCCGCCGTCCGCGCATCCTACAAACGCCGCGGAGAGTCCTACGAGGAGCGCCTGGCCAAGCTCAAAGAGAACGCCCGCCAATCGCTCGACGCCCTGCGGTCCGATGGATGGCTCTCACAGATCGCCGCGATCGAGAAGAGGATGGCCGAAAGCCGCGGCCTGCGCCGCGATCTCTCACGCGACATGTCTGATTATCGCCTGGTTGCCTACCGGGTGGCCGAGAACTCATTCAAGCAACCCCGCTGGCGCGAGATCCTCGATGATGTGATCGTCACATACGCGAAGTCCACGTCATACGGACGCAAGGTCGCGGGCCGCCACCGCAGGCTGTCGTGCTTCACGGCGATTTTCGGCCAGATCGCCTCGGGCGATCTCGAGGGCGCGCACCTGTCCCTCGTCAACGTCGAGAGGGAATCAAGGCCTTAAGACGCGGCAACGCCTCTTCCGCCGCGAGCTCACCCGCGCGAATGATCTCGCCGGCGCGATGTAGCTCGGTCCATGAGAAGCCCTTCAAATCGGGGAACATGGTCACATGCGCCAAATCCAGACGCGACTGCGCCACCTCGTACTCCATCGTGTAGATCATCTGGAAGAATACCTCGAGAAAATTGGGCGCGCGGAAAGCCTTGGGCAGCACGGGCAACGCCGCCTGGCGCAAGGTCTCCAATGACAACGGCTGATCCAAGAGGCGCCGACTGTGGCGTTCGTGCACCGACGTCTTGCGCTCGCCGGCGGGCAAGGTCAGGTTGACCGCGAGCAGGATGTCAGCGCCCATATCGGCGATGACGCGCGTCGGCACCGGATTGACGAGGCCTCCGTCAACGAGCCAGCGCCCGGACAGCTGGGTCGGCTCAAAAATCAGGGGGAGGCCGCACGAAGCGCGAATTGCCTCGGCAACGCGGCCGTGCCGGAGGACGACCTCCTCCCCGGTCTCGATATCGGCGGCCACGCAAGCGAACGGAATGTCCATGTCGCCGAACTCGCGCGAGCCCATGTAAGAGCGGATAAAACGCAGCATCGTATCGCCCGCGAAGAAGCCCGAGCGCGGGATCGTGAGGTCCCAGAACAGATTCTCATACACCCAGGACTTGTCGATGCGCAGGACAAGCTCCTCGATTTCCTCTGGCTCATAGCCGGCGGCATAGCAACCCCCGATCAGGGAGCCCATGGAGGTGCCGGCGATGAGATCCACCGGAATGCCCTCGCGTTTCAATACTTTCAGCACGCCGATCGCCGCATGGCCGAGCGCTGCGCCCGTGCCCAGCGCCAGACCCACTTGGACGCCGCCGATGCGACGCGCCAGGCGGCCGAGCGTTTTCGCCGCCTTCGGCTCGAGGGCGAAAGCGGCGTCAGCCTCGCCGTCGCGCTCATAGGCCTCGGTCGCGGCCTCGCTCCACGGCACGAGGACGCGCTCAGCTCCGATGAGCAGCGGAGCGTCCTCGGGTTCGAGATCTCCGATCCACAGCCTCAAGAGGCGGCGCGACTCCTCAGCGAGCGGCGGCACCTCGACTTCCATGTGGCGGTACTGCGGGCGCATCGCGTCGCAGCCGGCCATCAGGATCAGATCGGCCTCGGTGAGCGCTGCGCGTTCGACATCGCCGCGCGGCCCTCCCAAGCACAGCAAGGCGAGTTCGTGGCTATCGCGCACGGCGTTCAGGAACAGGTACAGCTGGCTGAACAGGCGGCCGCCGAGCGCGGCGGGCGAGACCGACAGAACGCGCACGCCCGATGGATGCTCCTGCGCCATCGCCGCCAGCGCGGCGGGGTCGCGCAAATTCGCGCCGCGCAGCTCGGTCTCGGTCACGGGCGAAGGCTTGAGGCCGGCGGCGCGCGCGATGTCGCCGGGCTCGACCGCCAGGTCCACGATAAGAACTTTTTTCCGGGTCTGCGCCGCCAGCTCGGCGCCAAGACGCCAGGAGATCAAGGCCCGCTCGCTGCGCGGCAAAGCGCAGTCAAGCGCCACGAGACGGGCCTGCTCGGAAGAAGGGCGCGGCGAAGACTGGCCGCCCTCGATGAGGCGGTGGGCGAGCGTGCGCGACAGGTGCCGCAGGATGGTCGGGTGTTCGCGCAGGACGTCTTCGAAATCCTTGCGCGGCAGCTTCAGCAGCTCGCTGGTTGCGTCCACGCGAACGGTCGAAGAGCGCGGCGCGCTCGTGAGCAGGCCCGTCTCTCCGACGATGTCGCCGCGGCCGAGATAGGCCACCAGCGCGTCGCGCCCATCGGTCAGGCGGTAGCGGCGCGCATGGCCCGAGACGATCAGGTACAGCGCGTCGGACTCGCCGCCTTGCTTGAACAAAGTCGCGCCCTTCGGCAGGGACAGCAGCTGCAGACGCGAGGCAAGCTTGCCCAAGTCCTCAGCCGACAGGCCCGCGAACAAGGGCGTTCGCTTGAGGAAGGACTCCCACGTCTGGATTTCTTCAGGCTTCATCTAGACGGCGCAGGCGAGCAAGCCCACGACGGTTTTTGAGTCCCGAATCTTGCCGCGGCGCACCATCTCGAGGGCCCGCCGGAAAGGCACGTTGACCACCTCGAGAAACTCATCCGCATCGGTGTTCACGCGGCCTGCCTTGAGACCCGTCGCGACGTACAAATGCAGGACTTCGTTGGCGAAGGCCGGGGTCGGCCAATATCGGATCAGCGGCCTAAAGGCGCGGGCGGTGTAGCCGGTTTCCTCCGCGAGTTCGCGCTTGATGCAGGCAAGGATGGACTCGCGCGGATCGATCTTGCCGGCGGGAAGCTCGAGCGTCACCTCGCCGACAGGATGACGATACTGGCGAACCATGACGATCGTATCGCGGTTGAGAAAGGGCACGACGCCGACAGCGCCGGGATGAGAGATGTACTCGCGAGTCGCAAGTTTTCCGTTCGGAAGCCGCACGGTGTCGACATCGAAGTTGACCGCCCTGCCGCGCCAGACCGTTTTTTTGCTGACGAATGTCTCGATCAGGCCCTTATCGCCCTTTCTCATCGCGCCGCATTGTAGCAAAGCGGCTTTTGGTATGATGCCTCTCCGCAGCGGTTCCATGTCAAAGCCCGAATTCGTCCACCTGCACAACCACTCCGAATATTCCCTGATGGACGGGGTCATCCGCCTGTCCGACAAGGACGGGCGGCCGTCGCAGGCGCTCAAGGACCTGGCCGCCGCGGGCGCCAAGGGATTTGCGCTCACCGACCACGGCAACATGTACGGCGCCGTCGAGTTCTACTCGAACGCGAAAGCCGTCGGCCTCAAGGCGATCATCGGCTGCGAGATGTACATCTCGAAGGGCACGCGTTTCGACCGCGGCCATAGCCAGAAAGAGAACTGCCACCTCACGGTCCTGGCCAAGAACTTCGAGGGCTACCAGAACCTGATGGAGCTGTGCTCGATCGCGTTCCAGGAAGGCTATTATTACGACCCCCGCATCGACAAAGAGCTGCTCGCCAAACACTCCAAAGGCCTTGTCGTTTTGTCCGGATGCTTAAAATCCGAATTGAACCAGTCGATTTTGTCCGGCGATTTGGCCCAATCCGAAAAGCTCGTCACGTGGTTTCGCGACAACCTTGAGCCCGAGAGCTACTACCTCGAGATCATGGACCACGGCATCGACAAGCAGAAGCAGGTGACGCAGGCCCTGCTCGAACTCAACCGCCGCACCAAGATTCCTCTCGTTGCCACCAACGACTGCCACTACTGGAAGCCCGCTGACCACGATGCGCACGACGCCCGCGTGTGCATCGCCACCGGCCGCAAGCTCGCGGACACCGAACGCCTGAAATTCGACAGCCACGAGTTCTACATCAAGTCGCCGGAAGAGATGCACAAACTTTTTTCCTTCTCTCCCGAGTCGCTATCGAGCACATTGAAAATTGCCGAGATGTGTCATCTTCAAATCCCCATGGACCAGATGCTGCTGCCCGAGTTTAAGGTCCCGGAAGGCTTCACCCAAGACACGTACCTCGAGCATCTCTGCCTCGAAGGCCTCAAGGAGCGTTTTAAGGCCGGCGTGCGGCCGGACTATAAAGAACGGCTTGAGTATGAACTCGGCGTCATTCGGCGCATGGGTTTTTCCGGCTACTTTCTCATCGTCTGGGACTTCATCAAGTACGCCCGCTCCGTCGGCATTCCCGTCGGCCCCGGCCGCGGCTCCGGCGCGGGAGCCATCGTCGCGTACGCGCTGCGAATCACGAACGCCGATCCGCTTGAGCACCGCCTGCTGTTCGAACGCTTCCTGAACCCGGACCGGAAATCCATGCCCGACCTGGACATCGACTTCGCGGACACCGGACGCGACCGCGTCATCGCGTACGTCCGCGAGAAGTACGGCAAGGAGTGCGTAGCGCAGATCATCACCTTCGGCTCGCTGGGCGCTAAGCTCGTCATCCGCGACGTGGGCCGCGTCCTCGACATGCCGCTGATGCAGGTCAATGAGATCGCCAAGAAAATCCCTATCGGCCCGAACGTTCATCTGCACGAGGCGATGCAGGGCCCCGAGCTCCAGGAGCTCGCGAAAGATCCCCAGGTCAAGCGCCTGCTCGACCTCGCGCTCAAGCTCGAGGGCCTCAAGCGCCACACCGGCGTCCACGCGGCCGGAACGCTCATCACCAAGGAGCCCGTCGTGCGCTACACGCCGCTCGCCAAGGGCGCTAAGTCCGACGTCGTGACCACGCAGTACGACGGCGACGTCTGCCCGAAGCTCGGCCTGCTCAAGGTCGACTTCCTCGGCCTGCGCACCCTTTCCATCATCGACGACGCGGTCAAGTTCATCATCAAACGGGGAAATGCCGACTTCGTGATCGATGAGATCCCGATGAACGACCCGAAAACATTCGACATGCTGCGCACCGCGAAGGCGCTCGCCGTGTTCCAGCTGGATTCCCAAGGCATGCGCGACCTACTGTTCCGCATCAAGCCGACCGTTTTTGACGATATCGTTTCCTTGATCGCGCTGTTCCGTCCCGGTCCGATGCAGTCCGGCATGCTCGACATGTTCGTCGACCGCAAGCACGGGCGCGAGGCGGTCAAGTACGACCATCCGCTCCTTGAGGCCGTCCTGAAGGATACCTACGGCTGCATGGTCTTCCAAGAACAGGTCATGGAGATCGCAAAGAAGCTCGCGGGATTCACGCCCGGCGAGGCCGACGGCCTGCGCAAGGCCATGGGCAAGAAGATCGCCGAGGACTTGGAAAAAATGCGCGACAAGTTCGTCAAAGGCGCCGCGGCCAACAAGGTCAGCCCCAAGCTCGCGAATAAGATCTACGACATGATGGTCAAATTCGGCGGCTACGGCTTCAACAAGTCGCACTCGGTGGCCTACGGCCTCGTCGCCTACCAAACGGCCTATCTCAAGGCCAACTACCCGATCGAATTCATGACCGCGGTGCTCACCTCGGAGATCGGGCACTCCTCGATCGGCGCCGAGGACAAGGAAAACAAGCTCGTCACTTATCTCGATGAGGCCCGCCGCATGGGCCTCGTGGTTTTGCCCCCCGACGTCAACCTGTCGGAAACCTGCTTCGACATCCAGAACAACGAGATCCGTTTCGGGCTCCTCGCCATCAAGAACGTCGGATCAGGGGCGGCGGAATCAATCGTGAAGGCCGCTCGTGAAAAAAGGTTCGTTTCATTAGAGGACTTCTGTGCGCGCGTCGATCTGCACGCCGTCAACAAAAAAGCTGTGGAGTCCCTGATCAAAGCCGGCTCCCTCGACGGGCTGCGCCCCGGCGAACCCGCGCCCGCCGCGCGGGCGCGCCTGCTGCTCGCCGTGGACGAAGCCGTCAGCCGCCAACAGAAGGTAAGAGCCGACCTCGACAAAGGCCAGGGCCTGCTGTTCGGGGCGTCAGCGCCGCCGGCGGCGAAGGATTCCTTCACCGCCGGCGGCACCCTGATCAAACCGCTCTCCGAACACGACACGTTGGCCTTTGAGCGCGAGGTCCTCGGCTTCTACTTCTCCGGCCATCCGCTGCTGTCGGTCAAAGCCCAGCTCAAGGCCGCCGCGACTCACGAAGTCAGCCAATTGACGCCCGCGACCACAACGCCCGTGCGCCTGGCCGGAATGATCAGCAAAATGCGCAAAATGGTCTCCAAGAAGACCGGCGAGCCCTGGGTGATCATCACGCTCGAGGACCTGACGGGCGAACTCATCCTGCTCTGCTTCCCCAAAACCTACGCTTCAGGCGCCAACAATCTCGCCAAGATCGGCGCGTTCGTCGCCGTCACCGGGAGGGTTTCCTTCAAGGGAGAAGATGCCGGCGCGAGCACTCCCGAGCTCATCGTCGATGAGATCGCCCCGCTCGACTCGTCCGCGGCGCAGTTCGCCAAGCGCCTGCGCCTCAAGTGCGATGCGACCGTCGGCACCGAGAAGCTCGAGGCCTTGCGCGACGTCCTCGATCGCTTCGAGGGTCCCTGCCCGGTCGCTCTCGAACAGGAAACCTCCGAAGGCACCGCGGTGCTTGACCTTGACCAGCGCGTCAACCTCAACCAGGCTCTGTTTGAGGCCATCGAGGCCATCCTGGGTGAGCGCTCCTGGAACATCGACGCCTCCGGGGCCCCCGCCGTTCGTGCCCCTCGCAAATGATGGATAAGCTAAACTGTTGTGGCGGTCCGGGAAAATGGGTTAAAATCCACGAAGGTATTCGTACCAATTAAGGAGAGGGAATGGCCGACACGAAGAAGCGAATCCTCGTTGCCGATGACGATCCGGATCTGCTCGACCTGCTCAAGATGGATCTCGCTCATCAGGGATACGAGGTTCTCTCGTCAGCGAACGGAAAAGACGCGCTGCAGACCGCCCTCAACGAACCCATTGACCTCGTCCTGCTCGACGTCATGATGCCCTATATCGACGGCTATCACGTGGCCTACGAGCTGACGAACAAGCTTGGCGCAAAAGCTCCGCGCATCCTAATCATGACCAGCCGCGACACAGTTAAAGAAAAAGGCATCGCGCTGATGAGCGGCGCCACCGAGGTCCTGCAGAAGCCTTTCGAGATGGCCAAGCTCCACGCGCGCATCACAGCGATCCTGGCAAAACCCGCTTGACCCATCAGGCTGATCAATGAAAATCCGACTTCCCCTCCTGACCGCGCTGCTCCTCCTGGGAACCACCAGCCTGCGCTCCGAAGAGTCCGCCTCCTCACCGGTAAAGATCAAGCCCAAGGCTTCTTCCGCCCCGCGCTCCGCGCGCGACGGCAACGTCCAGCCCGACACCGACATCATCGACGCGCCGACGACCGCGGTGCTTGACAACTACGGGTATTCCGCGCGCTCGCGCTTCTACGCGCGCGGCGGCATTCTGCAGCACATCTCATTCGGCGTGTACCCCGGCGTCAACCTCGGCGCCTCCGCCGCGGTGGACGGCCTGATCGGCGACGAACGCAAAGTGCGCATGCGCGCCCCGACAGCACAGGTCAAGTGGCGTTTCTACGATGGCGACAGCAAGATGCCAGCCCTCGCGGTCGGCTTCGACGGCCAGGGCTACCTCTACAACGCGAACGACCGCCGCTTCAATCAGCGCCAGCGCGGCTTCTATGTCGCGGCGACGCAAGAGCTTGGCGTGCCGGGCCTCCAGCTGCACCCGTCGTTCAATGTCTCCGATTTCGACTCGAACGGCCTCTTCGGCTGCCTGCCGATGACGATCAACATCCGCGACAAGGCCGCGATTCTCATCGAGTGGGACAACATCAACAACTGGAGCGATTCACGCCTGAACATGGGCCTACGCACGTACCTGACCCCGAATTTCCATGTGGACTTCGCAGTGCGCGCGATCGGCGCGGGCGGCTTCTACGGCGACGGCGCCCCGCGAGGCCCCGAACGCACCGTGCAGTTGAAGTACAGCAACAGCTTCTAACCGTTTGTAGAGAAGAGCCCTCGAATCATGGCGAGAAAGAGAATCGCGATCCTCACCGGCGGCGGGGACTGCCCGGGACTCAATCCGGCGATCCGCGGCGTCGTCCTGAAGGCGAGCAAGCTCGGCTACGAGTGCGTCGGCATCCAGGAGGGCTGGAAGGGCATGATCAACGCCGCGGCCAAGCCGATCGGCCCTGACGACGTCCGCGAGATGACGGGCAAGGGCGGCACGATGCTCGGCACCTCGCGCACAAATCCCTATAAAAATGGCTGCGTGCCAAAAGTCCTCGAAACTTTTCAGACGCTCAACTTGCACGCGCTCGTCGCGATGGGCGGTGAGGACACGCTCGGCGTGGCTAACAAGCTCTACAAAGAGCACAAGATCAACGTCATCGGCGTGCCGAAGACGATGGACAACGATCTTGACGCAACTGACTACACGTTCGGCTTCGATACCGCGGCCACGCTTGCGATGGAAGCCGCCGAGCGCTTGATCGACACGGGCCGCTCCCACCGCCGCATAATGGTCTTGGAGGTTATGGGCCGTCACGCGGGCTGGGTCGCCCTCTACACCGCAATCGGCGCCGGCGCCGACTACCTCTGCCTGCCCGAGCGTCCCGTCGATATCAAGGACATGTGCGCCAAACTCAAGGCCGCGCACGCGCGGCGCGACGTCGCGATCGTGATTGCCTCCGAGGCCGTGGACATCCCCGGCGAGAAGAAGGAGGAGGAGCTCGATGAGTTCGGACACATGATCCTCAAGGACCGCGGCGTCGCCGAACGCCTGACCAAGATCATCGAGACCGAGACCAAGATCGAGACGCGCTCCGCCGTCATCGGCCACATGCAGCGCGGCGGCCCCCCCACCCTCTTCGACCGTATCCTCGGCACCCGCGTCGGCGTCGCGGCCACGGACCTCGTGCACGAAGGAAAATTCGGCAGCATGGTCGCGCTCAAGGGCGACGCCGTGATCGCTGTCAGCCTCGAAGCCGCGACCGCAAAGCTCAAGACCGTAACGCCTGCGTGGCTCAGGCTCTCGGATGATCTGCTCTGACCGAAACGGGGGGACGATGAGCACGGAAAAGAAATCCGGCGAAGATCAGCGGTTCCAACGCAAGACCGTTCTCGTCAAACGCGCCCTACAGCTCAAATACATCGGCATGGTGTTCTTGAGCGTGCTGGTCGCATCAATGATCGTGGGCGGCGATGTGTATTACTCGCTGATGCGCGCGGTGCTGACGGAGTGCCCGTCGGTCACCGACCGCATCGTTCAGTTTAATACGGTCCTGCTCGTCAAAATCGCTCTGTATCTGGGGCTGATGCTCCTGATCTCACTGTATGTCTCGCATCGCTTCGCGGGGCCGATCTACCGCTTCGAAAAAAGCTGCCAGTCGCTGGGCGCCGGAGACCTGACACACCGCGTCTGCCTGCGCACCGGCGACGAACTCATGGAACTCCAAGAGGAGTTCAACGGCATGGCCGCAGCACTGCAGACTTTGCTCCAGAAAGACCGCAACCTCGCCCAGCGTCTGTCCGAGCAAGTCGGGGAAATAGCCAAACGCCTGCCCGCCGAGGCCGGGAGCGCGCGAGAGGATCTGAAGGCGCTTAAGGTCGAACTCGACCATATGACCAGGTCGTTCAAAGTCTGACCATTTTCGACGTCCCTCGATATGATCAACCGACTCTTTACCGCAGCGCTCTGCCTCGCTCTCGCCGGGACGCCGCCCCCAGCGCGAGCGCAGGGCGCGGCGCGCCCCTCCCTGCCCGACCGCGTGTACACGCTCGAAGAGACCTTGCGCCTGCTGCGCAACGATCCCAAACTTCAAAGCGCCGAGCAGGACGTCATCATCGCCGACGCGCGCGTCACGGAGGCACGGCTGCGCTTCCTGCCCGACGTCGGTCTGCAAGCAAGCGCCACCAAATACGATGCGCGCTCCCCGTTCGC
The DNA here is from genome assembly GCA_023249675.1 of Elusimicrobiota bacterium. Lineage (GTDB taxonomy): Bacteria > Elusimicrobiota > Elusimicrobia > UBA1565 > UBA9628 > GWA2-66-18. Next base: position 143,660 of record JAHFCE010000003.1, on the reverse strand, counting down.
GCTGTCACCCGAGTTTCGCAGCCTGCTCCTATTCCCGGGCGCATCGAGCGAGAATATCTACTCCGGGCGCGCCTACTTCAACATGCCGCTCTACGAAGGCCAGCGAACGATGAACACGCTGCGCCTCGCGCAAGCCTCCCTCAAACAGGCTCAGTCCAATAGGGATTCGGTCAAGCTGGACGTCACGTTGCGCGGGAAAGAAGCCTTCTACCGCCTCCTGCTTGCGCAGGAACGCGCGAATGCCTTCGACCTTCATCTGAGGAACGTCGAGGCGGCCGCCTCGACAGGCGACCTGGGGCCGTGGGAGCGAGTCGAGGCCGAGGTCGGACTGGGTCTCGCGCGCTCGCGCGCCGCGGAAGCCAAGCACATGCTCGACAGCGCGCGCCTGCAGTTCCTCAACACTTTGAGCCTCGAGCTCGACACGCCTTTCCGCGTGCAGGGCGCTCTTGAGACTCGGTCCGCAAAGGCCGAGGTGGAGAAAGCCGTCATCTGGGCGATGGAGCTGCGCCCCGAGCTCCAGTCGCAGACCTACCGCGTGCAGATGGACGCGATCGGCGTGAACCTCGCGATCAGCCGCCGCAACCCGACCGTGTTCCTCGCCGGCGACTATGAACTGACCGCCCAGCGCTTTCCGCTCAAGAATAACAATTGGGATATGACGCTCGGCATCAGGATTCCCTTCGCCTACGACTTCTGGAGCCAGCTCAAGCAAAAACGCGCCGAACAGCGCCAGGGCGAGTTGACCCGCGCCGAATTGCAGGACCGCGTGCGCCTCGAGGTCCGCCAGGCCGCCGAGACTTTGCGCTGGTGGCAGGAAGAGTGGCCGCGCCGCGAGAGCCAATGGAAGAGAGTCTCGGCCCTCTACGATGAGGCCGCCGACAAATCCGGCCCGGCGCTCTCACGCCTGCGCGCCCGCGACGGCGTCCTTGAGCTGCGGCTCGCCTATCTCTCCGCCGTCACGGAGCATATCCTGGCCCGCGCGCGATTCGAGCGCGCCGTGGGTCGGGAGCTCCCGCAGTGAAGCTCCTGCTGGCGCTGCTGCTCGCAGCTCCCGCATACGCCGCTCCCGATCTATCGGCCGAGGCACTCCTGCGCGATCATCTGTGGCGCGAGGTGCGCCAGGCCCCGGAAAATCGCCGCCCCAAAGTCGGCCTCGTGCTCTCCGCCGGCTCCCTGCGCGGCGTCGCGCACGCCGGCGTGATACAGGTGCTCGAAGACGCGGGCTTCCCAATCGACTCGGTCGTGGGCACTTCCATGGGCGCGGTCATGGGCGCGCTCTACGCCTCGGGCATGCCGCTGCAGCGGCTACGCGAGTACGCCGCCTCAATCCGGGTTGGCAGCGGCAACGACCTCTCGTCGGCGCGGCTGATCTCCCTGCTGCTCTTCGACAGGCTCCTGTCCTCTGAGAAGACCGAGTTGCTGCTGCGCAAAGGCATCGGCGGCATCCGCTTCGACCAAACGCTCAAGCCCTTCGCCTGCGTGGCAATGGACGTCTACACCGGCGAGGCCATTATCTTCCGCGACGGGGACGTCGCTAAGGCCGTGCGCGCGAGTATGAACCTGCCAGGCATCTTCCGCCCTCTCGAGTACCGCCACCGCTTCCTCGTCGACGGCGGCGTCGTGGACTATATCCCGGTGGACGCCTCGCGGCTGCTCGGCGCCGAGTGGACGATCGCAAGCGTCACCGAGACGGACTACACGGCCGCGCGCCCGCAGAACGTCCTTGAATCCCTCATGCAGGTCATCGACATCCGCGGCTCCTACCTATCGCACGAGCAACGCAAACAGGCCGACTTTATCATCGAGCCGCCCGTCGGCGACATCGGCATGTTCGAGGATCACCGTGTCGTCGAGGCGATCGAGAAGGGCATCATCGCCGCCTCCACGCGCCTCGAGGCGGCAAAAGAAAGCCTCATCCTGGCCTCGATCCCTAAGCTGACGGACGGCTGGGGGGCGAAGGCGGTCAAATGAAATCGGCGCTCCTGCTGTCTTTGCTGTTCCTCGCGAGCCCCGCCCGCGCCTGGCGACTGTGGGGCGAGCCGTCGGACAAGAAGATTCGCCCGGTGCAGACACTCTCAGATGCGCACAAACCTGCCGAAGTCATCGCGGCGCTGACCCCGGACTTCCTACAGACCCTACGCGGCACCGACCTGCGGCAGGCTTATGTGCTCATGGGCGACAGCCTCGACTTGCTCGGACGCGTGGATGAAGCTCTCGGCGTCTACCAGCTCGGCGTGAAGTTGTTCCCCAAGAACGTAGACCTGCTGACACGCCAGGGCGACCTACTTCATAGCGCCGGCCTTGATGAGCAGGCCCGTGTTTTCTACCTCAAGGCGATCGTCTACGAGCCAAAACACTTCGGCGCTCATCTGGGCCTCGCCGAGATCGACCGCCGTTTCGGCTTCCTCGACCGCTCCGCGTCGCACTACGAGACCGCGCTCGAAACCCTCGATGGCCGCGCGGACGTGTGGCGCTCCTACGTTGAAACTTTGCTGGCGCAGCGCAGCTGGGCAACCGCTGGCCTGGCCATCGAGCGCGCGATCGCTCTCGATCCAAATAATCCCGAGGGCCATATCCTGACCGCCTTCGCGCGCCGCGCGCAGGGAGACCTGACGGGCGCTCTTGCCGCCCTCGACGCCGCGCTGGCACACGGCGCGGACATCGGCGCACGCCGAGCCAAGGCGCTCTGGCTCGTTGAGGCGGGTCGTCCTGGGGAGGCCCTCGTAGAAGCAGCCTTGGTGCTCAAAGAGTCTCCCGGCGACGCCGCGGCCCTTTGGGCGCGCACGCGCGTCGAGCTCGCCCGCGGCCAAACCGCAGACGCGGTCCTCGAACTGTCCCCCCTGACAGCTCCCACGCGCATCGACTTTTCTGCTCGCGCAGCCCGCAGCCTGCGCAACACGCTTTCCTCGCCCCCTAAAAAATGAAAATACCCTTCTGGAAGATGTCCGGGGCGGGCAATGACTTCATCCTTCTGTCGAGGAAGCCGCGGAGCCGCTCTGGCGCCGCGCTCGCGAGAACTTTGTGCGATCGCCGCCTCGGGATCGGCGCCGACGGATTACTGCTGATGACACGACGCTCCGGCACGGTTCACCTCGGCTACTGGAACGCCGACGGTTCTGCGGCCTTCTGCGGCAACGGCGCGCGCTGCGCGGCCCTGTGGGCCTCGGCGCAGGGCTGGCTCAAGAGCAAAGAGTTCGTGCTCGAAACAAACCGCGGGCCACTCGCTGTACGTCTGACGAGCAAGGAGCAAGCCGAAGTGTCCATGCCGGCCCCGAAGAACCTTCATCTGGGACGGACTCTGAACGTCGCGGGGCATTCTTTGCCGGTGCACTCCGTCGACACGGGGGTCCCCCATGCCGTTGTGTTCGTACCCGACATAGAAAAGATCAACGTCAGAGAACTCGGCCGGGCGCTTCGATTCCATAAGATTTTTGGCCGCGCGGGCGCCAACGCCAACTTCATCGAAATTCGTAGCGGCATTTTGCTGATCAGAACCTATGAACGGGGCGTTGAAGATGAAACGTTGGCTTGCGGCACCGGGATCGTCGCATCGGCGTTTGTTGCACGCGTGCTGGGCTTCGACCGCTCGCCCGTCAAAGTGAAGGTCCGAAGCGGCGAGATTCTTTCCGTTTCCTTCAATCACGGCCCCCGTCTGAAAGGCCCGGGCAAGGTCATCTTTTCCGGAGAGGTATTGATATGAAGTTCGAAGGATCGTACGTCGCATTGATCACCCCGTTCGACCGGCATGGACGCCTTGATGAAGACGCTTACCGCCACCTGATCCGCCTCCAGCTCAAGGGCGGCACGCAGGGCCTCGTGCCCTGTGGCTCAACGGGCGAGGCCGCGACCTTGATCCACGAGGAGTCCCGCCGCGCCATCGAAATCGCCTGCGACGAGTCCCGCGGCGAAATCCCCGTCATCGCCGGCGTCGGCGCCAACGCGACCTGGAAAGCGGTCGAGTCCGCGCGCGAAGCCGAGAGCCTCGGCGCCGACGCCCTGCTCGTGCTCGCTCCCTATTACAACAAGCCGACCCAGGAAGGGATTTACCAGCATTTCCGCGCCGTCGCGCGCGAATCGCGCTTACCGATCGTCGCCTACAACATTCCCAGTCGCACAGGCGTCAATATCCTGCCGCGGACACTCGCGCGCATGGCCAAGGACCTGCCGACAATCGTCGCGGTCAAGGAAGCGGCGGGCTCTCTTGACCAGGTCTCCGAGATTTTGACGCTCACAAAGCCCAGCTTCACCGTTCTCTCCGGCGATGACAGCCTCACCTTGCCGATGATGTCCGTTGGGGCTCGCGGAGTCGTTTCCGTTGTGGCAAATGTCGCGCCTCAAGAGACGCAAGCGTTGTGCGCCGCGGCCCTCAAAGGCGATCTAAGGAAAGCCAAGGCCTTACACCTGAAGCTCTTTCCACTGATCAAATCATTGTTCATCGAAACCAACCCGATTCCGGTCAAGGCCGCTCTCGCGATGATGGGCGTCTGCCGCCCTGAACCGCGCCTGCCGCTGACCCCGCTGTCGACTCCCAACCGCCTCGCGCTGAGGAAAGAGCTCAAGAATTTCGGATTGATATGACGACATCGACCAAGACGGCCGGATTCCCGCCCCAGATCAAGTACATCGTCGGCAACGAGGCCTGCGAACGCTTCAGCTTCTACGGCATGCGCGCGATCCTGACCGTGTTCATGGTCTCGCACCTGATGATGCCCAAGCACGAGGCGACCGCCGCCTATCACCTGTTCGTCTCAGCCTGCTACTTCACGCCGCTCTTGGGCGCGTACATCGCGGACCGCTACTGGGGCAAATACAAGACGATCATGACCCTCTCGATCGTCTACTGCCTCGGCCATGCGGTGCTTGCGCTGTTCGATGGCAGGACCGCCCTGTACTGGGGTCTGGGCCTCATCGCCCTCGGCTCCGGCGGCATCAAGCCCTGCGTATCCACCCACGTCGGCGACCAGTTCACCGAGAAGAACAAGCATCTGATCCAGAAAATCTACGACATCTTCTACTTCGCGATCAATTTCGGCTCATTCTTCTCGACCTTGTTGACGCCGTGGGTGCTGGTCAAGTACGGCCCGGCGTGGGCGTTCGGCATTCCCGGCATCCTGATGGCGGTCGCGACCATCGTGTTCTGGCGCGGCCACCCGCAGTACGTGAACGTCCCCCCGACGGGGAAAACCGGCAAGCACGGCTTCCTACCCATCCTGTGGGCGGCGATCGTCGGCAAGCGCAAGCCCGGCGGCGACTTTTTCTCTGCGGCGCTTTCGAAGTATTCGGCCGATGAGGTCGAAGCCGGGCGGGCCGTCAAGGACGTCTGCAAGGTCTTCGCGACGGTCTCCGTGTTCTGGGCGCTGTTCGACCAGCACGGCTCCTCATGGGTGCTCCAGGCCGAACAGATGAACCTCGATGTGCTCGGCGTCCACTTCGAAGCCTCCCAGATCTCGGCGCTCAACCCGATCATGGTGATGGTCCTGATCCCGGTGTTCGCTCGGTGGATCTATCCGTGGATCGAGAGTGCCTTCACATTCCAGATGACGCCCTTGCGGCGCATGTCGGGCGGCATGGTCGTCGCGGCAACCTCGTTCGTCGGTGCGGCGCTGATTCAAATCGCGATCGATCAGGGCGGGCGCCCCTCGGTGGCCTGGCAGTTCATCCCCTACCTCCTGATCACGGTCGCCGAGATCATGATCTCGATCACGGGACTTGAATTCGCCTACACTCAGGCGCCGCGCTCGATGAAGAGCACGATCATGAGCTTCTTCTTCCTCACGATCTTCGCGGGCAACCTGCTGACGGCCTACGTGTCCGAGATTAATAAATTTTCGGGCGCTTCTTTCTTCTGGTTCTTCGCGGCGCTCATGGGCGGCGTCTCCGCCATCTTCATCTGGACCGCGTCGCGCTACAAAGTCCGCGAGTACATTGAAGACGGCTCGGCTCCCATCGGCCACTAAATCGATCGGGCGGCGATCCAGCGGGCCGCGGACAGAAGATTGTGGCGGATAACCAAGGGCTTGGCCTTGTATTTTTTATCCCGCCCGCCCTTGCCTGTGCGAACGAGTACCCCGGCGCAGCCGGCCCGGCGCGCGCACTCGATGTCCGAGGTCTTGTCGCCGATCAAAAATGAATTCCCGAGGTCTAGGCCGAACTTCCGTTTGGCGGCCAGAAGCATCCCGGTCCCAGGCTTGCGCCACGGGTGCCCGCTGTCTGGACCATGCGGCGAGACATAGATCGCATCCCAGCGCGCTCCACCCTTGGCCAAGCGACGCTTGAGCTCGGCGTGTATCTTGCGCACGACCGCCGCGGTGAAGTACCCGCGGGCGACGCCCGACTGGTTGGTGACGATGACAATCTTAAAACCCGCCTTGCGCAGGAGCCTGAGCGCTTGGGACGCGCCCTTCAACACCACAAGGCCCGCGACGGAGCTCAGATAATCCGCATCCCGGATCAGGACGCCGTCGCGGTCGATGAAGACGGCCTTAGGGCGTCGGTTCACGGAGAAATTCTAGCTTTTACCACCCGCCGAGAAGCAGGCGCGCCTCGTCATAGAAGCGCAACCACGCGCGGAGCAGACGCGCGTGGAGCGCCTCCTCGGCCGGGCGCGCGCCGACAAAGCGCAGGATGGAGCGTTCGACGGCCGGCGTGATCGGCGCGGCAAGAGAGCCGGACCGCCGGAAGCGCACGCCGCCATCAGGACCGAGCAATAACGTATAGCCGCCATGCTCGCCACGCTCGCGGCCGAGAGGAAGGGCGTCGGAATGGCCGCGCACGCCGAAAGAGCCCAGCACGAAAGCGTTGACGACCCGCGCCGTGCGCGCCTCGAAGATGCCCACGATCGGAAGGCGCTCCGGGGATGCGGCCGACTGGATCCACTCCGCCGCGCCCGGAGCGCGCGTGTCGATCAAGGTCGGTCCGCAGCGCATGAACGGCGTGCCCTCGACTGTCCGAAACGCGCTCAGCGCTGGGGCGCCGTCGAAGTTTACGGTCGCGCGCCCAACCGCGCCGGCGGGCCCCGCCAACACCAGCAGGACAATCCATGGCTTCACAAAGCCAGTATGCCGGAAAAAGCGCTAAGCCGGAAGGGTCGAAAGGCCCCTTCATTCTCGACCAGAAGACCCAACCGGAAAGGTAGAATCTGGCGATGAAGGAAATCATTCGCAAGGTGAAGCTGAGCTTGTCTTCGGCGGCATTCGCCGCCGGCGCCGCCTTCTCCAAGAAACCCGAGGTGAACTCGATGCAAGCCGAAAAGACAAAGGGCCGCATCTACGAATTCGAGATGGCCACTATCGAAGGCAGGCCGGCGAGGCTGTCGAAGTACAAGGGCCATCCCCTTCTCATCGTGAACACGGCGTCCCTGTGCGGCTTCACTCCGCAATATACAGATCTCGAGGCGCTGTACCAGAAGTATAAAGACAAAGGCCTGCGCATCGCGGCGTTTCCGGCCAACGAATTCGGCGCGCAGGAGCCGGGCACCGACGCCGACATCAAGAACTTCTGCCTAACGACATTCGCCTTGTCGTTCGATCTCTACTCCAAAATCCGCGTGAAAGGCCCCGCGATCCATCCGCTGTACAAATATCTAACGATGGAAGCCGGCTGCAACGGCGAGATCCCCTGGAATTTTTCCAAGTTCCTCGTTGATCAAGAAGGAAAAGTTGTCGCGCGCTTCGGCCCCGACGCCAACCCCGTCGGCAGGGGGATCGTCGGGAAGATCGAGGCGTTGCTGACCGCGTGAGCGAGCCGCCGCGCAGACGGCCGCCGTTGTTCTCCATCGTCATCCCAACCTATAACCGGTCCGCATCGGTCCGTACCGCCATCCGCTCGGCTCTCGCCCAGACTGAGACCGACTTTGAGCTCTTCATCGTTGACGACGGTTCGACCGATGACACCGCCGCACGCTTGGGCCGCTTCCAAGGCGATGCCCGCGTCCACGTGCTGGTCAACCAGAAGAATCGCGGCCAGCACGCCTGCCGCAATCAAGCGATCAGAGAGGCGCAAGGAGAATGGATATGCTTCTTGGATTCCGACGACCTTTTTTTGCCCCTGCGGCTGGAACGTCTTCGCGAAGCGATCGAGAAACGGCCGGAGACAGGATTCTGGTTCACCAACGCGTATCTTCATCGCTACGGACGCATCATAGGCCTGCTCTTCGATCCTAAACGGGATATCCCCGAAGGTGTCGTGCCCGGCCATTACGCGGTGGGCGATGCCTTCCTGCCGTACGTCACGACCATGGTGGCGGTGCGCCGGGGGGCGTTCCTCAAGACCGGATTTTTTCGCGAAGATCTAAAAATTCTGGAGGACACGGAACTCTACGCCCGCATGCTCAAGGATGGCCTTCCCGTCGGCGTCCTGCGCGAACCGTTGGCGGTGCGCTTCATCCACGAAAGCCAGATCACTCGCGACCATGAGCGTGATTTTTCGGAGTCGATGGTGGCGCTCAAAAGCTCCGGCGCGCGCCCCGATGTCCAGGCGAAGGCACGCGAGAGAATCGCCTTGGAAGTTGCCGGCTATCTGTGGAAGGCGCTCAAACCCGCACAGTCTCGGGAGCTGCTGATTCTGATCCAAGGCCGCCGGGCCAAGGGCACCTGGGCCTATTGGCGGACTTTTCTGCCGATCGCGCCGCTGGGCTGGGCCAAGAGCCTACGGACCTGGTTCTTGAGGACCCGCTACCACCCCGCCTTCGTGCCCGAGGCTTGGCGCCAGGCAGGCCGTGCAGTCGATGATCTCGCCGCGGCTACTTCTTCGGAATAATCATCCAGCCCGTCTGAACCGGCGTTCCAGGAACGGCCTTTGCGCCGGCATTCGCCGTCGCCGGCTTGAGACGGCCCTCTTGCTGGGCGCGGTGGTAGGTGACATCAAGATTCTTCTTGGCCATATCGAAGGCCGGGTCATATGAGAGGGCGGTGCGATAGGCCCGCTCGGCCTCCTCGAAGCGGCCGCCCATGAACAAGGCGTTGGCCATGCTCGTATAAACCTCGGCGGACTCATGCGGGTAATCCGCGCCGACGTGACGATGAATCCACCGACCGTTCACCTGCTCATAGGGCTGATAGGAGAGGATGGTGTTGCGCCGCCAGGCCTTCGCGAGCAAGGACGGGTCTGCGGCGCAGCGCTGCGCGTCGATGAGGGCCTGGTAGGTCTTCACCGCGAGATCGTACTGTTTGCGGATCATATAGACCTGCGCCATACGGTAGTAGTTCGGCGCGAAGACAGGGTCAACCTGAGAGTAGAGCTTGAAGCGGACCAACGCCATCTCGAGATATTTTTCCGCCTCATCGGGACGCCCGTTGTTGGTCGCCCACTCGGCCCGGCGCAGGTGCAGGTTGCCGATCTGGTGATGCATCTGAACGTAGTTCGGCGCAAGCTTGCGGACTTCGTCGTACCAATACATCGCGCGCTCGTAGTCGTCGTGCGGGACGTTGCCCGTATCGCCCCAATTGGGGAGATACGCTTTCGTCATGGTGAAACGGTCGTTGAAGACGTTGCCAAGAAAGTACTTCGACATCACGAAATCTGGGTTGAGTTTGTTGACGATCAAGTAGTTGGCGACGGCCGGCTCCCATTGGCGTTCTTTCGAAAAATAGATCGCGATATTATGGTGAATGTCCGCCTTGAAGTAGCCCCAAAACTGGTACAGGGGCGAGAGCATCGCGAGCACGATCAAGGACACGACGGGATTCTCCGCGAGAAGACACAGGCGGATCATGACCCCGCCGAGCCAAAGCATGCACCCCGCGAAGACGCCCCAGGCAAGCCACCATTGCAGCAGCTCCCCGCCTCCGGGCACGCGCGAGAGCGGGCCCTGGAGCAGGCAGAACTCTCCGAACATGCCGCCGAACGGAACCTGGCGCAGCTGAGCCCAGCCCTTGAAGAAAGCGAGGTAGAGGACGCCGCCGGCAGCGGCAAGTCGCAGGGGCCAAATCAGCATCTCCGACACGGTGGCCCACAGGGACGCCTCCACGGCGGGGTCGGCGGCCGGGACCGCCGGCCGCGCATGGAGCTCGTAGAGCGCCTTGCCGCGCGCGACGTTGACGATGAGGCCAGACAGCAGACCCAAATATACTCCGGAGGACACAAAGCGCAGGCTGACGTCAAAGCAGTTGTGCCCGAGCATGCCCATGAACGAGACGACCACGCCAATCAGGTCGAAGGCGCGCGGCGGCGGACGGCCGTCCTTGAGCATGGCCGTCATCGTGAGCTGGCCTAACGAGCGGAAGCCAACGACCAAGGTGCTGACGATGAGCCAGAGGAAGATGCCGAAACCCAAGATGCCGTTGTCGAAAAACTGCTCGAGGTATTCGTTCTCGGCGTGATCGGTCTCGGTGTTGTGCTTGCCCTCAATATGAAAGATCGCGGGACGGCGAAAGGCCGGGTAGATCGGAGGGAAGGAGCCAATGCCCGTGCCGGTCCATGGCTGGGTGCGGATCATCTCCCAGGTCGCCTCCCAGGTGAACAGACGGAAATTGATCGAGACGACGCGCGAGGTCAGATCCTTGGCCGTGTAACCGATGAAGCCCAGAACCAAACCTCCCGTGATGCCAAGGACCTGCTTGCGATAGTTCTTGGTTTGGTCCGGGAAGAAGACGAAGGCGATCACCCCGAAGATCGCGCAGACCAGCGCGAAGCCAAGCCACGCGCCCTTCGTGCCCGTCTTGACGAGGCTGAGCAGGAGAAGGCCAATCAAGACGACAAGGCTCCAGCGCCGCGTCTTGAACCACTGCGTGAGCAGGATTGGGAACATGATGACGAGGAAGTCGCCGTAGAAATTCGGGTTTCCATACGTTGAGAATACGCGGTCGCCGAACGCACCGCGCCAAACGAAGGGGTCGATGCCCTTGCCGATGCCGCGCGGGAAGGCCGCGTTGTCCACGAACTGAAGGGCGCCGTAGCCGATCGCAATCCAAGCGGTCCCGATCATAATCTTGAAAAGGCGTGAAACCGCCGCCTCGTCAAACTCATAAATCGTGATCAGCGCCACGATCATGTAGAAGAGGTGACGCAGGAAGAAGTCGGTGGATGCCATGTGATACGGCGACTTCAGGTAGGAGAACACGCCCCAAAGAAGGCAGGCGAGAAACGGGGACAGGCAGACCAAGTCTTCCTTGTTGAGGGCATGGCGACCGGCGACAGCCAGGCGCACGAGCCACAACGTCAGCAGCCCGAGACCGCCCATCTGCATCATCGATATCTTCACCTGCGCGGAGTCGTAAGTGCGCAGAAAGAAGAGGGAGGAGATCAGCAGGTAGAGGAGCGGAAGCCAGGCGATGATCGCTCGATGAGCGGCGGTTTCCGCCTCGGCGCGCAGGTCGCGGCGTTGGTCAGCCATGGCCGCCGACCGTTCCATTGCGCCCGACGCGGTGGCCCATCGACATCTCGCGCAGGAGGGTTTTGACGAAGATCACTCCCGTGGGCCACGATTCGGCGGTGCTCCGCCCCCCGAGGCGCGGGTACTCATGCGTCGGCATCTCGCCGATCACGCATCCAAGCTTCATCATGCGAATCGACATCTGGTACTCGATCGGAAAGCCGTCGGCATCGCAAGCGCAGCGGCGCAGCGAATCGGCGCGCACCGCGCGAAAGCCGTTGATCGTGTCCTCCACGTAAGGCCCGCGGTTCCAGAGCAGGTTGGCCGCCAGCGTGAAGAGCTGGTTGACCCACTTGCGCGGGCGCCACCAGTGGACGTCCTCCTCATTGTAAGCCCCGTTCATCATGCGCGAGGCGACGACGAGATCCTGGCCTTCCGCTTCGATCTTCTCGAATATTTTTGGAATGTCGCCGGGGTCCTCATTGCCGTCAGGGCTGTAGTAGCAGATCGTATCGGCGTCCGTGCTCTCAAGCGCCAAGCGGAAAGCCACGCCCCGGCCGGGACGCGGTTGATTGAGGACCTTCAGACCCTTCGACCGCAGGAACTCAATCGTGCCGTCCTTCGAGCCGCCGTCCACGGCGAGAACTTCATCGGCCGCGGACAATGGAAGTCGGTCGAAAATTTTAGGCAGGGCCTCGGCCTCGTTGAAGGTCAGCAGGACCAAAAGTCTCTTGCCTCTCACAGCAAGTTCTCCCGGTACCACGCGACCGTGCGCCGCAGGCCCTCATCAAGAGATGTCGTTGCCGTAAAGCCGAGCACTGTCTTGGACTTCGTCGTGTCGCAGGCCCGCCGGGGCTGGCCCGAAGGTTGGGAAGGATCGAACACGAGCTTCATTTTTTCGGCTCCGGCCGCCCGCAAGACGGCCTTGGCCAGCTCCTTGATTGAGACCTCATCGGAGGAGCCGATGTTGACCGGATCGGCCTTCGGATGCTTTGCAGCCGCAGCGAGAAGGCCGCGCGCGAAGTCCTCGGCATACAAGAACGCGCGCGTCGATCTGCCGTCTCCCCAGACCGTCAGCGGGTTCTCCCCCATGCAGACGCGGCGCACAAGGGCCGCGATGACATGGGACTTCTCCGGGTCGAAATGATCGCGCGGACCGTAAGCATTGTAGGGACGCACGATCGCGATCTCCATGCCATACTCATCGGCGTACGCTTTGCCCAGGTACTCGGCCATGCGTTTGGCCCATCCATATCCCCTATTCGTTTTCTCCGGCTCATCGAGAAACCCTTCCGTCTCCGGCGTGGGAATGGCGCAGTTGCGCGGATAAACGCAGGCTGTGCTCACAACGAGGTAGCGGGAGACCCCCTCAAGACGCGCGGCCTCGATCATGTTAATGGCAAGAGACATGTTGTCGCGAAACAAGCTGGCATGATGTCGGCTGTTGTAGCCGACCCCGCCGATGACGCCGGCGAGGTTGAGAACCACGTCCTGGCCCTTGCAGGCGCGGCGGCAGACTGCAGGATCGCGCAGATCGGCCTTCATAATGCGGACGTCCTTGATGACGGCCGCGAGATTGCGCTTGTTCTCAGGCGTCATGCGGGCGGCCACGGTCACGCGGACTCCGCGGTGCTCCCGGATGAGCCGCTCAACCACGTGACTGCCAATAAAACCGCCACCCCCAGCGACAAGAACCTTCTTGCGGGTCCAGAAGCTCACGCGTCCTCTCGGGAAGGCAGATGCGCGAAAGCGCCGAGCGCGATCGACAGTGAAATAAGGACCGTGCCGCAGATAACGGCCAGCGCGCCGATGAGCACCCAGGCCCAGTGACGAGTGATGTGCCCGGTCATTGCGTACTCAGTCGCGGTCGGCCAATTGACGCCGACGCCGCTCAACCACAGCACGCCGCCGGCCAAGCCCGACGCCTCGCGCACAGACGGATGGTCCAGCCACGAGCCCGGCCGCCCAAGGGCGGCGTTCGAGGCTTTTTGCGCGAGCAAGCCGATCGCGGCAAAGATCGCTCCGCACACCGACAATGTCAGCACGGTGAGCAGGCGGTAAATCATCCAGTCCTCAAGCATCGAGACGCGTAGGTAGACGCGCACAGGCATAAGGACCAGGCCCGCCGCCAACGCAAAGCATGCGGCGGCTAAAGGAGCGAACACTCTCATCGGGAAGTAGGCGAAGACGGTGCCGAGGATCACGCGCAGGAAGCGCACGCCGTCGCGCAAGACGGAGAGCTTCGACCGACCGACGCGCTCGGAATAAGGAATCGGGCGCTCGATCAAGAGAGCGCCCATGCAGACGACGCGTGCAGTCATCGCCGGCGTGAAGTGCAGGCCCGTCGGCAGGGGAGCCAGGCGCGGCAGGAGCGCGCGCTTGAATACGCGCATGCCGCTCGCGGCGTCGGTCACACGCCTGCCGGTCAGGCTTTGCAGCAAAAGAGCGTACAGGCGGTTGCCAAAGGCTCTGATGATGGGCATCTCGGAGTCCCTATGCAAACGAGCTCCGACCGCCATATCCGCCTTCTCGCGGCGGAGGGCGAGTATGAGATCCTTGAAAGCCAGGGGATCGCAGGTGCCGTCCGCATCGAGAAACGACAGAAGATCGCCCGAAGAAGCGCGAAAGCCGGTCATTAGCGCGGCGCCATAGCCCTTATTCTTCTCATGGACGACCAGTTTAGCCTCGGTCCAGCGGGAGGCCCTCTCCTGCGTCCTGTCACGGGAGCCGTCATCGACAATCACGACTTCCACTCCGGAAAGCCCCGCATCCTTCATCAGCACAGCCCTCGCCTCGAGGCAGCGCTTTAATATGCCGTCAACAGAGTCTTCTTCGTTGTAGGCCGGAATGACAATGGAAAGACTTTCGTTCACGGCCTGGCCCCGACGGCGAGAAGCGAGAGGCCGAGAGGCGGGCCGATCAGATGTTCAAGCCAAAAAAGAAACGGGGCGACCTTGTTAAACAGCCCCATCTGCTCCGACGGCAGATCTTGGCGGCGCAAAATCGTTCCATTGAGAAACCAGCCGACGATGCCGAATAAATTGAATCGCGACTCATGGATGAGGTCAAAACCGGCGGTCCGAAGCCTCTCGTTGAGTTCCGCGCGCTCGTAGCGCCGAAAATGGCCGTCGTGGGCATCCAGCGGATTGTACAGCCATCGGTAAGCGGGCACCACGAGCACGAGCTTGCCCCCCGGCCTGAGCAGGCCGCGAAAACGCGACAATGTCCCGCGATCGTCTTCGATATGCTCGAGAACGTTCATACAGACGATGGTATCAAAGGCGTGAGCGCGCAGGGAGTCGGGCAACACGGCGCCCCCCATATCGGCGACAAGAGAGGAAAAGCCCCGCCGCTCACCGAGACGACGGCGCGCTACTTCCACGAATTCGGGGGCGATGTCCACGCCGCAGACCTTCCCCCGGCTCAGCAGCTTCTCCGTGAAGATTCCGATGCCCATGCCGACCTCCAGGATGTCGGCCCCAATGAAGGACTGCACTTTGTTCCACACTTCGTCATTGAATCGGTCGGCCGTGGAAAGCGTCTCCAGGCGCGTCAAAGTCGTCATGCGTGTCTTCGGGCCCGGAGCTTGAGCAGCATGCGAATATACGCCGGCGCCAGGCGCACGGCCGAGGCCTTGGATGCGCCATCGATACGGGACTCGTAGCGGAATGGAACCTCCAAAACTCGGCCGCCGCGCGATAGAACGGCGACGAGCAGCTCCTGTTGGACGGTAAAGTCGTTTGCGGCGGAGTCCGCGCATGCCGCACGGGCGAGCGCGGCGCGATACAGGCGGAAGCCGCCGGAGGAATCGCGCGCGGGCAGATCGAGTACATAGCACGAGACCAGGTTCAGCGAACGACTCAGAACCTGGCGCGCGAGTCCCATCACAGCCGACCCCCCCGGGACGTACCGAGAGGCAATGATGAGGTCGGCCTCGTTCCTCCTGCTCCACATGTCCGCCAAAACCTCGGGCGGGTGCGAGCCGTCGGCGTCCACGATGGCGATCCAGGGGGCGGCCGCGGCCAGAAGGCCCTCGCGCAGGGCTCCGCCCAGGCCGCGGCCTCTCTGGGTGAACACGCGCGCGCCGCCCGCTTCGGCGACGGCGACCGTCGCGTCCTTCGAACGACCGTCCACGACGAGAATCTCGCCGCGCACGCTCAGGCGCTGGAAGGTCTCCCGCAGGCGCGGCAGAACCTGACGCAGAGAGGCCTCCTCGTTGAGCGCGGGCACCACCACCGTCAAATCGAAGGCCTCGCTCGGCGCCATGTCAATGAGGCCGTGTCTTAAAAAAGGCGCGGAATTGCTCAACGACGTAGTCGGCGTCCTCCGGGGTCATGTACTGATGGCAGCCGATGTAGAACGCGGAACGGTTAAGACGCCTTGCGACCGGATATTTGGATTCGAGGTCGCCGAACATCTTCTTGTACACCGGCTGATTGAGCAGGGGAAGCATGTCGCGCGTCTCGACGCCGTGATCTTCAAGAAAATTGACGAGCGGCGTCTTATCCTGGTCGCGCACGACGAGGCCATACAACATAAAACTATGATCCCGGTCGGTCGGACAGGACGGCAGTTGGAGCCTGTCCTCGAATTCCTTGAGGCCGGCGCTCAGACGCTTGGCCATGCCGGTGCGCGCGGCGTAGATGCCGTCCTTTTCCTCAAGCTGGGCCAGGCCCAAAGCCGCTTCGAACTCGGTGGCGCGGTAGCTATGGCCGACGGAAACGAACTGGAAGCGCTTCGCCACGATCTCATGGAGCTTCTCGCCGGTCGCGTTCTTATCGTCATCGATGGAGAGGTAGATCGAGTCGCGGCCATGGCTCATCAAGCTTCTCAGTCGAACCGCGAGATCTAGATCATTCGTCGTGGCGAGGCCGCCCGCGCCGGTGACGATGTAATGCGCGATGTAGGTCGAAAAGCAGCCGATGTCGCCAAGGGATCCAACCTTGCGCCCTTTGTAGCGGGCGAACATAGTTTCGGCGGAGTCTTCTATGATGGAAAGGCCGCGCCGGCGCGCGCCGGCGGAGATCGGATCCATGTCGGCGGGCAGGCCGAGCAGATGGACCGGGATCACGGCGCGCGTCCGCGGCGTGATCGCGGCCTCGAACTTCGCGGGATCGAGCGTATAGGTGAACGGCTCCACGTCGGCGAAGACCGGGACCATGCGGTTGTGCAGAACGATGTTCGACGTCGCAATGAAGGTGACGGCCGGGACGATCACCTCGTCCCCATCGTCCCAGCCATGCTTCTCTTTAAGGGCCTGAAGGGCGATCTGCAGCGCGCTGGTGCCTGAATTGCAGAACACGGCATGCTTAGAGTCGTGCTCTGCGGCGAAAGCGGCCTCAAAGCGGCGATGAAAGGAGCCGTAAGACAGGCGGTTTGAGTCGAGAACCTCGTTAACGTAGCGCCGGGCCAGCGGGCTGACGGCAAAGCCCCCGACACCGATTTCACGCTCCATGGGCCTCATTGTAGTAAAATGGGCCAGTGATCGAGTACGCGTTTCTAACCTTCGGATCCCTCTTCGCGATCGTGGACCCCTTCGCGGCGGTCCCAACCTTCCTCGCGATGACGGCCCGCGACACCGCCGAGCAACGGCGGCGCATGGCCCGCACGGCCTGCATCACCTGTGCTGGCGTCATGTCGGCCTTCGCCCTGCTCGGACCCGCGATCTTCCGCCTGTTCGGAATCACTTTGCCCGCCTTCCAGATCGCCGGCGGCCTTGTGCTTCTGCTGTCCGCGCTCGACATGATCCGCGCCCAGAAGTCGCCGATGCGAGAGACGCCTGAGGAGTTCGCCGAAGGGATGAGCAAGGACGACATCGCGATTACGCCTTTGGCGGTCCCCCTCTTGGCCGGGCCCGGCGCAATCACGACCTCGATGGTGCTCAGCGGCCGCGCGTCGGGAGCTCCCCAAAAAATGCTCTTCTACGCGCTCATCGCCTTGGTGGCCTTGCTCAGCTACTGGGTGCTGACCGTCGCGGCGGCGAGCGCAAAGAAGCTCTCCTCCACCCTACTCAACATCATCACGCGCCTGATGGGTTTGCTGTTGGCCGCCATCGGCGTCCAGCTGATTATGTCCGCCCTCAAGCTCGGATAGGCGAGGCGAGCGCCTCATCAGCATGGCGATGGAACAACTCCAGCATCAATAATGCCCACAAGCGGTAGCCGTGGTCGCGCTGGCCACTTTGATGCTCGTTCCAAAGACCACGGATGGCCTTCTCTTTGAAGTAGCCTCGCGCCAGCGCCTGCGACGACAGCACGTTCTCTTCCCAGAAGTTCTTAAGCCCGCCGCGAAACCACGCGCCAAGCGGAATGCCGAAGCCCATCTTCGGGCGGCTGAGAATGTCTTCCGGCAAGAGGTCCTTGAAGGTTTCTTTCATGATGTACTTGTGACCGCGCAGCCCTTTCAGCTTCCAATCGCCCGGCATGCGGAAGGCCGTTTCAACGAAAACGTGATCCAACAACGGCGAGCGGCCTTCAAGCGAACACGCCATGGTCGCCACGTCCACCTTCGCCATCAGGCATTCCGGCAGATAGGTCTTGAAGTCCACGCACAGCAGGCGGTTGACGAAATCCTCGCCCTCGCACGCGGCGAACGCGGCGCGCATGTAACGCAGAGCCTCGCCGATCGAGTCGTTCAGGCGAAGCCTGAACGACTCGGAATAGAGCGCAGGCTTGTCGTCCTCGGAGAAGTAGCCGACCATCTTCAGATGCCGCCCGGCCATGTCGTTCGACAGGATCGAGCGTAGGAAGCGCTTGGCCCGCCAGATATTGCCCAGCGGCGCATCGTGCTCGGGCAACAACTCGGCGCCGGCGCGCAGCGCCGACAGCACCGGGCCGGGAAGCGCATCGGTCAGCCGCGCGGCCTTCATCGCGAAATAGCGGATGTAGCCGGCGAAGTTCTCGTCGCCGCCGTCGCCGTTGAGCGCCACCGTAACGAACTTGCGCGTCTCGCGGGCGACGTAGTAGCTCGGCAAGGCCGAGGCGTCGGCGTAGGGCTCGCCGTAATGCCAGGCGAGCTTCGGAAGCACGTCGGCCATCTCGGTCTTGACGATGAACTCCGTGTGATCGGTCTTGTAGCGGTCGGCGATGAGGCGCGCGTATTTGATTTCCGAAAAACGCTCTTCTTCAAAACCGATCGAAAAGGTCTTGACTGGCTTGGGGGAGAGGCCCGACATCAGCGCCACGATGATCGAAGAGTCGACCCCGCCGGACAAAAACGCACCGAGCGGCACATCAGAGATCATGCGCAGGCGCGTGGCTTCCGTTAAGGTCTCGCGCAGTAGGCCCTTGGCCTCTTCGAAGTCAGTTGTGACGGGCTTCTGTCCGATCGGCAGGTCCCAGTAGCGGTCGACAGAAATCTTGCCATCTTGCCAGGTCAACGTATGAGCCGGGGGAAGCTTGCGGGCGGAAAGGTAGATCGTGCGCGGCGACGGGATGTACTGCAAAGTGAGATACATGTCCACGGCGACCGGGTCGATCTCGCGGGACAAAGACGGGTCAAGAGAGAACAGACACCGAAGCTCGGAGCCGAATAAGAGCGTCCCATCCGGGCGAACCGCGTAGCACAACGGTTTTTTGCCTATGCGGTCGCGCGCCAGGAACAGGCGGCGCGCATTCTTGTCCCACACCGCAAGCGCGAACATGCCGCGCAGCCTGTCCACGCAATGAGGCCCTTCGTCCTGATACAGCGCGAGGATGACCTCGGTGTCGGATTTGGTCTTGAACCGATGGCCCTTGGCCTCGAGCTCGACCCTCAGCTCTTGATAATTGTAAATCTCGCCGTTGAGGACGACCCACAGGCTCTCGTTCGCGTACGAGATCGGCTGATGTCCGGTGTTGAGATCGATGATGGAAAGGCGCCGCATCGCGAGGCCGACGGGCGCGTCAAGATGGTAGCCCTCGTCATCGGGACCGCGGTGCGCGATCTGATCGTTGGCGCGCTTGAGAACCCCTTTATCAGGAGCACGTCCATCGCCGTAAACGACGCCACAAATGCCGCACATGTTCGATCAGACAGTGTACAACTCCTCAAGGCGTGCCGCGACGCGCGACAGCGAGTACCGCTCCTCGCAGGCTCGCCTCGCATGGGCCCCCAGCTTCGCAGCCAGATCCGGCCGGTCAAGCACACGGCGCACGCAGGCCGCCGCAGCCGCCTCGTCATCGCGCGCAAACAAAAGCCCCGTGACGCCGTCCTCGATCGTCGTAGCACTTCCGCCGACCGCACTCGCGATCACCGCAAGTCCCGAGGCCATCGCCTCGAGCAATGAATTAGAAAGTCCTTCGGACACGGAGGGCAGGACGAAGGCGTCGGCAGCGGCATAGAACTCGGAAATATCGTCCACGGCCGGCAGAATGCGGATACGGCAGGAGCCCGCCGGAAACGACGCCTCGATGAGGGCTCGCTCCGGTCCCTCACCAACGAGAACCAGGATCGCTTCGCGATCCTGCGTCGCTTGATTCCATATTTTTGCGAACCAAGGCAGGCGCTTTTCCCACGAGAGCCTCCCCGTATAAAGGAAGACCGTTCCCGTCCAGCCCAGGCGCGCGCGCATGGCCTGTCTCTCCTCTGGGGAAACGGGCTTATAACGGTTCACGTCCACTCCGTTCGCCAACACCTCGATCAGCACATCGCCAAGATGCTCGCGCGCCTCGGCGGCGAGATCAGGAACTACGGCGAGAAAGCGCGGCTGAAGCCGGGCCAGCAGGCGGAGTTTGAGCCGGCCAAGATAAGTGCGCGAGGAGACGGCAAGCTCGCCAATGCCGCGCCCCCCGCCGAGCTTGATCAACACGGGTTTGCCGAGCCAGCGTCCGGCCAAGGCGGCCGCGAGCGCAGGCGAACCGGCAAGGTGAGCATGGATCGCGTCATAGTCGCCGCCATGCTTGAGCAGCCAGCCAAGCGCGCCGAAGAGAAAAGAGAGGGAGTCGAAGGCGTCGGTCCCGAACACGCGCAAGCGCCGCACCGGCACGCCATGCACCTCCTCACGGGATGGCGCGCAGCCGACGCGGCGCGTGAGCACGAGCACGTCCGCGCCGCGCCCACGCAGTTCACGCGAAAGCTCGAGCGCTTGGCGCTCCGCGCCTCCCACGGCAGGCCAAAAACCAGCACTCACCATGACGACCCGCGTCCTCGGCTTGGTCATGGGGAATTCTTTCGGCCAAGAACGCCGGGCTTGGGCACCAAACCGTGCGGCAGGACACGGACGACTGAGAAGCCCTCTGCGGCGCACCACCGCAGCAGTTCCTCTTTCGTGTGATGCCACTGGTAGGGCGGCGAAATCCAATCAAAGTTCTCGATGAGACGGACCTGATAGCGCGGATCTACAGAGTAGGTAAACCACCTCAGGCCGGGCACGACGCCGAGCCAGGTCAGCGGATGGCACAGCGCGTAAACAACGGGGATGGGTATTCGCGTCGTGAACGCGCGCACGAGGTCGCTGACAGCGTGACGCAGGAGCACGAGGACCCACGCGGCCCTCCGATGGCGGGCGATCCAGCCGCGTCCGGGCTTGAGCGGGTTTGATGCAAAATCGCAGTAGCGCCCGGCCTTGCCGTACAACCACACGGAGAACAGGCCTCGCGGCTTGACGAGCGCTGCCACCGCCGCAAAAGCGGCACGCGTATCGGCGGTGTGGTGCAGAACGCCTTGGCTGTAGGCGACGTCGAAGACGCGCTTCTTGAACGGTGGATGAAGCAGATCGGCCTCGACCGGGTGAAGCTTCGGCTGATCTCGGGCGAGCGCGGCGACGCGCTCGAGGCTCTCGGACATGTCGACCGCCACGACCTCGGCCCCCAAAGAAAGAGCGACGGCGCTGTAGCGGCCCATGCCGCAGCCCGCGTCAAGAACGAGCTTGCCCGCGAGCTCGCGCGGCGGCAGCATCGTCTCCTCAAGAAAAATATCCTTGTCGCCGGACAGCGAGCCAGGATAGCGCAGCCACTCCCAACCGAACGCTTCGCGCGTCTTGGCAGTCGCGCGCAGGACGGGATTCGGAGGGCGCAGGCGCGGCACGCCGCCGACCACCGGATACTCCCGGGCGCACAACTTGCAGGCAAGCATCGTTTCTTCGATTTCCGCATCATGGCGCGGGTCAACTTCGAGCAGGGCGCAGGTGAGGTCGCCGCCGCAGACGGGGCACGCCAGGATGACGAGCAGACTGCGCTTCATGCGTCGCGCTCGACGTCCTCGCGCAGGCGTGCTAGCGACACGCCCTCGCGCGACAAGAACACGAGCCCCGTCACCGTCACCAGAAGATACATGGTCATGTGCGTAAACAAAGCGTACGCCAAAGCGGTTTCGGGCGCTGCGCCGAAGGTGTGAAGGATCGACACGATGCAGGCCTCAAACGTGCCGATCGAGCCGGGCGCGGCCGGGATCGCGGAGATCGCCCCCGCCCACGACAAGGTCAGGACCGCCCGCGGATAGTCCATCAGACCGCCGAGGCCGAACGCGTACGCCCCCGCCCAATACACAGCCGCATCCACGGTCCACAGCAGTAGGCTCAGGCACGCGGCCTGTGCGGCAGCGGCGGGAGAGCGAAGCACCGCGGCGCCGAGCGCCAGTTGCTCGATGAAGTTATGCACTCGGGGCCAGCGGCGTAGACGGCTCTCGGCAAAACCGCCTGGCGCCAACGAGCTTTCCGCCGCGGCCAGGATGATCAAAGCTCCGATCGCGCCCGCGAGCAGCAGCAACGCTGCGCGCACGACCGCGACCGGCGCAATGCCGGGCGCCAACCGGCAGGCGAGCACGAAGATGGTCAGAAGGGCGGCCACGTCGAGCGCGCGCTCGACGGCCACGCTCGCGAGCGCTGCGGCCGCCGGAATGCCCAGGCGGCGGGCCGCAAGGCCCGCGCGCGCAAGCTCGCCAAGGCGCAGCAGCAGGACGTTGTTGACCGCAAGACCGATCGCCTCGAGCTTGAGGAGGTCCCACACCGGCGCGGGCTGAACGCGCGCGAGAGAGAGCAGGACGCGCCAGCGCACGGCACGCACGAGCAGGTCAAAATAGACGATGGCAACCATCGGGATCAGCCAGACCAGGCGCGCCGACGACAGGGCCGCGCCGAGCGCTGCGAACTCAACCTTGCGCAGAGCCAGCCACAGGAAGATTCCCGTGATCGCGAAGGCGACAACTCCCGACAAGACCTTCCTGCGGGTCATACGGGCTCCGCGCGACACAGGAAGGCGACAAACCAAGAGACCCAGGCGACGACCGACAGAGCCGCCCATAAGAACCAACGGGTCGGCGAAAAATCAAAGCGGAGATCAACGTCGGTCGTATTCGGCGTGAGGGAGACGAACTGGAACGCAGGGCCCCACGCCGCGAGCGGAGCCTCGCGCCCATCTAGGGCCGCGCGCCAGCCGGGCCAGCGCGTTTCGGCGAGCGCGACCGCGACCGCGCCCTTCGGGATTGATCCCGTTACTCGCCAACGCTCGGGACGGTCAATGCGAAGAATCGGATCCGGGGTCACGCGGCCACCTGTCGCGTTGAGAAACGATGCCAGCGGCCAAGCGCCGTCCCGTTCCTCGATTCCGAAGGGCGCCAGGCGGGCGGACACGCCCGCGCGCACAGCCGCATCCGACTTCCAGCGCGACGCCAGCACCCAGCTCGGATCCGCGGCCGGAGCGCCCTCGGCTTGCGCGGCCCATCGAGCGGCGCTCGCGGGATAGAACGCGTCATAACCATTGACGTTGCGCATCCGGTAGACCATCGCCTTATTGGGATTGGCGAGCGCGGGATCGGTGAGGACACGCGATGGGCGGCCGGCCAGGCGCGCGACGACGGCGGGGCTCCCCTGGGTGAACGCCCGCGCGTTCATGGATTTAAGGAATCTTAAATCCCAAAAACCGAGCTCCGCCAACACGATGAGCGGGAGGATGAACAGCGCCCCCGCAACCTTGGGCAATGAGAACACCGCCCGCGCGCCCGCGCCCGCAAGCAGCCAGAGACCCCACAAGGAAAGGAAGGACCAGCGCGAGGGAGTGCGCAGATAAGAGAAGCCGGGCGCGTGCAGAAGCGGGCCAAGCGGGCCGTTGGCCCCAAGCGCCAGAATAATGCCGAGCACAATAAGCAAGAGCGGCCCGAGCCGCGCACGCCCGAGTCGGAGGCCTCCAACCGCAAGCGCGAGCACCGCGCAGCCAAGCCAGACCCCGCCGCTTTCGTAGAATACGGACACCTCTCCGCCCCAGACGCCGTTGAACGGCGTGCCAAGCGCTCCGGGAGACAGCCACATCAGCAGGTCCGCGGGACGAATGGAATAGGCGGCCGTGAATTGCGCCGGCCAGCCGGAACGGCTGGAGCCGCGCAGCAGCTCAAGCGTCGGCAGCCACTGCACCGCGGCAAGCAACAACGCGCCACACGCGCCCGTGAACAGCAGAAATACCGCGCGCGAAGAACCCTTCGAAAGCGCCCATACACCCATGCCAACGGCGTTGACGAGAAGAAACTGCGGGTGGCCGGAGAAGAACTGGAGAGCGAAGACGGCCGCCAGCAGGGGCGCCGAACCGCCGAGCCACGCGAGCCAAGCCCACGGCACCCAAGACAGCGCGGCGACCAAGGTCGGGATGCCCGCCGTCACGCGGTAGACCAAAAAAGGCGAGAGCGCGTAGGCCGTCGCGAGCGCCGCGGCGGCCGCGCGCGGCAAGCGGCCCGAACGCGCGAGTACGAACGCGCCGAGCGCCGCCCACAAGAGATGAAGGATCTGATCCCAAACCAAGGCCGTCATGGCGGGCAGGAGGAAACCCAGAACGGAGGCGGGATAAAATAATGCGGCCTGCGGGTTGGCCGCGTGCGGAACACCAAGCATGACGTACGGATTCCAAAAAGGAAGATGGCCTTCAATGATTGCAGCCGCCGTGTGATGGCGCAGCGGCCAATGATAGGCGTAGAGGTCGCCGTGGTTGAAGAAGGCTTGGCCCGGTCGCGCCCAGACGGGCGCTGTCAGCGCGAGGACGGCGGCCGCGAGGGCTCCAACGACGAGAAGGTCACGGCGGGTCATTGAATCCCTCCTAAGGCGAGAGTTCGATGATACCAATAGGCCGCCAGGACTATCCACGCCGCCCACGTCGCAAGCAGCCCGAACCGCCACGGCTGCGGCTCATAGCGCCAGCGCAAGGTCCAAGGACCGGCCGGGGTCTCAACTTTCTGGAAGGCGCCCAGCGCCGGCTCGGGCGTCACGCGCCGCTCTCCCGAGGGAACAGAGAGCACGGTCGTCCAGCCCGGAAAG
Organism: Elusimicrobiota bacterium; assembly: GCA_023249675.1. Lineage (GTDB taxonomy): Bacteria > Elusimicrobiota > Elusimicrobia > UBA1565 > UBA9628 > GWA2-66-18. The sequence continues at coordinate 119,133 of JAHFCE010000003.1, read as the reverse complement.
CGCGGCTCCGCGACGTACGCCCAGCCCGCGCCTGCGCCGGACACTTCAAAACGGTCCTCGCGCGGACGGCGCACCTCGAGCGCCGAACGGGCGGCGTCCGGCGGAATCGCCGGCCACGCCACCGACAGGGCCGCGCCATCCTGCGGCGTCAATTGATAGGCGAGCGAGACCGGACTTGCGCGCAATTTCGAGATATCCCAAAGAGAACGTGTCTCGGCTGTGAGCAGCGGCGAGGTCGCCGGTTCTGGGGTCAGCAGGCGCGCGGCCCCAATCCACGGCATCCAGCCCGCAGCCGCGTCGGCGCTCGGCAGACTCAACAACGCGTCCATCACCGCATAGGAGGATGACGGCACCAAAGGCTCGCCAAAATTGGCGGCCGCACGCAAGCGATAGGGCGCATTCGTCAGGCCGTAAAGGCGCTGCTTCCAGTCGAAGATGTCTGAGCCCTTCGACGCCTGCAAGGCCCTCGGCGAAATCAGATAACGCGCGTCCCCCTGGCTTTTCTGCAGGGTCCGCACGAGCAGGCCAGGTTCGGCGAATAGGGCGCGGGGAGCGAGCGGCGTCGCGCAACGGCCGAGCGCCAATAGCTCAAACGCCGACAGAATCACGAGCACCGGCCCCGCCCGACGGTCCGAGAAGCCCGCCGCGGCGAGCGCGGCCAACGGGAGCAGAGCGATATAAGCCAGGTTGCCCGGGTAACGGACGAAGCGCAGGGGCGGCAGGACGCGCCACAACGCGCCGGACAGCGGGTGAGAGGCTCCGAGCGTCAGGAATGCGACGCCCACAATGGCCGCGCCGAGAACAAGAGCCCGGCGCCGCGGCAGAACGCAGGCGCCGTAAGCCGCCGCCGCCGCGCCCACGAGTCCAAGGTAAACGCACATCGTCCAATCGATGGACGGACGGAAATGCGACAGTCCGACCGCCAGCGGCCCAATCCATTGGAGCAGATCGGCAGGCGTAAAGCCCCACGTCAACGCCTCGGCAAGGCCGACACCGGAGGAACGCCGGGAATGGGTCGCAAGCTCCAAACCCGGAAGAAGCTGCGCCGCGCTGAGCGCGCCGGCGAGCACAGCCGCCAGGACCCAGTCGATGGCGGCGACGCTCCAAGACCAACGCTTGGAGCGGGCCGCATAGGCCGCGACCCACGCGGCAGCCGCGCACCCCGGGATGAAGGTCGGGTAGCCGGCAAGAACCATCAACGCCAACGCGAGGCCCAACGGCGCGGGACGCCTAAAGAACAGCGCGAGCGCGGGAGCCCAGGCCAACGTCGAGAGATGATTGAGGAAGGGAAGGCGCGCGATCATTACGCCCCCAAAAGCGAACAGAAAGGCCCCGCCAAAGCTCGCTCCCCAGGACAAACGGCAGGAACGAAGCCACAGCGCGCACAGCCACCCGGCGATGAAAAGATGCAAGGCCTGAAACAACGCGGTCGCGGTCGCGAAGCCGAACAGGTAGTAGAAAAGAGTCACCGGATAAAAAAGCCCGCCTTGCATCGTGCCCGCCATCGGCATGCCGAAGTAAAGCGCCGGCTCCCAGAGAGGCGCGCGCCCGGCCACGACGAGCATGGCGGGCGCGGCGCGCCAGCCGTGATGCAGATAAGTGAGATCGCTCCAGAACACCGACAGCCCGCGCGCCCACGCGACGCCGAGAAGCGCCAAGACGGCTGCCGCGAGCGCCGTGGCGACAAGGGTCTCCGGACCGATACGAAGGCGTTCAGCGTTCATTCATCTCTGCAAAGCCCTGAGCATCTTCTGGTTCGAGGCGCGATAGGGATCGAGTGCGATCGCACGCGCGAGGTGCCCCGCAGCCTCGACCGCCGAGCCGCCGCGCGCCAGGATGATCTCCGCCCGCAGGCGCGCGGCCTCCGGATGAGGCGACAAAACCTCGGAAGCGGACAGCGTGCTGGCCGCCTCATCCAGACGTCCCGCACGGATCGACTCGATCCCCTGGGCACGCAGACGGTCGGCCGACCAGCCTCGCCATACGAAAATTCCGGACGCAGAAGCCGCGATGAGAACGCTCGCGCACAGAACCGGACGCCAGCGCAGCGGGACGTTGACAGAACGCCCCGACTCCGGCGCCGCGAGCGCTGTCGACGCGCAGAAAAGCCAGAACACGCCGGGCACGGAGAGCGGATAATCCACGAGTCCGTGGATCAGGGCCGCGACGGGTCCGAAGCGCCGCGCGGCGGGTGCCGGCTTGAGCAGCACGGCGAGCCCCAGGATCCACAGCAGGACGTACGGCCAGCCGCGCTCGGCGGCGGTCTCGAGAAAGTATTGATGCGCGAACACGGACGACAGCTCTGGGCGTCCGGCAGCGTACGCCGGCAGGGCGTACGCGTACGAGCCGGGACCGAGGCCGAGCCAGGGCGCCTCGGCCGCCATGCGCCAAGCCGCCTTCCACCACTCGACGCGATGCAAAGTTTCCGGCGGCTGGAACTTGGCGTAGGCGGCAACAAGGCCGACGAAACCCGCGGCGGCGGCTGGCCAAAACGCTGCCGCGCCGGCCGCGCGCCGATGCAGGAGCAAAGCGGCCGCAAGCCCGAGCCAAGCCCCGACGGACCGCGTCCACCACAGACACAGGAGCAGGCCGCCAGCGAGCGCCCAATGACCCGCGCGCGACGCGATGGGCAGCAGCAGCAGGATCGCTCCGGCAAACGCGTTCTGATTAATGAATGTCGCGGGGGGGCGGCTCTCGCTATGAAGTCTCTGATAGACGGCGAGCAGGAGCAATGCCCAGCCCGCCCCGCGCAGGAAACGCTCGACACGCTCTCGACCCTCGGAATCGAGAACGGAGATAAGTGGGAACAGGGAGAGGCCCGCCGCCGACGCCGCCCAGGCCGGGCGCGAGTAGGCCGGAACTGGGCTCAGGAACGCCGACAGCGCGGACAGGGATACGAGCGCGAGGATCCAACCGAACGTTCTATCCTCAGGGCGAGGCAACCAGCCCGACACGAGGCGGGCGCACAACCAGGCCGCGGAGGCAGCCAGGAGCCCAAGAAGAACCAACGACTGCGCCCAGAGATCCCACGCGCCTCGAAGCAGGAGGCCCGAGGCGACAACAGTCCCGACGAGTCCGGCAAGCACCGCTTAGTCCGGCAATATTCTCGTCGTCACGAAGATCAGGAGCTCCGCGCGTACGCGAGTCTTGGTCTTCTTCTTGAACAGCCAACCCAGGATCGGAATGTCGCCGAGCAGGGGAACCTTGGAAATCGTGTCCTGCATCGTGTCGGTAATCAGGCCGCCGATCACAATCGTCTCGCCGTCGCGCACGAGCACGGTCGTAGTGGCGTTGCGCGAATCAACGGCGGGAGCGCCGGTCTGCGTGCTGCCGGCCGCGGTCGCGGAAGGCTGGCTCACGTTCGGGTTGACCTGAAGGGTGATGCGGCCGTCGGCGTTGATGCTCGGCGTGACCGTCAACTGAATGCCAGTAGTTACATAGGCAACCGACTGGGTCTGCACGCCGGTGGAGGCCACGTTCGAGGTCACATAGGGAATCTGCGTCGTGACATTGATGTTCGCCGCCTGGTTGTTGAGCGTGGCGATTTTGGGCTCGGAGAGAATCTTCGCCTTGCCCTCGGACGCCGCCGCAGTCAAGGTCGCGTTCAGAATGAAGTTGTTCGTGATGCGGCCCAGGGTCAGCGCGCCGAAGACGCGGTCGGCGGCGAGCGCCACGCCCGTGCCGCGGCCGGATGCGCCGGCGCCAACGGCGGTGTTCGCGTTCTGGTCAAGGGGATTGAGGACGGGGCTGGAGGCCGCCGCTGGATTGGAGGTCGTGCCGATCAGCGAGACTCCCTTCTGGCCACCGATTGTTCCCCGCTGGGCGCTTTGATAGTCCCACTGCACACCGTAGTTGAGGCCGGAGTTCGCGTTGATCTCGATGATCTTGGTCTCGATGAGCACCTGGCGCGGCCGCTGGTCCATCTGCGCGATCAGGTTCTCCGTGGACAGCTGGCCCTCGAGGGAGTCGGTCACGATCAAGGTGTTCGTCTTCGTGTCGGCGGTCGAGCTGCCATTGCGGCCTTCCGCCATCCGAACAGAATCGATCGTTGTCTTGACTTCGGTTGCCTTCGCGTAGTTGAGGACATAGACCTTGGTGATGGCCGTCGAGGTGGTGCGCTGCTTGGTGAGTTCGGCCGGGGTGATCACGCGCAGGATATTGTCGCCGACTTGATCGGTCGTCAGTTTCATCATGGACAGAGCTGTGCGGAAGGCCTCATTAAATGGAACATCGGTAAGATGCAACGTCAGCGAGCCGGTGACGTCCGGGCCGAACACGATATTAACCTTGGCCTTCGCCGCGAGCAGATGAATCACATCGCGGATGTCGGTATTGTCGAAATCGAGCGTCACGATGTCGCGAGGCAGACGGCTCATGATGTCGCGGAAAATGCGCCCGCCGGCCGCGTGCCCGACCTTGTCCCCATCCTCGACCTCGCCGACAGGATCAACCTTACTCCTCGTGATATCTGAACTTTGAGCCGCGGCTGCGAGTTCCAGGGTCATGCTCCCATCGAGACCGGCGCGCCGCATCGCCTGCGCGGCCGTCACATTGACACGCTGTCTCGCCTTCGGCACTTCCGGTTCCGGGGCCGGCGCCATGTAAGCGGGCGCAGCGGCCACGGGAACCTCGACGATGGGAGCGGGGGCTTTAGCCGCAGCCGCGCGCTTGGCGATAACGGGCCTAATGGCCGGAAGAGCCGGCACAGGGATGGGGGCCGGCGCCAAAACCGTGTTCTTGGATCCGCCATCAACCGAGCCGATCAGCTGAACGGTCAGCCCCCCCGAGATCGCGCCGACCTTATAGCCCGCCATCTTCACAAGATCCATCACAACACGGGTGATCAGGCGCGGCGACTTCTCGAACTGGCCCGAACGCACGCCGGCAAGGAACGTTCCCTTGCCCGGAGCGGACTGGGTCGGCCCATCGTGCTTGGTGTCGAGAAGCTCTAGCACGAGACGCGGAGGCGTCTGGGTCAAGAAGCTGTTGTATGGGGCGTTGGCGCTGAGCTTGATCGTGACGAAATCGTCGGAAACTTCAACGCCCTGGAAGACAGCGGGGGCCGGCGCGGCGGCGAAGGCCTCAACGACGCCCGCAGGGACGGAGAGGACGACGGCGAGCGCCGCGGACAGGATTTTCTTCAATTGGTGATTGATCATAAATTCTCCGCGGCTAGGGCTTCTCTTTTTCTTTCTCATCTTCGCCGAGACGAAATACCTGAACGTCCTTATCGGACGTGATGAGCTCCACGGTCTTTTGCTTGAGTTTGATGACGCCCGTGATGCCCGTGACCGGCTTATTGCGTTCGTTGTAGAGCTTGCCGCCGCGCAAAAGGTAGGTGCCGCCATCCTCGGAGGTGAACAGCGCGTAGTCGATTTTTGGGTCCTTCATGATACCGCGCAGAAGCATGCTGTGAATGTCCAAGACCATAGAGCCGGCTGTCTTCGCATCCTCGACTCGGCGCGGGCCGGTGACGCCCATCGCGGAGGGCAGAAAGGGATCGCGCACGCGGTCGCCGGTGTAGAGGCTCGACACGGTCTGCGTCGAAGCTCCAATCGGCAAAATGGCGCCCGTTGACGCGGCCGGTGACGGCGCCGGTCCCGCTTGCGTGGGACCGGCCATCGCGAAAAGTAAAACGAGGGCGAAGGTTATCATCCTTTGTACTGATACGAGAGCAAGGTCAGGGTCACAGTCATGTCCCCAAAAGCGTCGGCCGATGGATAATTGATGTCCCTCACATTGAATATCCGCTCCTCGAGCGAGAGGGCAGCCAGAAAGCGGCCAATATTGTGATAGGAACCACGCACCGCAAGAGGATAAGCCAGCTCGATAAAGTATGTCTGGCTCTTCTGCGGTCCCGGCGCGAAACTCTGAATCACCACGCGATTCTTCTGCGCGAGCCCAGAGATCGCAAGCAGGATGTCGGGCACGGACTTCGTCTTCGGCAGCCGCTTCTCGGCCTCGGCTGCACGCTCATTCAGGCTCGCGATTTCAGCCTGCAGGCGCTCGAGGCGGGCCGCCTGCTGCTTGGCCTTCACGATCTTGGCCTCGATCTGAGCGATCTTCTCGGTGGCCTCGGCCTTGGCCTGCGCGATGGGCAGCCAAAAGAACTTCACATAGACAGCGCCGAGGACGACGAACAGCACGGCGCCGGCGCCGAGGTATTGCTGCTGCTGCTTCGACAGTTGCATGGCCATTTTATTTACTTGTGTAGGTCGCCGTCATCGAAAAGTTATAGAAAGCCACCGCGGCGTTAACGGCCCCAAGCTCAATCAAGCTGAACTTGGCGTTTTTCTCCAGGGTCTTCACCCAGGCCGCAATGTCCTCATTCGAGTTCGCAGCGGCGGAGATCACGAGCTTGATGGCGCCGGACGACACGGTTGAGGTCGTCATCGAGTTCACCCGGACGCCGGCCGGAACCGAGCGGGCGAACTCCGACATAAAAACGGGGTAGTAGGCGCGTCCAAGGAGCAGGTCCTCGATGACGCTCAGACGCGCGCGCACGGCGGCGGCCGCCTTCTCGAGCTCCTCGACCTGCTTGACCACACGGTCCAGGCGCTTGAGTTCGATTTCATCGGCGGCCAGAGTGATTTCAAGCGCATGCTTTCCGTACCAATGGCCGCAGGAAACGACCGCTAGAACAAGAGCCATAAGGCCGCCGAGCACCGCGGCCTGCAGCAACAGCTGCCGCTGCTTGGCCTTGGCGAGGATTCCCGCCGGAACGAGGTTGACCTTAATCATCGCTCTCTATTCCCAATCCCTGTTCTGTCTCAAAGCGAGTCCCGCCGCCACTCCGAACGAGGCAGACAGCGCCTCCGGCACGTTGACGCCGCCCTTCACAAAAGAAAACGGATTCAGCACCGAGACGGGCACCTTCAACTCCTGCGCAAGATGCTTGTCGAGATTCTTGAGGCGCGCGGTGCCGCCGGCAAGTATGATGCGGCCAATCGAGCGGTCCGGACCCTGCGAGAGGTAGAAGTCGACGGAACGGTGGACTTCGGCGACAAGATCGCGCGCGACCTGGCCGACGGCCTGCGAGACGCCGAGGCCGTCGCGGTCGCCGTCCGCAAGCGCCTTTTCCTTCTCCTCGGGATCGACGAACACGCCGCGCGAGTGCTTGAGCTCCTCAGCCTTGGCGGCATCGCACTGGAAGGCCTTCATGATCGCCTTCGTCATCGTGCTCCCCGCAATGAACATGTCGCGCACGACGCGCGTAACCCCGTTCTCCACGATCGAGAGATTCGTCACGAGATGGCCAATATTGAGGTACAGAGTGGCGCCCGGACTCTCTTTCGCGTCGCGGGTCTTCTCGTTGACGTTCTCAAGCGCGAAACTGTCCACATCGATGATCGCAGGGATCAACCCCGCGCCCTGAAGGATTTCAAGACGCTGAACGACGATCTCTCGCTTGGCCGCGACCAGCACGGTTTCCATTTTTTTCTGGCCGTCCTCGACGATCTCGCTGAGAATATGGAAGCCGAGCTGCACTTCATTGATGTCAAAAGGGATGAACGGCTCGGCCTCCGTCACCAATGTCGTCCGAAGTTCGCTCTTCGTCAGACGCGGAAATTTGACGTAACGCACGATGACCGCATTCCCCGACACAGCGGTCGCGACGTCCTTCACCTTGACGCCCTTCTCGATGAAAAAGGCACGCAACGCATTGATCACGGCCGCCTTCTTCTCATCAGGACCCGCGTCCATCTTCTCGCCGAGAGGCAGATGGCCCCAGGCCTTAAGCTGATACGCGCCGGCCTCGGGTTTGAAGAGAACAATCTTAACCGAGTACGAGCCGACATCGATGCCGATGACGTCCTTGGGTCCGAGGAGCATCTCCGCAAGCCCTTTTAAGGCTCCGAGCTTCTCCTTGACCTCTTCGAGCTTAGGCATTGACCCCCTTAGTTCCCGGCCGACCGCGCCAACAAGTCATTAAAAAAGCGCCGACGCCCCCCGTCTTTTCCGGGAGGTCGGACTCGGCGCGTTTTTTGCACGGCAGGGATTTATAACAGGTTTGCCTATCAGTGTCAAGGCCCGTCACAGTCTCGACAAATCGAAGGGTAACGGCTATTTGGTATAATACGCGGATGAAGTCCCTGTTGTTCGACTATGGAGGGACCCTCGATGCCGATGGAACCACCTGGCTCGAGCGTTTCCATCCCCTCTATGAGGAAGCCGGTCTCGACTTCACGAAGGATCGCTTCGACCGCGCTTTCTACGACTCGGACGACAACCTCCCCGCGCGCCACGCACTGAGCGGCCTTGATCTCGCACAAACCGTGCGCCTCCAGGTGAAAGACGTCGTCAGGGCCCTGGCCCCGAACCGGACCGACTTGATCGATCCCATCGCCGACCGTTTCGTCGCCGACTGCCGCAAGCAGTTTAAGCGACTGACCCCCGCGCTGAAACGCCTCTCCAAGCGCTACCGCCTCGGCATCGTCTCCAACTTCTACGGCAACTTGGACGATGTCCTAACCGCCGAGGGCCTGCGTCCGCTGTTCTCCGTCGTGGCCGATTCCGGGATGCTCGGCGTGGCCAAGCCCGAGCCTGCCATCTTCCTCCACGCTGCTCAAGCCCTCAAAACCTCGCCGGCGGACTGCGTCATGATCGGCGACTCGGTCAAACGCGATATGAAAGGCGCTGCCGGTGTCGGAATGAGGCGCGCTCTGGTCGCCGCTGGCGGCGCGATTGCGAATGTCGGCCAAGATTGGACCATCCGCTCGGTCATTGAGCTCGAGGCCCTGCTCGGATGACGATCGAAGCGGGAATCATCGCAGCGGGCGAGGGTTCGCGTTTGGCCAAGAGCCATCCAAGCACTGTTAAGGCACTGATCCCGGTCGCCGGGCGCCCTCTGTCGCATTGGGTCGTCGATGGGCTGCGCGCGGCGGGCTGCGGGAAACTGACCATCCTGACGAACAGCCGCGGCGGCGGCGTAGCCCCAAGCCTGAGCGCTGCGTTTACCGACATCGAGTTCGACTTCATCACGGCCGATACGACCTCCTCCTTTGAGAGCTTCCGGCTCGTCAGTCTGCGGATCGCCGAGACAAAGGAGGATTTTGTGGTCAGCACGGTCGATGCTCTCATCCAGCCTGAAGACGTCTCGCGGTTCATCAACGAATGCCGCGCGACAAAAGCCCGGGCAGGAATAGCGTTAACATTACATGTCGATGACGAGAAGCCGCTGTGGGCCGACGTGGATGAAGTCGGCGTTGTCACCGCGGTCGGCCCCGATGCGAAGACGCGCCGCGCCGTGACCTGCGGCCTCTACTACTTGACGCGCTCCGCGGCGCGGCGCCTGCCCGAGGCCTCCGCGCACGGACGTCTACGTGATTTTTGGACGGCGCTCGTCGCCTCAGGCGAGCGAGTGTCTGGCGTGACCATGTCCAAGACCATAGATGTCGACCGCCCCGTAGACCTCCAGGCGGCTGAATTATTCCTCACCACGGAGATGCGGCCATGAAAGCGCTCGGGGTTTTGCGCGAGATTCAAAATTCCCCAGGCCGCGAGTCCGATGATGCTCTCATACTCAAGGCCGTCATGGACCAGCTCTCGATCCTTAAAACCGAAGTTTCGGTCATGACGCCCGAAGAATTCGACCGCGCCGACGTGAAGGACTACGACCTCATCATCCCGATGTGCGAAACCTACCCGCGCCTCATGCGCCTTAAAAAGATCGAGGCCGAGACCGGCGTCGTGACGATCAACCCCGCCGACTCCGTCCTCGGCTGCTACCGCACGCGCATGCTTGAGTCCTTCGCCAACACGCCCGGCCTATCGTATCCCCCGACCGAGGTGCGCCGCACCACCGCCAACGCGAACCGCGCAGCGCCGTCCTTCGAGGCGGCCGGAGGCTGGTGGCTGAAACGCGGCGATGTGCACAATACCTGCGCCTACGATGTCATGTTTGCTCGGAACTGGAACGAGGCATTGAATGTTCGCCGCGAATTCGAAAGCCGCGAAATCAAGAACCTCGCGATCCAGCGCCACATCGACGGCGACCTCATCAAATTCTACGGCGTCGGCCCCGGCCAGTGGTTCACGTGGTTCTACCACGATCCCTCCACCGCCCGTCGCCTGCCCTTCGAACTTGAGGATTTGGCCAACTCGGCCGAGCTCGCGGCGCAAGCCGTGAAAGTCGAGGTGTTCGGCGGTGACGCCATCGTGACTCACGATGGAACGATTTATATCATCGACATCAACAGCTGGCCGAGCTTCGCGCGCGTGCGCACCGAAGCTGCGGTCCAAATCGCCCGCCGCATGCGCCTTCGCCTGCGCCAAGTCGCCGGCAGGAAGAGATAACAACCATGACGCCCCAAACGCTGGCGGACGCCCCCTATTGCGCCGGACCAAAATCGAAAGCCCTGTTTAACGAAGAACAGGAATACATCGCTCCGGGCCTGCAAACGATCGCGTTGTACGCCCAGCTCGCCATCGACGGCGGCAACGGCGCAACATTACGCGACGTCGATGGAAAAGAATATCTCGACCTCGTCGCCGGAATCGGCGTGGCATCCCTCGGCTACGGACACCCGGACTGGGCGAGGGCCATTGGAGATCAAGCCTCGAAGACCGCCGTCGGCTCTTTCACCTCGCCGCACCGCGTCAATTTCCTCAGGACTTTGGCGTCCGTGACTCCGAAGGGCCTCAAGCGCTGCCAGCTGTACTCATCGGGCGCCGAGGCCGTTGAGGCCGCGCTGCGCCTGGCAAAGTCGAGGACGGGCAAGCTGGAGGTTGTCGGCTTCTGGGGCGGCTTCCATGGCAAGACAATGGGCGTCATGGGCCTGCTCAATGACGGTTTTAAGAACGACTATGGCACGATGGCGCCGGGACTGCACCTCGCCCCCTACCCCGACAGCCGCAGGTGCCCCTTCGGCGCTCAGCAACCGCATGACTGCGGGGCGCATTGCCTGGAATTTTTACGGGAGAAGCTCAAGCGCGAGACGACCGCCTCCGTCGCCGCGATCATCCTCGAGCCGATCCAAGGCACCAACGGCAACGTGATCCCTCCCGCCGGTTTCTTCAAAGGTGTGCGCGACCTCGCGCGGGAAATCGGGGCGGTGTTTATCTCCGATGAGATGATCACCGGCTTCGGCCGCACCGGCCGGATGTTCGGCTGCGATCACGAAGGCGTCGTCCCCGACATAATGACGATCGGCAAGGGCTTCGGCGGCGGCTTCCCCGTCTCCGGCGTCGTAACGAACGATGAGACCGCCTCCGCCAAACCGTGGTCAAACCCCTCGGGCTCGTCCTCCAGCTACGGCGGCAATCCGCTCGCGTCGGCCGCTTGCGATACGACGCTTCAAATCATTTTGCGCGATAAGCTTGTGGAAAATGCCGCGACGGTCGGCGCGGCAATGCTCCGCCGTCTCGAGGAGCTCAAGGCGAAGCAGCCGTTGATTGGATCTCTCCGCGGCCGGGGTTTGATGCTCGGCGTGGATCTGATTCATCCGAAGAAACAACAATCCCTCGACAAGGCCGTTTGCCGGGAGATCTTTGAAGAGGGGCTCAAACGGGGGGTTTTGACTATGTCCTACAACCCTTCGCTCCGCATCAACCCGCCGCTTGTGATCACCGCGCAACAGGCTTTGGAAGGGCTCGATCTTCTCGGCGAGGCCATGCAGGTGGTCGCCCGAAGGCGCTCACTCTGAAGAAGATTCGGCGCGTCGGCTTGGTCGGCTTCGGCGCCATCGCGGAGGGTGCTCACCTGTCGGCTTTGCGCTCGCTCGGCGTCGCCGTGGATGCAATCGCTGAACCCTCTTCTGTGCGCCGCGAAGCGGCGAAACGTTCCGTTCCATCCGCGCATCTTTATGAAAATATCGGGACCCTTCTTTCCAGCGAGAAGGCCCTGGATGCTCTCATTGTGTGCTCCCCTCCCAAATACCACGCCGACGCCGTTTTAGCGGGCGTTCGCGCCGGCATCCACGTCCTGTGTGAGAAGCCGTTGACGTTGGATCCGGAAGCATGGGCCCTCATGCGAACAGAGTCCGCCGCCAGGAATGTGTGCATCTACTCGATCAACAACTGGGCTTTTTCGCCGCAGTGGTCTCGTCTCTTGGAAGTCGTCGCATCGGGACGGCTTGGGGCCGTGCGCCACGCTGAGATCCGAGTCCTGCGCACGAAACCCTCCGTCTCGGCGCTCCCCGGCGACTGGCGCAAGGACCCGGCGATCTCCGGCGGCGGCATCCTGGTCGATCACGGCTGGCACAATCTCTACCTCATGCGCCGTCTGCTCGGCGTCGAGCTCACGCTCGCGCAAACAATTCTGCGCCCGACTGGCGCCGTCGATGAGGTCGCGACCATCCTGCTCCAAGCGCCCGGCGCCTCGGGCACGATCCACCTGTCCTGGCACGCGGGCGAGCGCGCCAATAGCGCGTTCGTCTATGGCGAACGCGGCACGGCCGAGCTGCGCGACGACTCGCTGACCGTCAGGGCCGACGGCATCGAGGAAACGACCTGTTTCCCCGAGAAACTCTCGGGCGGCTCCTCGCATCCCGACTGGCTCGCCGCGATGTGGCCGGCCTTCGAGAACGAATGTGCGGGACGCGGGCGCGGTGAGAACCTGTCCGAGGCCGCCTTCTGCCTCGCGACAATCCGCGCGGCATATGGCCGACCCCTCGAGGCGGCGTCGCTTGGATAATCCTCCAAACGTCTTCACGCGCGCGATCCTTTGGGTCGCTCATCCGCAACTCCTCTGGCAGAAAAGCGGGGGGATGCGCGTGCTCGAGCGCCAGCTGTTCACCGCCGCGCGAGCGGGTCTCAACTCCGTTTTGATCGCGATACCGGAACCGGACGCCAAACAGCTCGCGACCCTACGCACCCCGCCGGGACTCGACATTCGTTGGACGAGCAAGGGCGAGACGGCGCCGATGGAATGCGAGCCACCCTATCTCGGGATTTCCGCCGACCATTTCATCCGAGTCGAAACTTTAGCCTTCATCGCCCGTCAAAACTTCCCCTCCCCGGTCAGCTATGAAGATGTCTCCGGCTTGAGCGTCATCCAAGTCTCGCCGACCCGCGAGGATTCGATCTCGCGCGTCAGGCAGCCGCTCCCCAACGGCTCCTACAGGCGCCTGGAAGCGCCGCTCGACCAGGGCCCGATTCTGGACTGGCTGATGGCCGCCGGTCCCAAGAAGCAGGACGGCTTCATGGCCCGGCACTTCGACCGCCACTTGTCTTTGGCTGCCAGCCGCGCCTTGCTCGAAACCTCTCTCACGCCGAACCAGATGACCTTGTTCAGCACGATCGTCGGCCTAGTCGGGGCCTCCCTCTTTCTCGGCGACACGCGCCTCGTCTACGTGACCGGAGCGCTTCTCATCTGGCTGCACTCAGTCCTTGACGGCTGCGACGGCGAGCTCGCGCGCGTACGCTTCCAGGAAACCGATCTCGGTTCCGATCTCGATTTCTGGGGCGACAACGTCGTGCACTTGGCGCTATTCACCTGCCTCGGCGTGGGCTTCCGTCTCTCGGGCCATACACACACCTTGCTTCTGGCCGCGATCGCCGACGCCGGCGTCTTTGCGTCGGCCTGGACCGCGTGGCGGCACCGGCGCAAGGCCCGCGCCGAACGCGCCCGCGGGCCGGAGGCGGGGGTCGTGGATGAGCCCGCGGGCGACGGCCTCGAATCCAAGCTCGGGCGCCTTGAGAACGCGCTCGCCCAGCGCGATTTCATCTATCTGCTCGTGCTCCTCGCCTTCATGGACATGGTGTACGAGTTCCTATGGGCCGCCGCGATCGGCGGCTGCCTCTATTTCGCGATCATGCTGCACCTGAGGAGAGTCAATCAAAATGAACAAGCACGGCAGCCGCATCCGACCCGCTAAGGGTAAGCTCGGCGTCCTGCTCCCTGGGATGGGGGCGGTGACCAGCACTTTCATCGCGGGCGTGGAGCTTGTTAAGAAGGGCCTCGGCGCCCCCGTTGGTTCTGTGACGCAGATGCAGGCGATCCGCCTCGGCAAGCGCTACGAGAACCGCTCACCGCTGATCAAAGACTTCGTGCCCTTGGCGTCGCTCGATCAGCTTGTGTTCGGCGGCTGGGACTTCTTCACGGACGACATGTCCGTCGCGGCGACGAAGGCCGGCGTGCTCGACGCCGCCCAGATCGCCCAGGTCCAAAAAGAGCTCGCGGCGATCAAGCCCATGTCCCCCGTCTACGACCCCGCCTACATCAAGAACATCAAGGCGGTCAATCCCAAGAAGGGCGCGACCAAAATGGACTTGGCCCGGCAGGTGATGGCCGATATTGAATCGTTTAAGAAGAAAAATGGTTGCGATCGGGTCGTCATGCTCTGGTGCGGGTCAACTGAAATTTTGCCCGCGCGCTCCGCATGCCATGAGGATATTGAGGCGTTCGAGAATGGCCTCAGGAACAACGACCCCTCCATTCCCCCATCCATGATCTACGCCTACGCCGCGATCAAGCTCGGCCTGGCCTACGGCAACGGCGCCCCGAACCTCTCTGCCGACATCCCGGCCCTCGTTGAGCTCGCGGAGCAGACGCGGTCTCCCCTCTGCGGCAAAGACTTCAAGACCGGCCAGACCTTGATGAAGACCACGATCGCGCCGATGCTCAAAGCGCGCATGTTGGCGCTCACCGGCTGGTACTCGACGAATATTCTCGGCAACCGCGACGGCGAGGTTCTTGACGATCCGGGTTCCTTCAAGACGAAGGAGCTGAGCAAAATGTCCGTGCTTGACACCATCCTTGAGCCTGAGCTGTACCCCGCGCTGTACGGCAAGTTCCACCACAAGGTCCGCATCGACTATTACCCCCCCCGCGGAGACGCCAAAGAAGGATGGGATAACATTGATATCCGCGGCTGGCTCGACATGCCGATGCAGATTAAGATCAATTTCTTGTGCCGCGACTCGATCCTGGCGGCCCCGATCGTGCTCGACCTGGTCCTCTTCTTGGACCTGGCCAAGCGCGCCGGCCTCCAGGGCATCCAGGAATGGCTCTCTTTCTTTTTTAAGAGCCCCCAGTGCCGCGAAGACCTCAAACCCGAGCATGACCTGTTCATTCAGCACCTCAAGCTCAAGAACACGCTGCGCGTGCTGATGGGCGAGGAAGTCCTCGACCACAGCGGCCTCGACTACTACGATCCGTCCAAGACGGCCTCGGCCGCGCCGGCTCCCAGGCCGGCGCCGAAGAGGGTGAAGCGGACCAATCTCCGGACGCCTGCGTAGGCCCGGTCGTCGTATTCCTATGAGGAAGGCGGGCCCCGGAGAAGGGGCCCGCTTTTTTAGTACACTGACCCTTCCGGTGAAAAGCTTCTTCATAAGCGTTATCGCCGCGGCCGTGTTGTCATCGTCGGCCGCAGCCGCCGCGCCCTCGGTTTCGACCGCCTCGGCGGTCTCAATCTCATCCCGCGCCGAGGCAGTTCCCGGTGTCGTGCCCCGCCCCTGGGTCGTCGGCGATATCAAGTCCGACGGGCTCAAGAATACCAAGCTCTCCACCATCCGCGGCGCCATCAAGGCCCGCAAGGGCGACCTATACGACCGTCCCGACCTCGATAAGGACGTTCAGTCTTTGCTCGGACTGGGCCTGTTCGAGCGCGTCGGGGCCGAGATCACGTTGCTCGAAAAACAAGTCCCCGCGCACTTCCGCAAGGCCGCCGGCGCCGACCGCCAGGTCCTGCTCAACTTCATCGTTAAAGAGAAGCCCGTCATCCGCAAAATCACCTTCCTAGGCCAAAAAAAACTCTCTCGCGGCGCGCTGTCCGACCTTCTCGCCCTCAAAAATAAAGACCCCTTCGACCGCGGGAAACTGGATGAGGATCGCGAGAAGCTGACCGCGAAGTACCGCGAAAAGGGTTTCCTCGACGCCGCCATCGAGCCCGAGGTCCGGATCGATACCAAAAGCGCGACCGTCGACCTCGTCTTTAAGGTTTCCGAGGGCGCCAAGTCGCGCATCGAACTCGTCGAAATCAGCGGCGTCGCGGCCTTTAAGCGCAAAACCCTGCTCAAGCTGATGAAGAACAAACGCAAGAAAGTCTACTTCGTCAAAGACTTGGCCGAGGATGTCAAAAAGATCGAGGCGCACTACAAGAACAATGGCTTCCTCGATGTCGCCATCTCAAGCCCGCTCGTCACCCTCAGCGCCGACAAGACGCGCATTAACATCGCGCTCGGCGTGACGGAAGGCCGCTCCTACCGCTTCGGCAATACAAGCTTCATGGGCAACCTCATCTACACATCGACCGAGCTCGCGAAAGCTGTCGAGTACCGCAAGGGCAAGGTCTTCAGCCAAGAAAAATTCGAAGAGACCATCCGCGCCGTTCAGGAGCTGTACTCCGACCGCGGCCGCCTGCGCACGCGGATCAACCCGGTCAAAACCTTCGACTCGAAAGCCGACCGCATGGATGTTTTGTACGAGATCGTCGAGGGACCTATCTCCTACGTCGGCCACGTGGACGTCGAGGGCAATAAAGCCACAAAAACCCATGTTCTGCGCCGCGAAATCGTCATCAAGCCCGGCGATATGTTCCGCTCCTCTCGCGTGCGCCGCAGCATCGAAAAAATCCGCAATCTCGGCTTCATCGATGACGTGGACCTCGACCTCCAACCCACGCCCTCCGACCAGGACAAGGTTGATTTGACCTTCGATGTGACCGAAGGAAAGCCCGGCATACTGACGGCCGGCGCGGCCTACTCATCGGTGGACGGCCTCATCGGCACTTTGTCGCTGCAGCACCTCAACTTGTTTGGCCGCGCGCAGAAGGCCTCGATTCAGTGGTCGTTCGGCAAGCGCGTGCAGGATTACTCCCTGAGCTGGACCACGCCCTGGCTCGGCAGCCACCCGACGAGCCTCGGCTTCGACGTCTACAACACGCGCCGCATCAACCCATTCGATACGTCTTTGTCCGCCTACGTCGAGCGGCGCACCGGCGGCTCGATCCGCCTCGGACCGCGGTTCGAGGAAGACAAGTATCAGCTGAACCTGACCTACGGCCTGGCGCAAATCTCGATCCAGAACGTGCAGGACCAGTTCAAGGGCACCCTCTCCGAGGGCACCAGCATCCAGTCCTCGTTCGGCGCGGAGTTCTCCCGCGACACGCGCGACAGCATTTGGGACCCCGCGCGCGGCAGCCGCCACGGCATCGGCGTCCAGCTCTCGGGCGGCCCCTTCATGGGCGACATCCACTTCCTCAAGCCGAGCCTTGCGAATCAGGCCCATTACACGCTCTTCACCATCGAGGACTGGCCCTTTGTGATCTCGGCCTATCACCGCGGCGGCTACGTCACCCAGTTCAACGCGACGAAGCAGGTGCCCGTCCAAGACCGCTTCTTCATTGGCGGCCAGGACTCCTTGCGCGGCTATTCGCCCTCCGGCGAAGCCGGCTTCCCGCAGGGCGGCAAGGTCTACAGCGCGGCCAACGTCGAGTTCGGCTTTCCGCTCGCGCGCGAGCGCAAGAAGACCATCGTCAAGTTCGTTGTGTTCGCCGACGCGGGCGGGGCCTGGGACCGCACGCGTGATTTTTCCGCGCGCGTCGGCTCCGGGGAGCGCGACATCAAAACCGACATCGGTTTCGGCCTGCGCTTTGTCACGCCCGCCTTCCCGATCCGTCTTGACTACGGCTACGGCCTCAATCACCGCAACGGCGAACGCCTGTATCAGATCAACTTCGGTCTAGGACCTCTATTCTAATGAGACGACTCCCTCTTTTGTTCCTCTGCGCCGCCCTGATGGCCGCTGCCATCCCATCACGCGCCATTGAGCTGTCTCTCGAGGAAAACCGCGCGGAGCGCGGCAATATGGGCTTTGTCGACATGCAGCGATTGTTTAAAGCGAGTCCCGACGCCTCGCGCGCGCGCGAGGGCCTTGAGGAGTTGGTCCGCCAGGCCGAGGAGCATGTGAACACGCGCAAGGCCGAGCTCCTGCGCCTGCGCCAGGACCTCGGGGCGCTCAAAATCGAGCGCGAGGAACTCGCGAAGTCCACGCCGACCCTTTCGGCCCCCGTTCCGGCCCCGGTGACGCTCAATCTTCCCGGTATGATGGAGGGTCCACTCGATCTTGGGCGACCCGGCACTTCACCGCTGAACCCGACCCGCGATCACAGCATCCCCAAAACGGAACCCGCGCCGCTCGCCGTCTCAACACGGGCCGTCCCAGCATCGCCGCCCGCCCCCATCCAACCCGCCGCGGGACCCACACTCGCCCAACGCCTCCTCGAACTCGACGGCCGCATCATCGCCAAACAAATTGAGTGCGACCGCCTGCAGGGCGAACTCGACCGTGAGCGCCTGGGCGCTGAGCGCTCTTTGCTCGACGCCGAAGGCCGCAAGACCGACCAGGTCCTCGCCCGCCTCTACCGTGCGATCTCCGAGGTCGCCAAACGCGAGGGCGTGAGCGTCGTCGTGGATAAATCCGCCACGCTCTACGGCCACCCGGCCGTCGATTTGACCGACAAAATCCTGAAGCAGCTGCAAGGAGCCGCGCCGGCCCCATGAAAACACTCCCGAAACCGCTGACCATCGCGCAAGTCGCCGCCCTTGTCGGCGGCGAGGCCCAGGGTGACTTAAGCCACACGGTAACGGGCGTGGCCAACCTGGCCGATGCCCGACCGACGGACGCCGTGTTCCTTGAGAACCGAAAATATTCGGCGCTCGCCGCGACCGCGAGCGCCGGCTGCCTCTTCCTGGCGCCCGATCTCAAGGACACGCCCTGCGCCGCAAAGGGCAAGATTATCGTCGACGAGCCGCGCGCCGCCTTCGCCAAGCTCGTACGCCTCATCGCTGAGCACGGCAAAGCCAAGATTCTCCCCACGCACAGCGCCAAGGCCTCGATCCACGGCCAGGCCGTCCTAGGACCCAACGTCTCGATCGGCGACTTCACGGTCATCGAGCGGGGCGCCGCGGTCGGAGAGAACACAGTCATCATGCCGCAGGTGTATATCGGCGTCAACGCCAAGATCGGGCGCAATTGCCTGATCTACCCGCAAGTCGTCATCCGCGAAGAGTGCGTGGTCGGCGACGGCGTGATCATCCACCCCGGCGCCGTCATCGGGGCCGACGGCTTCGGCTTCCTCACCGACAAAAAGACGGGACAGCACACCAAAATCCCGCAAATCGGGAACGTCATCATCGAGGCCGGCGCCGAGATCGGCGCCAACGCGACGATCGACCGCGGCGCCGTCGGTTCGACCGTGGTCAAGTCCGGCGCCCAGATCGACAATCTCGTTCAGGTCGGCCACAACGTCAAGCTCGGGAATAATTGCGTCGTCGTCGCGCAGACGGGCATCGCAGGTTCGACGGTCATCGGCAATAACGTCATCCTCGCGGGCCAGGCGGGTATCGCCGGCCACCTTGAGATCGGCGACGGCGCGATCATCACCGCGCAAACCGGCGTGATGAGCGACGTGCCTCCAAAGTCCGTCCTATTCGGATCGCCCGGCCGCCCGCACCGCGAAGCCTTCAAGCTCCAGGCCCTGTTCAACCGCTTGCCCGAACTATTCGAAAAGGTCAAAGGGCTTGAGAAGAAGCTCGGCTCCGCCGCCGAAAAATGAGGTCAACAAGATGATGAACGAAAATCCGCTGCAGATTACAATCGGCAGGGAAGTCGAGCTCGAGGGCGTCGGGCTCCACACCGGCAACAAGTCAAAAATTTCCTTCCGCCCCGCACCCGCCAATACAGGTATTCGATTCTTCCGTTCCGACCTTGCCGGCACGCCGATGATCCCAGCACGCCTCGACTTCGTGCTCACGACCGTGCGCGGCACGAACTTGGGCCTTGGCGACGCAAAGGTCCACACCGTCGAGCACGTGCTGTCCGCCTGCACGGGCCTGGGCATCGACAACATCGACATCCTGGTCACCGCCAACGAGCCTCCGATCATGGACGGCTCGGCACTGCCCTTCATTGAAGCTCTCATCCGCGCCGGCCTCAAAACGCTCGACGCACCGAAGCGCTGGCTGCACCTGCCGCACGAAGTCGTCTACACCGCCAAGGACGGCGCGCGCTACCGCGCAACACCCTCCGACCGCTTTGAGATCACGGCGACTCTCGTGCATGATCACCCCTTGATGCCCAAGATGACTTTGTCGATGACCGTCGAACGCGAAAGCTACCTCGCCGAGGTCGCGCGCGCGCGCACCTTCTGCTTCGAGCAAGAGGTCGCCTATCTCAAGTCGCAGGGCCTGGCTCAAGGCGGCAGTCTTGAGAACGCAATCGTCATCGGCAAGGAGCGCTTCCACACAAATGAGGAGGGCCTGCGCTTCCCCGACGAATTCGTCCGCCACAAGATGCTCGACTTGATCGGCGACCTGACCCTGATCGGCCGCCCGCTGTTCAAGATGAAGATCGAGGCCGAACGCCTCGGCCACGCCCACAACGTCGAGTTCGCCAAATTGCTCAACGCCGCGGCCAAAAAACTGCGCAAATCCAACACCCCCGCACTGGAGGCCAAGTAACATGAACGCCGAAACCGCGCCTGAGGTCTTCTCCGCAAAACCCATCCGCTCGCTCGACATCATGGGCGTCAAAAAGGCCATCCCCCATCGCTACCCGTTTCTTCTCATCGACCGCATCGAAGTGATCCAGGAAGATAAGTACTGTGTCGGAGTAAAAATGGTCACGGCCAACGAGCAGTTCTTCGCGGGGCATTTCCCTGCCCAGCCCGTGATGCCGGGCGTTCTTATCATCGAGTCCATGGCCCAGACCGCCTGCGCGATGCTCCTCTCCAAAGGCGGTTTTGAGAATAAAATTGCTTTCTTCATGGGCATCGACGAGGCCAAGTTCCGGGCCCCCGTCCTCCCTGGCGTAGTGCTCAAGCACCATATCGAGATTTTGCGGCTGGGCCGCGCGGGTAAGTTCAGAGGCGAATCTTATGTCGACGAAAAGATGGTCGCCGAAGCAACCATGACATTCGCGCTCGTCGATAAAGCGGCCACCTAAAACCATGGCCATCCATCCCACCGCAATCGTTGACTCATCCGCGCAGATCGATCCATCCGCCGCAATCGGGCCGTACGCGATCATCGGTCCCGACACCATCATCGGCGCGCGCACCACAATCGGCGCGCATACCATTGTCGAATACGCGACGCTCGGCGCCGACAACATCCTGCATCCGGGCTGCTACGTGGGCACGCCCCCTCAGGACCTCAAGTACGCAGGCGAGAAGACCCGCCTCGTCATGGGCGACAAGAACACCGTGCGCGAGTGCGTGACGATGAACCGCGGCACCGCCCAGGGCGGAGGCCTCACCAAAATCGGCTCGGGCGGATTGTTCATGGCCTGCTCGCACATCGCGCACGACTGCGTCGTCGGCGACGACGTCATCGTCGTCAATGCGGTCCTGCTCGCCGGCCACGTGCAGATCGGCGACGGCGCCGTGCTTGGGGGCATGTGCGCCATCCACCAATACAGCCGGATCGGACGCCTCGCGATGCTGGGCGGCGGCTCGATGAACGGCCAAGACGTCCTGCCTTTCGCGAACACCCAGGGAGACCGCGCGGTCATCCGCGGGCTCAACCTGCTCGGCCTGAAACGCGCGGGCGTGCCGCCTGAGTCCAGATCCGCACTGAAGGCGGCCTACCGCACCCTGTTCCTTTGCGGCCTCTCGCAGATCGAGGCGCTGACGCGGCTCAAGGCCGGCAAGCCTGATCCGATCGTTCAGGAGTGGATCGACTTCATCGAGTCCGCCGGTAAGCGCGGGTATATGCGCCCAGCTGTGGGCGCCACGGAACTCGAAGAGGTCGCGCTCTAAAACCCATGGGAACGGAGCCGCTCGGACTCATCGCCGGCTCCGGCCGCTTCCCGTTTCTCGTCGCCGAGGAAGCCAGGCGGCGCGGCGTGCCCATCATGGCTTTGGGCATCCCGGGAGTCACCGACCCCGCGCTCGAAGCCGTCGCGGGCGGGCTGACTTGGTTCAAGCTCGGCCAGATCGACGCCCCCATTCGGGCGTTGAAGGAAAAGGGCGTGCGCAAGGTCGTCATGGCCGGCAAGGTCCAGCATGTCTCCTTGTTCGGCGGCGTGATGCCGGACTGGCGCGCGGCCAAGGTCCTCCTGGGACTTAAGGATAAGCGTACGGACACCCTCCTCAAAGCAGTCGTTGATGAATTCGCCAAAGACGGCCTCGAGTTCATCTCGTCGGCCTCCTATCTGGAGCACCTACTGGCTCCCGAGGGACCCCTGACAAAAAGGACGCTGACAAAAGAAGATCTCGCTGATGCGCTTCTCGGCTGGCGCGCGGCCAAGACCGTCGCGGGCTTCGACATCGGCCAGACCGTCGTCGTGCAGGGCGGGACCATCGTCGCCGTCGAGGGAATGGAAGGCACCGACGCCTGCGTGGCGCGCGCATCCGCCCTCGCGCGCGCTTTAGGCCGCGAGCCCGCCCTCGTCGTCGTGAAGGTCGCCAAACCAAAGCAGGATTTTCGCTTCGACCTACCCGTGGTCGGCCTCGATTCTCTCGTCAATTTCAAAGCCGCCGGCGTGAAGGCCCTCGCTCTGGAAGCGGGCTCCACCTTGGTGTTCGACCGCGCACGCTTTGCCAAGGACGCCGACGCCGCTTCAATCGCCGTCGCCGGCTATGCCCCGGGGGGGCCCACTCCATGACCGAGAACGCACCCTCAAAAATCCGCGTCGCCGTCATCGGCGCAGGCAAGATGGGCACCCACCACGCGCGCGCGCTGTCGAAGCTCCCAGACGTCGAGCTCATCGGCGTCTGCGACACAAACATCTGGAAGGCTCAGCTTGCGGCCTGGCAGTCGAACACCGTCGCGGTGCGCGCCTATAAAGACGTGCTGTCGCGCGTGGACGCGGTCATCGTGGCCGTGCCCACGCCCCTGCATTACGAGGTCGGCAAGGACGTCCTCGGCGCCGGCGCGCACTGCCTCATCGAGAAGCCGCTCGCCTCCTCCGTGGACGAGGCCAAGGAGCTGCTCGCGCTCTCCGAAGCCAAGGAAGTCGTCCTCCAGGTCGGCCACATCGAGCGCTTTAATCCCGCCGTCCTTGAAGCCGTCAAGCACATCCGCGATCCGCGCTACATCACCGTCGAGCGCCTCGGACCCTACGATCCGCGCACGAGCCACATCGGCGTCGTGATGGACCTCATGATCCACGACCTTGACATCCTGCTGACCTTGGTCGGCTCCGAAGTCGAAAGCATCGAGGCCCTGGGCGCCAACCTGTTGTCCGGCCACGAGGACATCGCCAACGTGCGCGTGCGCTTCAAAACCGGCTGCGTGGCCGACCTGACCGCAAGCCGCATCTCCCTGACCAAGAGCCGAAAATTGAGGGCGTTTCAAAAAGATTCCTACATCTCGCTTGACTACGGCAATACCGCGCTCAAGGTCTACCGCAAGAAGACCCCGGTGATCAAGAGCCTCAAGGATGTCGAGTACCTGAGCCCGAAGCTGTCCTCGACCGATCCCCTGCGCAGCGAACAGCAGCACTTCCTCGACTGCATCCGACACAACCGCAAGCCCTGGCCGAGCGGCGAGCGCGGCGTCGAGGCCTTGAAGCTCGCGCTTCAAATTTCCGAGGAGCTCCAGCGCTACGAACTGTCGGGCCACGCCGGCCCACGCTCGCTGATCCCGAGCTGGGCGCAGGACCTGGGCAGGATCGCCAAATCCGTGGGCAAGGACATCCTCAGGAGCTGATGGCGTGACTCGAGCCCACACTATCCCCCCCTTGAAGCCGGATACTCCGTCTGTTATACTTGTAATACACAGGAGGAGCACCCATGCTTGCCATCCGACTGCCGTCTAGAATCGAAGCTCGACTCAACGCCCTGGCGAAGTCCACCGGGCGTACAAAAAGCTTTTACGTACGCGCGGCACTCCTTGAGCATTTGGGCGACCTCGAAGATCTTTATCTGGCCGAAAAGCGTCTTGAGCATATCCGCGCCGGGCGCACACGCGTTATTCCTCTGGAAAGCATCCTGAAGCGGCATGGATTGGCAAGTTAGCTTTGACCCTGCGGCGGAACGCGAGCTCAAGAAGCTTGATCCGCAAATCGCACGCCGTATTTTAAAATTTCTGTTTGAGCGCGTCGCCATGGCGGCCGACCCGCGACGCCTCGGCGCGGCCCTAAAAGGTTCACGGTTGGGTGAATTCTGGAAATATCGCATCGGCGATTACCGGGCCATCGTCCGAATCGAAGATCGGGTGATGCTTGTCCTCGTCGTGCGAATCGGCAATCGCCGCGAGGTGTATCGTCCGTGAACTCGGTCCAGGACCAAGTTCTCGATGTCTGGCACTTCTGCGAGCCCGTATGACCACCCAGCTCCTTATCGTCGCGGGAGACCCCTCCGGGGATCTTCACGCCTCAAACCTCATCAAGGCACTCAAGCTCCGGGATCCGTCCGTGCGCGTGGCTGCGGTCGGCGGCCCATTGTGCCTCGCCGCAGCTGACGAATTCATTGAAGACCTGGCCTCGCGCGGCGTGACAGGCTTCTGGGAGCCCGCGCTCAAGGTTGGATTCCTCCTCAAGCTCGCGGGCAAACTCAAACGTTTCCTCGTCGACCGCCGCCCCGCGGCTCTCATCTGCGTGGATTACTACGGCTTCAACCGGCGCATTCTCCCATACGCCAAGAGCGCCGGCATCCCCGCATTCTATTTCATCAGCCCGCAGGTGTGGGCTTCCCGACCCGGACGGATCAAGGTCCTCAAGCGCTTTATCCAGAAGATGCTGGTCATTTTCCCGTTCGAGGAAAAACTCTATCGCGACGCCGGCGTTCCCGCCGATTTTGTGGGCCATCCTTTGCTCGATCTGATTCCCGAGCCGATGGCCAGAGACGCCGCGGCAAACGTCGTGGGGCTTCTACCCGGGAGCCGGGCCTCCGAGATCAAACGGCATTTACCCGTCTTCTTCGAGGCGTTCCGTGTGTTGCGCGCGAAGCGTCCCTCTCTCCGGGGTCTTCTATTCGCCTCCGCAAACCAGAACGACACCGCCTACGGTGCCCTCCCTGAGGGCGTTCAGCTTATCCGCGAACAGGACTACAAACTTCGTTCGACGCTTGATCTCGCGCTCTGTTCCTCCGGCACCGCAACGCTTGAGAACGCCTTGCTCGGCGTGCCGATGGTCGTCGTCTACAAGATGTCCTGGCCGACCTACGCCATCGCAAGGGCGTTGGTGAATGTCAAACATATCGCCATGGCGAACCTTCTCGCCGGCAAGGCGGTCGTGCCTGAACTCATCCAAGGCGACGCCACGCCCGAACGCGTCGCCGCCGAAGCCGCCGCGATCCTCGATGATCCGACGAAGGCCGCCGCCATCCGCGCCGAGCTCCTTAAGGTCCGCCGCTCGCTGGGCGAACCTGGGGCCGCCGACCGCGCCGCCGCGGCCGTGCTCGCGGGCGCCGTCGCAGAGGCCGCGCCATGAGCATTCGCCGGCGCCTGGCACGATATCTCAAACCCCATCGCAGCCGCTTCGGCTGGGCTTGCCTCGCGATGATCGCCGTCTCGGCGTTCAACGGCCTGGCGATTCTCCTGCTCAAGCCGATCGTCGATGAGGTCTTCATCGCCAAGGACTTGCGCATGCTCGCCCTCGCCGTCGCAGGCGTGCCGCTGCTCGTGGCGCTCAAAGCCGTCTCCTCCTACATCCAGAACTACCTAATGAGCTGGATCGGCCAGCGCGTGAGTCAGCAGATCCGCGAAGACCTGTTCCGGCATCTGCACCTCTTGCCGCTTGAGTTCTACTCCGGCCGGCTTGGCGCCGACGTGCTCTCGCGCGTGACCGGAGACTTGACGCTCGCGCAGAGCGCGCTGACAACCTTGCCCGTCTATCTCATCCGCGACAGCTTGACCGTCCTGTTCCTGGTCGCCTCGCTGTTCAAGCTCGACTGGCGCTTCGCCGCGTTAGCCGTGCTTAGCTCTCCTCTCTCGCTGGCCGCCCTCTATGTGCTCTCGCGCAAAATGCGCGAGGCAAGCCGCCAGTCTCAAATCGCCGTCGACCGCTTGCACCACCGCTTCCAGGAAAGCGTGCAGGGGATGATGACGGTGAAGGCCTTCAACTACGAAGAGGGCGCCACCGAAAAGTTCCAAGAGGAGAATGAGTCCTTCTTCCAGCCGATGATGCGCTACCTTCGGGCCACAGCGCTCATGAACCCCCTGCTCGAGCTCGGCGCCTCGGTCATGGTCGCCGCCATCATCTGGTTCGGCGGCCGCGAGGTGATCCGCGGACGCATGACGCCGGGCGCCTTTTTCGCCTTCATGGGCGCCCTGCTCGCCGCCTACGCGCCGATCAAGAACCTCGCCCGCGTCAATGCCGAGGCGCAGCGCGCATGGGCCTCGGCCGAACGGCTGTTCCAGATACTCGATGAGAAAACAGCGGTTCCCCGAAAGCGGGCGCCTGACTTCAAAATCCTCCGATCAAGCATCCGCCTTGAACACGCCGGTTTCCGCTATCCCGGCGCGCGTTCCTGGGCGCTGCGCGGCCTCGATCTCGACATCCCGAAAGGCGCGCGCACGGCGATCGTCGGCCCAAGCGGCTGCGGCAAGACGACGATCGCCAAGCTCCTCTTGCGCCTACACGACCCCTCGGAGGGCCGCTTGACGTTCGACGGCGTCGACGCCTGCGAACTTGACGCATCCTCGATTCGCGCCCGCGTCGGCCTCGTGTCCGCAGACGCCGTATTGTTCAACGACACCGTCTTCCAAAACTTGGCGCTCGGGCGCAAGGTCGTGACCCTCTCTGAGGTCGAGCGAGCCGTGCGCGCTGTCGGCGCCGAAGATTTCGTCGACGCGCTGCCCGAGGGCTATCACACGACGCTCGGCGACTGGGGCTTCGTGTTGTCCTCCGGCCAGCGCCAGAAACTCGCGATCGCGCGCATGCTGCTCAAAGATCCAGACATCGTCGTGCTCGATGAGGCCACCGCTCATCTCGATGGACCCGCCCGAGCGGAGATTCTCTCCGTACTCAAGACCGCGCTCGCCGGACGCACCGTCATCACGATCGCTCATGATCTTGCCGCCGTCGCGCCGGCGGACAACATATACGTGCTGAATGCCGGCGGACTCGCCGAGTTCGGCACGCATACGAAACTCATGGAAAGCCGGGGACTGTATCGACGACTCTTCGAACTTCAAAGCGTCGCCCGCGACTGCGCCAAAACCCCATGATCCAAAAAAACGACCTGCTCGCTAAATTCACCGCCTACTCGCCGCATGTGGACCCGATCGCGCTCGAGCTCGCTTGGGACTTCGCGGAAAAAGCGCACCTCAATCAATCCCGGGCCTCAGGCGAGCACTATCTGACGCATTGCGTCGCGGTCGCTGAGTCACTGATCGAATGGCGCATGGACCTGCCCTCGGTGTGCGCGGGCCTGCTGCACGACACGATTGAGGACACCGCGACGACCGAAATGCAGCTGCGCGCCGAGTTCGGAGAGGAGATCTCCATGCTCGTCATGGGGGTCACCAAGCTCGACGCCCTCAAATTTGAGTCGCGCGATGAAGCGCAAGCCGAGAACTGGCGCAAGATGCTGCTCGCAACCGCGCAGGACATCCGAGTCATCGTGGTCAAGCTCGCCGACCGCTTGCATAACATGAGGACGCTTAATTTCCTCAAGCGCGAGAAGCAAGAGCGTATCGCCACCGAGACGATGGCGCTCTACGCCCCGCTTGCGCATCGCCTCGGCATGTTTAAACTCAAAGGCGAGCTCGAGGACCTCGCCTTCAAATACCTGCACCCGGCGGAGCACGCCGAGCTCTCGCAGAAGGTCGCCGGCATGCTCGCCGGCAGCGAGAAGAATCTCATCGAAACTCGCACGGCCGTCGAATCCGTGCTCGCCGGCGCCAACATCCCCTGCCGCATCCTTGCGCGCAGCAAGACCTTGTGGTCGATCTACGGAAAGATGGAGCGACAGCAGAAGCCCTTTGAGGAAATCCAGGACGCCCTCGGCGTGCGCCTGATCACCGACACCGTGGCCAACTGCTACGCGCTGCTCGGCATCATCCATACCCACTTCAAGCCGGTGGCGGGATCCTTCACCGACTACATTTCCACCCCCAAATTGAATTTGTACCGGTCCCTGCACACGACCATCGTCAGCCTGACCGGCGAGCTCGTCGAAATCCAAATCCGCACCGAGGAGATGCACCGCTCCTCCGAGTACGGCATCGCCGCGCACTGGCGTTACAAGACCGGCGGATCGACGCGCGACGCGCACATGGAGGAGAAGCTGAATTGGCTGCGGCAATGGATGGAGTGGCTACAGGACCTCAACTCTCCCCGCGAATTCCTCGACAGCCTCAAGACGGACCTCGAGTTTAACCAGGTCTTCGTCTTCACCCCGGCGGGCCAGGTGAAAGTGCTTCCCGCAGGCGCCACGCCTCTCGACTTCGCCTTCGCCGTGCACACGGAGATCGGTTTCTCCTGTGTCGGCGCGCAGGTCAACAACAAGATGGTCAAGCTCGACATGGCGCTCAAATCCGGAGACATTTGCAAGATCATCACCAAAAAAGGCTCGATGCCGAAGAAAGACTGGCTCAACTACGTGAAAACCGCGCGCGCGCGCTCAAAGATCCGCCACTACCTCCGCGAACAGGGAATTATCTCGTGATGAAGCCTCTGCTTCTCGCCGGGCTCCTTTTCACCGAAGGCTGTTCTCGGCAACCGGCGTTGAACTACCGCCACTGCCTGAAGCTTCGCGTCGGCATGACGCGCGAGCAGGTCTTCGCCGCGATGGGCCCGCCGGAAGAGACCTTCCCGTACATCGAGGGCAGGACCTTGCCGCACCTGAAAGGACGCACCGCCTACGAGTGGAGCACCCCGGCCTCAATGCCGGCGCAAAACCGCGTGTCGATCGACGACGCCTCTGGAAAGACCGTGAGCATCCGCTGCGGCGACTCGGTCGTGACCGCGGCCGTCTATGTCGAGCCGCCTGAATCCGCCGCGCCGACGCCCCCCACGACACCCGCAACACCAACGCCTCCCCGCCGCGGCCCGCGCGAACGCGGCTCATCAAGCGCTCAATCCTCCGGCCGCCCCCTCACCGAATGAGGCGTCTTTCTCTCATTGTCCTGCTCTTAACGCTCGCCGCCTGCCGACAACCGGCGCCGCCCGCACCTCCGACGCCCGAAGCGCTGGGCGCCGAACTCGCGACTTTTCGTCAAGTGCTCATGCCGCTGGCACCGGAAGCCTTGAATAGTTTGAGGGACGACCTCCCGGATTCGTACGCCTTGGGCTCGGTCGTCATCGATGGCCGGCCTGCGGCGGCGTTCACGGCCTACACAAGCCCGTGGCGGACGCCGCGGGAGATGCCCGCGCGGCCGATGTCGATTCAGCAGTTTCTAAGCGCATTCGGGAACGACCCCCGATCACAGCTGGCGGGCGTGGTCACCCCCAAGGGCTCCTTCTTCTTCACGCGCGAGCAACTCCCTGACATCATCCGCGCGGCACGCGCGACCGGCGCTTCATCTGAAAACGTTCCTTTCACCGTTATCCGAGGCGCCGGCCGCTGAAAATAGGACCCATAAAAAAACGATGACAACGAGAAAAATGAGCCTTGAAATCCACGGGGGCGCCGTTTATACTATCGCGGGGCGTCCCCTGCCCCCTGAAGAATGATCTCACTTGAAACCGCCTCCACGGAGCTCCTTCCCTTCGTCAAGCTGGGCGTGACGCGGGGCACCGAAAGGCTTGCCTACATCTCCGGAGCCCGTTGGGATATCCATATCGTCTCCATTGACGTCGGATCAAGCGAGCGTTTCCGCTCGATCCTGGCCCGCGACAAGCGGGAGTATTCAGGCGCATGCTTTTCGACCCCCGGCGAGAGATACCTCGTCATGTTCTCCGAAGAAAACGGAAAGACCCTCGTGCGGTCCTATGCGCAGGATCGCCTTGGACAGAGAGCCTCGAGCGCCGCCTTCGAACGCTCGAGTCTGACAGAAATCGCCAATATCATCGTCGGCGGATTATCCGGAGAATTGGCGGACCGCCAGGGGATGGGGAGGATTCTCTCCGCGCCGACGATGGTCGTCGGCAGGAAGTCCGACATCTACGCCCAGGCTTTCGGCGACCTAAGTTCCTTCGGCAATGAGCTGATGGTCGACGCGCTCATCCACATCTCCTCGCCGTCCTTGGCCTGCGAGTGCACCTTGATGCTCCGTCTGGATTCTGTGACGACCAACTTTCTGCTGCGTTCCGACCCAGACGTCCTTCAAAGCTGATTCGGCCCGGCCGCGCGCTCAACGGCCGCAATCAATTCGTCGATTTTAAACGGTTTTGCCAAAAAGCCGGTGGCGCCGGCGGCCTGGATCATCTCAAGGACCTTTTGTTGGGAGTTGCCGGAGATAACGACCACCTTGGCTTTTGCGTCTAATTGGCGGATAGCCTTGAGCACCGACAGGCCGTCGCCTTGAGCCAAGGAAAGGTCCAGAGTGGTCACATCCGGCTTGTGCGCGGCGTAAGCCTTCACCGCCTCATCCTGGTTCTCAGCCTCGGCCAACACTTGATGGCCAGCGCTTTCCAGCATGTCCCGGAGCAGCATCCGCGTCGCGACGCTGTCGTCAACGATCAGAGTGCGCAAAATCTGCTTCATCACGGGGGGTCTCCTCTGCCAGCCCGCAATACGGCCCGGGCCCGATAATGTAGTCTAAGACTTGCAATTAATCAAGGGGGGCGTAACGCCTCGTTCACATGGTTCGAGGTTTGGGAGAGGAGGTTCTGACGGGCCTTTTCGGCCTCGACGGCGGCCGCAGAAGCCTCGCCCCTCGCCAGGGCATCCGCGAGGGCCTCTGCGTCGCCAGGACGCCACCAACGGTACTCATGCGCCGTAAGCCACCCGGCCGCGGCTTTCGAGCGGTCCACGAAGAGTAGCGCCTGCCGGTCCCACCAGACGAGGGCCCAGCGCTCGCGCGGCAGGTACGCGACGTACCACGGCCGCGCGAGCTCGCGCCGGGAGCCATCCGGATAGAGGCGCACGCCCGGCAGACGCTCGGGATAATTCCGGATCAGCAAAGCGTCGAGGCGGTTGCGCTCGACGAACGCGGCCATCGGCGCGCTCCCGGAGAGCGCCTCCTGCAGCTCGGCAATCTGGCCATGGAACAAGTAGCGCCCGTCGCCGTAGACGCGGCTTTCGGCCCCGAGGCGCCATCCCAAATAGCCGCCCCATTCGTATGTATTGAACAGGCGCAGCGGCGCGAACACCGCGCGCTCCGCGACGACGAAGTCCGCGGCCCGGCGCGCGACGAACACATCCTGATAAGGCCGGCCCCAGTCGACGGCGCGCAGCGACACGGCAAAGAGAAGCGAGAGAAGAGCGAGCGCCGCTTCGGCCGGGACTGAGGCCGCCAGCAACGGCACGGCAGCCGCCGGCCAATAGGCGCTAAAACGTGAGGAGTACACGGTCGCCGCGGTCAGGGCCAAAGCGGCGTACGCCAAGCCCGGCGCGCGCCGGCGCGCGCGCCATGCGATCACAGCCCCGACCACGAGCATTACGGCGAGCGGCCACTGAAACGGATAGCGCAGCGAAAACGGGCCCCACTCCTTGACGCCGGTACGCACCGGGTCGAGCGCATGCGTCACGAACACCGTGTACAGAGAGAGCCCGTAGGGATTGAGCAGCGTGCCGAGCGCGGCGCCGCACGCCTCCGCCCCAAGATCTCTCGGCCGTTCCTCTCGCGCCGCGCGTTGGACCAAAGCCCACGCGGGATACAGCACGAGGCCGATCACGAAGCCCGCATGAAGGTTGGCCCAAAGAGCGAAGGCGATGAAGCCCGCCGCAAAGGACGCTTTTCCGAAGGCGAGGCGGCGCAGCTGCCAGGCAAAGAACGCCGCGGAGATCAGGTCGGCGCGCAGGTCGGATTTCGGCAGGACCGCCGCCGCCCAGAGCGCCGCGCCGAGCGCGCGCTCGACCGGCGAGGCCCTGCGATCGCGCAGCAGGCCGTCGATCGGGAAAAACGCCAGCGCGAGCAGCAACGCCTTCGCCGTCCATAATCCCCAATCGCCGAACAGGCCGAAGGGATACAACAGAAGCTGAAAGCCCCACTCGAAGTCTATCCACGCCGTGCCCGCGCGCGTGAAGCTGAACGCGTCGGCAAAGGGGATCGAACAGTGCGCCCAAATCCACCGTCCCGCCGAGAGATGCCACCACACATCCGGACTCATGACGGGCAGGCAAAAAACAATCAGGGCCAGGGCATAAGCCCAGGCCCTGAGCGCGCGCCCTTCCTTGTGCATGAGGACAGGGTTGGCTATTATCGAGTCGGACGAACCGCGCGCCCGGACTTGATGCAGTCCGTGCACACGTAGACGGTCTGAGTCCGGCCTGCGATCGCGACCTTCTGCCGCTGAAGGTTCGGGCGGAAGACGCGACGAGTCGCCTTATGCGAATGGCTGTAGCTGTTGCCGGACTGAGGACCTTTGCCGCAACCGGGAATCTGGCATTTAAATGACATTGTGCGCTCATTATAGCAAGTTGACCGAGCATATGCCATGACCGAACAAACTCTCAGCACGCCCATCCAGTACCTGAAAGGGGTCGGCCCCCGCCGGGCGGCCCTCTTCGAGCATTTAGATGTGCGCACCTTGGGAGACCTGCTCACCCATTACCCCCGCCTCTGGCAGGATCGCCACGAAACCGAAAACTTGAAGCGCCCCACGGGCGGCCTCATCGTTCTAAGAGGCCGCGTCCTGCGCGCCTCACGGCATGGCGCGGGCCCGACCTTGGGCATCTACAAGGCGACGCTCGCCACCGCCCACGGCAAGGTCGAGTGCCTGTGGTTCAAGCACCTCTCGCGCAGCTACGACGCCTTCGCGTCCTTGAAAGCCGAGGCGGCTGAAGGCGCCGACCTCTGGGTGATCGGCCGCGCCGAGCCCGACCTGACCGGCGTGCGCGAAATCCGCGTGGAGGAGCACTATCCGCTCGCCGATGAGCGCTGGCGCGTGCACGCCGGCCGCATCACGCCCATCTACGCGCTGACCGCGGGCTTGTCCCAGCGCTTCCTGCGCGAGGCCGCGCACAAGGCCCTCGAGCTCGCCGCCGGCTCCGCGCGCGATACGGTTCCCGCCGAGCTCGTGGCCAAACGAAAACTGCTCGCCGCCTCCCAAGCCCTGCGCGGCATCCATTTCCCGCGCTCGGACGCCGAACTCGAGGCCGCGCGCGCCCGCCTCGCCTACGAGGAGCTTCTGCTTCTCGAGCTCGCCTGGATTCTCAAACGCCGCCAGACCCGCGGCCTGCGCAAGCGCTTTTCTTATGACGTCAAACGCACTTTACTCACGCCCTTTCGACAGAAGGCCGGCTTCGAGTTCACGCGTGCCCAGAAGCGCGTCATCAACGAGATCTTCGACGATATGCGCAAGCCCTATCCGATGACGCGCCTGCTCCAGGGCGACGTCGGCTCAGGCAAGACGGTGGTCGCACTGTCCG
The DNA here is from genome assembly GCA_023249675.1 of Elusimicrobiota bacterium. GTDB lineage: Bacteria > Elusimicrobiota > Elusimicrobia > UBA1565 > UBA9628 > GWA2-66-18. Next base: position 85,825 of record JAHFCE010000003.1, on the reverse strand, counting down.
CTTTGCTTCTCGCCGTTGAAAACGGAGGCCAGGGCGCGTTGATGGCGCCGACGGAAATCCTGGCCGACCAGCACCGCGCCACGCTCGACCGCTTCTTAAACGGGCTCCCAGTGAAGGTCGCGTCTCTCACCTCGCGCGTGCCCAAGAAAGAGCGTGAACGAATTTTAACAGCGATACGCGCGGGCGAAATCGACATCATCGTGGGCACCCATGCCCTCCTTGAGGGCATGGTCAATATCCCGCGCCTGCGTCTGGCCGTCATCGATGAGCAGCACCGCTTCGGCGTGCGCCAGCGCACGACGTTGCGCCAAAAAGGCAACCTCATCGACCTTCTGGTCATGACCGCGACGCCGATTCCGCGCACGCTCGCGCTATCCTTGTACGGCGACCTCGAGGCCTCGACGATCGATGAGATGCCCCCGGGACGCACGCCGATTGCGACCTTCTTTTCCCCCGAAGCCGCGGCCTTCGCCGAGATCCGTCGCGAGGTCGCGGCCGGCCGCCAGGCCTACGTCGTCTATCCGATCATCGAGGAATCGGCCCGGCTCGACCTGCAGTCGGCCAAGTCTGAGTTCGAGCGCCTGAAAACCTCGGTGTTCCCCGATCTTAAAATGGACCTCATTCATGGCGCGATGACCGGCAAAGCCAAAAGCGCTGCGATGAACGGATTTGCCGAGGGTAAATCCCAAATACTCGTCGCGACCCAGGTCATCGAGGTCGGCATCGACGTGCCGAACGCAACGGTCATGGTCATCCAGAACGCCGACCGCTTCGGCCTCGCGAGCCTGCACCAGCTGCGCGGACGCATCGGCCGCGGCGGCGCGCAGTCCTATTGCCACCTCGTCGCCGACCCCCGCACCGAACACGCCCGCGCGCGCCTCGACATCATGACCGCGACCGCCGACGGCTTCAAGATCGGCGAAGAGGATCTCAAGCTGCGCGGCCCCGGCGAACTCCTCGGCACGGCGCAGAGCGGCGAGTTGGCGCTCGCCGTCGCCGACCTGTTCAAGGACGCGGAACTTCTCGGCTTCGCGCGCGCCGACGCCGATGAACTGCTCAAGGCCGACCCCAAACTGCTGGCCCCCGGCCACCGCGCGGTCCGGGACCGCCTGATCGCCTTGTACCAAAGCCGCTGGAACTGGATCGATCTGGCTTAGCCGCAATAGCCCACCCATATCTATGACGTATGGGCCTTCTCGTCCAGTTTTGGGGCCGAAAGACTCATGCGCATAACCTCCGTTCCATAATAAAATACGACTGTGAGTTCTCATATTTTACTGTTGTCGGCCTTCCTCGCCCTGAGGCCGTCCGCCCGGGCCGCCGTCATCAGCCTCCCCGCAATCCCCGGCGCACCCGCACCCATCGTCATCCCATCCATACCTCTTGAGCCGTCGGCGCCGGTGATGAACGCCGTGATCTCGATGCTTGCTCCCGCGATGGAGGCCGGCCCCGTCGCCGTGAGTGCCGCCCGCTCGCTTGTCGCGATAGCCCCTGAGGGGACCCCGGGCCTGTCCGCCGCCGCGGCCTTTGACGGCGCGCGGCCGGACGCGAGCGCCGCAGTCCCTGCGCCCGACCCCGCGGTCGACGCCTTCGCCGGAGAACTGCTCGCCGCTCTGATCAAATCCGGAGGCGATCCGGCCAAAGCCGAGTCCGAACTCATCGCGGTCCTCGCGCGCGCCCATGAGGCAGGCCGGCTTGGCCCGACGCTCCAGGCGCTCGCCGCCGACCCGCGCCTGATCCCGCACCTGCCGCCGATGCCGGCGGAGAAACGCGCGCTGTTCGCGGCTCAGTTCGCCTTCATGATCGGCGCCGAGCTTGAGGGCGCCGGCAAGATCCCTGGCGCCAAACCCTTCGAGTCATGGGAAGACATGTCCCGGCGGCAGCTCGCTTTGGTCGCCGCAAGCGCGCACCCGTCCCGCGGTCCGGACGCGCCCTCGCTGTTCTCCGAGCCCGGCTTCGTGCGGGAATACGAGGCCTTGACCGGCTCCGCTTTCACCGAGGGCAACTCGGCCAAGCCCCTCATCGATGGCCCCGCCTCCTTCGCCGTCCGTTTCGGCCTGATGCGCAAAGCGAAGAGAAGCCTCCACATCCAAAGCTGGGCCTTCTACGACGACACGACCGGAAACGCCGCCGCCGACCTGCTCATCGCCAAGAAAAGCGAGGGACTCGATGTGAAGATCATGGTCGACGGCAAGACCGTCGCCCTGCACGGCGCCGCCGTGCTCGCGCGCATGGCGGCAGCGGGCATCGAGGTCGTCTTCTTTAATGACGCGTCCAGGAAATACGACGGCCTCCACACCAAGATACTGCTTGTGGACGGCGTCTATGCAATCATCGGCGGTATGAACTTCGGCGACGAGTACTCGCACATGGGCGCGGGACAAAAGTGGCGCGACACCGATATGCTCTACCGCGGGCCCGTCGTGACGCAGACAGCACGCTTCATGGCTGGGTTGTGGAACGCTCAGGTCGAGGCTCAGCGCCTGCCCCACGGCCGCATGAGCGCCGAGGCGCCCGCCGCTCCGGCAAACGGCCTCGCGCGCATGTCCTTCCTCGCCGACGGCCCCGAAGGCGAGGCGACGATCATGCTCGCCTACCTCAAAGCCATCTCCGGCGCCTCGCGCGTCATCAACATCGAGAACGCCTATGTGATCACCACCCCCGCGCTGCGAGCAGCCCTTCTCGCAGCGCTCCGGCGCGGCGTAAAAGTCAACATCCTGACCAACTCCGCGGAAAGCGTCGATGAGCCGATCGTGACCGCCCCGATCCTCGCGAGCCTGCCCGAGCTCATTGCGGCGGGGGCCGGAGTCTTCCTCAAGCGCGGCTCGACCTTGCACAGCAAGTTCATGACCGTCGACGGGCTGTTCTCCATCACCGGCTCCTTCAATCTCCACCCGCGCAGCGTCCGCTATGAGCACGAGCTCATTGTCTCCGTTCTCGATGTCCGCGTCGCCGCCCGACTCGACCGCGCCTTCGCCGCCGATGTCGCCGCGGCTCTCTCCGTGACCGATCCTGGAGCGCTCGCGATCCCCGACTCGCCGCTGACGCGGATCGTACGGCGCTACCTGTTCAATCAACTCTAGTGACCGGAGGATTGGCGTCCAACTGTTTCCAGAAACAGTTCCATCCCTGTTATACTGACGGGGATATGATCCTCCTGACCGCGCTCCTACTGCTCGCCGCTCCGGCCGCCGCTCTCAACGTCGAGCGCGAGGAATATAAGATCATCGGCTGGAACGACGCCTGTTCGGTCGCCATCGAGCACTACGCCTTCCCGAAGCTCGGGGAAGCCATCCAGGGCGATCCGATCATGACGCGCGTCGGGACCCTGTCCATCGTCGCCGGGAAGCCGGACGTCGAGACGCGTTGGGCTCTCGAGGCCGACGGCGTCAACACCTACGACGAGCCGGGGATCAATCGCCTCCGCAAGGAGTTGCGCGAGGCCGGCCACAACCGCCCCGGCTTCGACGAAATGATTCTCGCTTCCACGACCGCCGGGTCGCCGAGCTCCGCCAAGGTGATCTTGTCCACAGCCGCCCTCCAGGCGCGAACCGACGTCTGGCCCGACACGCGGCGATGGCGCTGGGGGCGGGCGCACTACAATCCGCTCGGCACCTGCGCCCTTCTCATCTACGAGAAGATCGGCGAGCGCGACCGCTTTAAGTTTCTACTCACGCGCAGCGACAACGCACGCGCACGCTCCGACCGCGGCCGGGCCCACGTGAATAACGGTCGCCGGCTGTTTCACAACGGCGATCTCGATGGCGCGCTGGCCGAAACCGATATCGGCGCCAAGCTCGCCCCGGAGCTCGCCGACACTCGCTATCCTCACGCCGCGATGCTGGCGCTGGCCGGCCGCCTTGATGACGCCATGCGCGAGCTGCTGATCGCAGTCAGAATCGATCGGCGCTCGATCCAGAAGGCCGCCAAGGACGAGGATTTCGACTCCCTGCGCAACCGCCAAGATTTCCAAGAGCTTATCCTGCGCCACTAGCACTGGGGGGCTTCGAAGCGCTATACTACCCCCGTCGCAGGCGAGGATTTGAGCGCCTTCGGCGTCAATAGGCCCCGGCCCACCGGGCGCTAAAACGGCGCAAGAAACCACGCCCGGCGGCGTGGTTTTTCAATTTTAGCAGAACATGAGCCAGGGACCCATTCGCTTCACTGATCGCGGCCGAGAGGACGAGCTCCGGGAGCTTCTCCATCGCCGGCTCCTCGTGCTCGACGGCGCTATGGGCACCATGCTCCAGGCCCGCGACCTGACCGCGAAGGACTTCGGCGGCCCCGAGCTCGAGGGCTGCAACGAAAACCTCGTCCTCACGCGCCCCGATGTGATCCAAGAGGTGCACGAGGCCTACTTCGCGGCCGGCGCGGACCTCGTCGAGACCAACACCTTCGGCGCGATCCGCCACGTGCTCGCCGAGTACGGCCTACAGGACAAGGCCCGCGAGATCAACCGGAAGGCCTGCGCGCTCGCGCGCGCGGCCGCCGCCAAGCACGCGACCAAGGACAAGCCCCGCTTCGTCGCCGGCGCCTTGGGCCCCGGCACCAAGACGATCTCGGTCACCGGCGGTATCACCTACGACGAGGTGCTCGAAGGCTACCGCGAGGCGGCGACGGGCCTGCTCGAAGGCGGCGCCGACCTCGTCCTGCTTGAGACCCAGCAGGACACGATCAACATCAAGGCCTCGATCAACGGCATCCACCAGGCCTTTCGAGCGGCAAACCGCTCGATTCCCGTGATCCTCTCGGTCTCGATCGAGACGATGGGCACCATGCTCGGCGGCCAGGACATCGCCGCGTTGGCCGATGCCGTCGCCCACTTTGACCTGCTCGCGATCGGCATGAACTGCGCCACGGGTCCGGACTTCATGACCGATCATCTGCGCACATTATCTTCTCTCACGCGGGCGTTCACAATTTGTTATCCGAACGCCGGATTACCCGACGAAAACGGCGCATACAACGAGAGCCCCGTGATGGTCGCGAAAAAGGTCGGCCGCTTCGCGGAGGAGGGTTGGGTGAATCTCGTCGGCGGCTGCTGCGGCACGACGCCCGAGCACATCCGGCTGATCGCCGCCGCCGTCGCAAACAAGCCGCCGCGCCGCGCGCACAAATCACGCCGCTCCTCGGTCTCCGGTATGGAGTCTCTCTCGCTTGAGGAAGACCGCCGCCCGCTGATCGTCGGCGAACGCACCAACGTCATCGGCTCACGCAAGTTCAAGGAACTCATCGTGGGCGGTGAGATCGAGGCGGCGGCCGAACTTGCCCGCCATCAGGTCCGCGCCGGCGCGCACATCATTGATGTTTGCCTCGCCAACCCCGACCGCGACGAAAAGGACGACCTCATCGCCTTCTTTGACAAGGCCGTGCGCAAGGTCAAGGTCCCGTTCATGATCGACTCGACCGACGCCAAGGTCATGGAAGAGGCCCTCAAGCGCGCGCCCGGCAAGTGCATCCTCAACTCCATTAACCTGGAAGACGGCGAGGAGCGCTTCGAGGCCGTCATCCCGCTGGTCCACCAATTCGGCGCGGCCCTCGTCGTCGGCACGATCGACGAGGATAAGGTCATGGGCATGGGCCTCACGCGCGAGCGCAAGCTCGAGATCGCCCAGCGCTCGTTCGCGTTGCTCACGGGCAAATACGGCATCGCCCCCGAGGATATTATCTTCGACCCGCTCGTCTTTCCCGCGGGCACCGGCGACAAGAACTACTGGGGCTCCGCCGTTGAGACGATCGAGGGCATAAAAATAATCAAATCAGCCATGCCACGGTGCAAAACCGTCCTCGGCATCTCGAACGTATCCTTCGGCCTCCCAGCCGCCGGACGCGAGGTTCTTAACTCCGTTTTTCTTCACTACTGCGTCGAGGCGGGTCTTGATCTGGCGATCGTGAACGCCGAAAAACTCGCCCGCTATTCTCAGATTTCCGATATTGAAAAAAAGCTGTCCTGGGATCTTCTCTCCTGGGCCGGCCCAGGGGATCCCAAACATCCCGCCGGTTTCGACGCCGTGGCCGCATTCTCCGAGCACTTCCGCCTGGTCAAGACCGTCGAAAAAAGCCCATCGGAACGGCTCAAGCTTCCAATTCATGAACGGGTCGCCAGAAACGTCGTTGAGGGCTCCCAGGAAGGCCTCAAGACCGACCTCGATGAGCTCCTCAAAACCCTCAAGCCCCTCGAGATCATCAACGGCCCGCTGATGGCCGGCATGGACGAGGTCGGCCGCCTGTTCGGCGCCAACACCATGATCGTCGCCGAGGTCCTCCAGTCGGCCGAAGTGATGAAAGCGGCCGTCGCCCACCTCGAGCCTCATATGACGAAGGCCGACGCCTCCACCCGCGCGACGATCCTCCTGGCGACAGTCAAAGGCGACGTGCACGACATCGGCAAAAATCTCGTGCACATCATCCTAAAAAACAACGGTTACAAGATCGTAGACCTCGGCATCAAGGTCGCTCCCGAGCAGCTGCTCGAGGCGATCCGAACGCACAAGCCCGACGCGATCGGCCTGTCCGGCCTCCTTGTGAAATCGGCGCAGATGATGGTCGTCACCGCCGACGACCTGACCGCCGCGGGCATCCGCCTGCCCATCCTCGTCGGCGGCGCGGCCCTCTCGCCGCGCTTCGCGGCCAAGCGCATCGCGCTTTCCTACGACGGCCCGGTGTTCTACGCGAAAGACGCGATGACCGGTCTCTCGCTCGCCAACGACTATTTTGGCGAGAAGAAAGAGGCTCTTCTCGCCAAAAACCGAGAAATTCAAGAATACCTGCGAACTGAGACGATCGCCCCCGTCGCCGCCGAGTCTGCGGGTCCCGCGGCGCCGCGCGTGGAGATCATCCATGACGTTGCCCCCGTCCCGCCCGACCTCAAGCTCCACGCGCTCGCTGATTTCCCGGTCGAGGACATCTTCCGGTACATCAATCCGATCATGCTGTACGGCAAGCATCTCGGCCTGCGCGGCAGCCTCGAACAGCATCTCAAGGACAAGAACCCGAAGGCCGTCGAGCTACACAAACGCGTGCGGGCGCTCCAGGACGAGATCCTGGCGAAGGACCTCATCAAACCCAAGGCCGTCTTTAAGTTTTTCGCCTCCGACGCGACCGGCGACCGGATGAATCTCTATGCGTCGCCTTCGGCGGCAGCCCCCCTTGCCGGCTTCGACTTCCCGCGCCAGCCCGCCGGCGAGCGCCTGTGCCTGGCAGACTTTGTGAGGCCCGCGGGAACGGGCCGAGACTACGCGGCGATGTTCGTCGTGACCTGCGGCGCCGGCATTCGAGAGCTCTCCGACAAGTATCGCGACGACGGCGAGTACCTCAAGTCGCACGCGTTGCAATCCATCGCGATCGAGGCCGCCGAAGGCTTCGCCGAGCTGATACACAGTCACATCCGAAGGATGTGGGGCATCGGGGATCCCCCCGGAATGAGCATCCGCGAGAAGTTCCAGGGCAAGTACCGCGGCGTGCGCGTCAGCTTCGGCTACCCGGCCTGCCCGAACCTCGAGGACCAGACGATCCTTTTCAAACTCCTCGACCCCGAAAAGAACGCGGGCGTCACGCTCACCGAGGGCTTCATGATGGAGCCCGAGGCCACGGTCTCGGCCCTCGTCTTCCACCACCCCAAGGCCCGCTACTTCTCCGTGGGCCAAAACGAGGCGGCGGCGAGCTGATGCTCGACTTCTTCCCCCTCGTCAAAGGCGCGCGGCGCGAATACGTCAAGGAGAATTCTCAGGGCACCGGCAGCTGCAAGACCAAGGTGCTTGAAGTCTCGACCGACGGCGCCGCGGCGACGGCCAAGTGCCGCCGCACCGTGAAGTGGATGAATGAGACCGAGACGGTCTGCGAATTCACCGTGACGAAGGACGCCCACGGCGTCCGCGAAGGAAATGATATTGAGTTTAATCAGCCGGTTCAGGTCGGCACCGAGTGGATCAGTCCGCCGCGCCGATTCTGGATCAAGTCGCTCGACGCCTCCGTCGAGACGCCGGCGGGGAAGTTCACGAACTGCCTGCGCGTCGCCTATTTGATCGCGGAGGGCGACGGCGGCTCGGGAGAGCGCTGCTACGCGCCCGGCGTGGGGCTCGTGAAGATCATCGAGAATGACGAGGCCGAGCCCTTCACCCAACAGCTCGTTAGGAAAGTCGGCTAGGGTTTCGCCGGCAAAGCCGAACTCGATGTCGAGCGTACAGCCGAAGCTTGGACGACAACATCGAGCGGCGGCGGCGTTGTTCAGTATGAGCGCTTCAAAAGTCCGGGAACATGGAGTGTCGTGCCCTTGACAAACCAAGGCTCTGGCCCTACTCTTTGTTGCCAACCGACGCTGAAGGTCCTAAGCGCATCGGTTTCACATCGGCAGATGGTTGAAGTTGCGCGTTTTCCTTTGGGAGTGTCATGAAAAGAATCATCTGGTTTTTGTCGGTGGTATTGCTTCTGATGCCTGTAGTCGTAATGGCCCAAAATAAACGCGGTGATGTTAATGCGAGAGACGAGTATGGTCGGACTCCACTTATTCGTGCGGCGGCAGAATGTCGAGTTGAAGACGCCCGTTCGTTGCTCGATGCCAAGGCAGATGCAAGCGTGAAGATTAAGGGGAGTGTAGTAGACGCTCTTGTAATGGCGGCAATGCACTCGTGTCCGGGAGTGGTCAGGGCATTGATTCAAGCTGGAGTCCCAGTAAATGGGCAGGACGGTCAATCTCAAGCTTTGTTTGAAGCGGCGCAAGCTAGAACGGAATCCCCAGAAACCGTGGAGGCCTTAATTGCCGCTGGAGCAAATGTGAACACCCGGGAAGAGCACACGGGTTCAACGCCCTTAATTGTAGCCAGTCACGAGGGATATACAAAGACCGTGCAGTTGCTCTTAAAAAAGGGTGCAGATGTGAATATCCATGAAATACCCGATGCGGGCGGGAGTACCGCGCTGATTGAGGCGGCCCAGTGGGCTCATGCGGACACCGTGGAGGTTTTACTCTCAAGCGGAGCAGATGTAAACGCAACAGATCACATCGGGAGAACGGCAGTAATGTGTGCGGCGATGGTGGATGCGTTTCCGATCTTAAAAATTTTATTGGCCGCAGGAGCGAATCCTAACGCACAGTTCCAATATGGAGGCACTGCACTAACGTGGGCTGCAGCAAGAGGCCACTCGAGTTCGGTCAGAGTTTTGCTTCAGGCTGGCGCGGATATTGATGAAAAGGACGGCAAAGGTAACACTGCTCTAGATTTAGCGAGAAAGAGTAGGGATTCCGAGACTATTCAGTTGATAGAAAATGCACAACATCAAAAACACAGGTCGGACAATCTCCTCAAGAAAACTCAAGAAGTCGGCGTACAGCTAGGTCAGTGAATTTTGCTGTATCGAGCCGCCTTGCAGGGACAAGCCGCAGGGAGGCCTGGAGTAACAGAAATCTGGGAGGTTGTTAAACCCGTGACAGAGTAGCCTGCGCGCGCCCGCGCCAGAGGGCTTTCGACAAAGGTATACTGCGGTCATGAGCCGAATCGCGGTCTACCCCGGCAGCTTCGATCCGCTGACGCGTGGACATCTCGATATCATCCAGCGCGCCGCCAAGCTTTTCGAGCATGTCATCGTGGCCGTGTCGAACAACGCCACCAAAAAGAACGCATTCTCCGTCTCGGAACGCATCGAAATGGTCGAGGAGTCCATCCGCGGCCTGCCGAACGTGGACTGCGACACCATCGGCGGCTTGCTCGTCGACTACCTGAAGAAGAAAAAGGCGCGTGTGCTGATCCGCGGCCTGCGCGTCGTCTCGGACATGGACTATGAGTTCCAGCTCGCGTCCTTCAACCGCCGGCTCAACAAGGACGTCGAGACCGTCTTCTTGATGCCCGACGATCAGTACACCTATCTCTCCGCATCGATGGTGCGCGAGGTCGCGCGCCTGGGCGCTGGCACCGACCAGTTCGTCCCCTCCTTCGTGGCGCGCCGTCTCAAGCTCAAATTTGGCGGCCCCAAGGTCTAAACGTCTTCCCGCTCTGGCCGCGGCGCTGCTGCTGAGCGCCGCATGCAGGCGCGCGCCCATTGAGGCTCCAGAGGAGACACCGAAGCTCGCGCCGCCCGCACCCTCCTCGTCACTGATTGCGACCCCTCTCGACACGGCCGCGACCGGCTATACCAACGAGATGCAGGCCGCCAACCTGAGCCGGGAAGCCTCCGAGTTGGGCATTCAACGGATCAGCAAACACCTCGAGGAAGGGGACTTCAACCCGGAAAACAGCGGCTCTCCCCCGCCGCTGTCCGCAGCCGAGAAAAAAGAGCGTCTCGCGCAGCTTAAGGAGATGCGCCTCGAGTTCGCTCGCGCGCGCGGCGTCCTCGAGGGCGCGCGCGATAAAAGCGTGGTCCTCGGTGGTTCGACGGTGGCCATCATTCCCGGGCGGGCGTCCGGCGTCCTGATCGGCGCCGTCGAGGACGGCTCCGGGGTCTGGCGCGGGGCATACGGCGGGGCCGTTGAGAGCGGCGAGCGCGTCATCGAGGATGCCGCGGTCTGGGCCGAACTGTGGGGACGGCTGTCCCGCGAGGCGCCTCCCGCCATCGACTTCACAAAAACACGAATCGCAGCGATCTTCGTTGGCCCGCGCCCATCCTCCGGCTACCGCACGCGGCTGATAGGGGTCGCAGCAGAGCCGACGCGCTACCTTGTGCGCTGGCTTGAGGAAGGCCCCGGGCAAGGAGAAGTCGTCGCCGAGGGCGAGACGGCTCCCTTCCTGCTCGTCTCCGTCCCCAAGGACGAACGGGCCATCCGGTGCGAAAAGGCGCGGTGGGCCGAAGGGCCTAAAAAATAATAGGTCTTTTTTCCTTTTTTGCTTGACTCGCCCTCCGGGCTGCGCTTTAATCAGGGCTGTTCAGTCCGGAGGCCGCCATGAAACCACTTGCCGCCGCCCTCATTCTGTGCGCCGCAAGCGCTCTCGCCCTTCCCGACCCGCGCTTCGACGACCAATCAGACAAGACGCCCCTCGTTAGGAAGGACGCGCCTCCGGCCGCCGCCCCCGTTGAGATGGATCCGCGGATGTGGGTGGAGGTCGAAGCCCCCGGTAAAGCCGAGCGCCAAGCCGCGGTTGACGCCGGCATCAGCCTCGAAGAGCTAGCGCCCGGAATGGCCGCCGGTTTCGCCGCGCCGCGGGCGCTCGCGCGCGCCAAAGCCGCGGGCCTCAAAATCCGCTCGGTGGTCACTTTGCGGCAGCGCTTCGGCTCACTCGACTTCCCGGAAAAGGACGCTCTCTACCACAACGATCAAGAGCTCAAGGCGGAGATGCTCTCGCTCGCCGCGCGCGCGCCGGATCTTGTTTCCATGTTCTCGATTGGCAAGTCCACGCTCGGCAAGGACCTGTGGGCCGTGCGCCTGACACGGGGCGCCGCCGGCGACCAGCCGAGCGCGAAACCAGGCATCGTCTTTCTTGGCGCGCACCACGCGCGCGAGCACCTCTCGACCGAGGTGCCGCTCCTGCTCGCCAAATACCTCGTTGACAACCGCGACCAACCCGAGATTGCGCGCCTGCTTGAATCCCGCGACATCTACTTCATCCCGATGGTCAATCCGGACGGTGTGGAGTACGACGTCGAGGGCGGCAGGTATCATATGCACCGCAAGAATATGGCGAAAAATGGCGACGGCTCGACCGGCGTCGACCTCAATCGCAACTACAGCTGGGGCTGGGGCGGCGGCGGAGCCTCCCTGGACCCGGACGACGACACCTACCGCGGGCCCTCCCCCTTTTCCGAGCCCGAGAGCCGGGCCGTCAAGACCTTCGTGGAGGGGCGTCCGAACCTCAAGGTTCTGCTGTCTTACCACACCTTCTCCGAACTGATCCTCTATCCGTGGGGCGGCTCAGATGATCCGATCCCAGACGCAAAGGCACTGGCGGCGTTCAAGGCGATGGCCGGCGAGATGGCCCGGATGACGGGCTACACGCCCGAACAATCGAGCGCTCTCTACATCGCCACCGGCGACACCTGCGACTGGGCTTGGGGCAAAAAAGGAATCTTCTCCTTCACCTTTGAGCTCACGCCGAAGTCGATGTGGAACGGCGGCTTTTACCCCGGGGCGAACGCCATCCAGACGACCTTCCAGGCTAATATCCGCCCGGCACTTTATCTGATCGATCTGGCCGATGACCCGCGGCGAGCCGCAACACAGACGAAAGTCTTCGCCGCAGCCCCGGCGTCCAAGTCGCAAGGAGAGACGATCCCATGAAAACCCTCCTCACGATCCTCACGGCCGCATCTCTGGCTTGTCCGGCGGCGGCGCAGACCCTAGAAGCCTTAAGCCTCTCAGCCGACGCGGCTTTCCTTCAGGCCCTGCCGCAGGCCGTCCATCCGGACCTCGCGCGGGCCAAAGATCCCTCACTTCAGAAACCTCTGCAACCAAAACCGCTGCAACCGACCAAGGTAGCCGGAGCCGTCGTCGCGCGCGTGTCTTTACCCGCGATCCTGGATAACAATCGCCATCTTCTGACGCGCACGTTCGGGGCGCGCTCTCTCGATCTCGGCATCGCCTCCGATGCGACGTTCTCATCGTATGCCTTAACCTTCACCGAGGCGACGACGAGCCGTCTGGCCCCCTTAGGGAAATTGAACCGGCTGTGGAACGCAGGAGTGAACGCGCGCATTGACGAAAATACTGTTTATAACTTCAAGCTCTTAATCAACCTCTTCAGCCCCATGCGCGGCAGCACGGTGAAGATGACGCCGGTGGAAGGCACGCGCGGGCCCAAGAACGAGCTCAAGACCGGCGCCTTGATCGATGCGATCCGCGCCCACTCGGTCGTGTTGCGGGTCCGCGGCCAAGAACTGTGGCTGTTGTACGCCGCCGACGCCAAGCCCGACGCCTCCGGCTTTGCCGATACGCGCAGCTTTCTCTTCATCAAGGAGGACGGGCTCTCATCGAAAATCTGGCCTCTCGCCGAGGCCCGGATTCCCCTTGACTCGAGTTCGTCCGTAGCCCTCGACGGCCTCACGCTCACCCTGACGCGCACCGCGGCAGACGAGCTCATCATCCGCGAATAGTCGGGCTTTGGTATCATCCTCTCATGAAACACCCTCTCCTCCTCCTTGTCTTGTCGTCGGCCCTGTCGGCCGCGGCCGCGCCGTTTCTACCCGCGCCCACGCTGCGCTATGAGCCGACGGCGCAGGAGCTGATGGAGGACTGCCGCTCGGCCAAGACGCGCGCCGAAGCCGCCCTCGAAACGGTCGCACGCATGCCCGCGGGCAACCGAACGTTCGATAACACTCCCTGGGCCCTCGACCAGATCGGCTCCGATCTGTCGGACCAGACAGCTTCGGATACCTTCCTCAAATACGTCTCGATTTCCTCCTCCGTGCGCGACGCGGGCAACGCGTGCGAGACCTTGCTCGGCCAGTTCTCCGTGGATGTGTACTCGCGCGAAGACCTCTACCGCGCGCTCAAGGAGTACGCGGTGAAGGGCGAGGTGTTGACCGGCGAGTCAAAGCGCCTCATCGAGAAAGAGCTCCTTGATTTCAAACGTTCCGGTCTCGAACTGCCGAAGGACAAGCGCCGGGAGGTCATCGACCTGCGCAAGAAGCTCGTTGAGCTTGAGGCGGCGTTCGGTAAAAATATAAACGAATATAAGGATTACGCGCTCTTCGACAAATCCGAGCTCGACGGATTGCCCGAGGATTTCGTCGCGCGCCTGGAAAAAGTCGGCGCCCAGTACAAGGTCGGTCTCGACTACCCCGACTACTTCCCGTTCATGGAGAACTCCTCCAACCCCGCCGCGCGCCGCATCATGGAAGGCAAGTTCAACAACCGCGCGTCGAGCCAGAACCTGCCGGTGCTGAAGGAAGTCCTCGCCTTGCGTCTGAGGGCCGCGCGCCTACTCGGCTACCCGACCCACGCGCACTTCATCCTTGAGGACCGCATGGCCAAGGACCCCCAAACCGTGGCTGCTTTCGTCACCCGCCTGCGCAAGAAGCTCAAGGTGCTCGGCGCCGACGAACTGCAGGTCCTTAACTCCCTCAAGTTCGTCTTCGAGGGACGCGCCTCCGACGGCCGATTCAACGCCTGGGACTGGCGCTTCTATGACAACCAGCTCAAGAAAGCGAAGTACGCCGTCGATGCGCAGAAGATCAAGGAGTACTTCCCCGCCGACTACGTAACCGAGCAGATGCTCGGCGTCTATCAGAAGCTCCTCGGCCTCAAGTTCCGCCGCCTCGAGAACGCCGCAACCTGGCACCCCGACGTGAAGCTCTACGAGATCACCGACGCCGCGGGCGGCGAGCCGATCGCTTACTTTTACCTGGATCTTTTCCCACGCGAGGGAAAATACAAGCACGCCGCCGCCTTCTCGATGATCACCGGACGCCTCCTGCCGGACGGGCGCTACCAGAAGCCGGTGTCCTCGATGGTCGCGAATTTCAACAAGTCCACGAAAGACCGTCCGTCTTTGCTCACGCACGATGAGGTCGAAACGTTCTTCCACGAGTTCGGCCACATCATGCACCAAACTCTGACCAAGGCGCGCTACGGACGCTTCGCCGGCTCGTCAACCGCGCGCGACTTCGTCGAGGCTCCGTCTCAAATGCTGGAGAACTGGGTCTGGGACCGGGATGTCCTCCAGTCCCTGTCCGGACACTACCTCGACCATTCGAAGAAGCTTCCCAACGAGCTGCTCGGCAAGATGCTCGCGGCCAAGAACGTGAACTCCGGCCTTTTTAACCTGCGCCAACTCCTGTTCGGCGCGGTGGACCAGCTCTATCACGGCGCCCCACCCGCCGACACGACCGCGGCCTACGCGAGCCTGTCGAAGGACGTCGCCCTGATCCCGACCTCGGCGGGCACGCACCCCGAGGCGAGCTTCGGCCACCTGATGGGCTATGACGCGGGCTACTACGGCTACCTGTGGTCCAAGGTGTACGCCGAGGACATGTTCTCGCGCTTCAAAACCGAGGGCGTCTTGAACCCCGCGCTCGGACGCCGCTACCGCGAAGAGATACTCGAGAAGGGCTCCTCGCGCGAGGAGATGGACTCCCTCAAAGCCTTCCTCGGCCGCGAACCCAATGAGGGCGCGTTCCTCGAGAGCATCGGCCTCAAGGCCGTCAAGAACTAGCGAACAACCTTCATGCGCGACGGCGGCCAGTAGATAAACCAGGCCTTGCCCTTGATGAACCGGCTGTCCACAGGGCCCCAGTAGCGCGAGTCGCAGGAATGGTCGCGGTTGTCGCCCATCATGAAGTAGGCTCCCGCGGGGACCTTCACCGGTCCGAAGTAATCGCGCTGGATGTCGCCAAGCTCCCGGTCAAGCTTGTGGGTCTGCCATAAATCCTGATAGCGCTGCGGTGAGAGCGCTTTTGCGTACACAGACTCGGGCTGGCGGAAGGAATCATCCCACCGAGCATAGTTTTCATCGGACATGAGCTTGCCGTCGATGAAGACCTTGCCGCCGCTGACGACAATGGACTCGCCGGGCAGGCCGACGACGCGCTTGATGAAGTTCTCTCCCGCGTTGACCTTGCCGCAATGAGTGTCGCGCGGATCGGTGACCGGGAACTCGAACACCATCACATCGCCGCGCTGCACGTCGCGCAAGGACAATATCCGTTTGCCCCACACCGGGACGCGCAGGCCATAGACGAACTTATTGACGAAGAGATGGTCGCCGATGAGCAAAGTCCTTTCCATGGAGCCGGAAGGAATCTTGAAGGCCTGAATCAAGAACGTCATGAGAACCCAGGCGAGCAACGCCGAGGAGAACACCGTGTCCGCCCATTCGAGGTCGTCGTCAAGGTAAAAACGGCGGCTCTCGACGCTCTCCGCCTTGGACCATGCGCGCCAAAAGCCGATGGCGGCGGCGACCGCCGCGGCCGAGAGCGCGGGGGCGATGTCACCCACGCGCAGCGCGCGCGCCCACAACGCGATCACCTTCGTGCGGCCCTCGAAGACCATGGTGAGAATCATCACGATGGAGAAAGCCGCGATCGCGTAGAACAGCGCGTGCCAAGCCGCCGACTGCAGCGGCGAGGCGGGGCCACCCCTGTCCTTCCAGCGCCGGGAGTACCAAGCGAAGAGTCCGAGAGAGACGCCGACAAACAAGAGTCTTTCTTCCATGGGAATCCTTTGGGGTTAGTTTGCGTCCTCGTCGATCTTAAGAACCGCGAGAAACGCCTCTTGGGGAACCTCGACGGAGCCGATGAGCTTCGCCCGCTTCTTCCCCTCTTTTTGCTTGCCTAACAATTTCTTTTTACGCGTGATGTCTCCGCCGTAGCACTTGGCAATGACGTCCTTGCGCTTGGCTCCGATCGTCTCGCGCGCGATGATCTTCCCGTTGACGCGGGCCTGGATCGCCACCTCGAAGTTCTGACGGTCGATGAGCTCTTTGAGCTTCTCGCACAGCTTGCGCCCGACCTCCTGGGCCTTATCCCGGTGGACGATCTGGCTCAACGCGTCAACGGGCTCGGCGTGGATCAATATCTCAAGCTTGACCATGTCCGACTCGCGATCTCCGATCGACTGATAATCAAGCGTCGCGTAGCCCTTGGAAACCGACTTTAAGCGATCGTAGAAATTAACGACCATCTCGGCGAGCGGCAGTTCGTACTTAATGAGCATGCGCGTCGGCGACAGGTACTCGATGCCGATGTGCACGCCGCGGCGCTCCTTGATGAGATTGAGCACCGGTTCTTGGTGCTCGATCGGGAGCACGATCGTCAACAGCACGTAGGGCTCCTCAATGATCTTGATGTCGCCGTGTGCTGGAAACTTGGCCGGATTGTCGATAACGATCCAGCGGCCGTCATACGTCTGAACTCGATAGATGACGTTTGGCGCGGTCACGATTAGGTCGAGGCCGAACTCGCGCGTGAGGCGCTCCTTGACGATGTCCATGTGCAGAAGCCCCAGAAAACCAAGACGGTAGCCGAACCCGAGCGCCTGCGAGGAATCGGCCATATAGTTGAAGGACGAGTCTTCGAGATTGAGCTTATCGAGCGCAAACTTGAGCGCCGTATACTCGCTTTGATCAATCGGGAAAATCCCCGCGAAAACAACCGGTTTGGCTTCCTTGTAGCCGGGCAGCGGCTCGGGCAGCGGCCGGCTATGTTCCATGACCGTGTCGCCGACGCGCACGGTGTGGATGTCCTTTATTCCGCAGATCAGGTATCCCGCCTCGCCGGCGGAGAGCTGAGCGCAGGGCACCTGTTTCGGCTTGAGAAAGCCCACCTCCTCAATGACCGCTTCGGTCCCGGTCGAGAAAAACTTCACGCGCATTCCCTTTTTCATCGTGCCCTCAACCACGCGCACAAGCAGGATCACGCCGCGGAAGGTGGAATAGGATGAGTCGAAGATGAGGGCCGCGAGCGGCGCTTCAGGCTTGCCGGTCGGCGCGGGAATCTCCTTGATGATGGCGTCAAGCACGCCCTGGACTCCCTCGCCGCTCTTCGCTGAAATCAAGACTGGGTCCTCGACGATCTTAAGCACGTCGAAAATCTGTTCGAGGGTGCCGTTCACGTCGGAGGACGGTAGGTCGATCTTGTTGATGACCGGAATAATGCGCAGGCCGACGGCCTGCGCCAGCGTCGCGTTGGCCAGGGTCTGCGCCTGGACGCCCTGCGTCGCATCCACAACGAGCAGCGCGCCTTCGCAGGCGGCGAGCGCGCGGCTGACCTCATAAGTGAAGTCGACGTGTCCGGGCGTGTCGATGAGGTTGAGGAGCCATATCTCGCCGTCGGGAGCCTTATAGTCCATGCGCACGGCCTTCGCCTTGATCGTGATGCCGCGCTCGCGCTCGAGCTCCATCGAGTCCATGATCTGTGCCTGCATGTCCCGCGAGTGGATCGTTCCTGTCAGCTCGAGCAGGCGATCCGCCAGCGTGGATTTTCCATGATCAATGTGGGCGATGATGGAGAAGTTGCGGATGCGGTCAGGGGCGCTCATGCCGTCAGGGGTTCTGTTCCAACAAGAGCCGGACTTCATCCGACTCGGAGCAGGCCAAGGCCTTCGCGACGAGCTTCTTCATTGCCTCGTGCTTGAGGCCGCGGATCGTCTGCTTGACGCGCAGAAACATGCGCGGAGAGACCGACATCGCATCAACGCCAAGGCCGACCAACAACGGAACCGCGCGCGGATCTGAGGTCATCTCTCCGCACACACCAACCCATTTGCCCCTCAGATGCGCCGCGCGCACGACCCCATCGAGCAGCCGGACGACCGCAGGATGATAGGGATCGTACAGATGGGCGACATTTTCATTGATGCGGTCGACGGCGAGCGTGTATTGAATGAGGTCGTTCGTGCCGATCGAAACAAAGTCCACGTGCGGCAGAAACGCGTCGAGCAGGATCGCGGTCGAGGGAATCTCAACCATGATTCCAAGCTCAAGATCGGAGGTGAACGCCGCTCCTTCCGCCACGAGCTCGGCGCGCGCCTGCTCGAGCAGGCGGCGCACGGCAAGCACCTCGCCGACGGACGAGACCATCGGAATCAGCACGCGCACCTTGCCCTTAAGCGATGCGCGCAGGATCGCGCGCAGCTGCGTCTTAAAAAGATCAAGATGGCGCAGAAAGAGGCGCACGCCGCGCAGACCCATGAACGGATTCGTCTCGTTCTTAGACCCCTCGATGCCGAGCAAAGAGAGTCGATCGCCGCCGACGTCGGCCGTGCGAATGACGACCTCGCGGTCCTCGAGGGCCCTCACCGCGGCGCCGTACGCCTTGACCTGCTCCTCCTCGGAAGGAGCCTCAGTCCGATTGAGGAAGAGATACTCGGTACGGAAAAGCCCTATGCCGTCCGCCTGGAGAGCGACGACCGCCTTGAGCTCCTCGGGGGAGTCCAGGTTCGCCTCGAGGCGGAACGCTCGGTCGTCGAGCGTGACGGTCGGCAGGCCCTTCAGCGTCTCCAGCGAGCGCTCCTCGGCGACGGCCCGCTGCTGAACCTTCTCATACTTCGCGACCGTCTCGGGCCCCGGGTTGATGATGACAAGGCCCTGCTCGCCGTCAAGAATGACGATGTCTCCGGTTTTGACGCGACGGCTGACGTCAGAGAGGCCGACAACGGCGGTGATCTCAAGGCTCTGGGCCAGGATCGCGGTATGGCTCGTCTTGCCGCCAAGGTCGGTGGCGAAACCGATGATCTTCGTTTCCTTTAACCCCAGAGTATCCGAAGGCAGGAGATTGCGCGCAATGAGCACGCACTCCTCGTTGATATCGGCAAGAGACCTCTTCTGGCGCTTCATCAAATGCAGGAGCAGCCGCTTGCCGACGTCGAACAGATCATGGCGGCGCTCGCGGAAGAACTCGTCTTCCATGCGCTCGAACTGCCGGTTGACCAGTTCGAGGGCCTCGGACAACGCGAACTCGGCGTTGACGCATTCTTCATGGATTCGTTTCGGCACGTCGTGCGTGATCAGCGAGTCCTTCAGAATGAGACGATGGGCATCGATAAGCTTGGCGTGGTGCTTACCCAACACCTTAAGCACCTTGACCTCGGCGGCGTCGAGGTCGCGATGGGTCGCCTTCTGCGCGACCTTAAAGCGGCGGACCTCTTCCTTAATCTTGTCACGAGGAATCTCGACACGTTCAACGACGATGTCCTCGTCCTCGACCACGTAGGCACGCCCGATCGAGATGCCGGGGCTGGCGGCGATTCCCTTAATGACGATCATTTAAGTCTCATCAAAATTCCGAGAGAAAAGTTTTTCAAGGGCCTCGATGGCCTTCGCTTCATCGGGGCCGTCAGCCCTGATCGTGAGACGCGAGCCCCTCTCGGCGGCAAGGAGCATGAGGCCCATCACACTCTTGCCGTTGACTTGCAAGCCATCCTTGACGACATCTATTTGGCTCTTGAACTTACTCGCTTCCTGTACGAACATCGCCGCAGGCCGCGCATGCAGGCCCAGACGATTCTTGATCGTCATGATCTTTTCCATCACAAACGCAGCCCCGCCGCCGACACGGCCATGCCGCCGACCCCGGCCAATCCAAGTTGTGCCAGCGGCGAAACGCCGCGTCGGGTTAGAATCAAGCCTGCCGCGAATGTCAAGACCGCGATCAGGCGATCTCCGCCGCTCAGGGGCCACGCCCCGATTCCAAAGGCCACGAACGCCCCACCCATGGTCGCCCAACGCAGGCCGCGAATCCAGGTCTGCACGGAAAGTTTCGTGAGCTCGGCCGCGGCCCGCTCACCATCAGCCCAGCCGCGCCACAGGCCGAAAATACGCGCCATCACGGCCGGGACGTTATAGACAGACAGCGCAGCCGCCACCGCCCAGGACAGCGCGTGCGGCGAGCCAAGGAGGTATGCCGCCTGCGCCGCGAGAATGCCCGCGAGAGCGCTCGCAGGACGCAAGGCTCCCCAAAAAAACGAGTCGTACAGGGCGGCAAGCGCTGCTCCGAGCCTCATTTTAAGCGGTCCGATTTTACGGATCTCTGCCTCACGGGCAGCGCCCAACAACGATGACGCCGCGGCTTCCTGCCGGCAGACGATGCCCGCGGTAAGCCACGCCGCGATCGGATGCGTGTTGAAATGCTCAAGGTGCCGCCGCCGAGCGGCAAGCAGCTCTGAGGGATCGCCGCCCCAACACACCTGCAGCCACGGATCAAGGGCAAAGGCGAAGCCGGGGCCCTGCAGGCGCGCCGGGTCCCAACGCGCCTGTAGCAGCAGAAGCCTCGCGCCCAGACGGACCTTCATCCCTGGCGTCATCCGGGGAGCGCTCATACGCGCCTCAAGCACCACAGCGTCACTCCCGAAAGACCGATCCACGGAGCGCTCGACACGGCGAGAAAACTCCCGGCCTGGATGACCGCAGGCGCGCGCGCCCACCACAGGCGGTCAATGGGGACGACCAACGCCACGATGGCGCATGCAACAACAAAGGTCATCGCGGCATGCGCGGCGATTGAAGCGCCAAGCGCCCGACCCAGCGCGCGGCCCCCGGCCTCGGCGCGATGAGCCAGGGCGTCGCCAGTCAAAGCGCGATGCACGCGCTCGGTGGCCTCAAGGCGGGAGTGAACGATGCCGGCGGCAATGCCTCCAAAAAAGCAGGGGGCAAAGGAGGTCCCCGCGCCCGCAAGCACCGTCGCCGTGCCGGCTGCAATCGTCGCTGACCAAGTCAGGTTCCCACCGATGGGAAGGTCCCCCAAGCTCAGCAACTCGAAAACAACGCCAAACAGAGCTCCGGCCTCCGGCTTGCCCATGAACGCGCCAAAGGCGGCTCCCACGACAAGCGGACGAGACGCCATGGTCTGCGCGATCAAAACGACATCAAGTTCAAGGACAGCGAGAGCCGCGCAGGCGATCAGAATAGTCGTTGTCATCGGCCTTCCAGGGCCGCGGTCAAGTCCTCTGCGACGTCGGAGGGAAGAGCCCTCCCCTCAAGCCGCACACCCTTGGCGGCCAACGCCACCAGGGCCAGCCGATCCTTCTCATTAAGAAACAGCGCTCGGCCAAGCTGCACCTTGCCGACCGTGTAGTGAAGGCCGCCGACATTGATGCGGTCGACCTCAACGCCGCTTTCCATCAGGGCCAGCGCCTCCACGGGCCCGGGCACGAGCACCAGGGACCTTCGCGAAGCCCGCTCCAACGATCTCAGCCTGGCCGCCGCCTCGGCAACCGGCACGACGAGCAGGCCGACCGCGGGCGGCAAGGCCATCTTCATGAGCGCGGTTTGGATTTCATCGGAGGCCGCCGCATCGGAGATCACGACAACAAGGTCGACCCGAAGAAAAGGAACCCAACCCTCGACCACCTGGCCATGGATGAGGCGATCATCGATGCGTAAAAGGGCAACGCCCATATTACCGGCCCCCCGCCACAGCGAGGAACATGGCCCGGATATCGCGGATGGATTTCTGACCATCGGCGACGACCTTCTCAACGAGCTTCTCGATCGGCATCTGCTCGCGCTGGCTGAACGCCGAGACGAGCATGTAGAGATTGACGCCGCTGACCATTTCCACTCGCCGCTCATCGCGCACCAGCGGGAAGGCAAGGTTATTCGGAGTGCCCCCGGGCATGTCCGTGAAGAGAATGACCCCATCGGGATTGGACAATTCGGCCAACGCGCGCGCAACGAACCTCCTGATCTCGGCAATAGACTGGCGCGACGAAGTGGCCACGACGCGCACCCCCTGCGCCTGGCGGCCGACGATCCCCTCCGCGGCTTCGACAAGATAAGCGCCAAATTCTCCGTGCGTTACGATGATGAAATTGATCACGCAGCAATATCCCGGTGGAATTCCTGGACCGGATATCCCGCCGCGCGAAGCTTCTGCGCAAGCCAGCGCGTGCAGAACACGCTGCGGTGGCGGCCGCCGGTGCAGCCGATGGCGATCGTTAGATAGGATTTCCCCTCGCGCACGTAATGCGGAAGCAAAGTTGAGATCAGCCTGTGCCAATCATTGAGAAATTTACCCGCGGCGGGCTGGCGAAGAATGTATTTTCGCACCGGCTCATCAAGACCCGTCTTCTTGCGCAAGCCGGCCTGATAGTGCGGGTTGGGAAGGAAGCGGACATCCATGACGATGTCGGCATCGATCGGCATTCCGTGCTTGTAGCCGAAGCTGACGACTTGCAGGGTCATCTCTCGAATGAGCGTCAGGCCGAGCATCTCGGAAATCTTCTCCTTGAGCTCGCCAAGCGTCAAACGCGTCGTGTCGACGACCTTGTCGGCCATGCCCTTAATCGGAGCGAGGAGCTTCCTCTCCTGCTTCACCGAATCGGAAATTTTTCCGCCCAGCGGATGTCGATGACGCGTCTCAGAAAAGCGACGGATGACGGCCGCATCTGCCGCGTCGATGAACAAAACATGGACATCAAGACCCTGGAGCTTGAGACGCCGCAGGAGCAACGGGAGCGCGCCGAGCACACGGCCCTCGCGAACATCCATGCCAAGGGCGACGCGCGTCATCACCGGCGACCTCTCCACAAAGGCCGCAAACTCATCAAGCAGGGCGATCGGCAGGTTGTCGACGCAGAACCATCCGAAGTCCTCGAACACCTTCAGCGCTTGACTCTTGCCCGCGCCCGAGACTCCGGTGATGACGAATATCTTCTTCGGAATTCGTTTCATCAACCGCGCTCCTTCGACTTCATGTGGCCGATGAGGCGCCGATTGAAATTTTCCGCTGAGAAATACCCCTGCGAGCGCAGGCGCTGGTTCAGCGCCGCAACCTCGATGAGAACGGCAAGGTTGCGGCCGGGGCTGACGGGTATCCGAATAAGCGGAATTTCCACATCGAGAATGGAAATCTTCTTGGCGTCAAGACCGGTCCGATCATATGTCGCCGCCGCGCCCCACGCCTCGAGCTGGATCGCGAGTTCAATCCGCGTGCGGTCGAGAATAGCGCCGATGCCGAAAAGAAGCTTGACGTCGATGATGCCGAGGCCGCGCACCTCCATATGGTTCTTCAAGGGCTCCGGGCAGGAGCCGCGCAAGTAGCCGCCGCGCCGGTGCTGAATGTGGACTGCGTCATCGGCGACGAGAATATGACCGCGCTTGAGCAGCTCGAGCGCGCACTCAGATTTTCCGATCCCGGACTCACCTTGAATGATGACGCCGAGCCCATAAACGTCTACGAGTACGCCGTGCACCGTTGTCGCCGGCGCCAGGCGCGCTTCCAGCGCCTCGGACAGTTCGCCGGTCAAAGTCGTCGTATCATAAGCGGAACGCAGCAACGGCACGCCGTGCTTTTTGCAAGACTGCATGAGCGCCGGCGACACCGACGCATTGTGCGTGACGATCACGCACGGAAGCTCGGGGGCGGACAGCATCGCCGACAGCGCCTCGGCTAGTTTTTTGGCGTCGGACTTATGGCAGTAGGCCTGCTCCCCGTTACCGAAAATCTGCACGCGCTCCGCGCGGAAGCGATCAAGAAATCCGGACAGGGCAAGGCCGGGACGATTGAGGTCGGCCACCATGATCCGGCGACCCAGTGATTTCTCCCCCGAGAGCAGCTCAAGACGCAGGCTCTCGCCCTGCTCCTTCAGGAGTTCGCCGACGGTGAGTTCCGCGGCCTGCACAGCGTCAGCGCTTGATTTTACGAACAGGATGGATGATCCCCAAACTCTCGTCCTCACGACGGTAGAGAATATGAATCTGGTCGGTGTCCTTGTCTAGATAAACCAGGAACAAGCGCTCAGAACCATCGAGTTCCGCCGCGGCCTGTTCCGGCGTCATCGGAGAGACGGACTGCCGCGACACCGCAAAAGAAGTCCGCGCGACAGACGCGGCCTCGACCATCGTCCCGGAGGTCTCCGACTTGTGACGGTTTTTAATGCGCTCCTTGTGCTTCTTGAGCTGAGCATCAATCTTGTCGGACGCAAGATCAATGGCTGAATAGAGATCGGCCGCCGTCGCAAGGGCTCGGAACGTCTGCCCGGGGGCATGCACGATCATCTCCGCCTTATGCGAGCGTTTCTCCACGAAAAGAAACGCTTGTCCCCAAACGATGTGATCGAAATATTTTTGGGTTTTTCCCATTTTCTGCTGCACATACTCGCGCAGCGCGGGCGTGATGTTGAGCTGCTTGGCCGTTAGTTGAATCTCCATAGGTGTGAGATTCTAGCGGTTGGCCCTCGACCTGTCAACGAATGCTGGGCCGCGAGATTATCGCCCAAGATTGACTCGACTGGGAAAAACTGGTAGGATTTCGCCTTGTTGCGGGAGGGTCTCCCAATAGACCCGGACGAAATACTGATAAATTCATAAAATATAAATACTTATTCTGTGGATAAAAAGTTATCCACATCTGTGAATAACCTGTGAAAATAGCCGACGGGGTTGATCTCTGGGCCCAGACCGTGGAACGGCTGCGCACGGAAATCGGCGATGAAAACGCCGAGCTTTGGCTCAAACCTGTGGGGGCCGCCTCCTTGGAGGGTGGGGTCTTGATGCTCAAGGTCCCCAACAAGTTTTTCTCCGACGGCATCAAGGAGCGCTATCAGAAGCGCCTGCTTGCCTTGCTGCGCGACTTGTCGGGCTGCGAAATCGGAATCGACTTCCGCATTGAGCGCGATCTCACGCGCGTGCTTCCTCCGTCGGATCCGGTGCCCGAAGCCTCCCCGCAGTCCGACTTTCCCATCTCGGAGCTCAACCCTCGCTACACCTTCGACTCGTTCGTCATCGGCGAGTCGAATCGCCTCGCCCGCGCGACAGCCGAGTCGATCGCGAAGAGCCCGGGCACCCAGTACAATCCGTATGTGATCTATGGCGGCGTCGGCCTCGGCAAGACCCACTTGATGCACGCGATCGGCAACTCGATCCGCCGGCACCACCCGCGTTCACGCGTTCTCTACACGACCAGCGAACAATTCGTCAACGAGTTTATTGCGGCGGTTCAAAACAATCAGATCGACTCTTTCCGTTTGCGCTACCGCTCTCTCGACTGCCTGCTGATTGATGACATTCAGTTTTTGATCGCCAAAGACCGCTCTGAACAGGAATTCTTCCACACCTTCAATGCTCTCTTCGACTCCCGCAAACAGATCGTCGTCAGTTCCGACCGCTCGCCAAAGGAAATGTCTCCCCTCGAACAGCGCCTAATCTCACGCCTCGAATGGGGATTTGTCGCCGACATCAAAGCACCGGATCTTGAAACCCGCATCGCTATCTTACGCAAGAAAGCCAACTCTGAGGGCTTCACGGCGCCCGATGATGTCATCCTCTTCATCGCATCCTCGGTCAAAACCAATGTCCGCGCCCTTGAGGGCTGCTTGATCCGTCTGAAGGCATTCCAGGCGATGACGGGGGCCCCGCTCTCGGTTGATGACGCTCGTGATATCTTAAAAGACTCCATCGCGGTCGACGATAGCTCTCCGGTGCGGGTTGAGACCATTCAGCGCGTGGTTGCGCTTAAATATTCTGTCGATGTTAAAGACTTGAAAGGCCACCAGCGCGCGGTTTCAATCTCAATGCCCCGCCAGGTCGCGATGTACCTGGCCTGTGTGATGTCAGATCTCTCCTCAACAGACATCGGCCGGGCTTTCGGCGGCAAAGACCACTCCACCGTTCTGCATGCGCGCAAGAAGATTGAAAAGAAGCTGGAGGAAGATCCTTTTTTTCTAGAACTCATCAACAAACTGCGGGCGGATATTAAAATGGCTGAACGGTGATTGTTAAAAAAATGTGTACGTTTTATGACAACTGGGGATGGTCCGCCGTATTGTGGATACTGTGGATGGGACGTGTGACTTATCCACAACATCTAGGTGTTTTTTTTGCTGGTGGGGCCGGCTTATCCACCCTATCCCCTGCTTGATGATGAAGAGGATGATTTAAATGAAAATAACCATAAGCAGGGAAGAGTTGGTACGGGGGGTCCAAACCATCCAGTCCGCGCTGTCAAGTCGAACCACCCTTCCGATCTTATTGAATTTTCTTATGGAGACGGAAGATAAGCGTGTGAAGGTTGTCTCGACCGACCTTGAAATGGGCGTCAAACACTATGTTAAAGCGGAGATTGAGACGGACGGCTCGATTACCATTCCGGCTAAAAAATTTGCAGACATTCTTCACAGCCTTCCTGATTCCCAAGACATAGAGCTTGCTGTCGATGTCGGTGGAAAAATATCTCTTAAGTGCGGCCGGTCACGATTTGGAATCATTGGCGCTCCCAAGTCTGAATACCCGATTCTCCCAGAATTCAATAAAGCTTCTTCATTTGAGCTTCCTGCCGGGGTTGTCGCTGGAATGATTCAGAAGACGATTTTCGCGGCTTCCTCCGATGAAACCCGGCACGTGCTCAACGGCGTCTTTTGGGCCGCCAAAAAGGGAACACTTGAGATGGTTTCGACAGATGGACGCCGTCTTGCTGTATGCTCAAAAAAAGTTATTCCAAAGGACCGGGAGTTTTCAGTCATCGTGCCGACGAAGGTTCTTTCGGAACTCCTTCGGCTCATCACCCTCCTTGAGATTAAGGAGAATGATGATGAGAAAATACTCATTGCGGTGACCGAAAATCAAATAACCTTTCAACTAAAGGAAACGACGATTCTTTCCCGCCTTGTCGGCGGAGCGTTCCCTAACTATGATCAAGTCATCCCAACCAAGCGTGAGGTCGTCTTCAGCGCTCCAACCAAAGACATTCTCGCCGTCACGAAACGCGCGGCGCTGTGCGCTGTGGACCGAGGCGGCTCTGTTAAGTATGCGCTCAAGAAGGGTTTTTTGCATGTGACCTCTTCAAGCCAAAACAATGAATTCAATGAGGATGTTGCCGTCGATTATGGGGGGGTCGATTTCTCAGTGGCCTTCAACCCGCAGTTCGTTGTCGATGCCTTAAAGCACATTGACACAGACACGGTGACGGTGGCTATGACGAGTCCCGTCAATCCCGCCCTCTTCGAGCCGGCTGGCGGCGAGGGTGATTATAAATTCGTCGTCATGCCAATGAGGTTGTGACCGTAGAAAAGGAAAAGGCGGGGCGATGGTCCACCGCCGGTGATTTGGTTAAGAGCTTTTCATACCGCGCCGGCACGGTCAATGATAAGTTGACCTTGCTGAACGCAGTGTGGGATAAGGAGTGTGGAGCCTACGCGAAGTATTGGGCTTTGGCGGCTGTTAAGAGGGGAACGCTGTTCGTGCGTCCGAAAAGCGCGGCGGCGGCACAGGAGCTGCAAATGCGATCAGGAGTCTTGATTCGTTCCCTCAATAAGTATTTCAGCCGCCCATGGATTACTGCCGTTAAGACGACTTATCGTTAGGGGGAGACGATGTCCGAAGCCGCGATGGAGACGACCGATATGGCCAAGAAGGATGGGAAGTATGATTCATCAAATATTCAAGTGCTGGAGGGGCTTGAAGCTGTTCGCAAGCGCCCCGCCATGTATATCGGCAGCACCGGGCCGTCCGGCCTGCACCACCTGGTGTATGAGGTCGTCGACAACTCCGTTGATGAAATTTTAGCCGGACGCTGCACCACGGTCGATGTTTTCATACACCAGGGCAATTCGATCACCGTCAAGGACGACGGTTCGGGCATTCCGGTCGATCCGATGAAAGATCCTAAATTCAAAGGAAAATCGGCCCTCGAGGTCATCCTGACCGTTCTGCACGCGGGCGGCAAGTTTGATAAATCGGCGTATAAGGTCTCCGGCGGGCTGCACGGCGTCGGAGTGACCTGTGTGAATGCTCTCTCTGAGTGGTTGAAGGCCGAGATTCACCGCGACGGCAAGGTGTGGGTGCAGAACTACAAGCGCGGCAAGCCCGAGGCCGATGTGAAAGCTGCGGGAAAGTCTGATGCGCACGGAACCCAAATATCCTTCAAGCCCGACCCGGATATCTTCAACGGGCACATGTACTCCTTTGAGACCCTTTCGAACCGCCTGCGTGAACTTGCTTTTCTTAATGCCGGCGCGAAAATATCAATCACCGATGAGCGTGAGGATAAGCGCCACGCTTTCCACTATGAGGGCGGCATCACTCAATTCGTGAAGCACCTCAACACGAATAAAAAGGTCGTCCATCGCGAGCCGATCTCGATGACCAAGGAGAAGGATGAGGTGATCGCGGACTTCGCGATCCAGTACAACGACGATTATTCGGAGACCGTTTTCTCTTTCGTCAACAACATCAAGACGCCTGAGGGCGGCACACACCTGGCGGGTTTCCGCTCGGCGCTCACGCGCGTCATCAACGACTACATTAAGAAGTACGACCTGCTGAAAGGAAAGAACTTCAACGTGACCGGCGACGACGTGCGCGAAGGCCTGTGCGCGGTTCTTTCGATGAAGATACAGAATCCCCAGTTCGAGGGTCAGACGAAGTCCAAGCTCGGCAACGCCGAGGTGGAGGGTATCGTCAAGTCCTTGGTTGGCGACGTGCTCACCACGTTCTTTGAGGAAAACCCATCGACCGCGAAGTCCATCTGCGCGAAGGCGATCTCCGGCGCCGAGGCCCGGGAGGCCGCGCGCAAGGCCAAAGACCTCACCCGCCGCAAGGGCGTGCTCGACGGCTCAAGTCTGCCCGGCAAGCTCGCCGACTGCCAAGAGCGGGACCCGGAGCGATCCGAGCTTTTTATCGTCGAAGGCGACTCGGCCGGCGGCTCGGCCAAACAGGGCCGAGACCGCGTGTTTCAGGCGATTTTGCCCATTAAAGGGAAAATTCTAAACGTCGAAAAGGCGCGCCTTGTTAAAATCCTCTCAAACGAAGAAGTTCGGACTTTAATTTCCGCGATCGGGACCGGCATCGGCGAGGGTGAGGACGGCCTTAAGATCGACAAGCTTCGCTACCACAAGCTGATCATCATGGCCGACGCCGACGTGGACGGCCAGCATATCCGCACTTTGATTCTGACCTTCTTTTACCGCCAGATGAAAGCGCTCGTCGACAACGGCCACATCTATATCGCCCAGCCGCCGCTGTTTAAGGTCAAGAAGGGTAAGACGGAAATGTATGTGGACACCGAGGAAAAGATGGAGCAGTGGCTGCTCAACGAGGGCCGCGGAGCTCTTGAGGTCACCGCGGTTAACCCAGCCAACGGCAAGTCGAAGAAGCTTGACGCCGAGGACTTGCGCGATCTGCTTAAGCTCCTGGCCGAGCTTGAGAGCCTAATTCGACACATTAGCCGCAAGAGCCTTCACCTGGATGACTTTCTTGAGTACCAAGCCGCCGGCAAGCTCCCGCTGTACCGTGTTGAGAAGAGCGCAGGAGAGTATGAGTTCTTCTACTCCGACAAGGAATGGAAGGCTTACCGCGACGCCCACGTCGCCGAGCAGAAGAAGAGGCTCATCGAGGAGCGCGCGGAAAAGAAGGTTCCCGCGGCTAAGGGCGCTTCCGCGCCAAACGATGGGGAGGCAGGCGCCGCCGAATCGGAGCTCAGCGAGGCCGATGAGGAGTCCTTTGAGCCCGATGTGCAGGAGTTGTGGGAGATGGCGAAGCTTGAGAGCTTGTCCAAAAAGTTCAAGGACATGGGTCTTGAGCTCAAGTGGTATGAGGTCATGCGCGACGAGAAGACAAAACCGCTGTTCCGAGCGAAGACCGCGCACAGCGAGATCGACGGCTACAGCCTCAGGGACCTGCTCGAGATGGTCCGCGACGCGGGCCGGCACGGCGCGCAGATTCAGCGCTACAAAGGTCTTGGTGAAATGAACCCCGAGCAGCTTTGGGAGACCACCATGGATCCCAAGCGACGTCGACTGCTTCAGGTGAAGATCGTGGATGCGGCGGACACGGAAGGTGCCTTCGTCACCCTTATGGGCGACAAGGTCGAGCCGCGCCGGCTGTTCATCGAGAAGCACGCCAAAGAAGTCAAAAACCTCGACATTTAATTTAGCAAGAGAGAAAAGACCATGAGCAAACCCGATAACCAGCCGGAACTCACCCCCGAACCTGCCGGCAACATCATCCAGCGCGATCTTGGCGCCGAGATGCGCGGGTCCTACATCGACTACTCGATGTCGGTGATCGTTGGCCGCGCTCTGCCGGACGTGCGCGACGGCCTCAAACCGGTCCATCGCCGCATCCTGTACGCGATGCACGATGAGGGCCTTGCTTCGAACAAGAAGTACTCGAAATGCGCTGGCGTCGTCGGCGAAGTGCTGAAAAAATATCATCCGCACGGAGACTCTGCCGTGTATGACGCGATGGTGCGCATGGTTCAAGAGTTTTCGCTGCTTCATCCGCTGATCGACGGCCAGGGCAACTTCGGCTCCGTCGATGGGGACCCCGCCGCCGCCTACCGGTACACGGAGGCCCGTCTCGCTAAGATCGCCGAAGAGGTCATGGCCGATATTGATCAGGACACGGTCGATTTTTCCGCCAATTTCGATGGCACGACCACCGAGCCCACCGTCATGCCCGCCAAGGTCCCGAACCTGCTCGTCAACGGTTCGTCGGGCATCGCGGTCGGCATGGCGACCAATATTCCCCCGCATAACCTTTCG
>JAHFCE010000003.1:33825-54977 GCA_023249675.1 Elusimicrobiota bacterium | reverse complement strand
AAGATCGAGAGCAAAGAGCTCATGAAGATCATTAAGGGGCCTGACTTCCCGACCGGCGGCATCGTGCGCGGTAAGGCCGGCATCAAAGACTACTTCGAGACCGGCCGCGGCTCCGTGCGCGTCCAATCGAAGACCGAGATCGAGGACATCAAAGGCAACCGCCAGGCGATCATTATCACCGAGCTCCCGTATCAAGTCAACAAGGCGACCTTGCTCGAGACGATCGCCGAGCTTGTTCGCGACAAGAAGATTCCCGACATCTCGGACATCCGCGACGAGTCCGATCGCAAGGGCATGCGCGTGGTCATCGAGATCAAGCGCGACGGCAATGCGAATGTGGTCTTAAACCAGCTGCTCAAGCACACGCAGATGGAGACAACCTTCGGCGTCATCCTTCTGTCCCTCGTCGATGGCCGCCCGCGCGTCCTCGGCGTGCGCGACATGCTTGGCCATTTTGTGCAGCACCGGAAAGTCGTCGTCACGCGCCGCACCAAATTCCAACTGCGCAAATGCCTTGACCGGGCCCATATACTTGAAGGGCTGATCATCGCGATCAAGAACATAGACCGCGTCATCAAGATCATTCGTGCCGCCAAGGACACCGACTCGGCGCGCACGGAGTTGATGGAGGCTTTCGAGTTGTCGAAGGCACAGACGAATGCCATCCTCGAGATGCGCCTTGCGAACCTGACGAAGCTGTCGGTCGGCGATCTTCAAGACGAATATGACGGCCTGGTCAAAAAGATCGCGGAGTACAAGGCGATCCTAGCCGACATCAAGAAGGTTTACGCGATCGTCATCAAGGAACTCGAGGGCGTCAAGGAAGCGTTCGGAAAGTCTCGCCAGACGCAGATCACGACCGAGGCGGCGGAGATGTCTCTTGAGGATTTGATCCAAAAGGAAGAGGTCGTCATCTCCCTCTCCAACACCGGCTACGTCAAGCGCATTCCCGTCGCGACGTATCAGGCCCAAGGACGCGGCGGCAAGGGCATTACCGGAGCCGATGTAAAGGAAGAAGACTTTATCGAGCACTTTTTCGTGACCGATACGCACGCCGCCTTGCTGTTCTTCACGAATCGCGGACGCGTATTTGCGTTGCGCGCATACGAGATTCCTGAGGGGAATCGGACTTCTCGCGGCAAGGCCGTCGTCAATTTGTTGGCCTTGACCGGCGAGGAAAAAGTCACCTCCGCCATAGCGATCCGCTCGTTCGAGGAAAAGAAGGGCCGGGAGACCTTCCTCGCCATGGCGACGCGAAACGGCACCGTCAAAAAAACGCCGTTATCCGACTTCGAGAATATCAGAAGATCCGGGATCATCGCGATTACTCTCGACGAAGGAGATGTTCTCGTCGAAGTGCAGCACACTTCGGGCAAGGATGAACTCCTTGTCGCGACTCGAGACGGCATGGTCATCCGTTTCCCGGAGAGCGACATCCGTTCGATGGGACGGGGCGCGGCCGGCGTTCGGGGCATTCGCGTGGACAAGGAAGACAAAGTCGTCGGCATGGAGGTTTTCCCTCCGAATTCAAAAAAGACCTTGCTGACGGTTTGCGAGCACGGCCACGGCAAGCGCACTGAACTTGCCGAGTACCGCGGCCAGCATCGCGGCGGCGGCGGCATCATCACGATCAAGACGACAGACCGCAACGGCTCCGTGATCGGTGTGAAGCTCGTCACCAACGATGATGACCTGATGGTGATGACCGAGCAGGGCAAGGCGATCCGCTTGCGCTGCAAGGACATCAAGACGATCTCGCGCAACACCCAAGGCGTGCGTCTTGTGCGTCTTGATGAAGCGGACAAGGTGGCTCGCGTGGCGCCCATCGCGGCTGAGCCTCCCGTCAACCCGAACCCAGAGCTTCCGATCGACGGCGGCAAGAAGTGAGGCGGGCGGGTTGAAGAAGAGCTTTTTGGTCCTGGCGCTTGCGGCCTTAGCGGCCGTCGGCGCCAGGGCCGAGCTTTCCCTGGAGAGCGTCTCCTGGCAGCGCGCACGCGTCGAGAAGTTGCGCGCCGTCTCCTGGGAGGACGCCGACCGGCTTATTGACGGGCCCCCCAAGCTCGACACGCGTCTGCGCGCGCGCTTGACGCTGAAGAACCGAGGTCCGGCGCCGGCGGAAGGAATTTTGCTGCGGTACAGCATGACCGGGCGCGTTGCGCCGCTTGCCGGCGAAAAGCCCGAGAGCGTCTGGGGCGTTCCATTCATGGTAGACGAGAAGCGCGTGCCGAAGATCGGCCCAAACAAGACGCAGGACGTTTATCTCGCGATTTCGCCGGCCCTGGAGCTGTACTTGGCCAAGCTGGCGCGCGCGGGCTGGTGGCTGGACCGCGTGAGGCTCCAGGTGATGATTGAACCCCATCTCGGCGCGGTCTCCGTTCAGGCGCTTGAGAGCGCTCTTGAGGTGTCGAAATGATCGACATCGGCGCGGCGCGAAAAAACGCGGCCAAGGTCCGGCAGGCGCTGTCGTCGCGCAATCCGAAGCTGGGTATGACGTTTGATGAGCTTTTAAAGCTGGATGAGAGGCATCGAGCGATCCTTAAAGAAGTCGAGGATATAAGATCGCAGCGCAATGCCCTATCGCAAGACATTGGCAAGGCCATGGCGGCAAAGGACACCGCGAAGGCCGGGGAACTTCTTGCAAGAGTTGCCGGACTTAAGACGCTTCTTCCGGGGAAAGAAGCGGCGCTGGCGGAGTCCGAAAAGACAATCAAAACCGCAGCGATGAGCATCCCCAATATTCCGCACGAGTCCGTTCCCCTCGGCAAGGACGAAACGCAGAATCCGATTATTCGCGTCTCGGGCGACCCCCGTCAATTCGATTTTAAACCTCAAGATCATCAGAGTGTCGGAGAAAAGCTGGGGATGCTTGACCTTAAAATGGGCGTCAAGCTTGCGGGATCGCGTTTCGCTCTCTGGAGGGGTCCGGGCGCTCGGCTTATCCGCGCTCTGGGGAATTTTCTGCTCGATCGTCACGAAAAGAGCGGCTACCTTGAAGTTCACCCCCCCTATCTCGCGCTGCCGGAGATTCTTGAGGGCACAAGCCAGCTGCCGAAGTTTGAAGCCGACATGTATAAGACGGTCAACATGGAAGGCGACACGGCGAGCACCCTTTACCTGATTTCCACCTCCGAGATCGTTCTGACGAATATGGTGCGCGAGGAAATTCTTTCTGCCGAGAAGCTACCGATGAAGCTGACGGCGCTGACCGCCTGCTTCCGCCAGGAGGCCGGAACGTACGGCAAGGACGTGCGCGGCGTCATCCGCAACCACCAGTTCGATAAGGTTGAGCTCGTATGGATCACGAAGCCGGAGGACTCGCTCGCGGCCCTCGAGCAGCTGACGAAGGACGCGGCGGAGACGCTTGAGGCCCTCGACTTGCCGCACCGCGTTATTCAGCTGTGCACCGGGGACATGGGCTTTGCTTCCCAGAAAACCTATGACATCGAGGTTTGGATGCCGGCGGAGAGCAAGTATCGCGAGATCTCGTCTTGCTCCGACTGCTCCGACTTCCAGGCTCGGCGCATGTCGGCGCGCTTCCGGCGCGAGGCCAAGGGAGCGCCCGAGCTCGTGCACACGTTGAACGGCTCAGGCGTCGCGGTGGGGCGTTTGGCGGCTGCGATTCTTGAAAACAATCAGCAGGCCGACGGCTCGGTCATCGTTCCCAAGGCGCTCGTCTCTTACTTCGGAGCCGAGAGAATTCCGGTTCCGTGACCATGGCCGGGGGCATTCGAAAACTTGACGCGGTCGTAGCCAAGCTGTTGGGTCCCAAGGGCTGCCCCTGGGACCGCGAGCAGACGCACAAGAGCCTGATTCCCTATCTTCGCGAGGAATCGGCTGAACTCGCCGACGCGCTCAGGGGCGGACGTTGGCACGAGATCGAGGACGAGCTCGGGGACCTGCTTTTTCACATCCTCTTTCACGCGCGGCTGGGGAAGAGAAGATTTAATTTTAACACCGTGGCCGAGAGTCAGGCGAACAAGCTCATGCGCCGGCACCCCCACGTGTTCGGCCGCACGCGAGCTTTCAAGGATTCAAAAGAAGTGCTGGAAAACTGGAAAGAGATCAAGGCCGGCGAGCGGGCTCTGCGTGCCCGGGAAGTCGCCGCCCGTGAACGGCAGGGGCGCCGCTAGATGTTCTTTGAGGGACCCGAGAAAAAAGTGGAGCTTGCCCTGTCTCCGGGGCGCGCGTCCCTGCGCGCGCGGGGTCATGATTACTGGAAGGGCATCGTCGCCAAGGCTAACGCGCAGATTTTGTCCACGATCTCAAACGAGTCGATGGACGCCTATCTGCTGTCTGAGTCGAGCTTATTTATCACCGACACCTGGTTGACGATGATCACCTGCGGCCGCACCGATCTCGTCGCCACGGTGCTGCAGCTCGTCGAGGATTTTGGCGCGGATGCGTTTCAGTACCTCGTCTACGAGCGTAAAAACGCTCATCACCAAGAATACCAGCCCTCCAACTTTTTCGACGACTGCCGCCGGCTCACCGACCGCATGCCGGCGAAGTCCTACCGCTTTGGCGATGGCGACGACCACCACGTCTTTCTCTTCCACCTCGACAAGCCCTACGCGCCGGCCTCGGAAGACCTCACTCTTGAAATTCTGATGCACGGGATCGACCCGCAGGCGTCCCGTGTTTTCATGAGCGGCCCCGCCCGGAAGAAGGATTTCATTAAAGAAAAGTCAGGAGTCTGGTCCATTCTCCCTGGCTTCCAAGTGGATGACCACCTCTTCGAGCCGATGGGTTATTCGCTCAATGCGATCCGCGGCTCTCGGTACTACACGATTCACGTGACGCCGCAGAAGCTCGGTTCGTACGTGAGTTTTGAGACGAATTGCGTCGAGGGAGACGCCAATGAGACCATCACGCGGGTGCTCGACCTGTTCAAGCCTCAGTCTTGCGATGTGATTCTGTTTCAGCCGCAAAGCTCGCGCCAAAAAATTCGCTGCTACTATCCAATCAAGCGCGCGGTGCGGCAGAATCTGTCCTGCGGGTATCGCGTCAGCTTCGACCACCACTTCAAGCCCGTCGAGGGCGCGGCGCCCGCCGTTGAGATCGTGTTGTGAAGAAAAAAGCGGTTTGGGTCGACGAGGTCTACCAGGGCATCGTCAGGACGAGCTTCAAGTTGAAGAAGCGCCTGTTTCGAGGGAAGAGCCCCTTTCAGGAGGTCGAAGTCGTCGAGACGGCGGGCCACGGACGACTTTTATTAATTGATGGCATGACGATGGTCTCCGAACGCGACGAGTTCGTCTACCACGAGATGATCGCGCACCCCGCGCTCTTTTTGCACCCGAAGCCGCTCCGCGTGCTCGTCATCGGCGGCGGCGACGGCGGCACCGTGCGCGAGGTTCTGCGCCACAAGAGCGTAGAAAGATGCGTCTTGGTCGAGATTGACGGCCTGGTCGTTGAGGCTTCGCGCAAGTATATCCCTCAGACGGCCGCAGCGCTGTCCGACAAGCGCGTGACCGTGAGGACCGAGGATGGAGTGAAGTTCGTCGCTGAGACGAACGAAAAATTTGACGTGGTGATCGTGGATTCGACGGAGCCTTTCGGCCCCGCGAAAGAGCTCTTTGGGCGGTCCTTTTACAAGAACGTGAAACGGCTTCTCACCGAGGACGGCATCGTGGTGAGCCAGGCGGGCTCTCCGTTCTATGAGATTGCGACGATCAGAAACCTTTTTAAGATCATGCGGCCGATATTCCCGGTCGTTGAGGTTTCTTTGTTCACCAATCTGACTTATCCTGGCGGCTTGTGGGCGTTCACGGTCGCCACCAAGGGACTTCACCCGGTTCGGGACTTCGTCCCCGCGCGCGTGAAGACGTCGAAGCTAAAACTGAGTTGGTATAACGCCGAGATTCACGCCGGAAGCTTCGCGTGTCCGAACTTCCTCAAAAAAGAGATCGGGGTCTAGTTCGCGGGATTGGCCGTGAAGTAGCCGTTCAGAGTCGCGTATTGGCTGATCGAGACGAGAGGGGTGGCGTATTGGTTGACGGAGATGTATCCACGCAGCTGCACCATTCCGGCGCGCCTGCCGTCGCGGGAGTATAAGGGCGCCCCCCCGGCCACCAACGCGGACCCGGACACGAAGCCCGCGCCATTTCGGCAGGCGCCGCTCAGAAAGACGTAGCCTGAGACCAAGACCGTTCCATTCACGCCGGCGGGGCTGTTGACCGGCATATTGGCGGTGAGGTAAACCAAGCCGCTCATCCATCCTGGGCCGTTCGGTGGGGCGCTGCAGTACAAAGAACCGGAACCGGACAAAGTTCCCGAAGCCACGACGTAGCCGGAGGTCGCGGCGGCGCGAGCGCCCGGAACTTCTTTGGCGACGGCGGCCGGCACGGCGAGGGGAGCGTTCGCGGGGAGAGACGCCCCCAGCTGCGAGGCGATCAGCGCGGCGGCGGCGAGCGTGTTGGTCATGGGTTTATTCTACCTTCC
This sequence comes from Elusimicrobiota bacterium, assembly GCA_023249675.1. Taxonomy (GTDB): domain Bacteria; phylum Elusimicrobiota; class Elusimicrobia; order UBA1565; family UBA9628; genus GWA2-66-18. The sequence goes on along the minus strand of JAHFCE010000003.1, from coordinate 48,539 downwards.
TTTTCGAGGTTTGAGCCAGCCGCGGCGGCGCAGCTCCTCGGCGACTTGCACCGAGTTGAGGGCGGCTCCCTTGAGAAGATTGTCGGAGGCGATCCAGAGCGCCAGTTCCGTGGGGACGAGCCCTTGGCGCAAGCGGCCGGCGTAGACGGGGTTCTTCCCCCCCACCGAGCGCGGCGTGGGGTAGTTGCCAGCCCGCGACAGAACTAGTCCCGGGGTTTGCGACAGGAGCGTGCGGGCGCGGGCCAGAGTGATCGGACGAGCTAAGGTCAGCCACGCGGCCAGGGCGTGGCCGCGGATCGACGGCACGCGCACGGCGGTTACGGAGACCTTCAGCTTCGGAGCCGACCAGATCTTGCGCAGTTCGGCGGCGACCTTGGTCTCCTCGCTTGAGTAGCCGTCGGCGCCGAAGCGGCCGACCTGTGGGATCGCGTTGTAGGCGATCGCGCGCGGCAGCACGGAGGAGGTCCCCGCGCCGAGCACGGGAGCTCGACCATCATGTCCGGGACGCATGTCCGACAGGGACGAGTATTGGGAGAACATCTCGAATAAAGCGGCCTTCCCCGCTCCGGAGACAGATTGGTAGGAGGCTAAGCGCACCGCGCGTATGCCGATATCGCGATGCAGAACGGCGCCGGCAACAGCGAGGCCCGTCATCGTGCAATTGGGACTGGAGATCAGGCGTCGATCGGCGCGCAGCGCCGCGGCGTTCACCTCGGGTATGACCAGCGGAATATTTTTTATTAACCGGAACGCCGCGCTGTCGTCGATCGTCCACACCCCGCGCGCGGCGAGAGAAGGAGCGTGCTTGCGGGCCACCGCATCGGAGCTGACGAAGAAGACGACATCGCAGGCGGTCAGTGGGAGGGTCGAGAGGCCGGGCGCTTTGACCGTGAGACCCTTGAAGCGAATCGATGAGGGGGAGAGGCCGGAGGAGAATGGGCGCAGCTCGGCGATCGGGAAATGTCGGCTTTCGAGAAGTGCGATGAGCTCGCGGCCGACCATGCCGGTGGCCCCGACAATGCCGACGATCAAGCCGTCAGTGCGGCGCATAGGGAATCATGTACCCCCCGGAAACGCCGAGCGCGCCGGAGATGTCGCGGGCGGCGCCCCGCAGGAACGAACCGGAGGCGGGAACTTTTTCGGGAGGCAGGGAGAATAGGTATGGAGGTTTGCGCTGGATGCGGGAGACGCGCTGCCATTCGAGCTGGTCGCGGGACGCCTCGACCCAAGCTTCGGACACGTCCTCGCCGGCGGCGGAGAAGCGCACCAGCACGCGCTTGCCCGCGCGCGCGACGCTGAAGTCGGCGACGGACACGGCGGGCTCATCGGGAGCGGGCGGCACGAGCTTGATGGCGATCGCGGGCGCTAACGTATTGAGCGGTGTTTCGAGGGACGCGCCCGGCGCGCGCGGCGGCACGCCCGAGATCGAGCGGTTGAGCCACGCGCGGGTTTCCCCGCCCGGCTCATCGAGGTCAGCGGCAGCTAAGATCGGAGCGCTCGAGGCCTTTGTAAAATAATTCGTCGGCGACCAGACGATGAGGTAGTTCGGAGCGGTGAAGCTCACCTGTGCGAGCGGCACCTCGGCCCAGAACCATTCCCCCGCGCCCACGCCGTCGACGTGAGCCTGAGGATCCGCCTCGGCAGGGATGTCCCGCGTCTCGGCCAGAAAAAATCCCTGTTCCGAATTCCAGGCGGGCGATGAGGAAATGCCCGCATACACTTTTCCGGGAATCATTTCGCGCAGCCAGGGCTTGTCCGGCACGGGCCGTGTCTTGGCTCGTCCGAGCTTCGCCCCGATGAAGGCTCGCGCGAAATCGCCGGTCGGCGCGGGCGGAAGCTTGACGATCCACGCGTTGTTGAAGCCGACATACCAGTTCGCGTCGGGTCCGCCGTCGGCGAAGCGCCCGTACTCGTGCGGACCGGGCATGAGCGTGATAATCGTCGGAACGATGGAGCTTGTGGATAACGAGAGCGGCAGGCTATCTGCCGCGGCCGCGGTCATGGCTACGACAAGAGTAAAATATGAAATTATCATTATTTTTTAAGTATTTTTAGTATACGATCGAAATCCTCAAAGGAAAAGAATGATATTTGGATGGAGCCTTTCGACGCGTTTTTTTTCGTGCGGATGACGACCTTCGTGCCGAGGGCTTGCTGGAGAGATTCCTCGAGCGCGCGCAGATCGGCGGACTTGGCCGGGACGTTATTTTTCTTATTCTTGCCCGACGACTCATCGAGGGCGTTTCCCCCTTCCATTTCACGCGCCAACGCCTCGGTCTCACGGACCGAGAGCTTATTGGCGATCACCTTTTGGAACACAGCGTGGCGGAGGTTGGGGTCGTCGATCGTGAGCAGCGCACGACCGTGGCCTTCGCTGACCTGTCCGAACTGAAGCGCTTTCTGGATTTCATCGGAAAGATCCAACAACCGCAAGGTGTTGGAGACCGTCGCCTTTGATTTCCCCACTTCCTCGGCGAGAGCGGTTTGGTTTATTCCAAACTCCTTCATCAACCGGAGGTAGCCGAGAGCGACCTCGATCGAATTAAGGTCCGCGCGCTGCAGGTTCTCGATGAGGGTCAGCGCCATGCGGTGCTTCTCGTCCCGGGGCTGGCGGATGACGACATCTATTTCTTTGAGGCCGGCCAATTGGGCGGCGCGCCAGCGGCGCTCGCCGGCGATCAATTCGTAGGAGCGGGTCGCGAGTTCGTAGGAGACCAAAATCGGTTGAGCCAGGCCATGCTGACGAATGGAAGTAGCGAGCTCAGTCAAGGCCTCCGGCTCGAAATGCCGCCGAGGCTGGAGGTGGTTGGGGCGTATTTTCTCAATAAGGACCCTGGTCACCCCCCCCTCGGCGGAGGAATCATTCGTGTCGGAGCTCGAAGCGATGGGTGCAGGAACATTGGGGATGAGGGCGGACAGGCCGCGGCCGAGGGCTTTGCGGGTCATGCTGGATTCTCCGTGGTTTCCGAGGTGATTGGCGGGTGTTCCGCCTCTATGGACAGCCCGCGTCGAGACAGGAACTCCCGGGCGAAGGCCATATAGGCTTCAGCGCCTTTGGATTTGGCGTCGTACTGAAAGATGCTTTGTCCGAAGCCGGGTGCCTCAGCCAGGCGTATGTTGCGGGGAATGATGGACTGGAACATCGTGTGGCCGAAGAACTTACCGACCTCGTCTTTGACTTGATTGGATAAGGTCATGCGGGAATCGAACATGGTCAGGACCCCCCCCTCGGTTTCAAGTTTGGTATTGAGAGAGCTTTTCACCCGGTCCACAGCCCCCGTGAACTGAGCTAACCCCTCCATAGAGTAGTACTCCCCTTGTATTGGAATCACTATTTTATCAGCTGCATTGAGGGCGTTGACCGTCAAAAGTCCTAAAGATGGAGGGCAGTCGATAATCACGAAGGAAAACCTATTTTTTATCGCGGAAATAGCCCCCTTGAGACGGCTTTCTCGGGCCAAAGCCGAAACAAGCTCAATTTCGGCCCCCGCGAGGTCATTATTGGCCCCCGCCGCGGACAATTTTGGCAACAGGGACTGTTTAATGGTCTTTTCTAAGGGCAAGAGATCAACAAGCACATCGTACATATTGGGATCGAACTCGTGCTTGTTGAAGCCGACCCCAGAGGTGGCATTCCCCTGCGGATCCATATCGATCAACAGGGTCTCATGCCCCAAGACAGCCAGGGCAGAAGCGAGATTGACGGCGGTGGTGGTTTTCCCCACCCCCCCTTTTTGGTTTGCGATCGCTATTATTTCAGCCATATCATGTTTACTCGTGAAAACTCAATTTTATGACACAGGGATATTTTTACTCGTGAAAACTTTCGTAATACTAGCATGTGGTCATAAAGTTGTCAATACCAATTCAAAGTGTTGTTTTGTGCTATTTTGTATTTATTAGAACTGTTTAGTGTTTTTTGTTAATATTGTGTTTTTGGAGGGGGGTGGGCTGGACACTTTTGCGCTTATATCTTACACTCAGCCCATGAAGAACGCCGCGTCTTTGCTGGCCGCCATCAAGAAGGGGAAGTTTCACACGGTGATTCTTGCGATGCCTGATATGCAGGGCCGTTGGCTTGGGAAACGGTTCACTGCCCGTCATTTTGCGAAGTCGGTTGCCAGCCACGGCACGCACGCCTGCGCCTATCTGCTCACTGTCGACATGGAGATGGATCCGCTGCCTGGCTTCGCCTTGACGAGCTGGGACAAAGGCTATCAAGACTTCGCGCTCGCGCCCGATTTCTCGACGTGGCGCGGACTGGCCTGGCTGCCGGGCACAGCGCTCGTCGTCGCCGACGTGTTTGACTCCGCGCGTCAGAAGCCAATCGACGTCGCCCCGCGCCAGATTCTTAAGAACCAGGTCGCGCGCGCGGCGGCGAAGGGCTGGTCATTGAAGATGGCAACCGAGCTTGAATTTTATCTGCTGCGGGAGACTTATGAAACGGCCCAGAAAAAGAACTGGACGGCGCTTGAACATTACGGGACCTATATCGAGGACTATCACATCCTACAAGGCACTCGCGAGGAGCCGGTGGTGGGGGAAATCCGCAACTTGATGGAAGCCTCGGGTATCCCGATCGAGAATTCGAAAGGCGAATGGGGTCCCGGCCAGCATGAGATCAATCTTGAGTATTCGGATCCGGTTCAAATGGCCGACCGACATACCGTTTATAAGCACGGCGCCAAGGAAATCGCGATGCAGAAGGGCGCCGCGCTCACCTTCATGGCGAAATACAGCGATAAGCTCGCGGGGTCCTCGTGCCACATCCACGCAAGCCTTTGGGACAAGGCCGGACGCCGCTCTGTTTTCTCGGTGGGGGGGAAACCCACGAAGGAATTCCGCTGGTTTCTTGGCGGGGCGATGGCGCTTGCGCGTGAATTCTCGTTGTTTTTCGCGCCGACGATCAACTCCTATAAGAGGTACCAGGCCGCCACCTTCGCGCCGACGCGCATCGCCTGGGCGCGCGACAACCGGACGTGCGGTTTTCGCGTCATCGGAGAGGGGGATTCCCTGCGCATTGAAAATCGCATCCCCGGTGCCGACGCGAACCCGTATCTCGCGCTTGCCGCCACCATCGCCGCAGGCTTGTACGGCATCGAGAAGAAAATCGATCCGCCGGCGGAGCTCGCGGGCGACGCCTACAAGGCGAAGGTCGCCCCGGTGCCGAAGACTTTAACCGAGGCGATCGGTCTCTTCGAAAAATCGGCCGCCGCTCGCCAGACTTTCGGCGATGAGGTGTTCGCTCATTATCTGCATGCCGCCAAGGCCGAGCAAAACGCTGCCGACCGAGCGGTCACCGACTGGGAGCGCGGCCGCTACTTCGAGAGGGTGTGAGCAGAATCATCGATCCAGGTCCGCGATGTCCCGGGTGCTCGGCGGATTCAGGAGCAAGGCTGTTGGAGACCTACTGCGATCCCATCGGCCGCAAAGACTATCGGCTTTATCATTGCACGAGCTGCACGATCACCTTCGCGGAACCAAGGGCGTCCCCGGGAGCCGAATGGTACGCCCGGGCTCATACCGGCGAGGATCAGGTCTACCTGCGCGATTGGCGGTATGAAACTTTCTTCCGAGAGGCGCTTCCCGGCAAACTGTTGTTGGATGTGGGCTGCGGGATTGGACGCTTCCTCATCTTGGCCCGCGATCGCGGATTTCAGGCGCATGGAGTGGATTTTAATCCCGCCTATATCGATCAGGCGAAAATGGCGGGCCTTGAGAACGTTTGGGCGATGGATTTCGACGCTTTCTTCGGACGACAAAAACGATCCTATGATGTTGTGACTTTGTTTGATGTGTTGGAACATCTGCCGGAGCCCGTCGTTTTCCTGACTCATCTCAAGAGAGCTCTTCGTCCGGGGGGATCTTTAGTTCTGACGGTCCCTAACGGGGCAAGGCCCGTACCCTCCCGTGGTTTTCGGGAGCAGTTTGACTTTCCTCCATATCATTTCACCCGCTGGACCGCGATTGGCCTCGAGCGAGCATTGCAGAAAGCCGGATTTCAAGTTGTTCGTATTGAGAGCTCTTCTCTTCACTGTGGATTTTTTTCAGGACTCTTGTACTACCGTTTATTGAATGGCCTATTCCCATGCCTTAAGCGATGGCTCTTGGGCGCGCGTCCGGATCAGTCCAATCAAACATGGACGGATCTACTGGGCGCAACCGGCTCATCGAATGCGGGCAAGAAAAGCTTCTGGAAAAAACATCTTTCAGACCCTGACGTTCGCCAGAGGATGACGGACTTGGGATACCGATGGTTTGCGCGGCTGCTGTGGCCGATCGAGGCGCCGTTGGTCTTTGTCTGGCAGCGATTACATCCAGACAAAGGCAGAACGCTATACCTGATCGCCGTGTGTCCTGGCTGATCTAGGATTTTGATTTGCGGGCCTGGCGCAGTCCGCGGCTGACGAAGGTCCAGGCGATGAGCTTGTACAGCAGCCGCATACCGACGTTGGCATCCCACTCGTCCTTGCCTCCGGGCGCGGGGGAGACCTCGTCGAGGTCGAAGCCGAGGATCTTGCGTCCCGAGAGCGCGACGAGCTCGATCAGGTGCACGGCCTGAGTGAATTCAAGGCCGCCGGGGACCGGCGTCCCGGTGTGAGGACAAAGTTTCGCATCAAGACCGTCGATGTCGAAGGTTATCCAGACCTGGCTCGGCAAAGAAGCGACGATTTCCTCAGCGGTCTTGGCCCAGGGTTCTCCCGTGAACCGGCGGGCGGCGAGGCTGTGATCGGAGAAGACCTGGGCCCGTGGGCCCAGCGCGATCACGAACTCGTGCTCCTGCTCGCAGAAGTCGCGGATGCCGACCGAGGTGATTCGGGCGATCTGCGGGATGTTCTTCATCGCGTTGTACATAATGGATGCGTGGGACCAGGTGAAGCCCTCGTAGGCGATGCGCATATCCAAGTGCGCATCGAAGTGAAGCAACCCAAATTCCCCATGTTTCTCCGCCGCCGCCCGGAAGGCTCCGTAGGGAACAGAGTGGTCTCCTCCGACGATGCCGACGATTTTTCCATCCTCCATAAGGCCTTTCGTCTCACGGTATACCCAATCGTTCAGTTTCCCGCCGAGTTCGTTCGCCGTTTTCAGCGTTTTCTGGAGATCTTTATGGCCCTCGATGCGGCCGCCAGCTTTGATAATTTTTTGCGCGGAGGCTTTGGCCGTCCTGTTCCAGGCACGAACCTCCTTGGATTCGGGGCGCATGAAGATTCCCGGCTCGTACGGTCGGTAGACCTCACCGTCAAATAGGTCGACCTGGCCGCTGGCCGCGAGGATCGAGGCCGGGCCCTTTGATGTGCCTCCGCCGTACGAGGTCGTCGCTTCCCAGGGCACCGGAACGAGAATCAGGGAGGAGTCCTTTCCCTTGCAGGGGAGTCCGAAGACTCCGGCGTCCTCGCCGGGCGCGGAGTTGGGGTCAAAATCAGGCATGACGGAATTTGAGCTCAAAGAACCCGGCTGTGATTTTTAGCGAAGCGCGGCGGGAACCCGCGCCTTCACATCGTTGAGCAGCGCGTTGAAGCGTCGCTCGCGGCGCTTCTTCCAGTTGCCTGCGTGCCAGCCGTAGGACGCCAGGATGGGGAGCGCCAAAGTGGCTTCAGAGAACACCATCTGCTCATCGGTCACGGCGACCTTGCCCCATGAGCAGGCTTCGCGCAAAGTCGAGCCGGAGAGAGCGCCGTCGCGTTCGTCAGCGACGGTGATCTGCACCGCATACTTGTGCATGATGGGCTCGAGGCCGATCATCTCGGCGCCGACCGTCACGTCCTGTGCGAAGTTCTTCGGCACGCCGCCGCCGATCATGAGTAGGCCGGTGTCGCCGCAGGCGAGCTTGACGCGAACCAGCTCGCGGAAATCCTTGGCGGAGTCGATCGACGCGTGGCTTTCGGGGTTGTGCCATTGATGATGCAGAAAGCCGAAGCCGGCAGAGCAGTCCGAGAAGGCGGGAATGAAGATCGGAACGCCCTTCTTGTACGCAGACAGAACGATCGAGTCCTTAACCTTTGATTTCTTGACGAGATATTTGCCCATCTCCTCAATAATTTCGCGCGAGGAGTACGGCTTCGGCTGCAGGGATCCCACGATGTCAGAGATGATGTTGTCGCAGGCGCCGAGCTCATCTTCATCAATGAACGTGTCGTAGATGCGGTCGACGCGTGCGCCGCGCAGGGCCATGTCGTCCTGCCACTTTGAGCCCCTGTAGTGCTTGTAGCCGAGGGCTTCAAAGAAGTCCTGATCCACGATGTTGGCGCCGGTGGAGACGATCGCATCCACCATGTTGCTCTCGACCATCTGCCAGACGATTTTCTTGAGGCCGGCGGAGAACAGCGAACCCGCAAGGCAGAGAATCACTCCACACTCCCTGTCGGCGAGCATCTTGTCGTAGATGTCGCTCGCGCGCGCGAGGTCGCGGGCGGAGAAGGACATCTTCGAGAAGGCCTCGACGAGAGGGCGCAGATCGTGCTTGGTGATGTCGATATGCTCAATTTCTTCCTTGAGCAGCTCGGATTTTTTTATGTTCGCCATACTTTTATTTTATAACATTGATCGACGACGATGAAGAAAAAATTATCGTCTCCTGCCTGTTAAATAATTGTTACGCCAGGGCCTCCTCTCGTTGACAGTCTCCCGCTCGTTGCGCTACAGTAACTTCCTCGCCGAGCCGGGGAGGTTATGATGGATAAAAACACGCAGGAAGAGGTCGGGGATCTTTTTGTCACCGAAACCTCCCTGACCCTTAAATTGCTTCCCAGCCGCAAGAGCGGCACCGTCGCGATCCGCTGGTTCGCGCAAGACGGAGTCACCAACGTCCGCCTGGCGGCCAAGGACATCTCAACGCTCGTCGGGAAGCTGCGCGGCCGCGGTCGCGTCGTCCGCAACTTGACCGTGACGACCAACCGCGGTCTCGACACCGACCTCGGCAAGACGCGCCTGCGCGAAGCTGTGAAGAAGGCCGGTTTTCTCGTCATCTCATGACGACCGGGCGGCTTGCCGGGAAAGTCTGCCTCATCACCGGCGCCGCTTCGGGCATGGGCGCTGAGGCGACTGTTCGCTTCGCCCGCGAAGGGGCGCGCGTCGTCGCCTGCGACATGAATCTTGAGGCCGCTCGGCGCGTCGTGCAGACGGCGCAAGCCGCCGGCGGCCAATCGATCGCGGTCGCGATGAATGTCGCCAAAGAAGACGAAGTGAAGGAGGGGATTAAGGCCGCCGTGAAGGCGTATGGAAAAATTGACGTTTTGTACAACAACGCCGGGGTCTTTCCCAGCGACGACCATTCCGTGATCGATACGGAAGAAAAAGTTTGGGACACGGTGTTGGCCGTCAACGTCAAAGGCGTGTACCTTGTCTGCAAGCACGGCATCCCGGAGCTGCTCGCCAACGGCGGCGGCTCGATCATCAACATCGCCTCCTTCGTAGCGCTCGTCGGTTGCTCGGTGCCGCAGGACGCGTACACGGCTTCGAAGGGAGCGGTGATCGCGCTCACGAAGTCCCTGGCGGTCCAGTATGGGCCTCGGGGCATCCGCTCCAACGCGATCTGCCCCGGCCCCATCGAAACGCCGCTGCTCACGCAGTGGTTATTAAAAGAACCCGCGGAGAAAGCCAAGCGCCTCAACCGTATCCCGATGGGCCGCTTCGGTAAGTCCGAGGATATCGTCAACATGGCGTTGTACCTGGCCTGCGACGAGTCGCGTTGGACCAACGGCGCCGCCCTGGTCGTCGACGGCGGTATTACGTCCAACTATTTCTAGAATTTTCAGCATGTTGACCCGATTGTGGATCGACGGCAAGTCCAGTTCCGCCCTGTCTGGGAGGACCTTTGACGTTTTGAATCCGGCCGACGGCCGGGTCCTGGCGAAGGTCGCCGAAGGCGGCGCGGCGGACATTGACGCCGCGGTGGACGCCGCCGTGAAGGCGGCCAAGGGCCCGTGGGGGAGAATGAGCGCGCGCGAGCGCGGCAAGATTCTTCTCAAGATCGCTGGACTCATTCGTGAAAACCTCGATTCCCTGGCGCTGCTCGAGTGCCGCAACGCGGGCAAGCCTCTTGGAGATGCCCGCGAGGAGATGGGCCTTGCCGCCGATACCTTCGAATATTACGGCGGTGCCGCGAACAAGCATTTTGGCGAGACGATCCCGGTTGCCGGGGCGGGCCTCGACTACACTGTGCGCGAGCCGGTCGGCGTGTGCGGCCTCATTGTGCCATGGAACTTTCCTCTCGTCATCGCGGCCTGGAAGCTGGGCCCCGCGCTTGCCTGCGGCAACACCGTGGTCCTCAAGCCTGCGCCGGAGACCCCGCTCACCGCGCTGGCGCTCGCGGAACTTGCCGCCGAGGCCGGCCTTCCCGAGGGCGTGCTGAACGTGGTCCCCGGGCCGGGCCCCGGCTGCGGTTCTTCTCTCGTCGCACATCCGCTCGTGCGCAAGATATCGTTCACCGGCTCGACGGCGACCGGGACCGGGATCATGAAGGCGGCGGCCGTCGGCATCAAGCGCGTCTCGCTTGAGTTGGGGGGGAAATCTCCCAATATTGTCTTCGACGATGTGGATCTCAATCTTTGCGTTGAAAAATCTGTTTGGTCTGTTTTTTACAACGCCGGTCAAGATTGTTGCGCCCGTTCACGCATGCTTGTCCATCGAAGGATTCATGACAAGTTTGTCGAGCATCTTGTGGCTCGGACGAAAAAGCTAATCGTTGGTCATCCCGAGAAGAAGGGAACTCAGATCGGCCCCGTTATCTCGGCGCGCCAGCATGACAAGATCATGGGTTACATCGCCTCCGGCAAAACCGAAGGAGCGAAGCTCTTGTGCGGAGGCGTTCGGCCTAAAGGGGTCCCTCCAGGGGGCCACTACTTGACGCCCGCCATTTTTTCCGGCACGGATGGCGACATGAAGATTGTCCAGGAAGAAATTTTTGGACCTGTCGCGGCCGTGATCCCGTTCAAGGATGAGAATGAGGCGATCAGGCTCGCCAACGATTCGATCTACGGCCTTTCGGCTAGTTTATGGACGCGCGATGTCGGCCGCGTCCTGCGCGTGACGAGGGCCTTGCAAAGCGGCGTCATCTCGGTGAATTCAAGCTCGAGCGTTCACCTGGAGGCGCCGTTTGGCGGCTACAAGGGCTCCGGGCTCGGGCGCGAGCTCGGCCTCAAGGCGCTTGACCTCTATTCCGAGGTCAAAAATGTCTTCATCGCGAACGTTTAGAGTCGTGGATCAGGGCCAACGGTAAAGCGCCGCAGCGTTAGCGCTCGTTCGGCGGGCGACTTCGTCGAGCGGAACGCCCCACACTTCGGCGAGTTTCGCCGCGATCTCGAGAATGGATGCGGGTTCGTTGCGCTTGCCGCGCATGCTCTGGGGGGGGAGGTAGGGAGAGTCGGTCTCGAGCACGGCGGCCTCTGGGCCCGCGCGGCGGAATGCCTCGCGCAGCGCGTCGTTCTTCTTGTAGGTCACCGGTCCGTCGGCGCCGAGCGCGAAGCCGAGATTCGAGCAGGCCTCGGCGTTCTCGGGCGTGCCGGTGAAGCAGTGGATGACGCCCCAAAACCGGTTGGCGACAGGCCTTTCCGGGAAGATCTTTTGCAGCATCGGAACGAGATCGGGGTACGCGTCGCGGCAGTGGACGACGATCGGGACGCCCCAGGACTTGGCGGCGGCGGCGATTTTCTCAAACGCGCGCCTTTGGGCGTCATGCGGTACCGTCGCCTTCGCGTAGTCGAGGCCGATCTCGCCGATAGCCACGGCCTCGGGGGTGGCGTTGAGCGCTGCGCGGAGTTTGGAGAGAAAGGCATCGTCGTAGAGATCGGCGTAATATGGGTGCAGGCCCAACGTGCAGCGCGCGTTGTCGGGACGCGCTCGGGCAAGGGCGACAGCGCGCGCCCATTCATCGGGGTGATCGGCGATCTCGACGATGCGCGTGACGCCGGCCGCGGCCGCGCGCTCAAATATGGAGTCCCGGTCGGCGTCGAATTGGGGATCGCCCAGGTGAGCGTGAGTGTCGACGAAGATCATCGCGCGGGAAATCGCGCCAGCAAAGACAGGGCCCCGGGGTCCCGCTCTTCGGCGAGGTAGAGCGCGCGAAGCTTGGCGGCTTCCGGCAGCTTGGCGAAGTAATGGTCGAGGACCATCACCTTGGCAAAGGCGCGGATGGCGGGATTTGGATTGCGCAGAGCGGTTGACAAGAGGGGCAGCGTGTTCTTTCCATCAAGGTCGGCGAAGAGATTGAGCGCGCGGATGCGCACGAGAGGCTTGTCGCTACCGAGCCAGGCCTCTCGGTGCGAGCGAACCGCGTCGGGCTCTTTCTTGCCGATTTCGAACAGCGCGAAGTCGGCGTTGCGGCGCACGATCTCGGCGTCATCATCGAGGAGTTCTCCCAGGCGGTCGATCCAGCGCGGGTCCTTGAACGAGGCCGCGCGCAGGCAGGCTTCAGCGCGTAGGGAGGCGTCGTCGAGGGCGAAGCGGGCCCCGAGCCCCTCGACCGGGGCATGCTGCAGCAGGGACTCGCGGCGCGCGTCGAGGGTTTCGCGAATGCGACGTTCAACGGGCTCGCTGCCATCGGAAAAATCAGGATTCTGTCGATAGAGGGCCAGATAAAATGGGAGGGCGCTTTCGGCGTCGGCGCGGCGCTTGTCGTATATCTGAGCGAGCTTCGAGGCGCTATAGAGATCGTCGGGATTGCGGTTCCACGACGCGGCGAGCCAGCTCATCGCTCCGTCCACGTCCTTCTGCTGGAGCGCGAGAGCGCCCATGATCTGCGCGGCGCCCGCTTGATTTGGGTTCTTGGCGAGAGCTTCGGCGGCGACGGCGTGGGCGAGGGCGAAGTCGCCGCGCGCGAAGAAGGCCATGCCGAGAGCCGCGAGTTTGCCGGGGTGCTTGGGGTCGTCGTGGTGGAGCTCTTCGAGGGCGGTGCGGGCGAGGCGCACAGACTCCCCGCCTTGAGCGTTCTCATCGCCCGCGGCCAGACGCGAAAGTGCGTCGAGCGACTCGCGTCCTTCGGGAGTGTCGGGATATTCGCGCGCTATTTCCGCGTGGACCGGGATGGTCAAAGACGCGTCGCGCAGGCCCTCGAGGCGGCGGCGCATCGAATCAGCGGGACCGCCCGCGCCGAGAACGACTTCGGTGTGAGCGCGTCGGAAGGAGTCCTCGCTAAACAGTTGGCGCGCGGCGTACATCACGTAGAAAGCGTCGACCGGCCGACCCGCTCTCCACAACGCGTCGGATAGGCGCAGGTGAGAGCTTGTGTCTAGAAGATGAGCGCGGAAATTCTTGCGCGCGGAGCTTAAGCGTTCCTCGTCCTCGGCCCGTGAGGCGGCGGTGGAGCCTAGGACAGAGCCTGGGCGCGGGGGCGGTTTGAACCAGCTCATCACGATGGTCGAGTAGGCGGCGAACGCGACCGCGATCATGAGCAGCGAGATCACGATGAGCAGGTTCGTTCGGCGGGAGTCTTTCATTCGTTCCATTATAGGAAAAAGAGCCCGCCCCCCGGTGTCCGGGGGGCGGGCGTACAGGCTTGGCGGGGGGCTATTTTGAGAAAAATTTCCAGCGTCGGTCCGAATCACCGTCCCGGCGCTCGAGCATATGCTCCTCGACCTGCGCCCACGGGTCGGCGTCATCGATCGGGGCCGTCATGCGCTGCCAGGCCTTTTCGCTTTCTTCAAAGCGCATGACCAAGGTTTCAAGATGCGAGACCTCGTCTGCGGTTATCGTTTCAGCGCGCGCGAACTTCTTTTTCATGAGCAAAACCTCCGTGAGACGGCGATCGGCCAAGAAGAGGCCCAGGAGAAGGAGTGTAATGGGACTTTCTGATTTTCGCAAGGGCGAAAAAATAACGCCAGGAAACCATGCCGCTCTCATTGACCTGGCCGGGCGATCTTTCTTACCTTAACGCTTCCAGCACCCCATGATCGAAACCGTCGAGACCTGGTCTCAGGACGCGCCCTCCCCGGAGCTTCTAGAATTTTTTCTTTCCCTGCACCGCGCCTTCGAACCCCGTCGCCGTCTCCTGCTTGAGGAGCGCCGCCGTCTCCTCGAAGCTGCTCACGCGGGCACGCCGCCGAATTACCTTCCTGCCTCTGAGGCGACGGCCGGTTTGTGGCGATTGACGGTACCGGAGTGGGCGAAGGACCAACGCAATCAGATCACCGGCCCCGCCGACAACGCGAAGTTGCTCATCGCGATGTGTAATACGAAGGATCCCGGCTGCATGCCCGATGGCGAGGACTCGATTGCGGCCGACTGGGAGCGAGTGCGCGCCGCTCATCGAAACACGGCGGCGGCGATTAATGGGACGCTGACGTACACCGATGCGTCGGGGAAGATGGCGGTCATCAAGCCCTCCCGACAGGTCATGTTCTACCGGCCCCGTGGCCTGCATTTGGATGAGAGGAACATCGTTGCCGCCGGGCCCGTCTCCGCGTCGCTGTTCGATCTCGCGGCTGTCTTCTTTGAAACCGCCGCCAAACGCCGTGAAGCCGTGAAGAAGACCGATCTTCAAGCGAAACTCGGCTTTTACATTCCAAAGTCGGAATCCCATGAAGAAGCGGCGTGGTTCTCGGACGTCATCGCGTTCATGGAAACAGCGATCGGCATACCGGTGGGGACGACGAAAATCATGTTTCTGATCGAGTCCTTGCCCGCCGCCTACCAGGTCGAGGAAATTCTTTTCGCGGCGAAGCGCCATGTGGTCGGCCTCAATCTGGGGCGTTGGGATTACATGGCGAGCCTTCTGCACT
>JAHFCE010000003.1:27111-33815 GCA_023249675.1 Elusimicrobiota bacterium | reverse complement strand
TCCTTCCGGACCGCAATACGATCCCGCACAACATCCCTTTCTTTCAGAGCATCCGTCAGCGGCTCGTCGATGCCTGCCATCGCCGCGGCGCGCTTGCGATCGGCGGCATGAGCGCGCTGTTTCCGGACCGCGCCGATGCTGCGATCAACGCTCGCGCCCAGGAACGTCTCGCCGCCGACAAGCAGAACGAGGCCGCGCTCGGCTTCGACGGCGCCTGGACGGGTCATCCCGATCAACATGAGGGCGCGATCTCCCAGTTCCCGGCCCCGAATCAGCTCGGCGTCCTGCACACAAACGTCAGGCGTCTTGATCTGACGCCCTCCCCCGTCGGCGTCGGGGCGGTCACCGCCGCCGGCACGCGTGACGCGATCCGAACCTGCATCGAGTATCGCTTCGGCGTGCTCTCCGGACTCGGCGCGCGCATGATTAAGGGCTATGACAAGACCGGCGCTCTGATCGGGAACTTCATGGAGGACCTGGCGACCGACCGCATCTATCGCCTAATGATCGCCCAGCGCGTCCGCCACGGCGTGATGACGGAATCGGGCGTGAAGATCTCAGCAGCGCTCGTTGAGACTTGGTTCAATGAGGAGCTTGAGAAGATCTTGGCCGCACACGACATAGGGTCCGCCACGGCGGATCAATACAAACGAGCCAGCGTATGGAGCCAGCAGATGATCAAGGAAACGTCCGACCTCAAATCCGAGATTCTGAGAACCTGGAAATATCCCGCCGCGGAATTCGCGAAGATGTACGCGCCCCATGAGAAGGTTCATCCTTCAGATAAGCTGCGCTCGCTCTTGAAGGAGAAGTTCGCCAATCGTCTCAAGAACCCGTCCCAATCCTTCCTGCACACGGCTGGCGCGTATGACGCGATGACGGCGTCGCTCCTGACCGATCTTGGTTTTGAGGCGATCTACGCCAGCGGCTGGCAGTTGGCCGTTGCCCACAACATGTATCCCGACATCGGGATATACCCGTCACATATGATGGTGGACCTTGTGCGCGAGCTCGTGCGCGGCATCGAGGGCACCCGTGACCGCCATTTCTACGATGATGGCGGCAAGGTTCTCAACACGCCTCCGATTTTTGCCGACATCGAGGCCGGCTTCGGCGGCCCGACCCAAACGTTCACGCTGACGCGTGAACTAATTCGATCCGGCGTCGGCGGCGTCCATCTTGAGGACCAGGACCCGGCGGAACGCACCTGCGGCCACATCATCGCGCATCACAACGTGAAGCGCGAGAAGGTTCTCGTGCCGACCAATAAGTGGATCGAGAAACTCATCGCGGTGAAGGCCGCTGCGCAGGCCTCCGAAACCAACCTCGTCGTCATCGCGCGCACCGACGCGGTCGACGGCGCCGTGCCCGGCGGCCGGACCGGAAGCGTCTCGCATGCGATCGATCGCGCGCTCGAGGCCGCCTCGCTCGGCGTCGACGTGATCTGGCCTGAGTTCAACAACACCGACCTGGAGGGACCTCAGGAGTTCGCCGAGGGCGTGCACAAGCACTATCCGAACCAGATGCTCGGGTTCAACCTCTCGCCCTCTCTGCACTGGGGCAAGGCGAAGCAAGAAGGAAAATTGATTACCAACGAAATGCTGGGCAAGATGGGCTTCACGCTCCAGTTCTCGACCTTGCTCGCCTTCCGCACGATCGGGATGGCGCTCGAGAGTTCATTGAAGGGCTTTCACGAGCGCGGCATCGACGCGCTGGCGGACCTTCAGCTTTCGGAGATCGCCCACCCAAACGGAGAGCCGCGCACCCGAATGCACCAGAAGTTCGCGGGAACCGACCGCTGGCTGACGCTTGAGAAGGTCAGTAAGGGCGCCTAAGCGTCAGTTTTCCGTGTGCGCGTCGCGCAGGCTCAGGACGATGTCGCGCCAGATCTCGTCCTCCTGTCCCGCGGAGAAGAAGTACAGGTGGTCCTGGCCGAGGATAAAGGCCTCGGCGCGCGGAAACGGGGAAAGCACCGCGACCGAGACGCCGGGCAAGGTGGCGACCTGCATGTTCTTTATTGAAAATTTCTCACCCGCGTTCTTGTACTTGCCTTCGGCCATTCGCGAAAGGTTCGCGATCCCGGCCGGGTTGTTCGGGAACTGGGTCGGCAGGACCTCGAGCTTGACGATGCCGAGCTGTCCGAATAAGCCCTCGTTGAGGAAGTTCGTCGGATCGGTGCCTTTCTTGCAGAAGTAGACGATCTGGCGCTGGTTGCTTGAGTCGGCGAAATGAGAGATGCCGACGTAGTCTTTCGGCAGGCGCACCACCCAGCCCGCGTGGCCGATGAAGCCGGACTCTCCGGACGGGTTCTCCGTGTTGCCCTCGGTCTGGGCTGCCTTAGGCTTCTGCGAGAGTGCGTATATCCCGATCGAGAGGATCGCTGCCGCGCCGACCAGGAGGAACGCGAGTGCGGCCCGGCTCGCGGTCCGGGGCCTGGCTTTCGAGGAGGTCTTGGCCGGCGCCGGCTCGCGCAGGGCCTGCGCGAGAGAGTCGTTGAAGTCCACGTCCGAGACGCCCTCCTCGGCGAGCTGCCGGCGCAGGGTCTCGGTCGGAAAGCTTTGCAGGTGGGTCTTTAAATACTCGACGACATCGGGGCGCAGCATCAGGCGTGCTCTTCCGCCACTCGAAGCAGGTAGCGGCCGTACTCGTTCTTGCGCATCGGCTCGGCGAGCGCGCGCAGGTGCTGAGCGTCGATGTAGCCGAGGTTGAAGGCGATCTCCTCGAGACACGCGACTTTCAGGTCCTGGCGCTCCTCGATGACCGCGATGAAGGTCGAGGCCTGGAGCAGGGCCTCATGCGTGCCGGTATCGAGCCAGGCGATGCCGCGCCCCATTTTCTGCACATGCAGACGGCCTTTCTTCAGGTACGCCTTGTTGACGTCGGTGATCTCGAGCTCTCCTCGCGCCGAGGGCTTGAGGTTCGCGGCGATGTCGAGCACCGAGTTGTCGTAGAAGTAGAGGCCAGTCACCGCGTACGAGGATTTTGGCTTCAGCGGCTTCTCGGCGAGGCTGACCGCGCGGCCCTTCGCGTCGAACTCGACGACGCCGTAGCGTTCGGGGTCTTTAACGTGGTAGGCGAAGACGCTCGCGCCAGAGGACTGCGCCGCGGCGGCGCGCAGATGCTGGGGCAGTCCGTGGCCGTAGAAGATGTTGTCGCCCAGCACGAGGGCGGCGCGGTCGTCGCCGACGAAATCGGCGCCGATGATGAACGCCTGGGCGAGGCCCTCGGGCTTGGGTTGGACCGCGTAGGAAATATGAAGGCCCGCCCAGGAGCCGTCGCCAAGAAGGCGCACGAAGGACGGTCGGTCCTCGGGGGTCGTGATGATGAGTATGTCGCGTATGCCGGCCAGCATGAGCGTGGACAGGGGATAATAGATCATGGGCTTGTCGTAGACGGGGACAAGCTGTTTGCTGACCGAACGGGTCACGGGGTAGAGGCGCGTCCCCGAGCCGCCGGCGAGCACGATGCCCTTCAAGCGCTGGCTGGCCATAGTCTTCTCCAAATTCTGCGCCCGGCCGGACTCGAACCGGCGACCAATCCGTTATGAGCGGACCGCTCTAACCAACTGAGCTACGGGCGCGTGACCGTCATTTTAGCTCTTTTGACCGAAACCCTCGGGGTTGTTCTTCTGCCACCGCCACGAGTCAGCGCACATCGCGTCGAGGCCGCGGGAGGCTTCCCAGCCAAGCTTTTTCTTCGCGAGGGAGGCGTCGGCCCAGATCGCCGGGGCGTCGCCCGGGCGGCGCGGCATGATCTTATGCGGGATATTCTTGCCCGCGGCCTTGGCGGCGGCGGCGATGACCTCGAGCACTGAGTAGCCGCGTCCCGCGCCCAGATTGACGGCCTGGGCGCCTTTGAAGGAGTCGAGATTATCGAGGGCGGCGGCGTGGCCGAGGGCCAGGTCCACCACATGGATGTAATCGCGCACGCCGGTGCCGTCATGCGTGGGGTAATCGCCGCCCCAGACGTTGACGAAAGGACGGCGTCCGACGGCGGTCTGCATCACGAAAGGCATCAAGTTATTCGGCAGACCCTTCGGGTCTTCCCCGATGAATCCGCTCTCATGGGCGCCGACCGGATTGAAGTAGCGCAGCAACGCGATCTTCCAGCGCTTGTCCTCGCTCGCGAGCTCGTAGCACATGTCCTCGATGTCGAGCTTGGTCTTACCGTACGGATTGACCGCCGCGCGCGGGTGGCGCTCATCGACGGGATTTTTCTCCACGGCGCCGTACACGGTGCAGGATGACGAAAAGACGAGCCGGCGGCAAGAGGTCCTTTCCATCGCGGCGAGCAGATGGTGGGTGCCAAGGACATTGTTCTCGTGGTAGAGCTGGGGCTTCTCGACCGACTCGCCGACAGCCTTGAGCCCGGCGAAGTGCATCACGGCCTCGAAGCCCTCGCCGACGAGGGCGTCGAGCTCATCGGGCTCGCGCAGGTCGATTTTCTCCAGGCGCATCGGCTTGCCGGCTAATTCTTTGACGCGCTCGATCGACTCGGGAGATGAATTGGAAAAGTTGTCGAAGCCCGTGACCGCGTGGCCGGCCTTCAGTAGCTCGAGGCAGGCGTGACTGCCGATGTAGCCGGAAGCGCCCGTGACGAGGATCTTCATTAAAAGGGCGTCATCGCGCTTTGCAGGTGATAATAAGGAGGCCGCGCGCGGTAGCGAGAGATGCATTCCTTCATGATCTCCTCGATGAAGTCCTCATAATTATGGCCGATCACCTCGGCGCAGGCGGGCACGCAGTCGCCGTCGCTGATGGATGGGTTCGGGTTGATCTCGAGGATGTACGGGTTGCCCGAACGGTCCACGCGGACCTCGATGCGCGCGTAGTCGTGGCAGTCGAAGATGCGGTAGGCGTCGAGGCAGATTTCTGAGATCAGCGCGGAGAGCTTCTGGCTGTACTTGGCCGGGCGCTCGACGCGGATTTTCGAGTAGACGGAGTTCGCCTCCCACTTGGCCTGGAAGGGGTAGATGCCCCAGGTGCCCTTCGGCAACTCATCGAAGATCGAGCGCGAGAGAGGGAGCACCTTCACGCGCTCCTCATTGCCCATGATCGACACGTCCACTTCGTCGCCCTCGATGAATTCCTCGATGAGGACGGGGCGATTATATTTTTCGAGAAGCATCGCGACCTGATCTTTTAACGCCTTTAAACTGGTCACAACGGACTGGTTGGAGATGCCGATTGAGTTGTCGGTATTGGCGAGCTTGACCATCAACGGATAACGGAGGTCTTCGCGGATAGGCTCACTTTTCTCGAAGACATAATCAAACTTCGGCGTGGGGAGGCCGTGCTGTTCTAAAATCTTTTTGACCTTGATCTTGTCGATGCATAACGCCAAAGTCAAGGGATTGGAACCCGTATAGGGAATTCCCAAGCAGTCGAGGATGGCGGCGGCATGAGGTTCTAGAAGAGACGAATTATTAATTCGTTCACAAACGTTAAAAATCATATCGACGTTCGCGTTGGCTATTTTTTCAAATGGCAACGGCGTTTCGTTCATGTCGAAGAACGTGACCTTATGCCCCTTCGACTCGACGGCTTTTTGGATGTTGCGTCCCACCGAGGTGAGGTCCGAGTGCACCGCGCCCTCCTCGCCGCCCTCGGCGTCGAAGATGTTGCAGAGGATGCCGACGTGCAAGCTCTTCTTGTCAAAGCCTGTACCGCGGACCTTCTCGATGCGCGCCGACTGAAGGATGCGGCGGCGCGAGACCTGTGCTGCGCCGAAGCGGTTCTTACGGCGCGTCTTGCCAAGAGAGGAGGTGGAGTCGAAGCGCACGATATTGATGGAAACCCGGTGGAGAGCTTCCTCGAGATTCTCCTCGGCCTCGGCGTAGGTGTCTCCGCGGCCGACGACCCAGCCGATCGTCTCGAAGCCTTCCGGCGGAACGAGCACGGCATCGCCGGGCTCTTTCTGCACCGCAATGTCGTGGACTTTCAAGGGATCAGGCTTGTCTTGCGGGAGCTTCACACCAGTGACGACGCCGGAATGTTCTGGGATCAGGTATTTGCCGACGAGATGGCAGCGGGGGTCTTTCAGGCGTTTCGGGTGGCAGGGCTGGCCGACGGCGATGCGCGAGGCCTCCTCAATGATGTCCACTTCCCAGATCGTTTTGATCCAGTCGTAGAGGTAGTCGCCGCCCATGCGCGCGTTCAGCTCGACGAGCTTGGGTCCGGCGGGCGTAATTTTCGCCTCAAGGTGAAGCGCGCCATGCGTGAGCCCCAAGGTTTTCACGACCTCTTTGGCCATCTTGAGCGTGTCGGAGAGGTCTTTGTCCTCGTGGCGCGAGGGCATCGCGTCGCCGGTCTCAACGAAGAAAGGCTCCTTGGTCGGGAAGTTGTCGTTGAAGGCATGGAATTTAATTTCACCATTCTGAACTAAAAGGTCGATGTCGACTTCAGCCCCATCCATAAACTCTTCGGCCAAGATGTCCGTGCCGTACTTATAAATGGGATCGAAGGCCGGGGTCATGTTCGTTTTGATGTAGTCGAGAGCCTTCTTGGCCTCATCGAGATTATCAAGCTTGACGACGAACTGGCTCTTCACGCCCCACGCCGGCTTGAGAACGAGAGGAAAGCCGATGCGCGCCGCGGCCTTCTCGAGATCCGAGTGGCTCTGGATGAGCGCCCAGGCGGGCTGGTACTTGGCGAGCTTGGCGTTTTCCAACGACTGCCGCGTGAGGTACTTGTTGCGCGCGTTGA
>JAHFCE010000003.1:0-27101 GCA_023249675.1 Elusimicrobiota bacterium | reverse complement strand
ACCGCGTTTTCCCAGAAAGTGATGACACCGTCGATGGTCTGCGTCTTGACGAGCTCTTCGACCTTCGCCACGCACGCGACCTCGTCGAGCGGATCGCATTCGACGAAGCCATCGGTGAGTTTGCTGACCCAGTTCGCCTCGGAGGACATGAGGATCATCTTCGACCCCAGCTCCTTGAGGCGCTGGTAGATAAACTTCTTCTTCGGGTTCGGCGACGAGATGACCAGGAGGGTTTTATTCTTGAGGTCGGTGGAAGGCTCGGCGACGGCGGACTCGGCGTGGTTCATGGACTATAGTGTAAAGCATTCCCCTGTTTGAATCAAACGCATTCCCCCGTCGGAGAAGGCCCAGATTGGGCCCGCTCTCCTTTAGGACTTTTGACCCTGTCGCCGAAATCCGTTTTCAGGCATGATTAAAGGGATGGGAAACACTCGCCCGGGCCGCCTGTGGACCTTGATCGGCGCCGCTGCTTTGGCCCTGACCGTCGGCATCATGGCCCGCTATTCAGTTCTGGAGCCGAAGTCCGTTCCCGAGGAGCTGCGTGATGCCGTCGCCGCGCCGATGCCTCCTGCCTTGCTCGGCGGCGCGCGTGTGGCCCGGACGGACGCGGGCCACTTCGCGAGTCCCGCCGGGCGTCGCGCCGAAGCCGAGCGCGCGCTTCTATCCTCTCGCGCGGCGAAGGTTTCCCATCGGGTTCGCTCTCAATAGACCGGCTTAATCTTTGCCAGCCCCGCCTCGAGGCGTTCTTGGAATGTTTTGTCCAGGACATCGGCGCAGACGGCGTAGCGGATCAGAGGCTCCGGCTTACCGGTCGCGTCGAAGCCGGAGAAATGCACGCCGACGATGCCGGTTTCGGCGATCACGGCGCGGTTGAAGGCTTCGTGACGGTTCTCCTTCGGCAGCTTTTTTCCGAAGGCTTCTTTGGGTGTCTTCCACAGCGTGAAGAAGCCAGCCTCGGTCGCGCAGGCGGGTTTCAAGCCCGCGGCCTTCAGCCGCGGGATCAGGTCGGCAAGGCGCTTCTCGTACAGGGCGCGAATCTCGCCGAGGGCTTGGCGCGCCGCGGTCGGATTATTGAGGAACTCGCCGTACGCGGCCATGACGCTGGGGACGGGGCCGGAGTCGGTGTTGCCCTTGACCAAAGCAAAGTCTTCTACAAAATCCTTCGAGCCGACAAGCGCGCCCAGGCGCGCGCCGGGGTCGTTGAAGGACTTGCTCACCGAATACAGCTCGAGCCACTCGAGCTCGGGGAAGTCCTTGGCGACCGAGGCCAAGGTAGCATGCGTTCCGGACGCGACGAGTCCGGCGTAGGCGCCGTCGTTGACGAGGCGCATTTTCTTTTCGAGGCAGAATGAGATCAACTCCTTCCAATCGGCCGTGGATGCGCCGACGGCTGCGGGATTTCCGGGGCGGATGACGAAGACGAGGTCGGCGCGGCCGACGCCATCTTTCTTGAGAGCCGTTTTCAATCGGGAGACGTTGAGGCGCATGTTGTCGGAGCTCGCGAGCGGCCACACCGTGCGCCGGGCGCCCAGGTAAGAATCGCTCCAGGTGCCGATCACGTCGTAGGCGGGGAGGTTCGAGGCGACGCGAAAAGCGTCGCGCCGGGCTTTGTCGGGAAGATGGAGCCCGCAGACGAGAGGGACCAAGGCGCTCGCGGTTTTGATGCCCGCGATCGGTAAAGCACGCAGGCCCGGGTGCTTGTCCACATCAATCCCGCCGTGAAGCGAGACCATGGCCTCGGCGAAGCGGAGTAAATTCTTGTCTTCGGCGTAGGTGTGGAAATCGTAGCCGGGATCCTGCGCGTATTTGGCCTTGAGCGCGCGGATCGCCGCGGGGGGAATTCCGTCAGGGTTGCCAAGCGACAGATTCAGCGGCTCAAGCCCAGTTCGCTGCTTGTAGTCGCGGATCAGGATGTAGATGAGCTGGAAAAGATTGATCCCCGCGGGCGGTATGAGCCGCATGCGGGGATCATAGCGGATTTAGAACGCGTCACTGCTGCCCGCGGAGTTGGCCGCCGCGCCACCGGTGGAACCGGCGCTGCCGGCGCCGGGATTCGGCCGGGGCAAGGTGTCTTTCGGGCCACGCTGGAGGCTGGGCGCTCGACCGACGTCCACGGCCTTGTTCTTGTCCATCACAATCTCGCCTGCGGTTGTTGTGTGGGCAGGGGCGTTTTCGATTTTCTCGTATTTGGGCATCTGGCCTGTGGTGCGGACCCAAGCGCCGGGCTTGCTGAAACTGGGCGGCGCCTCCTCGGTGTTGCTGAGACGGCGCACCGCGCGACCCGCCGAGCCGCGGGAGGCGGCCGGGCGTCCGCCGCCGAGGAAGGCGCGGCCGCCGTCGGACGGATCCCCGTTGATCATCGCGGCCGTTACTTCGGGAGCCTGACCGGCCGCGGGGGTGTTCGCCGGGGCGCCGCCTCCGAAGAGGTGCGGCCCGGCCGGGGCGGTGATCGTGGTGCGGCCGTTGACCGTGTTGAAAGGCTTGTTTTCCCGCTGCTCCGCGAGGGCCATTTGCGTGCACAGAACGGCGGTGACGGCGGAAATGAAGACTGTCATGGCACCCTCCGGAATTCATTGGAGTATAGCCCCGGAACGCCCAAATATCATTACAAGACGCTAAAAAATCGGTAAAGGACCGCCCCGCTCAAAATATGTAGAATGGCCGCAACGGGCAACCCCTCGCCCGTCTCAGAATCGTAATATGAGGGTGCCATACTGTGCGTACTAAGGAAGCGGAAGTGGCTTCCAGGAGAATTTTATGTCGAATCGATTCACGGAGCGGGCCCAGCGCGTCATCCTGATCGCCCAGGAGGAGGCCAAGCGCCTCAACCATGATTATGTCGGCACCGAGCATATCTTGCTCGGCTTGATCGCTTTGGGCGAGGGCGTGGCCGCCCAGGTCCTCGCCAATTTAGGAGTCGACCTGCGCCGCGTGCGCTCCGAGATTGAGAAGATCGTCGGCACCGGCGACAACGTCATGCTGCTGGGCGAGATCCCGTTCACTCCGCGCGCCAAGAAGGTTCTTGAGTATGCCGTCGAGGAAGCCCAGCACATGGGGCACTCCTACGTGGGCACGGAACATTTGCTCCTTGGCCTCATCCGCGAGGAAGAGGGCGTGGCCGCGCGCGTGTTGGAGAATTTGGGGCTTCGCCTCGATGTCGTTCGCGAAGAAGTCCTCAACCTCCTCGGCGAAGGCCAGTCCCAGCAGGCCGGCGGGGCCGCCGCGGGTCCCCAGCAGGGCTCGGGTTCACCGACGCGCACCAAGTCGAAGACTCCCACGCTCGACGAGTTCGGCCGGGACCTGACCGCGATGGCCCGCGAGGGCAAGCTCGACCCGGTCATCGGCCGCGATGACGAGATCGAGCGCATGATCCAAATTCTCGCGCGCCGGACGAAAAACAATCCCATCCTCATCGGCGACCCCGGCGTGGGCAAGACGGCCATCGTGGAGGGATTGGCGACCAAGATCTCCACGGCGGACGTGCCCGAGATTCTTCTCAACAAACGGCTTCTGACGCTTGACTTGGCTCTGGTGGTCGCGGGAACTAAATATCGCGGCGAATTCGAACAAAGATTAAAAAATATTATCGAAGAAATCCGCCGCTCCAAGGGCGCGGTCATCCTTTTCATCGATGAGCTGCATACCGTCATCGGCGCCGGCGCGGCTGAGGGTGCCATCGATGCGTCCAACATGATCAAGCCTGCGCTGTCGCGCGGCGAGCTGCAGGCGATTGGCGCGACCACGCTCGACGAGTACCGCAAGTACATCGAGCGCGACGCCGCGCTCGAGCGCCGCTTCCAGCCGATCATCGTCGACCCGCCGTCGGTCGAGGAAACGGTCGAGATCTTGAAGGGGCTCAAGGACAAGTACGAGGCGCATCACAAGATCAAGTATGACGACAGCGCGCTGCGCGCCGCCGCCGAGCTTTCCGACCGCTATATCTCCGAGCGTTTTCTGCCCGACAAGGCGATCGACCTCATCGACGAGGCCGGTTCGCGCGCGCGCCTGCAGTCCTCGGCGACGCCCCCTGAGTTCAAGGACAAAGAAGTTGAGATCGAGAAGGTGGTCAAGGACAAGTCCTCCTCCATCTCCGGTCAGGAGTACGAAAAGGCCGCCCGCTTGCGCGATAAGGAGAAGGAGCTGCGTAAGGCTCTTGAGGAAAACAAGAAGAAGTGGCGCGAGAAGCGCGACCAGTCGACTCCGACCATCACCGGGGAAGATATCGCGGCCGTCGTGTCCAAGTGGACCGGCGTGCCCGTCACCGCGCTGACCGAGACCGAGACGCAGAAGCTGGTGCATATGGAGCAGAACCTCCACAAGCGCGTCATCGGCCAAGAAGAGGCGATCAAAACGCTCTCCCAGGCGATCCGCCGCGCGCGCGCGGGCCTTAAAGATGTGAAAAAGCCGATCGGCTCCTTCATGTTTCTCGGACCGACCGGCGTAGGTAAAACGGAGCTTGCGAGAGCGTTGGCGGAATTCATGTTTGGCAACGAAGATTCCATGATCCGGATCGATATGTCCGAATATATGGAAAAGTTCGCGGTCTCGCGCCTCATCGGAGCGCCTCCCGGCTACGTCGGCTATGAAGAGGGCGGCCAGCTCACCGAGGCGGTGCGCCGCAAGCCGTACTCGGTCGTTCTGCTCGATGAAATCGAAAAGGCGCATCCCGACATCTTTAATATTTTGCTCCAAGTGATGGACGACGGAGTGCTCAACGACAATTTGGGTCACAAAGTGTCGTTCAAGAACACGGTCGTTTTGATGACCTCGAACGTCGGCGCCCGCCTGATTTCCAAGGGGAAGTCTCTTGGTTTCGCCGCGGCCGATACCGCCGACCAAGATCAGCGCGACTACAAGAAGATGAAGGAGACGGTCATGGATGAGGTCAAGCGCGTCTTCTCGCCCGAGTTCATCAACCGCCTCAACGACATCATCGTCTTCCATCCGCTCAACGAGAAGGAGATGGCGGATATTCTCACGATGATGCTCGGCAAGGTCCGCGCGAAGATCGAGGCCCAGGGCTTTAAGATCGAGTTCAGCCCCGAGACCGAGAAGTTCCTCATCAAGAACGGTTTCGACGTGAACTACGGGGCCCGCCCGCTCGGACGCACGATCCAAAGAGCGGTCGAGGACTCCCTGTCCGAGGACATCCTGCTCAAGAAGTTTGAGCGCGGTGATACCATTTATGTCGAGGTCGACGCGGCCAACGATAAGCTGGCGTTCTCCAAAAATCCGGCCGTCAAAGCGCAGTAAGGGATCGATCAGCAGGGCATGAGCCGCATCCTGATTGAGAGACGCCTCCGTTGGGAGGTCTTTCGCGCGCAAGGCGCCGACCTTCTGCTCGTCGCGGCGGTCGCCGTCATCGGCCTGGCGTACGGCCTCGGCTATCAGCTTGACTGGAACGAGGAGACCGGCCGTCCTGAGGAGGATCAGGAGGTGGCCGAGATCGCGGCCCCCGCGTCTTTCGGCGTGGTTGCCCCGCCGACCGCCGTGGTCGTCCCATCGCCCGCGATGCCGTCGATCGGCCCCACCCCGACTCCGTCGATCGTGCCCGATCTGCGCGATGTTCAGTGGGAGGCGATGACCGGGGAACTCGCCAAGATGGCGGCGAAGTATCCCGGCCGCGTCTCCATCTATCTTAAGGACCTCAAGTCCGGGAGGACGTGGGCGCACCATCCCGACGACCTATTTCCAGCGGCGAGCTTGATCAAGGTTCCGGTCATGATCGCGGCGTTCTACAACATTCGCGACGGGCAGCTGGCTCTCGATGAGCGCATACCGATCACTCGGCGCAACCGCGTCGGGGGCTCGGGCTCGCTGAAGTGGCGCCCCGACGGCACGAAGCTCACCGTGCGCGAACTACTCATCCATATGATCAACGAGTCGGACAATACGGCGACCAAGATGGTTCTTGACCGCCTCGGCCTCGGCTACGTTCAACAACAATTCCCGCGCATGGGCCTTCTGTATACCGGCATCTATGAGGAAGGCATGAGCATTAAGGGCGGGCGTGTCATGCATGAGAACTACACGACGGCGCGAGAGATGACCTTGTTGATGGACAAGATTTACACGGGTCAGGCCGTCGACAAGTTGTCGAGCGAGGTCATGCTCGACATCCTCAAGAAGCCCAAGGCCGTCGCCTCGCGCCTGGCCAAGGGCATGCCTGTGGGCTGGGAGATTGCGCATAAGACGGGCCTGTTGCGCCAGGCCTGCCACGACTCCGCGGTGTTCTTGACGCCGAATGGCGACTATGCCGTGACCGTTCTCACCGGCCAAAACCGCTCCTACGCGCAGGCCAAGGATTTCATCACCAAGGTCGGCAAGGTGACCTTCAAGCACTACGCCGGTCCCCAGTACTACGCGAAGGCCGATACGCGCCATCGGGCGCGGGTCGTGCGTTAGATGCGGCTGCTCCTGCTGGCCCTGCTTGCGGTCTCGACGGCGCCTCTCAAGAGTGGCGCCGCCGGCGACGGCTATGAAGATCCGCCCGCGATCCAGCGTTCCCTCGCCGACCTCCAGTTGGGCGATAGTCTTAAGGACGTTCAGCTCATTTACCCGCCCGCTCAGGAGTGGCCAGCGCATGTCGACCCGCGCGGGCGCGTGACGCGCTACCGCGTTGAGCGCGCGTACGCAAAGAGCTTCCCGAACTGGGCGCAGGCGCTGATGCTTGGCTTTAAGAAAGGGCGCTTAGTAGATATTCAAGTGATCTACGATGTCAAGCGCTCCGGCGAGAAGACCTCCGAAGAGTTGGCGCGCGATCTTTCCCTCACCTACGGCGAGGGAGAACGCTCCGGCGACAAGTTCTGGTGGGTCGACAGCCGCACCGTCCTGCGCGTATTTCCCGTCCAAGTGCCGACTTTTAAGCTCGGTGCCGCAGGCACCGAGTGGCGCACTTCGATCCAGATTCTCGAAAAAGACCTCTATCAGCGCATCGACTAGGGAACTTTTTGACCCCCCCAATCGTCTAGTAGAGAGGGGTCTTGGGCGCATTCGAACAGTTATCGAACAAAGATCGAACTTGTGTTCGAACAAGACTTCTGCTATACTAATTCCCTTGAGCCCCTGAAGTGACGGGGAGCTCGAGGAGGGAGAAATCACTCAATGGGAAACATGGACACGGGCAAGTCGAAGGCGTTGGAGCTGGCGATGGCTCAGATCGAAAAGGCTTATGGCAAGGAAGCGGTGATGATGCTCGGCGACCGCGCTGCCAAGATCAAGATCGACGCGATTTCGACCGGGGTGCTGTCCCTCGACTTGGCGCTCGGCGTGGGCGGCTTCCCGCGCGGACGCATCATCGAGATCTACGGGCCCGAGTCCTCGGGTAAGACAACCTTGGCGCTGATGGCCGTCGCCCAGGCTCAGAAGCTCGGGGGCGCTGCCGCCTACATCGACGCGGAGCACGCCATGGACCCCGCGTACGCGAAGGCGCTTGGTGTAGACATCGACGGCTTGCTGATCGCTCAGCCCAACTGCGGCGAAGAGGCCCTCGAGATCACCGAGAAGCTCGTGCGTTCCTCGGCGATCGATGTGATCGTCATCGACTCCGTCGCGGCCCTCGTTCCGAAGGCCGAGATTGAAGGCGAGATGGGCGACAGCCACATGGGCCTGCAGGCGCGGCTCATGAGCCAGGCTCTGCGCAAGCTCACCGCGGTCGTGGCCCAGAGCAAGACCACCATTATCTTCATCAACCAGATCCGCAACAAGATCGGCGTCATGTTCGGCAATCCCGAGACGACGACCGGCGGCCTGGCGCTGAAGTTCTACTCAACCATGCGCCTTGAGATCCGGCGCATCGAGAACATCAAGGAAGGAGATGTCGTCGTCGGCGCGCGCGCCCGGGTCAAGGTTGTCAAGAATAAGGTCGCCCCGCCCTACCGCACGGCGGAGTTCGAGATGATCCACGGCTTCGGCGTGTCCCGCGAGGGCTGCCTCGTGGATCTCGGCGTTGAGGCGGCGGTCGTTGAGAAATCCGGTTCCTGGTACCTCTACGAGGGCGAGCGCCTCGGCCAGGGGCGAGAGAACGCGAAGGCCTACCTCAAGCACCACACGGATGTCGCCGAGAAGCTCGAGAAGGCGCTGCGCGACAAGTATCTGGTCGCTCCGGTCGATTCCAAGCCGGCCGAGGGCGAAGCCCCGGCTCCCGTGAAGGCCGAGCCCAAGACGGCCGCGAAGTCCAAAGCTTAAGAAGAGACGGAAAAATTGCCGCCGCTCCCTCCCCAGGGGGCGGCGGCCCTCTTTCCCACAATTTAGTCGTGCAACCGCGGCACGCGGGTACTAGAATAGTCCTGTGGATGTAAAAGAGTCGGCTGCGCGCCTCGAGGAATACTCCCGCTACTTGAGCCTGGAGCGCGGGCTCTCCCCACGCACGGTGTCGGCGTATCGCTCGGACATCGGCGTCTTCTTCGTCTGGGCGGGGGAACGCCGGCTCGACGCGCGCAAAGCGGAGCGTTCGGATCTCGACGATTTCCTGTGGGCGCAGCGTGAGCGGGGCCTCAAGCCCGCGTCGCTGTTTCGCAAGGTCGAGTCGCTCAAATCCTATTTTGCCTTCGAGACGCTCGAGGAGCGCCTGCCTGCAAGTCCGGCGGAGACCTTGCGCACGCCGCGCATTCCCGCGCGCCTGCCCAAATACCTAACGAAGGAAGAGGCGGTCCGCCTGCTCGCCGCGCCGAACACGACGGACTACGCGGATGTTCGAGATCGCGCGATGCTCGAGCTTCTCTATGCCTCGGGCCTGCGCGTCTCAGAACTGGTGTCGCTTAAACCCGAGTCGGCCAACCTGCAGGACGGCTGGGTGAAGATTCTCGGCAAAGGCAATAAAGAGCGTTTGGTTCCTGTGCACGCTCGGGCTCTCGCGGCCGTGCGCGGCTACCTCGTTGAACGCGAACGACGATTCAAGAATCCCGCGGCCGAGCTCTTTCTGGGGCGGACCGGCAAGAAGCTCTCTCGCATCCAATTTTGGAGGCGCCTGCGCGCGCTTGGCGTGCGCGTCGGGATCAAGGCGCGTCTGCATCCGCATCTTCTACGCCACACCTTCGCGACGCATCTTCTGCAGGGGGGCGCGGACCTGCGCTCCGTGCAGGAGATGCTCGGCCACGCCGACCTCGCCACGACTCAGATCTACACCCACCTTGACGCCTCGGCGCTGAAGGCCGCCCACGCCAAACATCATCCCCGAGGATAGATGAACGCCCTTGCCCTGACCTTATGCCTGGCCGGTTTCGCCGCTGCGGCCGGCCCCTCGGGCCCCGATGAGAAGACGCGGATCAAAATCGTCGAGTACATGCTCAAGACGCCGGTGAACGAGGCTGACCCCGCCTTGGTCTTGGGATTCATGAAGCTCCACGCGGCGGCCTTGCCCAAAAAGTGGCAGGACAAAGCGCGCGCCAAGCAGATGGAGATCGACGCCATCGTCAAGATCCACGATGGCAAGAAGAAGGGGCCGTTCCGATTCCCGTCGCCGGCCTGCACTCCAAAGCGCTACCACGGCCCCGAGGGTGTTCGCATCATGGGGATGATCATGAGCAACACCGAGATCGAGTGGGAGGAAGAGGACTACATCGAGAAGAAGACCGACTGCAGCGAGGACCAGCTGATTTGCGAGTTCTCGCTCAACGTCGTCATCATTGAGCGGAAGGGGAAGTCGCCGCTCAAGCGCTTCTATCTGATGGAAAACGACCCGCTGATGGCCATCGTGGCCGAGAGGCGCGGAGGCGGGGGCAGTTCTGGAAACAAATACTTCCAGGAGCTCAAGCCGAGCTGTCAGAAGCCGGCAGGCTCTCCCTAGCTCGTCTTCTCGACGACCATCGCCCCGCCCATGCCGCCGCCCGCGCACGCGGCGAGCATGCCGGTGCGACCCTTCGGGTTATTCTTGAGCGCGTGCACGAGATTGAGCATCAGTCGAGCGCCCGTGGCGCCGAGCGGATGGCCGACGGCCAAGGAGCCGCCGTTGGGGTTCAGCGCGCCGGATTTGTTCTTCGCTTCCCAATCGTGGCCGAATTTCTGCTTGCCGAGCTTGAAGATGGAGAGCACGGTCGCCGCGAAGGGCTCATGCAGCTCGATCTGGTCGAGATCTTCGAACTTGACGCCTGCGCGCCTCAGTGCCGTCGGGGCGGCGAGCGCGGGAGAGACGCCCATGTGCGCCGGATTGTTGCCCTCAAATCCCCAACCTTTGATCTCGGCGAGCACCTCGAGGCCGAGCTCCCTGGCCTTCTTCGCGGTGGCAACGATCACGGCGGCGGCGCCATCGGAGCGGCCGCAGGAGTTGAAAAGCGTGACGGTGCCCTTCATGCCCTCTTGATAATTTTTACCGTCAATGAACTGCCCGTATTCGCGGTAAAAATCCTTCATCGTGTAGCTGGAATTGTCGAACGCGGCCGGCGCCTTGGCGAACATCTGGGGTTTGTCGACGAGGTCCTCGCGCAGGAACGGATACTCGTCTTTTTCGAGGATGGTCTTGCCGTCCCGCGCGACCGGGACGACGCTCGAGTCAAAGAAGCCCGACTTCCAGCCGGCGAGGGTGCGGCGGAAGCTCTCGCGCGCGTACTCGTCTTGTTCGGCGCGGCCGATGCCGTACATCTGCGCGCAGACCTCGGCGGTGGCGGCCATGTTGATGTGCTTGACGGGATCGGTGAGGCCCTGCTCCATTGCGTCGCAGATCTGAACCTCGGGCGAGGTCGGCAGTTCGGCCCATTTTTCCTTGACGACCGCCAGTGAGCGTAGCGGCTTGGCGGAGCGGCTGCCATCGATCGAGTAGGGCAGACGCGACATGACCTCGACACCGCCGGCCAGGTATACCTCGCCTTCCCCGGCCATGATGAAGCGGCAAGCGGCGGAGATCGCCTCGATTGAGGAGACGCAGTTGTTCTGCACGGTCACGGCCGAGACCCTCTCCGGGAGTCCGGCGCGTAGAGCGGCGACACGCGCGATGTTCGGGGCGGAGAAGGTCTGTCCGACCCAGCCGACGAGGACGCCGTCGACGGAGTCCCTGGAAAGCTTGGCGCGGGAGAGCGTCGCGGTCAGCGCGTCGACCATCAAGTCTTCCGGCTTGATCGCCGATAAGGACCGGGAGATATGACCGATTGCCGTTCGGGCCCCGCCGGCGATGACGATGGCCTCGGATTTCGCGTTCATGGGGATGTCCTCCGGGACTATCATATAATAACGGGCTTGAAGCGGCTCGTCTTCGTCGCCAGTCATGTCGGCTACCCCATGGACCGCACGCCTCTGGGCGGCGGCGCCATGGTTGGGCTGCAGCTTGTGCGCCATTGGAGCCCCGACGCGTCCTGGTCCCTGACAGTGTTGGGTTCCGGACCGGAGACGCCGGTCGGCGGCTGTGACTATCATCGCCTGGCCGAGCGTCCCGAGGGGCTCGTGGATCTTAGTGAGCTCGATTACGCGCGTTTCTGTCGCGACTTTGAGAGGGAGACGACGCGCTGGATCCTGGAGCGGATCCAGGAGTTCCCTCCGGAGGAGACCGCGATTGTCGTCAATGACGTGTCCGAGGGGCCGCAGCTCGCCGGGCTGACCGCGGCCGGCTACCGGATTCTCTCGCTCTGGCACGTCGACGTCGTCGATTACTTCAACAAGCTTTACCTGCGCCGCATCGTCGCGCCCGAAAAGCTCACGGGACTGCACGAGCGCATGCGCTCGATTGGCGCCGATTGGATCCTGCCCGACATTTTGAATCTTGTGTTCGAAAAGCAGCGCGAAACCGTCTATCATTCGCAGCGGATGGTCGTGCCCTCGCGGGCGATGGCCGACACGCTCATGCGCTGCTACGGTGATCTCGTGGGTTATGAAGAGCTTTCCCGCCGGATCGTGGTCGTGCCCTGGGGCGTGTGGTCGGATCCGCCGGGGCCTGCCGATGAGAACCGCGCGGCCGAGCTGCGCGAGTACCACGAGATGACCAAGGACACGATGGTTCTGATGACCTTGTCGCGCATCTCGCCGGAGAAGGGCGTGCATCTGTTGATTGAGGCTTTGCGTCTTCTGGAAGCGAGCGGCAAGTTGATCGGCAAGGATATTCGCTTGTTCATCTGCGGCGAGCCGGCCTTCATGATGGGACAGGCCTACGGACGTCAAGTTCGCGCCGCCGCGGCAAAACTAAAACAGGTCAAGGTCGTTTTCCCGGGCTATCTTGATGCGGCCGCAAAACAGGCCTATTTCCAGCTTGCGAGCCTTTTTGTTTCCCCATCGATCCACGAGAGCTATGGATTAAATGTCGTCGAGGCCATGCACGCGGGCCTGCCGGTGCTCGCGAGCGACCACTATGGGGTGCGCGACACCTTGCCGCTCGACGCGGGGCGTGTGGTCCACTATCCGACGCCAAAGAAGGCGCCGCCTCTTCTGGCTGCCGCCCTTGTGGACATGGTCGCCGATCGCGGGAAGCTCAAGAAAATGGGCGAGGCCGCGCGCGCCGCCGCGTCGGCAATGCCATTCTCCTCGGCCGCCGACGCCGTGCGCCTGGCCGCTCTGGGGTTGATCTCATGAAGCCCGGCCTACGCATCGGCATGACCGTGGATCTTCCCGCCCGCGTCGAGCGGCACATGAGGCCGCATCTCGAGGGGCTCGTGCGCCACCGGCTGTACGCGACCTGGGCCATGGTCTACCATATGGAGACCGCGGCGCGTATGCTGCTCGCACCCTATCTTGACGCCGATGAGGAGGCCGTCGGAGGCGCTGTGCTCGTCAAGCACCTGCGTCCGGCCCGCATCGGCGCGCCCCTGCACGTCTTCGCCAAGCTCGTGCGCGTCAAAGGTCCGCGCATTTTCGCGCGCGCCGAAGTGCACAGCCGCGGGCGCAAGATCGGCGAGGGCTCGGTGCTCCAGGTGGTCATGAGCCGCGCGCGCTTTGCCAAGCTCCTTCAAGAGGCGCGCTGATGGACGGCTACAAGCTCGTCAGCGAGGTGCCCGTGCGCTTCTCCGACACGGACGGCCTCGGCCACGTGAACAACGCGAACTACCTCAGCTTCCTTGAGGTCGCGCGCATTGCCTATCTCCGCCGCGTTCTTGGCCTTGTCAAGATCGAGGAATTCGGGGTCATCCTCGCCCGCATTGAAATCGACTACAAGAGCCCCGTCCTACACCACGAAACTCTTTTTGTCGGATGCCGTGTCTCGGAGATCGGCGGGGCCAGCATCAAGATGGAGTATCGAATCGAGGCAAAGGCCGATGAGAGGCTTGTCGCCCAAGCAAAATCGGTGATGGTTGCTTTTGACTACAAGCTTCAACGTCCAGTGCGCGTGAGTGAGGAATGGCGAAGCCGGATGGAGGAGTTCGATGGGATCTCGTGAAGTCGTCGCCGTTGCGGCCGTGCGCTCGGCCGTGGGCCGTTTGGGCGGAGGACTGGCCGCGGTGCGGCCGGATGATTTGGCCGGATACGTTCTCGCAGCACTCCTGAAAAAAGCGCCGGGCCTCGATCCAGCCGAGATCTCCGACGTCTACCTCGGCTGCGCCAATCAAGCCGGCGAGGACAACCGAAACGTCGCGCGCATGGCTGCTTTGCTCGCGGGTCTGCCGCGCTCGGTGCCGGGAGCCACGGTCAACCGCCTGTGCGCCTCCGGCCTTGAGGCCGTGAACACCGCCGCGCGCGCGATTCTCGCGGGCGAGGGCGACGTTTACGTCGCCGGCGGCGTTGAGAGTATGAGTCGCGCGCCCTATTCCTTGCCCAAGGCCGAGGCCGGCTATGCGTTCGGCAACCTGACGGCCTACGACACGGCCCTCGGCTGGCGCTATCCGAATAAGCGCCTGGCCGATCTATTTCCCCTCGAGAGTATGGGCGAGACCGCCGACAACGTCGCGGCGAAGTACGGCATCTCGCGCGCCGACCAGGACACGTTCGCTCTCGAAAGCCACCGCCGCGCGGCGAAGGCCCGCGACTCGGTGTTCCGCGAGGAGATCGCGCCGGTGGCCGTGCCGCAGAAGAAGGGCCCGCACGTCGACTACGAACGCGATGAGACGATCCGCGAGGATTCAAGTCTTGAAAAATTATCGTCCTTGAAGCCGGCCTTCCGGAAGGATGGAAGCGTTACCGCCGGTAATAGCTCTACTTTGAATGACGGGGCTTCCGCGATGCTTTTGATGGAAAGAAAAAAAGCCGACTCCCTCGGTCTGAAGCCGTTCGCGCGCTGGGCGGGTTCCGCGTCGGCGGGCGTGGAGCCTTCGTTGATGGGCATCGGGCCGGTCGCTGCGACGAAGAAGCTGTTGGGGCGGCTCGGCTGGAAAACATCGGATCTCGATTTAATTGAGATCAACGAAGCTTTCGCGGCGCAAGCTCTTGCGTGCCAGCGGGAACTCTCGATCGACGGCGCCAAACTAAACGTGAACGGTGGCGCGATCGCCCTGGGCCACCCGCTCGGATCGTCGGGGTGCCGCATCGTCGTGACGCTTCTCCATGAGATGCGCCGTCGAAAGGCAAAACGCGGCTTGACCGCGCTGTGCATCGGCGTCGGCCAGGGCCTGGCGTCGGCCTGGGAGGCGATCTGACTCTTAATCTTTGCGGCGGTCGATGACGAACGCCGAGCCCGGCTTGCCCTTCGCGACCTTCTTGAGTTCGGCCCCGAGGTGCGCGACCTGCGCGAACCCCGCGAGCCGGCGGTCGCGGTTGTGGCAGATGCCGATCGAAACCGACAGCAGGGGGAACTCCTTCGCGTTGCCCTGGCGGTCTTTGGCGACGATCGCGCCGCGCGCGCGGTCTTCTTCGCTATAGAAGGAGGGCGCGACTGCGTCGAAGGCGTCGCAGATGCGCTGGGCGAGCGGCTCCATCTTATCGGGCGTCGAAAGCACGATAAAGTCGTCGCCGCCGATGTGGCCGACGAATTCTGCGCCGGCGCCCCCGCGCAGCTGATCGACGAGCACGCGCGCAAGCCCCTTGAGCACCTGATCGCCCTCATCGTAGCCGTACGCGTCATTGTACGCCTTGAACTGGTTGAGGTCGACGTACAGCACGGCGAGAGGACGGTCGTCGGCGACGGCACGCTCGATGCGCGACTCGATCGCGAGGTTTCCGGGCAGGCGTGTGAGCGGGTTCGCGTCGATGCCTTGGCGGCTGCGCTTGAGGATCATGCGGATGCGAGCGAGCAGTTCGCGCACATCGACGGGTTTGGTGATGAAATCGTCGGCGCCAAGGTCGAGGCCGGCGACCTTGCTGTCGCGCGTGCCCGACGCCGAGAGGATGATGACCGGCAGATTCTCAAGGAGCGGGTCCTCGCGCAGAGCCGAGCAGACCTGGAAGCCGGTCAGGCGGGGCATCTTCAGGTCGAGCACTGCGATGTCGGGCGGGTTGGAGCGAATCGCGTCCAGCGCCGACTGACCGTCGCCGACGGCGGTCACGACAAAGCCCTCCCGCTCCAAAGTTTCCTTGAGGGCCTGGAGCAGATCGGGCAGGTCGTCCGCGATCAAAATGGTCGCGGGACCGCGCTCGAGGGCAGGTCCGTTCATGCCGGAAGGATAGCCCTTTTTCCCGAAAATTGACAGGTCGCCCGCTAAATCGTAGAATAGACCGTCGTCGCCGAGAATGCCGACAGAACTCGAGTCGTCTGAGGAAGGCCAGAAAAGCTCCTTGGCGCTCGCGTTGAGCGTCGGCTGGGAGCTGGCCTCCTTCACATTGCTCGGCGTCGGTCTGGGATATTGGATCGACGGGCGTTTCAAATCCTCGCCGTGGGGAACGCTCATCGGCGCGCTCTTTGGAATCGTGCTTGGACTCTATCGTCTCATCCGGACCTTCAGCCTTCCGAAAAACGGCGGCGCGGGCCGTCGCTGAGGGCGCCCTCATCGCGGTCGCTGCGGCGCTGCTTGCCGGGCGAATCTGGATCGAGGCGCCGGATCGAAAAGGGATCGCGATCGGAACGGCGGCGGCATGGGCGTCGTCGTCAGTGAGCGTGGTTTGGCTGCTGCGGGCGAGAGGACGCTCAACGAAGGCCTTCTGGCGGGCCTTCGGCGGCGGGATGGCGTTCAGGGCCGGAGCCTTGCTCGCCTTGGGGATCTGGGCCTACGGTCAAGTTGGGCTGTCGTTTGAAGTCGTCATGATTGCTTACGTGTTCGCTTTGTTGGCCCTGTTGTTGACGTTGGAGATCAGGCACCTGAAGATCCGATGAATTTCGAGCACATCCTCGCACACCACCTCGTCGATCATAAGACCTCGCATAAGATCGTGGCGACCCTCGGCCCCCTTGGCTCCGTCGATATGGGCCTCTCCCCGCTGCTGCGCACGATGTGGATCGCGTGCGTCCTTGCGATCGTCGCGCTGACCTTCGCCGCCCGCTCCGAGTCGAGTCTGGCGCGCGTGATGCGCTCGATGTTCGAGCCGCTCGCCCTCTTCGTGCGCGACGACATCCTGAAGCCGATCTTCGGCCACCACGCCGGCTTTTATCTGCCCTATTTTCTGACCTTGTTCTTCTTCCTGCTCACCTGCAACCTGCTCGGTCTCGTGCCGCACATGTCGGGCGTGACCGCAAACCCATGGGTCACCGCGGGCATGGCGATCTGTACGTTCGGCCTGATCCAGTTCGCGGGGGTCAAGGAGCAGGGTCTGGTCTCTTATGTCGTGCACATTGTGCCCGGCGGGGTGCCTCTGATCCTGTGGCCGCTTTTATTCGTCATCGAGGTGTTCGGCATGTTCGCCAAGTGCATCTCATTGTGCATCCGCTTGTTTGCGAACATGCTCGCCGGCCACGTCGTGTCCCTCGCTTTTCTCTGCATGATCTTCATCTTCGCCGAGATGAGCAAGGCGTTCGGAACGACCATGATTATTCCGTCGGTCGGCTTGGCTTTGTTCATCTACACGATGGATGTGCTGGTGTCGTTTCTTCAGGCGTACATCTTCACGTTCTTGACCGCCCTGTTCGTGGGCGGAGCCGTACACCCGCACTAAACCGCGGAGGTTGCAACCCGGAAGTCCTTGGACGGCCGGGATCATGAAGTCTCAGGAGATTGACATGGAACTCGGACTCTCTTATGTCGGCGTTTTCGTCGGCGCGGGCCTCTGCCTCATCGGCGCCGCGTACGGTATTTCTCGGCTTGCGGGTGCGGCCCTCGAGGGAGCGTCCCGCCA
The DNA here is from genome assembly GCA_023249675.1 of Elusimicrobiota bacterium. Taxonomy (GTDB): domain Bacteria; phylum Elusimicrobiota; class Elusimicrobia; order UBA1565; family UBA9628; genus GWA2-66-18. Next base: position 10,049 of record JAHFCE010000003.1, on the reverse strand, counting down.
GCCCGAGACGGCCGGCGCGCTGCAGACGATGATGATCATCCCGGCCGCCATGATCGAAGGCCTCGGCCTGCTGGCGCTTGTCAGCGTCCTGCTTGCCGCTCTGGCCCTCAACAAGGGCGTTCCCGTCGCCGGCGCTTCCGCCGAGCACGGAGCCGCCGCGACGCACTAGCCGAAAGAGGAGCGGCGAATAACATGGGCGATCTTCTCGCACCCGACATCGGGCTCACCGTCTGGACTATCGTGACCTTTCTTTGCCTGGTGGGTATTCTCAAAGCTTTCGCCTGGGGCCCGCTGCTGAAATCGGTCGAGGCGCGCGAGGCGCGTCTGAAAGCCGACCGCGAAGGCGCCGAGAAGGCGCGCGCGGAAGCCGAGCGCATCCAGAAGGAGCTCGAGGCACAGATGGCCGGGGTGCAGGCCAAGAGCAAGGAGTTGCTCGCCGCTGCGATGAGGGACGGCGAGGCGCTGCGCGCTCGGCTCAAGGCCGAGGCGGAGGCCGACGCCGCGGCGATCAAGGCGAAGACGACCCATGAGCTCGCCGCCGAGAAGGATAAGCTGGTGGGCGACCTGCGCAAGGAAGTCGCGTCGCTGTCCGTGATTGCCGCGGAAAAGCTTCTGCGCAAGTCCGTCGACGCGGGCGTGCAAAAGAGCGTGCTCGACGGCTTCTTTAGGGATCTTGATTCCACCAAGAAGGCGGGGAGCAATTAAATGCAGGCCTCCGATCGCGTCCTGGCCGGCCGCTATGCGGCCGCGCTTTTTCAGGCCGCGGTCTCCAAAGGTGAGGAGCAGAAGGTCCAAGCGGACCTCGGTTCCGCGCACAAGCTGCTGCTCGACGCGATGTCCGCGCTCCGCCACCCACGGGTGCCCCCGGCACGCAAAAAACAGCTTCTCCATGAGGCCATCGGCGACAAGGTCGGCTCGACGACGCTCAAGTTTCTTGACCTGCTCGTGGACAAGAAGCGCTTCGACTTGATGGTCATGGTGGCCGCTAACTACGCGCGTCTGGCCGCCGACAAGCGCGGCTCGGCGAAGGCGCACGTGCGCACTGCCGCTCCCCTCTCTCCCGAAGCGAGGCAGCAGCTTGCGGCGAAGCTGAGGACATTTGTCGGCAAAGACATTGAACTTGACGTGAAGGAGGATGCGGAGCTGATCGGCGGCGTGACCGTCAAGATCGGCGACTGGGTCCTTGATTCGAGCCTGCGCGGGCAGCTGCGCCGACTCCGGGAGAGCTTCGACTATCATGGCAATTAGACCGGAAGAGATTACCGCCGTCATCAAAAAGCAGATCGAAGGGTTCTCTGGATCCACCGAACTGAAAGAAGAAGGCTCCGTTTTGCAGGTCGGCGACGGCATCGCCCGGGTTTACGGCATCGAGAACGCCATGTCGGGTGAGCTCCTCGAGTTCCCCAACGGCGTCATGGGCATGGTCCTCAACCTTGAGAAGGAAAACGTCGGCTGTGTGCTCTTCGGCACGGACTCGCTTGTCAAGGAAGGCGATCCTGTCCGCCGCACCGGTAAGATCGCCCAGGTCCCCGTTGGCGAGGCCATGATCGGCCGCGTCGTGGACGCTCTCGGCCGCGCGATCGATGGCAAGGGTGCTATCCAGACGAAGAAGTCGCGCCCGATCGACATCGTCGCGCCCGGCGTCATGGAGCGCGCGCCCGTTGTCGAGCCACTGCAGACTGGCGTCAAGGCCGTCGACGCGATGATCCCGATTGGCCGAGGCCAACGCGAGTTGATCATTGGCGACCGCCAGACCGGCAAGACCGCGATCGCGATCGACACGATCATCAACCAGAAAAATCAAGCCAACCGTCCAATCTGCATCTATGTGGCCGTCGGTCAAAAGCAGTCCACCGTTGCGGCTGTCGTGCAGACTTTGCAGGACGCGGGCGCCATGGAGTACACGATCGTCGTCTCGGCGGGCGCGTCTGAGCCCGCGCCCATGCTTTACATCGCGCCCTACACGGGCTGCTCGATCGGCGAGGAATTCTTGTGGCAGGGCAAGGCTGTGCTCGTGATCTACGACGATCTGTCCAAGCACGCGGCGGCGTACCGTCAGCTCTCGCTCCTGCTCCGCCGCCCCCCGGGACGCGAGGCGTATCCCGGCGACGTATTTTATCTACACAGCCGCCTTCTTGAGCGCGCGTGCAAGCTATCGAAGGAGAACGGCGGCGGTTCGCTCACCGCGCTGCCGATCATCGAGACGCAGGCAAACGATGTCTCGGCCTTCATCCCGACGAACGTCATCTCGATCACCGATGGTCAGATCTATCTTGAGTCGAACCTGTTCTACTCCGGCATTCGTCCTGCCGTCAACGTCGGCCTCTCTGTGTCGCGCGTCGGCGGGGCGGCGCAGACTAAGGCGATGAAATCCGTCGCCGGCCGCCTGCGCCTGGACATGGCGCAGTACAACGCGCTGGCTGCGTTCGCGCAGTTCGGCTCCGAGCTCGATGCGTCCTCGCAGAAGCAGCTTGCGCGCGGCGAACGTCTCGTTGAGATACTTAAGCAGGGGCAGTACGTGCCTCTGTCCATCGAGCGCCAGGTCCTCGCGATCTATGCGGGCACCAACGGCTTCGTCGATGAAGTTCCGGTCAAGGATGTGCGCCGCTACGAGACCGAGCTCTTCGCCCACGCCGAGGCTCGTCATGCCGCGACGATGAGGGAGCTTGCCGACAAGAAGGTCATCGACGACTCCTTGAAGGCCAAGATCGAGGCGCTGCTCAAGGAATTCAAGGCCCAGTTCAAGTAATGCTCAAGGTCCTCTTCGCTGCGTCCCTTCTCACCTTGCCGCTGTTTGCGGCGACGGGGGCGCGCGCGCAGGAAATTCTCGGCGGGTCGCTCATCGAGGCGCTGACAGCCATCCGCAAGCCGGAGCTCGGCGGGGTGTTCACCTATGTCGGCGAGCAGAACGCGCCGCGCGCGTTCGCGGACATGATCGCGCGCGACTCGAAGGCGATGAAGCGTTACACGGCCAAGCTGATGAGCGACCGCAAGGTTGCGGGCGGCCTCACCGCCTGGGACCACCAGGTCTGCGCCACCCTCGTCAACCACTACGCCGGGGCCGCGATGCCCGGCCTCAAGAAGCCCGACGCCAAGCGGCTCAAAGCGCTCAATGATTGCGTGCTCACGCCCGTCATGGAGCTCCAGGACATCGTCACGCGGAGGAGCCGGTGAGCTCCCGCGCGCTCGTGACGGGCGCAGCCGGCTTCATTGGCTCAAACTTATGCTGGGAGCTTGCCGCGCGCGGTTGGCAGGTCGTCGCGCTCGATGACTTCTCCTCCGGATCTTTCGAGAACCTTCGCGGTTTCCCCGGCGATGTTGTCGCCGCCGATGTCGGCGACACCGCCCGCTGGGCTCCGCGCGTGGGCAAGATCGATGCGGTCTTTCATCAGGCCGCGGTCAGCGACACGACTGTCATGGACCAAGCGCTCATGATGAAAGTCAATGTCGAGTCATTCCGCGACCTGCTGTCCTGGGCCGCGAAAGCCAAGGTCAAGAAGGTCGTGTACGCGTCTTCGGCCGGCACCTACGGCGACGCGCCGGCCCCTCAACGCGAGGATGCTGAACTTCGACCGATGAATGTGTACGGCTTCTCCAAGTCGGTTATGGAAACCGTCGCCGCCCAAGCGAAGGGAGTGAAGGCCGCGGGCCTGCGCTACTTCAACGTGTTCGGCCCGCGCGAGGCGCACAAGAACAAATCCGCGAGCATGATCTGGCAGCTGTCCCTGCAGATGAAGGCCGGCCGCCGCCCGCGCATTTTCGAAATGGGCGAACAGCACCGCGATTTTATCTATGTGAAGGACATTGTTGACGCGAACATCCGCGCGTTTGAGAAGGCCGCTCCCGGCGTCTACAACGCCTGCACCGGCCGCAAGACCGATTTCAACGGCATTGTGGCGGCGCTGAACTCCGCGTTCGGCACGAGCCTGCCGCCCGAGTACATCAAGAATCCCTACTCGTTTTACCAGAACGAGACGTTGGGCGATCCCGCGAAAGCGCAGAAGGCGTTCGGTTTCCGCGCGCAATGGACCGTCGAGCGCGCGATCTTGGACTATTTTGGCGGCCGCAAGACGCCGGTCGGAGTATAGGGAGATGGCGTCACTCAGAGAAATCCGCCGCAAGATCAAGTCGGTGAAATCGACCGAGCAGATCACCAAGGCCATGAAGATGGTCGCGGCCGCGCGCATGCGCAAGTCTCAGCTCGCGATTCTCGCCGCACGCCCGTTCGCCTCCAAGATGGAGCGGATGGTTCGAGATCTCGCGCTGCTTGAGGTCAACTCCGACGTTGTCGCGCAGAAAGAGATCCGGATTCATCCCTTTTTCGACAAGAGGACGGAAGGCGCCGAGCTGCTCATTCTCGTCACCGGCGACAAGGGCCTGTGCGGCGCGTTCAATTCGAACGTGATCCGCGCGGCGCTCGATTGGTTTCGTCAACGCCGCGGCCGCAAGGTCTACTGCGTCGCTGTCGGCCGCAAAGGCCGCGATCTCGCGCACCGCATCAAGGGCCAGGAGATCGAGATGCTCTCCGAGCTCGTCGGCGTGTTCCCAAAGATCAGTTTCGCCCACGCCGAGCTTCTCGGCCAGGCCGTTCTCGACGCCTACCTCGGCAAGGGCGTCTCCAAGGTCACCGTGCTCTACAACGAGTTCAAGTCCGTCGCGACGCAGCGCCTGCTGACCGCGGACATCCTCCCGATTCCCGTGCCGGAAGCCGCGTCCGAGCGCTTGGAGCGGACCGATTACGGCTTTGAGCCCGGCCGCCAGGAACTGCTGGCCGCGCTCCTGCCGCGCCATATCAAGGCCCAGCTTTACCGCATCCTGCTCGAGTCGCAAGCCGCCGAGCTGGCCGCACGCATGAATGCGATGGACGCCGCTTCGAAGAACGCTAAAGAGCTGCGCGAATCCCTGAACCTGGACGCGAACCGCACGCGCCAGTCGCTGATCACCAAAGAAATCGCGGAGCTGGTCGGCGGGGCCGAGGCCCTGGCCGCTTAAACATGGAGATTCCCACTATGATCGTCAAGACCTCCGCCGAACAAAGACGACATCCGCGAGTGCCTCTGGGCGTAACGCTCGACATTAGCATGCAGGGACCCATCTCGGGAAAATGCCGCGCGACCATCACCGACCTTTCCGCTGGCGGAATGACGTTCAAGACCGACGCGGATTTCGAGAAAGGGATGACGCTTCACCTGCGCCTGAACTCCGAGCTCCAGATCCGCGGAGAGGTGCGCAGCGTGCTTGGTCCCACCGGCGGACAGCGCCGCTATGGCGTTCGATTCCATAAGATCGGGCTCAACTCGACCCCGACGAACTGACAGAGAGAGCGATCCAATGAATATCGGTAAAATCGTCCAAGTCATCGGCCCCGTGGTTGACGTCGAGTTTCCTTCCGGGAAGCTCCCGGCGAACTACAACGCCCTGAAGATCAAGAGGATCGGCGAGAACGGGGCCGCCGCGACGCTGACGGTCGAGGTGGCGAGTCACCTCGGCGACAACATCGTGCGCACGATCGCGATGGCCGCGACCGAGGGCTTGACCCGCGGAACCGCCGTCGAGGACACCGGCGCTCCGATCACCGTGCCCGTCGGCAAGGCCTGCCTCGGCCGGCTGATGAACGTCCTGGGCGAGGCCAAGGACAACCTGGCGCCGATCAAATCGGCCACGTCGTTGCCGATTCACCGCGAGGCGCCGAAACTGACCGAGCTCGTCACCAAGCCGCAGATCTTTGAGACCGGCATCAAGGTCGTCGACCTGCTCGCGCCGTACATGAAGGGCGGCAAGGTCGGCCTGTTCGGCGGCGCCGGCGTCGGCAAGACCGTCACGATTCTCGAGCTGATCAACAACGTCGCCAAGGAGCACGGCGGCGTCTCCGTGTTCGGGGGCGTCGGCGAGCGTTCGCGTGAAGGCAACGACTTGTACCGAGAGATGGAAGAGGCGAAGCTGTCCGACGGCGCGCCGGTCCTCTCCAAGACCGTTCTGGTGTTCGGGCAGATGAACGAGCCGCCCGGGGCCCGCGCGCGCGTCGGCCTCACCGCTCTGACCCAGGCCGAGTACTTCCGCGACCAGGAAGGCCAGGACGTTCTTCTCTTCATCGACAACGTGTTCCGCTACGTACTGGCGGGAGCTGAAGTCTCGGCTTTGCTCGGCCGCATGCCGTCCGCCGTCGGCTATCAGCCCACTTTGACGACCGAGATCGGCGCTCTTCAGGAGCGCATTACCTCCACGAACAAGGGCTCGATCACCTCGATTCAGGCCGTCTATGTGCCCGCCGACGACCTGACTGATCCGGGAGTCGCCAATACTTTCACACACCTGGACGCGACGACCGTGCTCTCGCGCCAGATCGCCGAGCTTGGCATTTTCCCGTCGGTTGATCCGCTTGAGTCCACGTCGCGCATCCTGGACCCGAACATCGTCGGCGCTGAGCACTACGATGTGGCGCGCGGCGTGCAGAAGATCCTGCAGCGCTATCGCGATCTGCAAGATATCATCGCCATTCTCGGCATCGACGAGCTGTCCGAGGAAGACAAGTTGGCCGTGTCCCGAGCCCGCAAGATTCAAAAGTTCCTGTCCCAGCCGTTCTTCGTCGCGCAGCAGTTCACCGGCCGTGCCGGGAAGTACGTCAAGCTCAAGGACACCATCGCGAGCTTTAGGGGGCTGATCGAGGGCAAGTACGACGCGCTGCCTGAGCAGGCGTTCTACATGTGCGGCGGCATTGAAGAGGCTGTCGCCAACGCCGAGGCATTGAAATAGTCTGATGGCCAAGCACCTGACGCTCGAGCTCGTGACCCCGGAAAAGGTGGCGTGGTCCGCTCCGGCGGATTTCGTCGTCCTTCCCGCGTATGAAGGCGAGATGGGCGTGCTGCCGGGCCACCAGCCGTTCCTCGTCCAGCTTGGAGCGGGCGAGGTGCGCGTAACGGTCAAGGACGAAGTCCAGCACTTCGCGGTCTCCGGCGGCTTCGCGGAGATTAAGAACAACACAGTGTCGCTGTTCGCCGAAACCGCCGAGGACGCCAGTCAGATCGACAGCGAGCGCGCCCATCAGGCGCTCGAGAAGGCGAAGGCGAGCGTCAAGCCCGGCCTTGATCCCATGCAGCTTGCTGCGATGGACGCCGCGATCCGTCGCGCGCAGGTCCGCGTGCGCGTCGCGCGCCGGGCGAAGACGCCGCCGCCGCACATGCCGGAGTGAAGGCGCCCCCGCCTCCGCCTCTCGACGGCAACCACAGCAAGGTCATCCGCAAGTCTCCGGCCGGCTTTGAGTGGGCGGGCGTGGCGCTTGAGCCGTACAAGGCCGACACCGCGACCTGGCAGGGCATCACGCGCCGCGAGTTAATAGGGAAGCGGGGCGAGACGACCAAATTCCACGTTCGTTACTTCGAGATACAGCCCGGCGGCCACTCGACTCTTGAGAAGCACGAGCACGAACACGTCGTGATCCCGCTGAGGGGCAAAGGCGAGGCCCAGGCCGGCTGCTACCTCTGGACGGTCTCCGCCGGCGACGTGGTCTATGTCTCTCCCTCCGACCCCCACCAGTTCCGCTGTCCCGCGGACGCCCAAGAGCCTTTTGGCTTCCTGTGCATCGTTAATTCCGAACGGGACAAGCCCGCCGCCGTTGACGGCCTCGGTGTTTGCCATATTTGTGAGTAGCGGTAAAAATTTTGTAAAAAGGGATCATGAGGCATTCTCCCTCCTTCCTTAAGGTCACAGCACTCCTGTTTCTTGCCTCCTTGGCCTCCGCCGCGCCCGCGCCGCACGCCAAGCCTTATTGGCTCAAGACGTACTCGCTCGCGCCTTATCATGAGACCTGGAGAGGGGAGCTTGAGGTCAAGAAGCTCGATGCCGCGCTGCCGAAGGTCGTTGCCGTCATCGAAAAAGGCGGCGGCCGTCTGACCCAGCCGCTGGCGAATTTCGTCGGTTCCTCAACGGAGCAGCAGCTGTCTTTGATCGTCCCGCAGAAAAAGGCAAAGGCCTTGCTCCAGGCTCTGCGCAAGCTTGGCAAGGCCGCGGAGCCCGCTGTGCACCCGAATGGGATGCCGGTTCCGCTCGGCGAGGTCCGCGAGAAGCTCGCGCGCCTGGCGAAGGAGAAGATCGAGAACCCGGTCGCGCTGGCGCAGACCCCCGCCGCGGCCGAGGCGGTCGATGAGATGATCGAGCACCTGGCCAACGCCGAGGCCGTCGCGCGTTCGACGGACGGCGAGGTGCTCTGGAACCTTACGGTTAAGGAAGCACGGCAGTGAGCCCTCCGCTCCTATCCATCGCGCTCCTGCTCGCGGCTCCCAGCGCGCTCTGGGCTGGGGGGGTCCGATTCTCGAATCTCACCCCGACCCAACTGAATTCGTTGGCCGTCGTGCTGACCCAGACCGGGGTCGGGTTGTCCGAGGTTCAGGGCATTCCGGCCCTGCCCGCCCAGGTCGCGCTCATTCAGACGCAGTCGGAGAACGATGCCGCCGCGTTGACGGCGCAATCCGCCGTCGCGTTCTTGAGCACTCACGGAGACCAAGCACGAGCGCACGCGGTCTTGCTCGCCGATGAAGTCCAGAATGAATGGCAATCACGCGAAGAGGGCGGGAATTCCGTGGTGGGCACCGCGGGGACGCGCCAGCTCCGGTTGCTTCCCGCGAAGGGCGAGGATAAGTGCCTGCTCGCCCGGGAATATCGGATTCGGGCCGACCCGCCGGCCGGCAAACTCGTGGTTCATCCCCTGCGCTCCGCCGAGGAGGCAGCAGTGCGTATTCCGGATGAAACGACATGGTGGGTAAATCGCGACTATGCGGCCGCTCGCGGTCCCGTCCAAACCGTGGGCTCGGCGATCCGATCCCTTCCTGCCCAAGACGTCCCAAAGCTCGCCGCGCGTTTTCGCACGATGCTCGGTGAGGAGGGCCGATTAAAAAATGTCCTGCGATTTATTTCTGAGGGGAGCGCGAGGCAAACTGACCCGAACCTGAAGCTCGACTATAACTTTTACATTCGCCAGGTGGCGGATTTCAACACGGCGCTGCAGAAGGCCGAATCGTTGCTTACGGGCGGCCCGCTGGCTGACCTGTTTTTTGTCAACAAGGTGGCGCGCGACAGGCTGGGGGAACGGCTGCCAGAAAGCGAGCGCTTCGTGGCACCTGCGGGCGCCGCCAGCGTCGTCTATAACTTGTTCTTTGATTATGCCGGTAAACTGCGTCCAATCGAAAAGGTAAAGTCTTTGATGGAGGATTTTATTGGGCAACAGCCGCGAACAGAGGCGCCGAGTCTATGACTTTGCGGCCGCGAAAAAATATTTTAAAAAAAGTTGTTGACACCGCCGCGGAGTTGTGCTAGTATTTCACCACTCAGGCAGCGCCTAAAAACGCGGCCCAGTGGCAAGATAAAATTGCCCCCGGCTTCATGGGAAGAAACATGAAGCCAGGAAACATTTTTTGTTCTTTGACAATTCGGTTTTTGCAAGCGAATGGGCGCCCTACTTTTCCCCCCGGAAAAGAGGGCGTAAGGAATTATTAGGTGTGTGTTTTAGAGCGGAGCCGGCCTTAAAACCGGTGAAGCTCGAGAAACAACAAGAGCAAAGAAGAGTCAATTCTTCTTCATTTTTGATGCAAGCGGAAGTAGCGAGGGTCTTACCCCCGCCAAAACGCCCAAATTTAAATGGAGAGTTTGATCCTGGCTCAGAATTAACGCTGGCAGAGTGCATAACACATGCAAGTCGAGCGAGACTGGTCGCAAGATTAGTCTAGCGGCAGACGAGTGAGTAACACGTAAACAATCTACCCTTGAATGGCGAATAACCAGTCGAAAGGCTGGCTAATACGCCGTACTCTCCCTTGAAGGCATCTTTGAGGGAGGATAGATCCGCAAGGATCGTTCTTGGAGGAGTTTGCGGCCCATCAGCTAGTTGGCGGTGTAATAGACCACCAAGGCTACGACGGGTACCCGGCCTGAAAGGGCGGACGGGCACGATGGCACTGAGACACGGGCCATACTCCTACGGGAGGCAGCAGTGGGGAATTTTGGACAATGGGCGAAAGCCTGATCCAGCAACTCTGCGTGAGGGACGAAGGTCTTCG
>JAHFCE010000007.1 GCA_023249675.1 Elusimicrobiota bacterium | reverse complement strand
GGAAAAGTCGTCTTCGGCGAGTAGGATGCGGATCTTGTCCATGTCAGCCCTCGATGCGCGGCAAAACGACGGTGAAGGTGGTTCCGTGCCCGAGTCGGGTCTCGACGTCGACGCGGCCTCCGTGCGCCTTGACGATGCGCTCGGCGATGGCTAGGCCCAGGCCCGTGCCCTGCTGCTTGGTGGTGCGGAATGGCTTGAACAGGTCGGCGCGTATGGACTCCGGGATGCCGGGGCCGGTGTCGGAGATCGAAAACCAGGCCGCGCCGTCGCCTTTGCCCGAGCGCACCGTCACCGTTCCCTTGCCGCCGAGGATCTGGATCGCGTTGAGCAGGATATTCCAGACCACCTGGCGGATATGATCCGCGTCGAAAGGGAAGCTTTCAAGGCTGCCGTCGAAGGACAGCGACAAGCGCGCGCCGCCGGTGAGCTCATCGTTGACGAACGCCATCTCCGAGATTTCCTTGAGGAGGGCGTTGAGATCGTTGTCTCCGCGGTTCAAGGGGCGCGGACGCGCGTAGGAGAGGAAGTTGCTGAGGGCTTCGTTGAGGCGCTTGCTCTCGGTGCGCAGGACGCGGGTGACGGTGTCCTTGTCCTCGCGCGACAAGCCTTCATCGGCCAGCTGCTGGGCGGCCATGACGATCGAGCCGAGGGGATTGCGGATTTCGTGGGCGACGACGGCCGCCATTTCGCCGATGGTGGCGAGCGCTTCGGCATGCGCCACCCGCTCCTCCAGGGCCTTCTGCTCGCTGAGGTCGATGCCGTTGGAGACGTAGCCGAGGATCTCGTTCTTATCGTCGCGCACGGCGGTGATGGTGAGGATGAGGGGCACTTCTCGCCCGTCCTTGGCTTTGTTGATGAGCTCGCCGCGCCAGTAGCCCTTCTTGGGGTCGAGGATGCTGCGCCACATGCGCTTGTAGAGTTCGTCGGTCGAGTGCCGCGAGCGCAGCAGGGCCGGCGTGTGTCCGAGCGCCTCCTCGCGCGTGTAGCCGTAGTGGGTGGTGAAGGCGTCGTTGATGTCCAAGATCACGCCGTTGGGGTCGCTGTAGAACATCACGTCGTTGGAGCGGCGAAAGCCCGTCAACAGGACGGTCATGAGTTGGAGGTCCGTGGGGGGCATGATCGAGACTTTTATCCGAGGCTTAGAGAAGTGTTCCATTTTGTAGCAAATTTGGCTCAAAAACGGTTTGGCCGGAATATTGCTACGATGTCCGTCGGAACATAACGGCCAAGGACCAAAATCATGAAGCAGACCCAGAAGCTTGTTCTCGCCACCAGCCAACGTCTGACCGTGATGGGACGTATGCGCATGGCCGACTGGATCGAGATGCCCGAACGCGAGTTCGCGCGTGAGGTCGAAAAGCTCGAGAAAGATCCTCTTTTCCAGAAACTTTACTTCGGCGACGGACGCATTCCCGGCGCGCTTCGCCGCCAGCGCTGGCCGGGAGGCAAGCTCTCGGGCTCGTTCTACGAGATCGACGAACGGACCGCGGCCGGCGCCGGGGAACGCGTCGGCGTCGAAGAGTTCGCCGAGGCGCGCGGTCCCGCGTTGGCCGCGATCAAGCGCATGGGGCAGAAGGACTTCGAGCGCTACTTTCTGCATGGCGAGGACGCGCTCACTCTCGAAGAGATCGGCCGCCGCACCGGCCTTGCGGCCGAGGAGGTGCGTCGGATTCACGAACTCGTCGTCGAGCTGGGAGCGCGCGCCGAGTTCGAGGGCAAGGTGTCGGCGCCGGCGGCCGCGCCCTCTCGCCAGGCGGCCTGCCTCGCCCAAATTTCCCTGGAGAGCGGCTCGCCGACTTTCGAGTTCTACGCGCCGTATTGGGCGCGCGGCCTCTACCAGGTCCGTCATGACCTCCTCGACCGCTGGAAGGACGGGGGGCTGACGGCGCAGGAGCGCAAGCATCTGCCCGCCATGCTCAAGCGCCTCGAGACCGTGAACCTCCGCCAGAGCACCTTGTTCCGTCTGCTCGAGATGGTCGCGCGCCTGCAGGTCGACTACCTGAAGAGCGCTCGTCCCGAGGACGTCCGCCCGATCAGCCTGCGTCAATTGGCCAAGCGCCTCGACCTGGCGCCGAGCACGGTCAGCCGCGCCTTCGCGCAGCGCTCCGTGCGCCTGCCTTCCGGACGGGAGCTGCCTCTGATCGCTTTCGTGCCCGGACGACGGAGCGTTCTGCGCGAGCTGCTCGGGCAGTGGCTTGCCGTGAGCGTGGCTGTCACCGATGCCGTCCTCGTGGAGCGGCTGAAGGCGGAGCGCGGCATTTCCGTCTCCCGCCGCACGGTCAACGCCGTGCGCCACGAGCTCAAAGCGACTCGGCGCCGCTAGGTTGGCCGTTTTGTTGCTCGTATAGGTGTCATGAAGAAGGTCTCCGCGGCACAGGCTTTGGCGCCGCTTCGCAGCGGTCAGCGCGTGCTCGTGGGGTCTGGGGCCGCCGCCCCGCAGGAGTTGGTCGTGGCACTCGCCGCGCGGGCCGCGGACCTCTCCGATGTCGAAGTCCTGCACCTGATGACGCTCGCGCAGGCGCCCTACGCGGCGCCGTCCTTCCGCGGGCACGTGCGGCACAACGCGCTGTTCATCGGAGCCAATACCCGCGAGGCGGTCGGCGCCGGGTTGGCGGACTACACCCCGTGTTTCCTCCATGAGGTGCCCGGGCTGTTCCGTTCCGGGCACCTGCCGCTCGACGTCGCACTCGTGCAGGCCACACCCGCCCGCGGGGGCGTGTGCTCTCTGGGCGTTTCGGTGGACGTGGTCAAGGCCGCGGTCGAGTCGGCGGCTTATGTCGTGGCTCTGATCAATCCGAATATGCCCTGGACGGAGGGCGACTCGACGGTTCCTGTCACGGACATCGACGCGTTCGTCGCGGGCGGCGGCCCGATTCTCGAGCTGCCGGCGCGCGAGGCCACGGCCGAGGCGCTGTGGATCGGGCGCTATGTGCGCGAGCTTATTGAGGACGACTCGACCATCCAGGTCGGCATCGGCGCGGTGCCCGATGCCGTGCTCGCAGCGCTCTCCGGCAAGAAGGACCTCGGCGTCCACTCGGAGATGATTTCCGATGGCGTGCTCGACCTCTTGAACGCTGGGGTCGTCACAGGCAGAGCGAAGAGCCTTCACCCCGGCCGTGTCGTGACCTCCTTCTGCATGGGCAGCCGGCGCCTCTACGCTGCCGTCGACGGCAATCCCCAGTTCCTGTTTCACCCGAGCGACTACGTCAACGATCCCGCCGTCATCGCGAGCAATGAGCGGATGGTCTCGATCAACTCGGCTTTGCTCGTGGACCTGACCGGCCAGGTCGCCGCCGACTCGATCGGCGGGAGGCTGTACAGCGGCGTCGGCGGCCAGGTGGATTTCGTGCGGGGCGCGACGGCCTCGCGCGGTGGGAAATCCATCATCGTTCTGCCGTCCACCGCCAAGAAGGGGACGGTCTCCCGGATCGCCTGCGCGCTGTCTCCGGGCACCGGCGTGGTCACGACGCGCGCCGACATCGACTATGTGGTCACCGAGTACGGCATCGCCAGCCTCAAGGCCAAGACGATCCGTCAGCGCGCCGTGGCCCTGATCCAGATCGCGCACCCGCGCTTTCGCGTGGCGCTTGCGGGTGAGGCGGCCAAGGCGGGCCTGCTCGACGCGGGACACATTCTGCCTCCGCCGAACGGCGCTTATCCCATCGAGCTGCAGTCGCGCCGCCGGGTCGGCGAGCTCGACTTGCTGCTGCGGCCTTTGGGACCTGCCGATGAGCGCCCCTTGAAGGAGCTTTTCTACGCGCAGTCGCAGGAGACGAGCGCTTTGCGCTTCGGCACGCCGCTGTCGCGCCTCTCGGAGGCGCAGTTCCAGGAGCTCGTGGCCATCGACTTTCGCACCTCGATGGCGCTCGGGGCCTTTCTGCGCGAGGGACGGCGGCGCCTCCTGGTGGGCGTGGCGCGCTATCACGCGCGGACGGGCGAGAGCGAGGCCGAACTGAGCGTCGCGGTGCGGGATGATTTCCAGCGCCGGGGCGTGGGAAGCGCTTTGGTGCGAGCGCTGGCCGAGATCGGCGTTGCGCGTGGGCTGGAATCGTTTCGGTGCGTGGAGCGCGGCCCCGGCATCGTGAGGCTGCTGCGCGGGAGTTTTTCCGAGGTGCGCGAGCGCGGGGCCGCCGAGGGGGCGAGACGATCCTGGGTGCGCTTGGCGGACCGTTTCGCGGACCGCGCCTAGATTTTATATCATCCCGGTCATGATCGACGCCGACACGCCCCCGATAGTGTCCACGGTTGCGCGCGAAGCCGCGGAATTTAAAGCCAACGTCAAGCATCATGGCGAGCTGCTCGCGGACCTGAACGCGAGGCTTGCGAAGATCCGGACGGGGGGCTCGGCGAAGGCGGTCGAGCTGCACCGTTCCCGCGGCAAGCTGACCGCGCGCGAGCGTGTCGAGCGCCTGCTCGATCACGGCTCCTATTTCCTCGAGTTGTCGGCTCTGGCCGCGATGGGCCTATACGATGACGAAGTTCCCGCCGCGGGCATGATCTCCGGGCTCGGCGTGATCAGCGGACGGCTGTGCGTGATCGTCGCCAACGATGCGACGGTTAAAGGCGGCACCTACTACGCGGAAACGATCAAGAAGCACCTGCGCGCCCAGGAAGTGGCGCTCGAAAACCGCCTGCCCTGCGTCTATCTTGTCGACTCCGGCGGCGTGTTCCTGCCGAGGCAGGCCGAGGTTTTCCCGGACAAGGAGCACTTCGGGCGCATTTTCTACAATCAAGCGCTGATGTCGTCTCTGGGCATTCCGCAGATCGCGATCGTGATGGGCATGTGCACCGCCGGCGGCGCTTACGTTCCTGCGATGGCCGACGAGTGCGTGATCGTGCGCGGCCAGGGCACGATCTACCTCGGCGGGCCGCCCCTGGTCAAGGCCGCGACCGGAGAGGAGTCCACCGCCGAGGAACTCGGCGGCGGCGACATGCACAGCCGGGTCTCCGGCGTCACCGATCATCTTGCCGACAACGACGAACATGCATTGCAAATTTGCCGGTCTATTGTGGCCAATTTGAATGCTCCCTTTTTTGATCTTGGTGAAGGCGAAGCTCCGCTCTATCCGGCCGAGGACCTGTACGGGATTGTCAACCGCGACCTGCGCCGTCCGGCCGAGCCCAAAGAGGTCATCGCGCGTCTCGTCGATGGTTCGCGCTTCCACGAGTTCAAGGCGTTGTACGGTCTGACGATGACGACGGGCTTCGCCAAGATTCACGGGCGTCCGGTGGGTATTCTCGCCAATCGCGGCGTGCTTTTTTCAGAAGCGGCCTTGAAGGGCGCGCATTTTATCGAGTTGTGCGACCAACGCAAGATTCCGCTCCTGTTTCTACAGAACATCACGGGTTTCATGGTCGGCAAAGATTTCGAACAGGCCGGCATTATTAAGCATGGCGCTAAGCTTGTCCAGGCCGTTTCGACCGCGCGCGTGCCGAAGATCACCGTCATCGTCGGCTCCTCGAACGGGGCCGGCAACTACGCCATGTGCGGCCGCGCCTATGGCGCGCGCTTCCTGTTCACCTGGCCCAACGCGCGCGTCTCGGTGATGGGGGCCGACCAGGCCGCGACCGTGATGGCGATCATCAAGCGCGAGCAGCTCAAGCGGCAGAAGGCCGAGCTGACCGCCGAAGATGAAGCCAAGATACAGGCCCCGATCCGCGCTCAGTACGAGACCGAGGGCCATCCTTACTTCGGCACCGCGCGCCTGTGGGACGACGGCATCATCGCGCCCGCCGATACGCGTCGGGTTCTGGCGATGGCCTTGGCCGCCGCGGCGCACGCGCCGATCGGGGAGCTGCGCCGGCCTGTTTTCCGGATGTAGCATGGAATACCGGCACCTCAAAGTCCGCGCCGGACCCGTGACCATGGTGACGCTGTCGCGTCCTGAGACGCGGAATGCGATGAGTGATGAGACTCTCCGTTCGTTGACGATGGCGTTCTCGGCGATTGCCAAGGACCCCGCCGTCCGCGCCGTGATCGTGACCGGCGAAGGCCCGGATTTCTGCGCGGGCGCGGACATCCATTGGATGAAAGAGTCGGGCAAGCTTCCTCCTGACGAGGGCAAAAAAGACGCGCGTCTTCTGGCCGACATGCTTCAAGCCGTCGACGAATGTCCGGTTCCGGTCATCGTGGCGGCGCACGGCAACGTGTTCGGGGGCGGCTTGGGCCTGGTCGCGGCCTGCGACATCGCCCTTCTTGCCGATGATGCGAAGATGTCTTTTTCCGAATGCCGTCTCGGCATCATGCCCGCCGTCATCTCCTGCTGGGTGCTCCCCAAGATCGGCGCCGCCAACGCTCGCCGCTACTATTTGACCGGAGAAGTCTTCGGGGCGAAGGAGGCGGTGCAGATGGGCCTCGCCCACGAGGCCGTTGCCGCGGCCGAACTGTCCGCGAAGGCGGACGCGATCGCGGCGAACATCGTCAAGTGCGGACCGAACGCCGTGCGCGCCGCCAAGGCCCTGCTCCCGAGGCTTTCTGTGCTGGGTTTGAACCAGCGCATCGGTCTTGCCGTCGAGACCTTGGTCCGGCTGCGTTCCTCCGCCGAAGGCCAAGAGGGTCTGGCCGCCTTCCTCGAAAAGCGGGCCCCCGAGTGGACCCGGTAAAGCCGCGCCCTCAGCCGCGCCTCGTCGAGGTCGGGCCGCGCGACGGCCTGCAGAACGAAAAGAATCCGGTTCCTCTCGAGGCGAAGGTCGCCTTCATCGACGCGCTCTCCGAGACGGGCCTCAAGGAGATCGAGGCCGGGGCCTTCGTCAACCCGAAGTCCGTTCCGCAGATGGCGAATTCCGAGCAGGTGTTCGCGCGCATCAAGCGCAAGCCGGGCGTACTGTACTCGGCGCTTGTGCCCAACGAGATCGGCCTCGATTTGGCGCTGGCCGTCAAGGCGGACAAAATCTCAGTCTTCACGGCGGCCTCGGAAACCTTCAACGCCAAAAACATCAAGGCGACGATTTCCCAGTCGATCGAGCGCTTCCGTCCCGTGGTCGCGCGCTCGCGCGCCGCGCGCCTGCCGGTGCGCGGCTACGTCTCGACCGCGTTTTGGTGCCCGTATGAGGGCAAGGTGGCGCCCGAGAAAGTCGTTGAGGTCGTCAAGAGGCTCTCGGGCCTGGGGGTGAGCGAGTTCTCGATCGGCGACACGATCGGCAAGGCCTCGCCGGATGAGGTCCGCCGGCTTCTGTTCCTTCTGCTCAAGGCGGTGCCGAAAGACAGCGTATTTCTGCACTTCCACAACACCTTCGGCCGCGCGGTCGCCAATGCGATCGTGGCTTGGAAGACGTTCGGCATCACCGGTTTCGACGCCTCGACCGGCGGCGTCGGCGGCTGTCCCTACGCGCCCGGCGCATCGGGCAATGTCGCGACGGAAGCGCTCGTCTCGGCGTTCAAGGCCGCGGGCTCCGATCCCGGCGTCGACGAGGCCAAGCTCAAGGCCGCCGCCGCCGGCCTCTTTAAGCATCTCGGGCGCCCGGTCGGCGCCCGGCCCGCGAAATAGAAAAACGAAGGCCCCGCGCCTTGAGGGCGCGGGGCCTTATTTTGAGGCTGAGGCCTTACTGAGCCTTGGTCGCGGCGGGTGCAGCGGCCGGAGCCTTCGGGGCTTCCTCGGTCTTGACCTGCTTGGCGGCCTTTTTCGCGGCCTTCTTTGCGCCCTTCTTGGCGGCCTTCTTCGCGGCCTTGACCGGCGCGGCCGCTACGGGAGCAGCGGCGGGCTTGGTCTCGGGGGCCTGCGCGAACAACGGGGCGGTGAGGCCCAGAACGGCGACGGCGATGAGGAACTTCTTCATTTCGGTATCTCCTTTTAATTTCAATGCGTGATGCGGCTTCAAGTCGGGAACGTGCGTCATCGAGGGCGCGCGTCCTTGGGCGTCGGACGGAGGGGGCTAGACGGCGGTTGGAGGCGACAGAGAGCGCGGCTGCGGAATCGGAGCGTCGGCTTTGAGAGGAGCGGAGGCCGCGGGAGGCAGCCGGACCGGCAGGAGCGAGATGATGAGTCGTCCCGGGACGAGGCCGGGGCACGGGATGATGCGTTCGGCGAGATCATCCGAGGCGGCGGACAAAGTGGCCGATGGAACCTCGTCGGGGGGGTTGGGCGAACGCTCGCCGAGAAGCAAGACGACGCCGAGTAAAGCGGCGGGAACAAAAAGTCGAAGGCACAGAAGCAAGGAGCTTCGCACGGCCAGAGAATAGCATTTAGTCGCGCGTTTTTGCGTAAGGGAAAAAATATTGTTTAAGGCGCTCGAATTTTTTTCTTGCCCTCGAATTTCTTGCGCGCGTCAACGCGGATTGCGTCGCGTCTTTGATTCGCTTGAAGAGGCCGGAAGACTTCGCGGACGAGGTTGCCGCGGGCGCGGGCGTCGCGGTCTTGGCGATGGGTTCGTGCGCGGTCGGCGGGGCGAGCTTGATCGGGTTTGACGCGGGCGCCGGGGTGTTATGAAGAGCGATCCTGATTTTCGGGGGCGCGCGCGGCCTTGACTCCTCAAGGGCGGGCTCTGGCGTCGCGATCTTCGCCGCGGGCGGAGACAACAGCGCCGAAAGATCGGCCAACGTCAAGGCCGCGGGCGGGCCTGCGGCGGCGGACGCCGCGATTTTTTGGGGCGCGCTGAGGCGCTCGAGCTCGGCGATGAGCTTCAGGGCGCTTTGCACGTAGCCGGGCGGCAGGTCGTTCTGGCGCGAGACGGTCGCGTGAAGCTGGGGGAAATCGGGATGGGAGTAGAAGCGGTGCTTGCCGCCCTGGCGCAGGACGAAGCCGTAGCCGATGTACAGCGCGTCCAGGTCGTTTTGGCCCCAGCCGCTCTTGCTTTTTCCCATGGTTTCGCGCAGACGGCGCGCGGCGGCCGACGGCGCCCGGAGGGCGGGCCGAGCGGCGGCCGGAGGCGTCGTGACAGCGAACGGCGCGGCCGCGTCGCCGATCAGCAAGTTGCGTATTTCCCACGCGCCGTAATGATCGCGCACTTCCATCAGCCGGGCGATGGTCCCGTAGAGCTGGGCTCGAGCCTCCCGGTCAAGCCCCTTGCGGCGCGACGACAGGTCGCGCGCGTCCTCCGCCAGTTCGTAGACCGTCTGGCGCAGTTCCTCGCGCGCCGCCTCGGAGGCGAGCTCGAGGACGGCTTTCTTCTCGGAGACGGGCAGAGCCGCGAACTTCTCCGGCGTGAGCTTGAGGCTTTGCGCGAGATGCTCCACAAGCGGCGACGCCGCGCGCAGCGCCTCCGGCGCGGAGAGATTTTGGGCCGCGAGCGACGGGGGAAGAAGTCCCGACAGGGCGGGATCGGCGCAGGCGGCGCCGAGCGGCCCGGCCCACGCCCCGGAGGGGGGCGCGTAGACGGGCGCAGGACCGCGCACGACGCCGGCCTGGACGCGGACGGCCAACGCCGCGGCAAGCCAAAAAAACCTGAGACCGCGTAGGAGGGGCACGATCGAAGTATAGCCCTGTCCCCTCGGACGCGCCAGGGGGCCCTTTTAAGGTAAAATAGCGAAGTTCCCACCTTTCGCGCCCGTGGTGAAATGGATATCACAGCAGCCTCCGAAGCTGCGGGTCCAGGTTCGATTCCTGGCGGGCGCAAATACTTTTCGATTTCGAGTCAGGAATCGAACCCATGCTCTTAGGGGAACACTGACGGATTAGCCCTGGACAAGCGCGGCCAGAGGGGTTACCCTGCGGCTGTGAGATTGACCCTTCTCGCAGCGTTCTTCCTCCTTGCGGAAGCAGCCCTCGCCACGACGATCACGGTCACCAGCAATGCGAACAGCGGGGCCGGCACGCTCCGTCAGGCGCTCATCGATCACGCCAACGGCGACACCGTCGTCTTCAACCTCTCCGCCGGCAACGAGACGATCACGATCGCCTCCGCGTTCGCGCTCATCTGGGACAAAGGGGTGACGATCGACGGGAGTAACACGGCTGGAAGCGGAACGCCGGTGACGGTGCAGGTGACGACGCCGGGTGCCTCCACTTTCCGCATATTCGAGTTCAGGCCCTACACCGTCACCATGACCGTGAAGAACATGACGCTTCGGGGCGGCGACGTCGGCGCGAGCGATTATGGCGGGGTGATCAAGAACTACTCCGGCGACAGCAGCGGGCATATGGTGCTCGACAACCTGACCATCACCGATGGCAAGTCGGCCTATGGGGGCTGCGTGTACGTCTGGGGAACGGTGGGCAACGTCTCAATCACGAGCACGACGATGAGCTCCTGCCGTTCGACCAGCTCCAGTTACGGCGGAGGGGCTATTTTCTTCCGATCCGTCAGCGGAGCGATCACGTTGCAGAGCTCGACCTTTTATAACAACTCCTCCGCGGCAGACGGCGGCGCAATCTACATGTACGATCAAAGATTCACGATGGACAATTGCACGGTCTCGAGCAACACCGCGAGCAGCGACGGTGGCGGGATGTACCTGGATGGGGACAACACGCTGAGCGCGTCGCTGATCACGAACTCGACCTTCGACCGGAATGTTGCTTCCGCGATCGGCGGCGCGATGGAGTTCTATTACGGCGTCGTCAAGATCACGAACACGACGATCTTCAACAACAGGGCAGGGACGGTGGGCGGAGGGTTCTACGCCGGCTATGGAACGATCACGTTGACGAACAACACTGTCGTCATGGACAGCGCGACGTCGATCAACTCCAGCATCTACGTGGAAGCCGGTCAGGTCGTCTACATGAAGAACAACCTGATGGCCAATAGCACCGTCGACTTCTATTACAGCGGCGGAAC
This sequence comes from Elusimicrobiota bacterium, assembly GCA_023249675.1. Classification (GTDB taxonomy): domain Bacteria; phylum Elusimicrobiota; class Elusimicrobia; order UBA1565; family UBA9628; genus GWA2-66-18. The sequence continues at coordinate 111,402 of JAHFCE010000007.1, read as the reverse complement.
GGTCAACGACAACGGCTACAACATCGTGGAGACGGCCACTGGCCGGACCTTCAACGCCACGGGCGACATCACGGGCAACCAAGCCAATCTGAATATCGCCGCGTCGCTGGCGAGCAACGGCACGCTGAACTATACCCAGACCCTTGCGTTGTCGGCCAATAGCGTGGCGATCGACGCGGGCACGACCACGGCCAATAACGGCGTGACCATCCCGACGACGGATCAGCGCGGCATCGCGCGGGTGGGTGGGACGGACATTGGGGCCTGTGAGTACGCGTCCGGGGCCAACACCGTCCCGTCGGCCAGCGCCGTCTCGGCGGCGCAGCAGACTTCCGGCGCTCAGATCGGCAAGGTTCTCGTGGACTACACGCTGACGGACGTCGACTCGAACAGCGGCAATCTGAATACTTCCACTGCGCAGGTCCAATACGCGGTAGACCCGTACGCCAGTTGGAGCAGTGCCACGATAGTTTCCGCCTCGACCGTGACGGCCCTGACCTCCACGCCGGGGGGGACGGCCCATACCGGCGAGCTCTGGTGGGATGCGGCGGCAGACCTGGGCTACGGTGTCTCAGGGAGCTACAAGGTACGTCTCAAGCCTCATGATGGCACTGACTATGCGGTCAGTTACGCGACTTCGGCGGCCTTCGGCGTCGACACGGTGCGGCCGACTCTTGTGTCGATCACGCGCGGCGACGGAACCCTCACCTTCGTATTCTCGAAGGCGATGCGCACGGCGACCATCGACAACGCGAGCGGGGCGAACGACATCGACACGGTGCTGGCGCCGTCCGCCGGACATTATGGGACTTCCGGGGCCTCCGGCGTCAGTTGGACGAGCAACACCACTCTCGTCGTTACCCTTGCTTCCAACGCGACCTTCGCCAGCGGAGCGACCGTCAATCCCGCCAACGCGGTGACGGATGCTTACGGAAACGCCGACAATACGAGCGCTCCTGGGCCGGCTCTGGCGATGCCGGCGCCGAGCGCCCCCCTCTCGAGCGTGTCCTCCTCTTCCGCGCTCATCGTTTCCTTCAGTACGGTGAGCGCGGATGGCTACACGATCGAGGCGTCCACGGCGTCGAATTTCACGGGAACGCTTTACTCATCCTCGACCAGTGGCCAGGCCGCCAGCCTGACGGTGCAGGGGTTGTCTGCCAACACCACCTATTATTTGCGCGCCGGAGCGTTGTGGGGCCAAACGACCTCTTACGCGAACACATCGCCGGCGTCCCGCACAACCATGGCCAATGCTCCCGGAGTGCCCAGTTTGAGCGGCATCGCCGTCTCCAGCGGCACGATACGATGGGTCTGGAGCGGTGCGGGAGGACAGGCCGACACTTTCGAGTTCTATTACGCAACGGGCAGCCTGAGGGCCGCCTTGTCGGGTTCGGCGACCTATTTCCTGGAGACCAATCTTTCCACCAACACCGTCTACCAGAGGTTCCTCAAGGCCTTAAATACGGGCGGGGAGGCGAATTCGTCGACAGTGACCGTGGCCACGCCGCGCTCTCAGTTCGCGGGCGTGGGCTCCAATCAGCTTACGCGGGCCGACGGCGAGGTCGCGCTCGACGTCCCGAGTGCCCTGCTGGGCGCCACGACGAGCTGGCTACTCTCGGAAGCCCCTCTTCAGCACCCGCTCATGAGCAATACGACCTCTCTGATTGCGGCGGGAGTGGCGCCCGCGGGATTGCGCGAGTCGCCCAGCTCCTTAACTGAGTTCATCATCGCGGTCAACGGCGCGCGAGTGACTGGGAACTTCGACACGCCGGTGAGGGTGAGCGTCCCCTATGCGGACGTCAACGGCACGGGCTATGTGGACGGGACCTCTCCCCCGATCCGTGTCGATTCCCTCCGGCTCTATGTGCTCAATGAGAGCAGCGGTCTTTGGGAGATACTGCCGGGCTCGAGCGTCGATACCTCACGGAAGGTCGTGCAGGGAGATGCCAGCCATCTCTCCATCTTCACCGCTTTTGGCGTCGCCGCGGGGGTCGGCTCCGGCCTCTTGGCGGCGCGCGTCTACCCCGTTCCCTACCGCCCTAATGGCGGCATAGCAGACCAGGGCAAGCCTTACTCGGCTTCCGATACCACCTCCGGGATCATCTTCGATAACCTCCCGTCCAGCGTGAATATCAAGATCTACACGCTTTTGGGCGGCCTGGTGACGAGCTTCGACTCGGAGAACTCCGGCGGTACGCTGCGCTGGGATGCGCGAAATGCCGCGGGACAAGATATTGCTTCGGGGGGATATGTCGCCGTTATCGGAAGTCCCGGCGCAGCGAGCGTGGTTAAGAAGATTTTGATTATCCGATGAGAAATGCGCAATGTATCGGCATCGCTGCCTGCTTTCTGTTCTGGGGCCGACCTTGCCTAGGCGGATCCGGCGCCGAACCACTGACCTTCCTGAACTTGGACGCCAACGCCCGCCCTGTGGCGCTCGGCGGGGCCTACACAGCCTTGGCTGCGGACGTGAACGCCTTGCTCTACAATCCGGCCGGCCTGGCGCGTGTGCGGCGGCATGAGGCGACGTTCATGCATAACGCCTATTTCCAAGAGATCAAGCAGGAATACGTCGCATACCTCCATCCTGCCGGCTGGTCGTTGAGCCTGAATCAGCTCAGTTTCGGCGACGTGCAGAAGACGACTCTCAGCGACCCCGGCGGTGCCAGTCTAGGGCAGACCACGCTTTCCGATCTGGCCCTCGGCGCGGGCTACGGACACGCTCTGACGGAGTCGCTCGCTGTGGGTGCGGGGCTCAAGTACATCCGAGAGACCATCGATAGTACAAATGGCGACGGAATCGCTGCGGACCTCGGGGTCCTCTATGCGCTGCCTGCGGCGCCCGGGCTGAACCTGGGCCTGACGGCGCAGAACCTAGGGCCAGCCGTGCGCTTCCAGGGCGCCGACGAAAATCTCCCCTTTCAGGTGCGGATGGGCGCGGCTTATGCCGGAATGCTCGCTGGACGTGCGAGTGTGCTCGCCCTAGATGTGATAGCACCGCGCAGCGAGAGCCCGTTCCCGAGAGTCGGTGTTGAGACGCGCCTTGCGGACTTCTTGGCCCTGCGCATGGGCTACGACGGGCGCAACGAGGCTGGGCCGGGGATCACGGCCGGCTTCGGCTATCTTTTCAAGAGGGGGAGCGTCGACTATGCCATCGTTCCGATGGGTGAGCTGGGCAGCGCGCACCGGATCTCGGTGACTTTTCATTGGGACACGCATGCGGAATCGATCGATCAATCAATCAGTCTTCCTCCGCAAAATTGGGCCAAGTGAAAGCTGAATCCGAAGTGAAACACTGACGGAGGGGCTCAAGCAGCGGCGATGCGGTATACTCTCCCCCCGCACTCCTCTCGTGGCTATTCTTCTCAGCTGTCAAAATCTCACCAAGAGCTTCGGCATTCGCCCGCTCTTCGAGGGCCTGTCGCTCGGGCTCTTTGAGGGTGAGCGCGCCGGGCTGATCGGCCCCAACGGCGCGGGCAAGTCCACTGTGCTCAGGATTCTGGCGGGCCTTGAGACCGTCGATGAGGGTAAGATCGTTGCGCGTCGTGGCCTGCGCGTCGGATATCTCGCTCAACAGGAGTTCTTTGCGACCGTCGGTGAAGACGGGAGCGTCCGCGACGAGCTCAACAGCGCGCTGCAGGGCCTCGACCTCGAAGATTGGGAAATCGACATGCGCGTCGAGTCGGGCATGGAGCAGTCCGGCTTCGCGGACCCGGACCAGCGCGTGGACGCGCTCTCCGGCGGCTGGCGCAAGCGCCTTGCGATCTTATCGCAAGTTCTGCGCGAACCTGATTTGCTTCTGCTTGATGAGCCGACGAACCATCTCGACCTCGAGGGGGTGCTGTGGCTGGAGCGCTTCCTGTCGGGGCTCACGTTTTCGTTTCTGACCATCACCCATGACCGCAGCTTCCTTGAACGCGTGTGCAACCGGGTCATCGAGCTCAACAAGCGCTACGAGGGCGGGCATTTTGCGAGCGCGGGCAACTACAGCGATTTCCTCGAGAAGCGCGAGGCGTTGTTCAGCCACCAGGCCACGCTCCAGGACACGATGCAGAACACGGTCAAGGGCGAGATCGCCTGGCTGCGCAAGGGGCCGAAGGCGCGCACGACCAAACAGCAGGCGCGCATCGATCGCGCGGGGGAGATGATCGCGGATTTAGCCGAGCTCAAGTTCCGCAACGCGCAGGTCCGCGCGACCGAGATCGACTTCGACGCGACCGAGCGCCAGAGCAAGTGCCTCGTGCGCGCGACTCAGGTCGAGAAGAGCATGGGTGGCAAGAAGCTGTTCGGCCCGCTTGATCTGATCCTGAGCCCCGGTGACAAGCTCGGCCTGCTCGGCGAGAACGGCTCCGGCAAGAGCACCTTGCTCAAGATGTTCGCGGGAGCGCTCGCGCCGGACAAGGGCGTGATGAAGCGCGCGGAGAACCTAAAGGTCGTGACCTTCGACCAGCACCGTGAACAGCTCGATCGGACGAAGACCCTCAAGCGTTCCCTGTGCGAGGTCGGCGAGCATGTGGACTTCCGGGGCACTCGCATTCATGTCTACGGCTGGGCCGAGCGCTTCCTGTTCCGCAAGGAACAGATGGAATACCCGCTGAGCCGCCTGTCGGGAGGCGAGCAGGCGCGCGTGCTGATCGCACGCCTCATGCTGCGTCCCGCGGACCTGCTGCTGCTTGATGAGCCCACCAATGACCTCGACCTGCAGTCCCTCGAGGTGCTCGAGAACAGCATGATGGAGTTTCCCGGCGCCCTCGTGCTCGTGACCCACGACCGGTATCTGTTGGAACGGGTCTCCCAGCGCCTTCTGGCGCTCGACGGCAAGGGCAACGCGAACTTCTACGCCGACCTTTCCCAGTGGGAAGCGGCGCGCGAGGAGTCGGACTCGCTCGGCGTTTCGCATCCCGTTGCGGTCGCGAGCGTTTCAAAGCAGCTCTCGCCGAGGGAGGCCAAGGAGCTTCAGAAGATGGAGGCGAGCATCAAGGCCGCCGAGAACGAGGCTTCGATGGCGCGTGCCGCCCTTGAAGATCCTGCGATCGCGACCGACGCCCCGGAGCTGATCAAACGGCAAGCGCGTCTTGACGAGGCCCGCGGGAAGGTCGAGGCGCTGTTTCAGCGCTGGAACGAGCTCGAAGCCCGCCGCTGACCTGGAAAGATTTTAGGGCTTCGGCGGCACGAAGGGCGAGGCGAAGTCCTTGCCGGTGATCGCCACGGACTGGACCGACGCGGCGGCAAAGCGCAGGCGCTGATCGGAGTCTTTCGGGATCAGCTCGATGTAGGCTTCGCCTGTCATCGGCGTCAACTCACGGTTGAACAGATAGCCTTCCAGCGTTTTGCCGTCGGCGAAGCGGACGGTCACGTGGCCGCGGAAATCGAAGGCCGCGTCAATTTGAGCGGCGACGTCGTTTGAAACGGTCATGTTCTCTCCAAGCCGATCAAGGCGGTGAGGCTTTCCACGGCTTTGTCCCAGTCTCCATCCGCGGTCCCGCCTTGAGCGAAATCCGCGCGGCCGCCCGCCGAGCCGCCATGGGCGGAGGCGAAGGCCTTGGCGATTTTCGCCGCATCGACGCCTTTGGCCGCCATGTCCGGCGTGGCCGCGAGCACGAACGAGAGCTTGCCTTCGCCGGGCGCGGCGAGGAACACGAGGCCGGAGCCGACTTCGGCCACAATCTTGTCCGAGAGCCCTCTCAAGGATTTTGGGTCCGCGCCTTGGAGGCGCTGGAGGACAATTTTCACGCCTTTGACCTCGACGATTTTTCGGCCGGCCTGGGCCTGGGCGGCGAGCCGGGAGGCCTTCAACTGGCCGAGCTTGTTCTCAAGCGCTTTGAGCCCTTCCGCGGCCTCGGCCTTGCCCCCGAGAGCGCGGATCGACGCGGCCAGAGACTCGGCCTTTGCGGCGGCCTCGCTGTTCGCTCTCAGCTTCGCGGCGTGCTGGGCGGCGGCGTATTCCTCGACGGCCTTGCCCGCGATCGCCTCGATGCGGCGCACGCCGGAGGAGGCCGAGGCTTCCTTTGTGATCTTGAACGCAAGAATCTCGGAGGTGTTGTCCACGTGGACGCCGCCGCATAACTCGAGGCTGAATCGGTTCTTCGGCTCGCTCCATCCCTTCGGCCCGATCAGCAGAAAACGCGGTTCTGAACCGTAGTCTTCGCCGAGCAAGGTCGTGGCGCCGAATTCTGAGACCTTCGAGACGGGGTGGCATTGAGGCACGACCGGATGCGCCGCCTTGATCTCATCGTTGACGAGGATCTCGATTTGAGCGATCTGCTCCGGCGTGAGCGCTTTCGCATGGGTGAAGTCGAAGCGCAGCTTGTCGGGACCCACGTAGGAGCCGGCCTGGCGGATTCCGCCGCCGAGCACGCGCTTGAGAGCTTCGTTCATCAGATGGGTCGCGGTGTGGTGGGGCTTGATCCGAGCCCGCCGTTGGGCGTCGACGCGCAGAATGACTTCGGTCCCCGCCGGGAGGGTCGTGCTGTCTTCGAGGATGTGCACGAAAACGTCGTTCTGTTTTTGCGTGTCGACGACGCGCGCGAGAACCGTTCGTCCATCGGCGGAAACGATGTCGCCGGTATCCCCGACTTGCCCGCCGCCCTCCGCGTAGAACGTGGTCTTGTCGAAAGCGGCCATGCCTGGCGCCGACGCGACGATTTTGGCCTTCGTCTCATCGGCGGCATACCCGAGAAATTCCGTCTTCGCCGCCGTGGAGACCAGCGCCGTCAGATTTTTCTCGCCGGACCCTTTCCAGGACGCGCGCGCGATCTCGACCGCCTTTTCCTGCGCGGCCTTGAAGCCGTTTTCATCGATGGAGATTCCGCGCTGGCTTGCGATCTCCTTCGTCATCTCGAGAGGAAAGCCGAACGTCTCGTAGAGCCGGAACGCGGCCTCTCCGGAAAGCGTCTTGCCGGACTTTTCGAGCGCCTTGGCGAGCTCGCCTTCGCCCGCGTGAAGCGTCTCGAGGAACTTGGACTCCTCGGTCTTCATGACGGCCGAGACTTGCTCCGAGGCCGCGCGCAGCTCCGGGTACCCCGGCGCGAAGATGTCGATTGCGGCGGGGACGAGGAAATGCAGGAACGGGCGGTCAAAGCCCATCAGCTGGCCGTAGCGCGCCGCGCGGCGCACGAGGCGGCGCAGGACGTAGCCGCGCTCGACGTTCGAGGGGATGATGCCCTCGCTCATGAGCATGGTCGCCGCGCGCGCGTGGTCGGCGATGACGCGAAAGCCGAGCGCGTGCTTGGGGTCCGCCGGGTCTGCGCCGATGATCTCGGCGGCTTTCGTGACGATCGGCGCGAACAGGTCGGTGTGGAAGGGGGACTTCGTCGCCTGCGCGCAGAACGCGAGGCGCTCAAGGCCCATGCCGGTGTCGATGCAGGGCCGTGCGAGGGGTTTTAAGCTCCCATCAGGCTGGCGGTCGAATCCGGTGAACACCAGGTTCCATATCTCGATGTAGCGGTCGCCGTCGCCGCCGACCACGTCGTCCTGGCCCGAGGCGAACTCGGGGCCGAGATCATAATAGATCTCCGAGCAGGGCCCGCACGGCCCCGTCGGACCCATGTTCCAGAAGTTGGTGTCCTCGCCCAGGCGCACGGCGGGGTTCGGCGCGCCGACTGTCGCCCATAAGCGAACCGCTTCATCATCTTCCTTAAAGACCGTCGGGTGCAGGCGCTTCGGGTCGAGGCCGGCTTCCTTGGTCAGGTACTCCCACGCCCAGGACACGGCCTCGGCCTTGAAGTAGTCGCCGAAGGAGAAATTGCCGAGCATCTCGAAGAACGTCATGTGGCGAAGCGTGGTGCCGACGCGCTCGATGTCGGTTGTGCGGAAGCATTTCTGCGCGGAGGTGGCGCGCGTGAGGTCGGTTTTCAGACCGAGGTAATAGGGCTTAAACGGCACCATGCCGGCCGAGTTGAACATGAGTGTTGCGTCGCCTGAGGGGACGATGGGCGCGGAGGCCTTGAGCGTATGGCCGTTCTGGACGAAGAAATCAAGGTAGCCGCTTCGGAGTTGTGAGCTTGTCTTCATGATCGCGACATCGGCTAATGACCGTGGCACTTCTTGAACTTCTTGCCGGAGCCGCAGTGGCAGGGGTCGTTGCGGCCCACGTCGGGGCCGGTGTTGACGACCGTCTCGGGCTTGGGGGACTTGCCATCCACGAACAGCCAATTCGCTCCTTCTTTACGGAAGGTGGCGATCTCATGGTGTTCATAGTCCTTACCGCCTTGGGAGAAGCCGGCGACAAAGCTCACGACGCCGGTCGAATCGGCGGGGCCGCCGTCTTTGGTCGCCACCACGGCGAGGCCTTTCCAGGAACTGTCCCGGGCCCACTTTTCGGAGGCCTTGCGGTCGAAGTCGGCGCGGCTCTCGGGCGCGTGGGTTTTCTCGATGAAGTCGATCTTGCCGGTCGCGTAGCTCGTGTAGCGGGCGCGCATCAGGGCTTCGGCCGTCGGGGCCGCGGCCTGGCCGGTGATGTAGGGCTCGCAGCAGGCCGAGAAAGACGTCTTGCTTCCGCAGGGGCAGTCGGGGGCGGCGTTCATGCGGGGATTTTATCACATCCCCGGCCCGTCTTCAGAAAAAGTCGGAGGAGGGGATGCCGCCGGCGCGCAGCCAGGCCTTCAGGGCGTTGATATAGGCGAGATCGGGCGTCACGCTCCGAGATGCCTGGCGGTAGCCCTCCAGGCGCCATTGGCCGTCCTTGCGCGTGACGTAGAAGACGATTGTGTGGCCCTGAATATCCGGATCGCGGCTGGCGCGGCCGTTCAGGAAATTCCTGGCGCTGAAGTCGGCGTACAGAAAGGCACCATTGCGGGAGATTTCCTCGAGGGACTTGCCTCCCTTCGTTCCCATGACTTGGGCGACTGAGCGCATGAGCTCGCCCTGCGCGTTCTTGGGGTAGGCGGAGACGGCGCGCTCGAGTTCGGCGTTGATGAGCGCTTGATCTATTTGGTTCTCAAGGCTTGCGTCGGGGATGATGTTGAGGCGTCGGAGGAGGCCGCGCTTGACGATCACGGACTCGACGTACGAAACGGTGACGCGGTGCTCGGCGGCGATGCGGATGAGCAAGGCGGCATGGCGGCGCAGGGCCGGGTCGAGCTGGGCGGCGGTCGCGGCGTCGGCTCCGGCTTTCGCGGGCAGGAGCGCTGCGCGGATATCTTGAGCCTGTTGAGACTGGAGGGGGATGGCGTTTTCATTGAGCCAGTCGCCGAGGAGAGCGTCGGCTTCGCGGTCGGTGGGGGCGCGGCCGCCCATGATGCCGTTGATGTAGCGCTGAGCGGCGTCTTGATCGAGGCGGGGAGGCGCGCGCGCCGGGGCGGGGGCGGACTCAGCGGTCCAGGCCGCGGGCGTTTGCCGCGTCGCGAAGTAGGCGTACACGGTCTCGAAGTTTCGGCGCTGCTCATCGGGGAGCAGAGCGAAAAGCGGGTTCTGTTTGAGGACGCTCAGGAACTTGTAGGTGCCGGCGAGGATCACCTCGTTGCTCGGACCCGGTCCCTTGCCGATCGCCTCGAGCTGGGTGCGGATTTCGACCGCGAGGCCCGCGACGCGCTTGCGCGCCTCGGCCGGCGAGCCGACGTATGTGGAGGCCTGGTCGGCGAAGGCGAGACGCTTGCCCCAATTCAGGGCCCAGTCGGGCTCGGCGGGGAAGGCTTCTTGAGCGGCCGAAGCGAAGGCGGCTTGTATCCGCTGCATCTTGGCCGGGTCCAAGTCGAAGTCGGTGGCCATGATCAGAGCCTTGACTTGGGCCGCAGTGAAGCCGTAGCGGTTGCCGAAGTCCAGGAGCAGGCCGCGGGCCGCGTCGTCCGAGCCGAGATAGGCGATCGTGACCGGCGCGCGCGCAGGGGTGTGCTTGGTCCGGTCCGGGTCCACATCGTGCAGCGCGGCGGATAAGATCAGCAGGATCTTCTTCTCGGCGGAAAGCTCCTGGTCCGAGGCGATGCGCGCGGTGAGATCGGCGACTTCTTGGGAATGCTTGAGGCGATGGTAAATTTTGCTCTGCTCGCCCGGGTGGCGCACCGTGAGGAAGGCCTGCAGGCGCTCGGTCAAGGCGGCCGGCACGCCGAGAGAAGCCAAGGCTTCAATGAAATGAGGCGGGTCGTTGGGCGTATTGGCGGGCGCGACGGAGGGCGAGGCGGGCGGCTCGGGTGAAACGGCGGCTTGGGGAGCGGATGTCTCTTCAGCTGCGGGCCGCGGCGGCGTGGCGAGGGCCGACGGGGGAAGGCTGAGAGAGAGGGGAAGGGGGGAGAGCTGGCCGGCGCCCGGAAGCCCGGTCGCTGCCGCTCCGCCTGAATTAAGGGAGGAGCCGACCTGACCGGTTCCGCCGACGGCCGCGTCGGCGCCGGCGTTAGCCTTTATCTGAGCGCTGACCGGGAGGGCCAGGGCGATGATGCTGAGGAGCAACTGGATTGCTCGCGAGGGCCGCATGTCCAGCAGTGTAAGCCCGGCCCACAGGGTCTGTCAAGAGGGGAAACGTCGAATAAGATTTCGTTGACAGGTCTGATCGAGTCTGTTATAACATCACCGACGGAAAAATTGCATGCGCAAGAAAATCCTCGATGCTCTGTCCCGCCGCCTGACCGTTCTCATCATCCCCCAGACCCAGAGGAAGCTCTGGCGCTGGCAGTGTTCTACGGGTTTTTTCCTCTTTTGGTTGGGATTATGGTCGGCCATGACCGTGGGGGCGGGCGTGGTGGTCGGCCGGCACGTCGATTACTGGATCACCAAGGCCGACAACCAGGTCATGCTGGCCAAGATGACCCGTCTGGCCCAGGAGATGGACCGCGCGCGCTTCATTCTGGACCAGGCCCGGAGCACCGACCGTCAGCTGCGGGGCCTGCTGACCATGGCCGGCAGCCGCGACCCGATCGATGCCGCCACCGGCGTCGGGGGGCCGACTCTGGCCGACCGTCTCAGCCTTGGCGCGATGCTGGGCGGCGGGGCTTCCGCCATCCGCCAGGCGGACTGGCATCGCGAGATCGCGCGCCTGCGCCGGGACGCGGAAGGCCGCCTGGCGAGCTTCCAGGAGATCGGCTGGTATGTCGGCAACCAGAAGAGCCTGCGCAACGCGACGCCGAGCCTCTGGCCCACCGAAGGCGCGATCACCTCGTTGTTCGGTTACCGCTTCTCGCCGATGCATGGCGGCGAGGGCGAGACCGGCGAGTTCCACTCGGGCCTCGACATCGCCAACGCCGCCGACACGCTCGTGCACGCGACCGCCGACGGCACCGTCCGCTTTTCGGGCTGGTCCCACGGCTATGGCAACATGCTCGTCATCGACCACGGCTACGGCGTGAGCACTTTGTACGGCCACACCTCCAAGGCGCTCGTGAAGGCCGGCGAGCGCGTCATGCGCGGCCAGGTGATCGCGTACATGGGCACCACCGGACGTTCGACCGGCGCGCACCTGCACTACGAGGTGTGGCGCCAAGGCCGCCCCGTCGATCCGATGTCCTACCTGAAGGTTCGCTCCGGACCCGACCTGCTCGGCTACGCGCCGCGCGGCTTGAAGGTCCGCTCCTGATGTTCTGGGAGAAGGGCGGACGCGGCGACGCGCGCGAGGGCATGACCTTGATCAGCGAGGACGCCTTCTTTCACGGCTCGCTTGTGGTCAAGGGCTCGCTGCGCGTCGAGGGCGCCTTCGAAGGCGACATCTCGGATGCGGTGGACCTCGAGGTCGGCGCGAAGGGCCGCGTGATCGGCAGCCTCGCGGCCGAGACGATCGTGATCGCCGGCGAGGTGGCCGGGGACATCGTGGCCGCGCGCTCGCTTGAGATTCTATCGAGCGGCCGCGTGACCGGCGACGTGCGCACCCCCAAGCTCAAGATCGACGAAGGCGCGTTTTACGAGGGCTCCTGCTCGATGGGCTCGGGTGATGAAAAGCCCCGCCGGCGCCGTTCGCGCGATTTGCTCGACGCGGCCCAACCGGCCGATCCCGTCTCTTAGACAAGGAGTTGCCATGATCTCGTTCCTGCGCCGCCATCAAAAAAGCATCTTCGTCGCGACCGTTTCCGTTTTTCTCTCCGGAAGTTTCGTCGGCCTTGGGGGCTTCTGGTTCACAAGTCGCGACAACGACGGCGCCGTGGCGCGCATCGGCGGCAACAAGATCTCCGCCCAGAAGCTGTTACTGAGCGTCAACCAATATGCCGATGCGCTGCGCGCGAAAGGCACGGAGGTCGACGACGCGATGATGTCGCGCTTCAAGCGCGAGAAGCTCAACGACATGATGATCGAGGAGATGCTGTCGATCAAGGCCGATGAGCTCGGCCTCAAGGTCACCAACGACGAGCTGGCCCGCGACATCCGCGCAACGCCGGCGTTTCAGCGCGACGGCCAGTTCGACCAGGACGTTTACTTCCGGCAGGTGCGCGCGTTGTTTCGCGAGAACCCCCAGGAGTACGAGCGTTCGCGCCGCAAGTCGATCAAGAGCGGCCGCTTGAAGCAGCTGCTCTACCGCATGGCGAAGGTCTCGCCGGCGGAGGTGGACGCCGCCTACGCGCAGGTTCTGAAGTCCGCGCCGAAGAAGGACGCGGCCAAGGTGACAAAAGAGGCCGTCGCCCAGAACCTCCGGCAGCAGCATGCCGTCGAGCTGATCTACCACTGCCTCAAGCAGCTGTCCGCCTCGGTCGAGCACCAGATCTGGATGGAGCGCATCGAGGGCGGCGCGAATTCGTGAGCGGCATCCTCGTCGTCGGCTCCGTCGCGCTCGACTCCGTCCGAACGACCGCCGGCAAGAGCGTGGAGGCGTTGGGGGGCTCGGCCACTTATTTCGCGCTCGCCGCGAGCTACTTCGCTGACGTCGCTCTTGTCGGCGTCGTCGGCGAGGACTTCCCGCGGGCGCATCGCCACACGCTTGAGCGTCGGGGCGTGGATCTATCGGGCCTGAAGGTCGCGAAAGGCAAGACTTTCCGCTGGTCGGGCCGCTACGGCAAGGACGCTTCTATCGCGAAGACGCTCGCCACCGACCTCAACGTCTTTAAAAATTTCAAACCGGTTCTCTCGGAGGCCCAGCGCAGGATGCCTGTGGTGTTTCTCGCGAACATCGACCCTGATCTTCAGGCCTCTGTGCTCGCGCAGATGCAGTCACCCGCGCTTGTCGCCTGCGACACGATGAACTATTGGATTGACTCCAAGCCCGCCGCGATCAAGAAGTTGCTCTGCAAAGTGGATGTGTTCTTCTCGAACGACCAGGAAGCGATGAGGCTGACCGGCGCGCCCAATGCGCTGCAGGCCGCCGAGGCGCTCGGCGCGCTTGGCCCCGCCGTCATCGTCATCAAGAAGGGTGAGCATGGCGCTTTGATGAAGGTCGGTTCCAAGTTTTTCGTCTTTCCGGCCTACCCGCTGGCGCGCATCAAGGATCCGACGGGCGCGGGCGACACGTTCGCCGGGGGCTTTCTCGGCTCTCTGGCGTCTATGGGCGGGCCCCACAACGACGTGGGCCGCTTGAAACGCGCGATGGCCTACGGCACGACCATGGCCTCGTTCAATGTCGAGGATTTTTCGACGAGGAATATCGAGGCGTTGGAGCGAGAGCTGATCGAGGAGCGCTTTCACGACTTCGCGGAGCGCATGACGGTGCCGCGCGTCGAGGGGCTTTTCAAGGGCCGGCGCGCCGTTTCGGCGTGATCCGCCTCGAAGGCCTCAGCAAGAGCTTCGGCGCCTACGCGGCCGTTTCAGACCTTAATCTCGAGGTGAAGCCGGGCGAAATCGTCGGCTTCCTCGGCCCCAATGGGGCGGGGAAAACCACCACGGTCAAGATGATGACCGGCTTGCTCCGTCCCACCTCTGGTCGCGTGCTCGTCGCCGGACGCGACATGGCCCGAGACCCGATCGCGGCCAAGCGCGCGATGGGCCTCGTTCCCGACGAGCCTTTCGTGTACCCGAAGCTCACCGGTGCGGAGTACCTGCGCTTCGTGGGCGAACTATACGGGGTCTGCCTCTCCGACATGAAGAAGCGCGTCCCTGAGCTGCTTGAGATGTTCGAGCTGACGCCCTGGGGAGGGGAGCTGCTCGAAAGCTACTCGCACGGCATGCGCCAGAAGCTCGTACTCGGGGGGATTTTGCTCCATGACCCCAAGATTCTCGTCCTCGATGAGCCGATGGTCGGCCTCGATCCGAAAAGCGCTCGCCTCGTCAAGGATATATTCCTCCGTCTCGCCCGGCGAGGCACCGCGATCTTCATGTGCACGCATGTCCTTGAAATTGCCGAGAAGCTGTGCCACCGCATCGGCGTCATGACCCGCGGCAAGCTGATCGCCTGCGGCACGCTCGACGAGCTGCGCGCGCAGTCAAAGGAAGAAGGGCGGGACCTCGAGAGCGTCTTCCTGAGCCTGACCGGCGGCGCCGAATACTCGACGCTTCTGCGCCACCTGTAGCATGTTCGGCACGCTTTTAAGGCGCCGGGCGCGCACCTTCTTCAACACGATCCTGCACTGGACCGGTTATGAGTGGCTTCGCAACGCGGCGTTCGGCTCCGCGGGTTTCGGCCTCCTATTCGGCCTGCATGACGGCTTTTACCGCCTGCTCAAGTATTTGGCGGGTGTGGAGCTGATCGGTCTTTTATTGATCTGGAAGCTCACGGCGATGCTCCTGCTGATGACCTTCTCGATGGTCATCGTCTCAAGCCTGCTCACGGCGCTGACGACCTTGTTCTATTCCTCCGATCTTAAGTTCTTGTTCAAGGCTCCGCTCAGCCTGCGCGTCGTGTTCCTTGATAAGTCCCTCGAGAGCGCGTTCTTCGCGTCCTGGATGATCGGCCTGATCCTTGTGCCCTACATCGCAGCGCTCATGCGCGTGCGCGGCCTTGGGGCCGGCTACTTCCTGGCGTTCGCGGCCGCGCTGCCGCCGTTTCTTCTTCTGGCCGCGTCGTTTGGCATCGCGTTCACCTTGCTCTTGCTCTGGCTATTTCCGACGTCGCGCACGCGCGATATCGTCTGGGTGTTCTCGAGCTTGTCGCTGACGGTTGTCTACGGCCTGGTGCGCTTCGCCCAACCCGAGAGGCTGATCCGCCCCGATGCGCTGAAGGTCGTCGCCGAGTACCTGAACTTCCTGCAGGCGCCGACCGCGCCCTATCTGCCCTCCTGGTGGCTGGCTGAGGCATTGCGCATGGCGGCGGAGGGTAATGGGCGCGGCTGGGCGCTGCGGACGGCGGGTTCGTGGGCGATGGCCTGTTTGGTGTACGGCTTGTTGGTCGCATTGGCCGGGAAGATCTATTTTATCGGGTACAGCGGCGCTCAAGAGGGGGCGTTGCATCGACGCGTCCATGCCTTTCAGCTTCTTCCGGAACAACGGCTGCTGGGCGTTCGCTCTGCGGCTGCTCTTCTCTGGAAGGAGCGCACCACGTTTTTTCGGGACGTTAAACACTGGTCCCAGATACTCTTGATCATGGGCCTTGTGTTCGTTTATCTGTTCAGCATTCAGCGCCTACCGCTTGATTCCGCCGAGCTCAAGAGCCTCGTGTCCTTTCTCAATGTCGGGGCCGCGGGCTTCGTCCTCGCGGCCCTTGGTCTGCGCTTCACTTTCCCCGCGATCAGCCTCGAGGGGCGCTCATGGTGGGTGCTGCGCAGCGCGCCGCTCGATATCGGTCAGATCATGCGCGAGAAGTTCGCGTTCTCCGCGGTTCCTATTCTCGGGATCGCGGCGACCTTGGCCGCGATGACGAACTGGATCCTCGAGGCCGACCGCTTCACGTCGTGGCTCTCCCTCGCGGCGCTTCTCACCGTGGGTCTGGCCATCTGCGCGATGGGCGTTGGCTTCGGAGCGCTGTTCCCGAATTTTTTGGTCGAGAATATCCACCAGATCGAGTCGTCGGTGGGGGGCTTCGTTTACATGGCCGCCTGCCTATTCTACGTCGGCCTCACGATCGCGGTGCTGGCGCCGCCCATGCAGATGCACTTCGCCGAGCGTTTCGGCACGGGCGTCTGGAATTCCCGCGTCGCGCTCTATTCGGGCGCGGGGTGGCTCATACTGAACCTAGTCGCTTTCATCGTGCCTTGGCAGCTTGGCCGCCAGGCTCTCGAGGATCATGAATAAATATATCTTTGCCGTTCTGTTGTTCTCCGTCCCCGCCGCGGCGGCGCCGCAAGTGGCCGTTGTGATCGACGACTTTGGCCTGAACTACAAGAAGACGCCTCCTGACGAGGAGTGGATGGCGCAGCCGGGCACGATGACCTTCGCGGTGATGCCCGAGTCGCCGCGCACGAAGAAGGCCGCAGCGCTCGTCTTGGCCGCCGCGGGCAAGGAGCTGATCATCCATTATCCGTTTGATCCGTTCCAGTCGCTGAAGCTGACGAAGGATCAAGCAGACCCCGAGGACATCGCCAAGACCCAGAAGCTGCTCGACAAGGCGATGAAGCAGATCCCGAACGCCAAAGGGCTCAACAATCACCGGTCCTACAAGGCGACGAAGAACCAACCGCTGATGAAGGCGTTCATGGCCCAACTCAAGCCCACGGGGCTGTACTTCATTGATTCGAAGGTCTCGGAGAAGAGCGTGGCTTACGCCGCGGCGCAGGCCGCCGGGATCCCGGCCGCGGTCAACTGCATCTTTCTCGACACGGCGGAGCTGCACACGCAGGCGTTCTGCGGGAGGATGCTCAGGCAGGCCGTTACGCACGCACGCAAGACCGGCTCGGCGGTCGCGATCGGGCATCACTACTTCCGCGCGACGTTCGACTGCCTTAAGGAAGAGATGCCGCGCTACGAAAAGGAAGGCATCGAGTTCGTGCGCGCGTCGGAACTCGTTCGCTGACCTGAGATTCCCTGCCGGGTCCGCACCACCGCTGAAACTGTTTCCGGAAACAGTTGGTGGGGGGGCTATAGCGCTTCGCGTTTCGTGCGCGTGAGCGTTATCTCAAATGTCTGGAGCGGGGCGCCGGGAATCCCGGAGAATGCGCGCAGGCGCAGGGTGTCCTTCTTTGGGAGCGAGAAGAATACGCGGTGCGCGGCGCCATTTTCGAACAGCAGGTCCATCTGGCGCTCGTCCGGGGCCGTCGGAGTCGGGACCGCGGGCGCGGCGGCGCCGATGACCGCCCCGCCTTTCAAGGACGCATCCGGGGCCAGGGTCGTCGTGAGCAGGGCCTCGTAGGCGCCGCGCTGTTTCGATGGGACCAAGAACAATCGGTCGGTCAGGCGCTCGTGGAACTGCAGCTCCTTGACGTCCATTGTCAGCGAGGTCTTCCCGCTCCAGGACGTTCTGATCGCGACCAGCAGCTCGTAGCGTCCGAGCGCGTGGATCAAATGTCCTTCCCAGCGGCCGTCGAGGTCGCGCAGGTCGACCGTCTGCTTGTCGATGTGGGCGGGCAGCCCGGGCAGAACGACGACCGTTTTGGTCGTCGTCGAGCACTCCACGGGGGAGAAAGCGTCGCCCGAGAGTCGGGGAGACGAGCCGTCGCCGCAGCGGCGGGGGGCGGCCAGCAACGGGGCGGCCGCCGCGGCGGCCAGAAGCGTTCCGAGGAAGGCGATTTTGAAGTCTCTCATCGCGGCAAAGAGTACCGGCGGTGGGACTTGAACCCACAAGGGCGTGAGCCCGATCGATTTTGAGTCGATTGCGTCTGCCATTCCGCCACGCCGGCTACGCGTCATCTTATCAAATCGCCGCGAATATTCTCTCAGGCCGGACGCGTCCCGCGTCGGGACAGGGACTCGTAGAGTTCCCAACGCGCCCGGGCGTCCTGCTGGGCCAGATCGAACAGGGCCTTGGCCTCCGCGGGCTTGCTCTTGGCCAGCATTTGGAAGCGGTTCTCGCTTGCCATGTGAGCGCCCAATTCCGCCGGCCGCGTGGGCTTGGAGTCGAGCACGAGCGGCGGCTCGCCTGTTCGGGCGCGCTCGGGAGAGTAGCGGTAGAGGATCATTTTCCCGGTCTCCACCGCGGCTTTTTGATTCTGCATGGCGGTGCGCATCTCGATGCCGTGGGCGATGCAGTGGCTGTAGGCGATGATGAGCGCGGGCCCGTCGTAAGCCTCCGCTTCGAGAAACGCCTTGAGCGTATGCTCGTCGCGCGCGCCCATCGCGACGGCGGCCACGTAGATGCTGCCGTAGGACATGGCGATGAGGCCGAGGTCCTTTTTCGCGGCGGGGTTGCCGCCGCTGCTGAACTTGGCGACCGCGCCGCGCGGCGTCGACTTCGACTTCTGGCCGCCGGTGTTGGAATAGACCTCGGTGTCGAGCACGAGCACCTTCACGTTCTTGCCGCTTGCCAGCACATGGTCGAGGCCGCCAAAGCCGATGTCGTAGGCCCAGCCGTCGCCGCCGACGATCCACACGCTCTTGCGCGTGAGCGCGTCCGCGAGGCCGAGCAGGCGGCGCGCCTTGAGGTCCTTGAGGCCGGCGAGCTTCGTCTTGAGCGCGATGACGCGTTCGCGTTGGTCGTGGAGATCGGCCTCGTCCTTTTGGGGCGCATCGAGGATCGAGCGCGCGAGGTCTTCTCCCACGGACGCGGCCAGGCCGCGCAGGAGCTCGCGCGCGGCGTCCGACTGATGATCAGCCGACAGGCGCATGCCCAGGCCGAACTCAGCGTTGTCCTCAAAGAGCGAATTGGCCCAGGCCGGCCCGCGCCCTTCCGCATTTTTCGCCCAGGGCGTGGTCGGCAGGTTGCCGCCGAAGATCGAGGAACAGCCGGTGGCATTCGCGATGAGCAGGCGGTCTCCGTAGAGCTGGCTGAGCAGCTTCAGGTAGGGCGTTTCGCCGCAGCCCGCACAGGCGCCGGAGAACTCGAAAAGCGGACGCTGGAACTGTTCATGGCGGACCGAGCCGCTCTTGATGAGTCGGCGGTCCACCTCCGGCAGTCCGAGGAAGAATTCCCAGTTCGCCTTTTCGCTTTCCAGGAGGGGCGCGGCGGAGCGCATGTTGATGGCCTTGAGATTGGTCTCGGACTTGCTGCGCGCCGGGCAGACGTCCACGCAGATGCCGCAGCCGGTGCAGTCCTCCACGGACACCTGCAACGTGTACGTGAGGCCCTTCCACTCGCGGTCTTTGGGCGCGCAGGACTTGAAGGCGGCCGGAGCGCCGGCGAGCAAGGCCGGTTCGTATACCTTCGGACGGATCGCCGCGTGCGGGCAGACGATGACGCACTTGGCGCATTGGATGCACAGCGACTCCTCCCAGACCGGCGCCTCCTGCGCTAAGCCCCGCTTTTCCCATTGGGCGGTCCCGGTCGGGTAGGTCCCGTCCACGGGCATGGCGCTGACCGGCAAACGATCTCCCTCGCCAGCACGGATGGGGCCCAGCACAGAGCGCACGAAATCCGGGGCCTCGGCGGGAATCGGCGCTGCGGCGGGCGCGGAGCGCGAGGAGCCCGCGGGAACGTTGACTTCGTGGAGATTCTTCAGGCTTTCCTCCACGGCGCGCAGGTTCTTGGCGACCAAATCCTCGGATTTTTTGCCGTAGGCCTCGCGGATGGCCTCGCGGATGGCCGCGAGCGCCCGCTCCTTGGGGAGCACTCCGGAGATTGAGAAGAAGCAGGCCTGCATCACGGTGTTGATGCGCCCGCCGAGGCCGTTGTCTCGCGCCACGCGGTAGGCGTCGATGACGAAGAAGCGCAGTTTCTTGGCCCGTATAGAATCCTGATCGTCCTTGGGCAAGGTCTCCCAGGCCTCAAGGGGTCCCGCGGTCGTGTTGAGCAGGAAGACTCCGCCGGGGGCCACCATGCGCAGCATTTGATAGCGGCCCACGAAGGAGGTTTGGTGGCAGCCGAGGAAGTTCGTCTGCTCGATGAGATAGGGCGCGCGGATGGGCCGGGGTCCGAAGCGCAGATGCGACACCGTCATAGCGCCCGCCTTTTTTGAGTCATACACGAAATAGGCCTGCACGAAGGACTCGGTGTGGTCGCCGATGATGTGGATGGTATTCTTGTTGGCGCCTACGGTGCCGTCGGAGCCCAAGCCGTAGAACACCGCCCGCACGACCTCTTCGCCCTCGATGGAGTAGTCGGGATCGTACGCGAGGCTCAGGCCCGTGACGTCGTCCTCGATGCCGACCGTAAAGCGCTGTTTGGGAGAGGGTTTGGCGAGCTCCTCGAAGACGACCTTGGCCATCGCGGGCGTGAATTCCTTGGAGGAGAGACCGTAAATGCCTCCGATCACACGTAAGCCTGCGCGTCCGCCGCGTCGGAGCGAGGCGACGACGTCGAGAAACAGGGGCTCGCCGACGCTGCCGGGCTCCTTCGTGCGGTCGAGCACGGCGAGCGCTTTAACCGTCTCGGGCAGGGCCGCGCAAAAGAGCGCCGCGTCGAAGGGGCGATAGAGGCGGACCTTCAGCACGCCGACCTTGAGTCCCGCCGCGTTCAGCGCGTCCACGGTCGCGTGGAGCGTCTCGGCGCCGGAGCCCATGAGCACGACGACCCGGTCGGCGTCGGGAGCGCCGTGGTACTCGCAGATCTTGTAGGCGCGCCCCGTGAGGGCCGCGAAACGGTCCATCGTCTTCTGCACGATGGCGGGCGCGGCGTCATAGAAGGGATTGGCCGCCTCGCGCGACTGAAAGAAGACATCGGGATTTTGCGCGGTTCCGCGCAAAACGGGGCGGTCTGGAGTGAGCGCGCGAGCGCGGTGCGCCTCCACCAAGGACTCGTCGATCATCGCGCGCACGACCGTGTCGGGCAAGGTCTGGATCTTGTTGATCTCGTGGCTGGTGCGAAAGCCGTCGAAGAAGTGCATGAAGGGCACGCGCGTCTCCAAAGCGGAGGCGTGCGCGATCAAAGCGAGGTCGGAGGCTTCCTGCACGGAGTTGGAAGCGAGCATGGCCCAGCCGGTCGCGCGCGCGGCCATGACGTCGCCGTGGTCGCCGAAGATGGACAGCGCGTGCGTCGCCAAGGACCTGGCCGCGACGTGGAAGACGGCCGGCGTCAGCTCGCCGGCGATCTTGTACATGTTGGGAATCATGAGAAGGAGGCCCTGCGACGCGGTGAAGGTGGTCGCCAGCGACCCGGTCTGCAGCGCGCCGTGAATCGCGCCCGCCGCCCCGCCTTCGCTTTGCATCTCGATGACGGAAGGGACGTCGCCCCAGAGGTTCTGGCGCCCTTGCGCGGCCCACTGGTCGGCCCACTCGCCCATTGCCGAGGACGGTGTGATCGGATAGATGGCGACGACCTCGCTCAGGCGGTACGCGACGTCGGACACGGCTTGGTTGGCGTCGACGATCTCGTATGAATCGGGCATAGGCCCTCAGGCCTAATTGCCGCAACAAACCGGCCAGTGGGAGCGGCCTTAGACGAGCGTTGGGGAGTTCTTCGGCACCCACATACCGCCGACGAGGCCGGTCATGATGGTCGTGCCGTCCTTCGGGCCTCCGTCGAACTGGGACTCGACGCAGCTGAGGAGCTTGCCCTCGCGGAAGTAGCCCTCGGGCTCGAAGCTCGCCAGGCAGGCGATGGTGTCGCCCGCGCGTACGGTCTTGAAGAACTCGACGTTTTCGACCTGCGTGAAGAAGCCGACCAGTTGGGCGATCTCCTCAGGGGTCATCTTGAGCGTCATGTGATAGATGCACCATGCCACGCTGCCGATTTGCGCCGCCATCTCGATCATCTTGAAGGGGGGGACCAACGTGTCGTCGGCGCAATAGCCGGCGCAATCCTCGGGTTTCCAGGTGTAGCGGCCGACGATGTGCTCGGCGTCCATCTCGACGATCTCATCGAGAAAGCGCATCGGGCGCTGCTGCGGGATAAGGGCAAGGACCTGCTCGGGGGTGAGCACGCTCATGGGGCCGTGTCCCCGCGGACCTTGAGCTTGCCGCCCAAGGCCATTTCGCTTGGCAGAGGGTAGCCCGAGTAGCGGATGTTTTTGTGGCAGCCGACGTTGAGGTTCGTGCAGGCGAGGATCAGGCGGCCGCTTGCGCGGATCGTGGCGTCGGCGCGCACGAAGGCGTCGCCGTTGGCCATGCGCGAGTAGCGCACGATCGTGACCTCGTAGCGGATGTCGCGGTCCTCGGGCAGGATCTCGCTGAACACCTCGACGCGCTCAAAGCCGAGCGCGCGGCCGGTCCCGGGGTTTTGCCGCCAGGTGAGAAAAAGGCCCATCAGCTGCCACACGGCGTCGATCGAGAGGACCGTCGGCTTGACGCCCGGCGTCATCGTATAGAACCACTCGAGCGGGCCGTTGCCGCGCGAGGCCGCGATCCGGCCCTCGCCGGTCGATTCATCGAAGACGAGTTGCTGGATGGCGCCGACCTCGAGCATGAGCGAGGAGGGCAGAAGCCCGACCTCGAGGCCCGGGGCGTCGATCAACGTCCCCTGGGAGAGGGCGATGATCTCGGCGTGCGAGAGCTTGGCTTTCGCGGCGAACTCGTCGTAGCGGAGCTTGCGGATCGGGGCATCCTCAATGCTGGCGACGGCCTCGCGCTTGGATGGCGCGTCGTCGATCCATAAGGCGGTCGCCACGGACACGCTGCCGATCGTGTAGACGAGCGCGCCGTCTACGGTGACGGTGGCCTTGCCGGTGATCCGCGTTTCGCCCTCGGAGGTTTCCTGAGAGATGACATCGATGGCGTAGACGATTTTTTTGTCGTAGGGGCGGATCTGTCCGAAGAAGGAGACGTTCTCCATGCCCATGGTCTTGCCGCAGCCGGAGAGACCCCTCCAGGCGGCGAAGAAGCGCAGGCACTGCCAGGCGGCGTCCACGCCCCAGCAGCCGGGCATCACGGGGTCGCCCGGGAAGTGGCAGGCATAAAACCAGTCGTCGAGCTGATTATGGCGCACGGCCTCGACGCGGCCGGTCCCGGAGGCCGGGTCCCAGGAGATGTCGGTGATCTCGTGAAATGGGAGGAGCAGGGCGCCGGGCAAGGCGGGCAGCCCGGCGGGGGCGTCGTCGAGAAGGCGGCCCGCGACAAAAGAAAGAATCTCCTCGCGCCCGAAGCTGCTTTTATTCCGGAATTCTTCGAATTTCATAGCGGTTGCTCTGCGCATTATACATTGATAGCATCCTGTCATGTCGCGCACGATCCTCGTCGTTGACGACGACGTCACCTTGGTCGCTCCCCTCAAGGACGGCCTCGAGTCGGCCGGCTACCGCGTCGCCGTCGCCTTCGACTCCGCGCAGGGCCTTCTGCTCGCCCAGGAGCTCAGGCCGGACCTCATCATTCTCGACTTCTACATGCCGGGCGCGGACGGCGGCGCTCTGTACGACCGCCTGCGCGACTCGCCGCTGACAAGCGGCACGCCCGTCGTCTTCTCGACGGGCATGACGCTCGAGGAGCTGAAGGGGAAGATCAAGCCGGGCGCCAAAACGTTCTTCCTGCGCAAGCCCGTGGGTTTTTCCGGCGTTCTCTCGGTGGTCAATCAGGTGCTGGGCGAGGACCGAAAGGCGATTACGAACGCGACCTTGCCGAGCACCGCGGGCACGCCGCCGCCGCGCGCCGTCGTCAAACGCTCTCCGGGCAAGCCCAAGTTTCACGAGTTCCAGGTGCGCGTGACCTACGCCGACACCGACAAGGCCGGCATCATCTACTACGCGAACTACCTGAAGTACCTCGAGCAGGGGCGCACCGAGCTGCTGCGCTCTCTCGGCGTGCGCTACCGAGACCTTGAGGTTCAGCGCAAGTTGTTCTTGCCGGCCGTGTCGGCTCGTTGCGAGTACCTCGCTCCAAGCCGCTACGACGACTTGCTGATCATCCGCACCTGGATCGCGGAGCTCGGCCGCGCGAGCATCTCCTTTTCATGTGAGGTGGTCGACAGCGAGTTTGTCGGCAAGGTCGTTGCGCGCGTGCACTCGCGCCATGCGGTCGTGACCGACCTGTGGCGGCCGACGCGCGTTCCTCCTGACTTGCGCGTGCTGCTGGCCCCCTACGTCCAGCCTTAGGTGTAGGGGACGCCGGCGCCGTCGGCCAGGTTGAGGGCGAGGCCGCGCTCGCTCGAGTACCAGGACCAGGCCACCGAGACGAGGGCTTTGAGGATGCACGCGGCGGGAATCGCGAACACGAGGCCGATGAAGCCGAACATCTCGCCGCCGAGCACGAGCGCCAGCAGAAAGACCATCGGGTGCAGGTGCACCGAGTGCTTGGCGATCACGGGCTGCAGGAAAATCTCGTCGGCGAGGCGGATGCCGACGAAGAGCGCGACGACCTTCATCGCGGCCGACAGCGTGCCGAACTGGTAGAAGGCCATGCCGCCGCCGACGAGGGCGCCGACGATCGCGCCGAGATAGGGGACAAACGAGCTTGCGCCCGAGAGCACGGCGATCACGATCGCGTTGTCGATGCCCATGATGACGAGGCTGACGAAGGAAATCAAGGTGATCGCGGCCGCCACGATGAGGATGCCGCGCAGGTAGTTGCCGAGCGCGCTATCGATCTCGCTGAGCAGATGGATCGCCTGCTCGACGTAGCGGCTTGGCAGGATCTGGATCGCGGCCGTAACACCGTCGGGGGCGTCGAGCAGGAAGAAGAAGCCGATGAAGGGGACGAGCAGGGCGTGCGCGAGCAGCGGCAGCAGGGCGAAAAAGTGGGCCGGCAGTTCTTGGAGTGCGTGCAGCGCCCCGCTGAGCGCGGATTCGAGCGCGTGCTCGGTGATCTTGGGCGGCAGGGGCAGCTTCTTGGCGAGTTGGACCTGTTGGGCATAAACCAGCTTCTGCACCTGAGAGAGATATCCCGGCGCGCGCGACTGGAACAGCTCGGTCTCAGAGAGGATCATCGACTTGAGGCCCGCGTACGCCACAAGGCTCAGCGCCAGGGCTAAGGCGTAGCCCGCGACGACGAGGTGGGAGCGGCGCAGGCCTCTCGCCTCAAAGTAGCTGACGACCGGATTGAGGACGTAGGCGAAAGCCGCGGCGAGCAGGAAGGGGGTCAGCGCCTCATGCACGCGGTAGAACGCATACAGTCCGACGCCCGTCACGACGAATGCGGTGAGAAAGGGAAACGCGTGGCGCTCGTCAGTCATTTTTCGAGGACAGGAGCTTCGGATCCGCGCTCAGGCGGCGCAGGCGGGCTGAGAGCATGCGCGCGAGGTGGCTCATGATCGACACTCCGATGCGCGGCTCGGCGTGGAGCAAGGCGTCGAGCTTGCTCTTGTAGAGCAGGTGCAGGCGGGTCTTTTCGGTCGCCGTCGCGGTGGCGCTCCTCGGCAGCGACTCGAGCAGGGCCATCTCTCCGAAGAAGTCGCCGGGCTTGAGGCGATAGAGGACGACGGGTTCTTTGCCCGCGACGGAGCGCGTGAGCACGACTTCTCCGCTCTCGAGCACGAACAGCGCGCGTCCGATATCGCCCTCGACGAAAATGACCTCCCCTTCCCGGTAGCTGCGTGAGTGGAGGGCCGCGACGAGGTGGCCGAGATCCCGGTCGCGCAGGTCCTTGAAGATGTCGAGCGAGCGCAGAAACTGCTTCTTGCGCGAGAACTGAGGATCGAGGAACCAGCGCTTGAACGACTTCAGCGCGCTCATGTCAGCGGCGGATCAGCGACAGCCCGGCGGAGAGGATCGTCTTGAGCGTGCCGCCCCATCCGGAGCGCAAGGTTTCGCCGGCGCAGAGCACTTCCTGGTCCACGCGGTACGCGGCCACCTCGACGGCGGCGGCGGCGTCCTTGACGCGGAGCATCACGTAGGCGAACACTCCGATCATGACGGCGAGCTCAACGACGATCAAGGCGAGGCAGACGGCGATGAAGGTGTTCATGGGGGCATACTATCAAAATTCGGGGTCAGCTTCGGGGCCCAGACGCTCTGGGTCCCTGGACCCTCCCGCCGGGCGGCTTCACCGTTACACTTGATTATATGCGGAAAATTATCGGAGGAATTTTAAGCCTGGCTCTCGCCGTTCTGCCCGCGGCGGGAGCACCCCTGGAATCGGCCTGGCTTGACGCCGCCATGCCTTTCGACAACGTCGCCGCCAATAACTCGACGGTCAACGCGGGGGGCTTCGTGGTCAATGCGCCAGTCCGGCACTCCTCCGGTTTTAGCGCAACGCTCGCCCTTAAGAAGACCCTCGGCGCGCTCCCTCATATTTTTGGTCCAGGCGGAGCGCCCACATATCATGAAAAACCCACCGGCATCGGCCCCGTCACTTGGGAGCAAAGGCCGGGCTATCTTCACGGCCTGCTCGGTGGACTTTTCGGTCTGCTCCTCGCGCCGATCGCCTTTGCCCTGGAGACGATCCAGGCCGTGGCGCTGACGCCTGTCAGAATGGCCAAAGGCCTCGCCAATGGCGACCCGCTGGCTATCTTGGATCCTCTACGCACGGTTAAAAACGTCGCGCAAGACGCCCTTATGACCACGGTCGGTCTTCTTAACTGCGCCGCGGCCCCGGTGTGGAACGCGATCAATTCCGATGAGCACACCGACTTCATGTATGCCAATAACCGTCTCATCTTTAGCGGGGGACCTGTGGCGGGAATTATGGGGACATGGGCAGTTGGCATAGCTCCGAGTTGGCATACAGTTTTCACAGATTATCCGCGGCCTGAAGACAGCCGTGGGGGATACGAGCATGAATTCGTGCACAACAAGCAGTGGGAAAAGTCATTTTTTATGGAACACATAGTAGAACCCCATGGGACTTTTGAGGGCTGGGATGACGCCGACGCGCACGAGTATCTAAACTGGTGATGGCCCTAGATCTAGCTCCCGAATGGGGCTCTGAGTTATCCACAAACTCGGCCCAGGCCGAGTTCCACGCGCTTGATGATGGGGTCTTTAGGTTGCGCCAATGAAAGATTTCGGGTGAGTCAACTTGGTACGTGCCAAGTTTGTGGATAACTATTTGGGAACACGATAGTCGTTGCACGTGTCGTAGGGATGCTATTCCGGGAAGAACTTGGAATTGGTAGGATGAGGCTCATGCCCGAAGCTCGCACCGACTGGTCGGCGACCATCCACTTGCCCAAGACCGATTTCCCCATGAGAGGGGACCTGGCCAAGCGCGAGCCCGAGCTCCTGAAGGTCTGGGAGAAAGACCGGCTTTATCAGAAGCTGCAGGAGCGCCAGAAAGGCCGCACTCCCTTCGTCCTGCACGACGGTCCGCCCTATGCGAACGGCAGCATCCACATCGGCCACGCGCTGAACAAAATCCTTAAGGACATGACCGTGAAGGCGCGCGCTTTGATGGGCCATGCGGCGCCCTATGTTCCCGGCTGGGACTGCCACGGCCTGCCCATCGAGACCGCCTTGCTCAAAGAAATGAAGATGAGCAAGCGCGGGGTCACCGACATTTCCAAGTTCCGCAAGGACGCCGCCGCCTTCGCCGAGCGCTTCATCGGCCTCCAGCGCGGGGAGTTCAAGCGCCTGGGCGTGCTCGGCGACTGGGAGCGCCCGTACAAGACGATGGCCAAGGACTACGAGGCAAAAATTCTGCGCGCGTTTCGCCTGCTGGTCAAGAAAGGTCACGTCTATCGCGGCCTCAAGCCCGTGCTGTGGTGTCCGACATGCGAGACGGCACTTGCCGACGCCGAGGTCGAGTACAAGGACAAGACCTCGCCCTCGGTGTATGTGGCGTTTCCCATCAAGAAGTCGGGGATCAAGGAGTTGGAGGGCGCGGAGGTCGTCATCTGGACGACGACGCCGTGGACGTTGCCGGCCAACATGGCGGTCGCTTTTAATCCGCTGCTGAGCTACCAAGTCGCCGAACTCAGGGGACGGAGATTTTTGGCCACGACTTCTTCGGGGCTTGAGCGAGTCGTGCAGAACGCGAGGGTCGGCGATGAGCCCTATCGCTTTGAGGGACCAACCTGGACAGGACAGAAGATAGTCGATGCAGGCCTGATCTGCGAAGCCCCGTATGGAGGCCGCGATTCTGTGGCGGTGCTTGCCGACTACGTCACCGCTGAGGATGGCACCGGCATCGTTCATACGGCTCCCGGCCACGGCGAGGACGACTTCCACACCGGCCTCAAGCACGGCTTGGAGATCTTAAACCCCGTCGACCACTCCGGCGTGTTCACCGACAAGGCCCCGCGCTGGACGGGCAAGCACATCTTCAAAGAGGGTAATCCCGAGATCATGGCCGATCTCCTGGAACGCGGTCTTCTGCTCGCGAAGAAAGACATCCAACATTCGTATCCGCATTGCTGGCGCTGCAAGAATCCCGTCATCTTCCGCACGACCGAGCAATGGTTCTTGAAGTTGTCCGAGGACCTGCGCGTGCGGCTGTTGGCCCAGATCGACAAGGTCCAATGGGTTCCGGCCGAGGGGCGCAACCGCATCGCGTCCATGGTCCAAAACCGCCCTGATTGGTGCCTCTCGCGCCAGCGCGTGTGGGGCACTCCGATCACCGTTCTTTATTCCGTGAAGACGGGCGAAGCCGTCCTCGATGACGCCGTTCTTGAGGCGATCGAGAAGAAGGCGGCCGCCGAAGGGACCGATTTCTGGTTCGAGAAATGGGGTGAGGTTCTCAAACCCGCCGACTGGCCCTTCCTTCCCGATCATCCCGCGTTGAAGGACGGCTTCCGCCGCGAGTCCGATATTCTCGACGTCTGGCTCGACTCCGGCGTCTCCTGGCTCTCGGTGCTGGGCGAGGACGCGCTCGCCGATCTTTACCTCGAGGGCTCCGACCAGCACCGCGGCTGGTTTCAAAGCTCGCTCGTCATGTCGACGGCCTTGCGCGGCAAGGCTCCTTACCGGGCGGTGCTGACGCACGGCTTCGTGCTCGACGAGAAGGGCCGCGCCATGCACAAGTCGACAGGCAACGTCGTGGCGCCTCAGGCGGTCATCGAAAAGTGGGGCGCGGATCTTCTTCGCCTCTGGGTGGCGCTGTGCGATTACAACGACGATGTGCGCATCTCCGACAAGCTTCTCGCCGGTCCCGGGGATTCCTACTTCCGGGTGCGCAACACGCTGCGCTACCTGCTCGGCAATCTGAGCGATTTTGATTCCTCGAAAGCGGTTTCTTTCGAGAAGCTTCCCGAGATGGAGCGTTACCTGCTGCATCGCCTCGCCGCGGTGCAGACGGAGACGTTCGCGGATTATCGCGCTTATCGCTACCGCGCCGCCGCGCGCCGACTCGTCGATTTCTGCGCGTTCGATCTCTCGGCGTTTTATCTCGACGGGACCAAGGATCGTCTCTATACGTTCAAACCGGAATCTCCGGAACGCCTGGCGGCCCAGACCGTCATGGCGGAGACATTCGCGCGGCTGTGCGCTTTGCTCTCTCCAATCCTGTCCTTCACGGCGGAGGAGGCCTGGCGCTTCTGGCCGTCGCGTCCGTCCGACAGCGTGTTCCTGTGGGACCTGCCGGCGCCCGAGGAGCGCTGGACGAACGCCGCGCTCGCCGAGCGTTGGACGAAGGCGCTTGAACTGCGCGAGCACGTCACCAAGAAGATCGAGGAAGCGCGTACGGCCAAGCTCGTGGGCAAGTCGCTTGACGCCAAGGTCATTCTGCCCGGCGACTCCGCGCAGTTCAAAGGCCTCAACCTCGAGGAGCTGTTCATCGTCTCCCAAGCGGAGTGGGGGACTGGAAGCGAGATCTCGGTTGTTCACGCCGAAGGCGCCAAGTGCCCGCGTTGCTGGCGCTGGCAGACCGACCTCGGTTCAAACAAGTCCTACCCGGAGCTATGCGGGCGCTGCGCGCGGCAGCTGTAGTCGCGCTGCTGGCGCTTGACCGAGCGACCAAGCTCTGGGCGGCGGCCTCGCTTGCGGCCGTGGGGACGATACCGCTCCTGCCATTTTTCGATTTGACCTACGTCGAGAACACGGGCGCCGCGTTCGGCCTGGGGCGCGGGGCCAACAAGGTCCTGACCGCCGTCTCGATCGGCCTTGTGATCGTCCTGCAGGTTCTGCGCCGCCGCTGGCCGAAGAATGATCCTTGGCTGCAGTGGGGGGCGCTCCTCGTCACGACGGGGGCGGTGGGAAACCTCTACGACCGCCTGATGGTCGGCTACGTCGTGGATTTCCTGCATCTCCACCACTGGCCCGTGTTCAACGTGGCGGACTCGTGCATCTCGATCGGGGCGGGGATGCTCGCGTGGGGGATGAAGGACGAGGCGGCCGCTAAGCCGTGATTTTGGTCAGGCCGTAGAACAGAGCGGCGCCGATGACCGGACCTGCGATGAGGCCGGGCGGCCCGAACAAAGAGCCGACCAGCAGGCCGATCAGGGAACCTTTTACGGCGCTGGTCACGAGGTCGGCGTTGAAATATTTGTTCGGCTTCTTCGTTCCGGTCTCCTGGTCGGCGCCCGGTGGAGCGAGGGTCGTGGTGGCGCCGAGGGCCATGAAGTTCCCCTCGAAGCGCGCGCGGCCGCCGTCGAAGTTCGCGGGATCGCTCGAGGCGGCGCGAGCCTGCGCAAGCGCTTCGCCGGCGACGGCGCGAGGCGGGGCGGTCAGGGTTGCGGCGAGCAGCAGGGGAAGAACGCGGATTTTCATACGTATAGGATAGCGTCCCGCGCGGCGCTCCGTCAGGGGCCTTGGACCCCGATCGGCCTAGGCCTAAAGTCTGCGATCCCCTACTTCCAGTTGGCGAATACGGTCAGGCCGTAGAACAGCCCGGCGCCGATGAGCGGACCTGCGATGAGGCCGGGGGGGCCGAACAGAGAGCCGACCAGCAGGCCGATCATGGCACCCTTCACGGCGCTGGTCACGACGTCGGCGTTTAACCAGTTGCTCGGCTTCTTGGCCCCGGCATCCTTGTCGACACCGAGGGGAGGGGGAGGGGTCTCCGCCGTGACGGTGGGCTTCGCGTCGGGACGGCTTACCACGATCGGAGTCCTGTACGGCCGACAGGCGTCGGCAACCCATGTCGTGGCGGGGGCATCCGCCGTCGCCGTGTTCCCGGATGTCGCGGACGCGGCTGCGCTCGCCTCGAGATCCGCCCGCGCGGTGCTCCCGCCGCGCAACTCGGCCGCGCGCGTGTCCTCTGCCGGGTTGGCTGAGGCGGCGGAAGTGCCGCAGAACTTCCTCTTCTGCCATTTTGGAAGCTTGTCGAACGCGGCCCTGTCGATCGGAACGGCGTATGGCGGGTCATCCTGGCGGCGCTCGACGTCGATTCGCTTGCGCAGCTGGGCGACATAGCGTTGCAGGGAGGGATCGTTTGGATCGTCCTTGGCCGAGCGAAGGATGCTGTGGTATGTCGCGAGCTCTCCCGGCGTGAGCAGCTGCTTCTCGGCCGCGGTCAGCAGCGAGCCGTGTGCGTCGTTCGGCGCCGGCGCGGTGGCGGGAGGGGGCGCGAGGAGCTTGCGCGCGGCCTCCGCGGTGCGGTGCAGGACGATGGGATCGTACATCGAGCGCGTGAAGTCGGCCCCCGCGCCCCGGCCGTCGGCGCCGGCGCGGGCGGTTTTGTACGCCTCGAGCGCGGCCTGGTATTCCGGCTTGGCGGGGGGATTTTTGCTTAAGACGTCCCAGTCGGCCTTCGACAGCTGGATGTCGGCGCGGTCGCCGAAAAGACCGACGACGGCGCTGTTTGAGCCGCCCCAGACTTCGGCGGGCAAGGCCGCGTCGATGGTCTGCGGCGTCGCCCCGGCGGCGGCGATGGCGCTCGTGTAGGCCGCGCTGGCGGCCGCGTTCGGCGCAAGGTTCTCAACGACAAGTGTCCGGTATTTCCGAGCAAGGGCCGTGATCGCGTCGGCCTTCCCCGTGGCGGCGGTCTTGTCTGACGCGTACTCCGCGGCCTGGCGCTTGTCGAGCCAGGTCTGCTCCTTGGCGCTGAGCAGGATTGAGCCCGGGGTGGCTGGGGACTGGGCGTTCGTCACCTTGACAAATTGCGCGCCTCCGATGGCGGCGCTCGACAGGGGTCTTCCGGTCACGGTCAGACTGAGGGCAGAATTGATGGTGGTGAGCTTGCCCTCCTTGTAGGCCAGATCAAATTGGAGATGGTAGTTGCGGATCTTATACCTCTTGTCCGCGCTGCCCTGCGTCGCGTCGTCTTCCGGTATGGACCAGTCGATGCACTCCACGATGACCGGATTTTTCTTCAAGTGCTCCTCGAGGGTCGAATCGCCGTTCATCTGTTCGTGGTAGCAGTAGAAGGTCTGCGCGGGAAGGGGAGGCATCAGGATCGCCGCAGTCCCGATCGCATGCCACTCGCCGATGGCGGTGACCTCGCCTTTCCACCCGCGTGCGGTGTTGAGTTTTCTCAGGGAACGGGGCGCCTCGGGTTTTTTCGCGGCTGCGGGCTCTTCCGGGACCGCGCCTTTTTTTACGTCCACGGGTTCGCCCTCGGCGTCGGCGAAGGTCAGGTCTCCGAAGTTGAAATCGGCCGGAATGGCCGGGGGCGTCAGGTAAAAACCTCCGCTGTCATTGGGTAGGTCCGACACGGTGAAGGTCACCTTGTGGCCCTCGGCGTCGATGACCTTCTTCCTGCCCGCGTCGTAGCGATAGTTCGTGACGGCCGAGTAGAAGGTGGGCGGCTCCTTGCGCGGGCTGAACGGGTAGAGGGCCGGGCTTCCCGGGGGGGACAGAAATTTGCCCAGGAGCGTCTTTGAGTCTAAGGGGGAGCGGATGAAAGCCAGCGGGTCGTTCCGGGATGTGTCGGCGGGCCAACGTTTCGACTCCTCGAGAATATCGTCGTTCCGGCGGCTCGACAGCCACAGTTTCGGCCCGGTGGGCTGCTCGTTGCTGTCCAACAGGCGCACCGGCTTGCCTTTCGTGGCTCCCGGATAGGGCTTGTCGGACACGCTGAGAAGGGGGGTGACGCCGAAGCTCGCGTCGTAATTACGGGTCGGAATGAGGAAGACCTTGTCGAACGGATTGATCCGGACGCTTGGCTCGCTCGGGGTCGAATCCGCACGTTCGATGTGTAAAATTTTCCAAGCGCGGCTTTGCTGCGGACGCGAATAATCGGTGATTCCGACCTGGCCCGCCTGGGGGATGATTGAGGTCGGGTCATCGGCGTGCGCGGCGGAGGCGGCCAGCACGAGCAAGATGAGACAGGCGGCGCGAGGGGTTTTCATGGGGTCCTCATTCAATGCCTATTCGGGATCGCTGCGGCAAATATAAGCCCAAAACCGCCAAAACGCAAGGCCTTTTGGCCCCTGACGTAAATAGGTCTAAAGACCTACTTCCGGTCCAGCAGGGCGACGAGCTCGACATGGCTGGTCTGCGGGAAGAGATCGACGGGCTGGACTCGGCGTAGGACGTAGCCGGAGTGCGACAGGAAGCCGGCGTCGCGCGCGAACGTGGCCGGGTCGCAGGAGACGTAGACGAGGCGCTTGATCTTCTTGTCGGTGAGAAAGCGTCGCACGGGCTGGGACAGGCCGATGCGGGGCGGGTCGACGACGACGCAGATATTTTCAGGGAGCTCTTTGGCGAGTTTGGGCAAAACGGCCTCGGCCCGGCCCGCCTTGAAGCGGGCGTTGCGCACGCGGTTGCGCTCGGCGTTGCGGTAGGCGTCGTTGATCGCGTCCTTGTTTTCCTCGACGCCGAGCACGCGCGCAAAGGCGTCGGCCATCCACAACGTGAGCGTGCCGACTCCGCAGTACAGGTCGAGGCCGAGCGGGAACTTCTTGCCGCCCTCGCGGACGGCGTCCTTGGCCGCATCGTAGAGGACCTCGGCGGCCGGGGTGTTGACTTGGAGGAAGGCGCCCGGCGAGGCCGAGAAATGGAAGCGTCCGAGGGTCTCCTCGAGCTCGCGTTGGCCCCACAGGCGGCGCCAGACGGGGCCAAGCACGACCGAGGTGCGCTCGGGCTGGATGTTCTGGTGGATGCCGACGATTTCGGGATGCGAGGCGCGCAATTCGGCCGCGAACACCTCGCGGTCGGGGAATTCCTGGTGCGTGGTGACAAGCCCTACGAGCGCTCGGCCCTCGGCGTTTGTGCGGATATAGAGGTGGCGCAGCCAGCCGCGGCCGGTCTTGCCGTCATAGAAGGTCCAGCCGCGTTCAATGGCCATTGTCTTGACCTTGAGCGCGATGCGCACCGAGAGGTCCGGCTGGATCGGGCATTCTCTCATATCGACGATCTCGCGAGAGCCCGCGGAAAAAAATCCCATCCGCGGGCCATGGTCGCCGGCCATAAAAGGGATCTGGACTTTGTTTCTGTAGCCGAACGGCTTCGGCGCGCGCATGGTCGGCAGGACGAGAGTCTCGGCGTCCGGGAATTTGCCGATGCGGCTGACGCAGTCGACGACGATGGCGCGCTTGTGCTTGAGCTGGCTGTCATAGGCGATGTGCTGCCAGTCGCAGCCGCCGCACGCGGGGCCCGGACGGGAGGGGGCGGCGTGGTGCGGGCAGGGCGGGTCGATGCGTTCGGGGCCCGAGGAGAGGACCTTCACGATGCGGGCGCGGGCGAAATTGGACTTGGCCTCGAACACCGACACCTCGAGGCGGTCGCCCGGAGCGGCGCCGGGCACGAACACCACGCGGTTTGAGCCCTCGGCCTTCGCGAGCCCGTCGCCGGCGGGCGCCATTCGATCGACCTTGACCGTCAGGATTTCGCCGATAGAAGGGGAAGCGGTTCGTTGTTCCACGACGAGATGATACCAATTCTCCACAACGCTTCCAACGTTGGAAACGCGGGGGAGAACTTCTTGGACAGGAAGAATTTCATAGAATGAAGAGGTGAATCGGTATTTGAGTCTAGGTCTTGTCCTGCTGATGTGCGCTGCCTGTGTGCCGTATCCCGGAGAATTGCCCGACGACGGGCGCGGGCGCTCGTACGGCGGAATCATGGAGGGCGTCTATCCGGGCCTTGACGCGGGCGCGCAGGAGAACTCGAGCCTGCACTTTAAGGTGAAAGCTTACGGTGCCGACACCGTGCTCGGCGTCTCAAGCACGGCCGAGGCGGCCTACGTGCGGATCATGACCGACACGGGTTTGAGCTCGTTTATGCCGCGCGGCCTGTATCAGATCGTCGTGTACGGCACGCAGGACGAGTACCGCAAGAAAACCGGCCAGCCGGATTGGTCCGGCGGCGTGGCCGTGGGCAACGCGATCTACACCTTCCTCTCGCCTCGCCTGGAGGCGGTGCTCTCGCATGAGATGACCCACTTGATTTGGTTCGAGTACATGGGCCACGTCAATCCGGATTGTCGCTGGGTCAACGAGGGCCTGGCTGTCTATCAGGAGAACAGAGCGCTCGGCAGCCGCGGTCAGGGCGACCTATTTTCAGTTCTGCGCGGCAACCTCCGCTCCCAGCCGATTGCGATGGACCAGATGATCCATCTGGTGCCCGCGACCGAGCGCGCCTACGAGGTCAGCCTCTGGTATGCGCAGTCGGAAAGCATGGTGCGGTTCATGCTCGAGCGGGGCGGACGCATCGGCTTCTCGCAGTTTCTGGGCGCGCTGCGCTACGACAAGAACCTGGATCAGGCGGTCAACGCAGGCTTTCCCGGTTCGTGGCGCACGCTCGAGGAGCTCGAGCGCGACTGGAAGCGGAGCCTGCAGTGAGCGCAGCCTTGCCCGCCGGCGTGCGGCGCATCGTGCTGCCCGTGCGCGGCATGCACTGCGCGTCCTGTGTGAGCAAGGTTGAGGGCGCGCTGAAGTCGCTCGCGGGAGTGCGGGCCGTGTCGGTGGATCTGCCCTCGCGCACGGTCGCCGTCGAGTTCACGCCGGGGGCGGGCAAGCTCGAGGTGCGCAGCCTGCGCCGCGCGATCGAGAAGGCCGGCTACGATGTTCTCGGCGAAAGCGAGTCGCGCACCCAGGCGGAATCCATGAGCCTGTTGTCCCAGCAGGCCGAGCAGCGCGCGCTGATGTCGCGGCTGCAGGTCGCGGTCGTGTTCTCCGTGCCGCTCCTGCTCGCGCACGCGCTGAATCTCTCGGCCTACACCGCGCTGTTTCTGGCCGTGCCGGTGCAGCTTTGGGGCGGCTGGCACTTTCACCAAGGATTTTCACGCGCGCTGCTGCGTCGTCGCGCCGACATGGACACGCTCGTCTCGGTGTCCACGTGGGCCGCGTTTCTGTACAGCGCCTACGTCGTGCTTCTTCCTGAAACCTTGCCGCCCGCGGCGCGCGTCACGCAGTGGGACGCGGTCAGTGGCTTGATCGTGTTCGTGACGTTCGGCCGCTGGCTCGAGTCGCGCACGCGCGGCAAGACGAACGAGGCCGTGGTCAAACTCATGCGCCTCGCGCCTAAGACCGCGCGCGTTCTGCGGGGGGGCGCGGAGCTGGTCGTGCCGCTCGCGGAGGTTGAAGTCGGCGAGACCGTCCGAGTGCGCCCGGGCGAGCAGATCGGGGCCGACGGCGAGGTCACCAGCGGCAGCTCGACTCTTGACGAATCCATGCTGACCGGCGAGAGCCTGCCCGTCGAAAAGACGGTCGGCTCGCGCGTCTGGGGTGGAACGCTGAACAAGAACGGGGCGCTTGAGATCCGCGTGACCCGGCCCGGAGACAAGTCCGCGCTCGCGCGCATCGTCGAGGCGGTGCGCGAGAGCCAGGCGACCAAGCCCAAAATCCAGCGCTACGTGGACACGCTCGCGGCGTGGTTTGTGCCGGCGGTGATCGGGCTTTCGATTCTGACGGCCGTCCTGTGGATGCGCTGGGGGCCGGAGCCTCGATTTCTTCTGGCGATGACGTGCACGGTTTCGGTGCTGGCCTCGGCCTGCCCGTGCGCGCTCGGCCTGGCGACGCCTCTCGCCGTGGTCGCGGGCATCGGCCGCGCGGCGGAGATGGGCGTGTTCCTGAGGAACGCCGAGATTTTAGAGGAAGTCGGAAAACTCGACGTCGTGCTCTTCGACAAGACCGGCACGCTCACCGAGGGACGGCCGCGCGTGGCGGGTGCCATCACTGTGCGCGGGACCGAGGACGAGATGCTGTCCTGGGCGCTCGCCTGCGAGGAGCGCTCCGAGCATCCGTTCGCCGCCGCGATTGTCGCGCTCGCCAAGGAGCGCAAGGTTCAGGCGCCGAAGGTGGACTCATTTGAGGCCATGCCCGGGCGCGGCGTGCTCGTGCGTTCCGGCGCGCGCGCGGTGCGCGCGGGGAGCCTGCCCTGGCTCAAGGAGGAGGGCGTGCGGGTCCCGGCGGATCAAGCGATGAGATTTTCCGAATTCGGCTCCTTGCTCGGCGTCGCCGTGGGCAAAGAACTGCTCGGGGCGTTCCAGATGGAGGACGTCCTGCGCCCCTCGGCGCCGGCGGCGGTCGCCGCGCTCAAGGGCATGGGTCTTGAGGTCTACCTCGTTTCGGGCGACCGCAACGCCGCGGCCTACCGCGCGGCCGAGTTGTGCGGTATTGGCACCGTGTTCGCCGAGATCCGCCCCGAGGAGAAGGCCGGCATCGTCCGGCGCTTCCAGTCCGAGGGCAAGAAGGTCGCGATGGTCGGGGAGGGTTTCAACGACGCGCCCGCGCTGGCGCACGCGGACGTGGGGGTCGCGCTCGCGACGGGCACGGATGTCGCCATCGAGTCGGCCGATATGACTTTGCTGAGTCCAGACCTCATGACGCTCGTGCGCGCAATCAAACTCAGCCGCCGCATCCGCCGCGTGATCCGCGAGAATCTCGCGTGGGCTTTCATCTACAATCTTTTCTTGATCCCCGTCGCCGCGGGTGCGCTGTATCCGCGGTGGGGGATCCTGCTGCGCCCGGAGTACGCGGGCGGGGCGATGGCGTTGAGCTCGATGTCCGTCGTGTTGAATTCCCTGAGACTGAGGAGAAAAAATGTCGAATAAGAAGCCGCTGATCTACGGCTACAATCCTGACCTGTCGCTGTCCGGCGCGACCGCGCCGCTGCCGCCGATCGAGACCTGGCCCAACCAGTATAAGGGCTATGAGATCACAATCGACGTGCCCGAGTTCACGTCCGTTTGCCCGAAGACCAAGCTCCCGGATTTCGGGACGATCACCGTGCGCTACCTGCCGAACAAGGAGTGCCTCGAGCTCAAGAGCTTCAAGTACTACATGCTCGGCTACCGCAACATGGGCATCTTCTATGAAAACGCCGTGAACCGCATCACCAACGACATCGCGAAGGCGTGCAAGCCGGTCTGGCTTGAGGTGACGGGTAAATTCACCCCGCGCGGCGGCATGCAGTCCACGATCGTCGCGCGCTGGCCGCGCAAGGCTTTCGCCCCGCATTGATCAGGGCGGAGCGGCGCAAGCTTCGGGCCGGCCTGCTCGTTCTGGGCGCCGCTCTGCTTTTCGTCCGCCTGGGACGGCCCGCGCTGTGGCAGGACGAGGCGGAGACCGCGCTTCGGGCCGTGTCCATTCAGGAGACCGGTCTTCCGCGCATGGCCGTCGACGGCGCGCGCGTGAGCGCCCAGCCGTCGCTCGCCCAGTTCGAGGGCAACGGCTCCGGCCTCTGGATTTGGAACACCTGGCTGCCCGCGTACACGACCGCGTTGTCGTTCTTGATGTTCGGACAGACCCCGTTTGCCGCCCGCCTTCCGTTCGCGCTCGCGGCTTTTTTGACGTTGTGCCTATTTTGCCGCCTGTTTAGGGATGGTGCTGATCGGCCGTGGGCCGCAGAAGCGGGCCTCCTTCTGCTCGTCCTTTCGCCCGCGTTCTTGCTGTTCGCGCGGCAGTCGCGTTACTACGCGTTAACGGCGCTCGGCACGGTGCTCGCGCTGCTGTCGTGGCGGCGCCTGCTCGCCGGCAAAAAGGGCGGCGCGGCGGCGCTCATCTTCTCGCTTCTGCTCCTGCTCCATTCCTCGTTTGCCTTCTTCGCGATCGCCGTATTGGCGCTCGGCGCCGACGCGGTTCTGCGCGGGCGCGAGTGCCTCGGCCGCCGCTTCCAGGGCGCCGCGCTCGCGATGGCGGCCTTGTCCTTTCCGGTGCTCTGGTACTTCCGCGTCTGGGAACGACCGGGCAACCACGCCTACGCTCCAGCCGAGGCCTTTGAATTCCTGAAAACATTTTTACTGTGGCTGTCGTTATTTGCGATCCCGACGCTCCTGCCCGCGGCGGTCCTGCTCAAGCGCCGCAAGCCGCTTCTTCTTTTGGCGGGATTCGTTCTTTTCTGCGGGCTCGTCTCCGAGGGCGTTTTCTCGCGCGCGGCCGCGGCCCTGGTGTTCCTCTGGATCGTCGTCTGCGCCATGCGTGAGAGCGCGCCGCAGGGTGTCGCGAACATGAGGCGGCTGTCCTGGCTGTGGCTTGCGGCCACGCTCGGCCTTCTGTCGTTGACCGCGGCGGAGCCTTATGGGCGGTATCTGATGGGCGTGCTTCCGGTTCTGGCCTATCTTGGCGGCCGCTGGATCTCGGAGCTTGCGGGCGGCAGGGCCGCGCCCGCGCTCGGCTTGGCGGCCGCTCTTGTCGCGGTGAACTGGGCCGGCTGGCTGCCGCTGAAGGCCGCCGCGATGTTCAGCGCGCCGGCGGAGCCGGTCGAGTCCGTGTCCGGCATGATGCGTCAGCGCCTGCGCGACGTGCGGCCCCGCTCCGACCTGGCGCGCTTCCTTGGAGAAATCAGGCGCGGCCCGGAGGGCTATATCGAGCGCGCGGCGCGCACGATCAAAGCCGAAGGCGGGAAGACGGCGTATTCCGATGCCGACAACCTGTCGCTCATGTTCGCCGCCGGCGTCAAACCCATTTATGAGGACGAGCTGTCGTTCGTCAAGCCCGACTGGATTTTGCCCTCGCCATGGCTGCGCCTTGACCCGCAGGCCCTGATCAAGGTGTCGGCGCTCGCCTCGAGTGGCGCTTACGAGGCGGTCCCGGTTTCGGCGCCGCTTTTGATGTGGCAGAACAACCCCGATCCGCTCTTTCGTGACTTTTCCCCGAGAATCGGGACGTTGCCGCTTTTCCGCCGCAAACGCTCAAATGTCTTGAAACCGTAACAGGATACAGTTAAATTAGTTATAAGTTGTCTGCCCGCGCCTGGACATGATAAGATCAACCCCGTCGTCTTGCTCCTTATGTCGTCTCTCGTGCCCAGTTGGCGCAGTGGTAGCGCGTTCCCTTGACATGGGAAAGGTCACAGGTTCAAATCCTGTACTGGGCACCATTTTTTTGCCCTCGGAGCCCTGTTGAATTCGAATTCCTCGGAAGCCCTCGACGCGCTGCGCCACTCGTGCGCTCACGTCATGGCTCAAGCCGTGCAGGAACTCTTTCCCGGCACGAAGATCACCATCGGACCCGCCATCGAAAACGGGTTTTACTACGACTTCGATTCAGTCCACCGATTCACGGAAGACGACTTCAAGGCGATCGAGCGCAAGATGCTCCAGATCGCCGAGGGCAACCACGACTTCGTCGGCAAGGAAGTCACCTACGAGGAATCGAAGAGGTACTGGACCGAACGAGGCGAACCGTACAAGCTCGAGCTGCTGGAAGGCTTCAAGGATCAGAAGCTCACCCATTACTCGCATGGGACCTTCACTGACCTCTGCCGCGGCGGACATACGCCGAGCACCAAGCAAATCCGGCATTTCAAGCTGTTGACCGTGGCCGGCGCCTACTGGCGCGGCGACGAGAAGAACGCGATGCTCCAGCGCATCTACGCGACCGCCTGGCCCACCAAGGACCAGCTGACCGAGCATCTCAAGATGCTTGAAGAAGCTAAAAAGCGCGACCACCGCAAGATCGGGCCCGCCCTCGACCTCTTCAGCGTCCAGGACCTTGCCGGCCCCGGCCTTATTTTTTGGCACCCGAAGGGCGGACGCATGCGCTTGATCATGGAGGATTGGCTGCGCTCTGAGGCGCTTAAGCGCGGCTACGACATGGTCTACACGCCGCACATCGCCAACGCGGATCTCTGGCACACCTCGGGGCACACCAGTTTCTACAAGGAAAACATGTTCGGCGAGATCGAGGTCGAGAAAGCCGACTACATGCTCAAGCCGATGAACTGCCCGTTCCACATCCTGATCTACCAGAGCCGCCTGCGCAGCTACAAGGCGCTGCCGCTGCGCTTTGCGGAGCTCGGCACGGTGTATCGCTACGAGCGTTCGGGCGTCCTGCACGGCCTCATGCGCGTGCGCGGGTTTACCCAAGACGACGCCCACATCTTCTGCACTCCCGAGCAGATCGAAGGTGAGGTCGAGGGCTGCGTGGATTTCGCGCTCGAGGTGTTCAAGACTTACGGTTTCGAGAAATACGCGATGGAGGTTTCGACCTGGGACCCGGAGAAATCCGGGGATTACAGCGGCGAGGCCGCCGAGTGGGAGCGGGCGACCGGAGCGCTTGAGAACGTGCTCCGCCGCCGGCAGATTCCCTACAAGCTGTGCAAGGGCGAGGCCGCTTTCTACGGCCCGAAGATCGACATGAAGCTCATCGACGCGATCGGCCGTCCCTGGCAGCTCTCGACCGTCCAGTTCGACTTCAACCTGCCCAAGAAGTTCAACCTCGAGTTCATCGGCGCCGACGGCGCGCGCCACCGGCCGTTGATGGTCCACCGTGCGCTGTACGGCTCGGTCGAGCGCTTCTTCGGCATCCTCGTTGAGCATTACGCCGGCAACTTCCCGCTGTGGCTCGCGCCCACGCAGGTCAAGATCTTGACGCTCACCGATGATCAGATCGTCCCGGCCGGAGAATTGCTCCAAAAACTTCGGGACGCGGGCCTGCGCGCCGAGCTTGACGGGCGTCCCGAGAAG
Source organism: Elusimicrobiota bacterium (assembly GCA_023249675.1). Lineage (GTDB taxonomy): Bacteria > Elusimicrobiota > Elusimicrobia > UBA1565 > UBA9628 > GWA2-66-18. The sequence continues at coordinate 70,131 of JAHFCE010000007.1, read as the reverse complement.
ATCGGGCACAAGATCCGGGAGGCGACGATCGAAAAAATTCCATACATGGTCGTTTTAGGCCCAAAGGACGTGGCGGCGGGCACCCTTGCCGTTCGCCTTCGCGATGGGAGGCAGTTCAATGGGATCGCTCCCGATGCCTTCATCGAGAAGCTGACCGCTGAAGCCGCCGCGAAGCAAACGACTCCGGTGTGGGAATAGGAAGAATGAAAAAATTTCTAATCGTCGTGGTCTTGTCGGCGGCGTCCGGTTCATCCTACGCATCGAAGCCCGATTTCGACGCCGCAGCCGAAGAGGCCGCGTTCAACGCCGCCACGCAGATGTCCCAGGAGACGGGGCGCGACAAGCTGGCCGTCGTCTCGGCTTTCGAGAACTTCGCCGCTCAATTCGCGCGTTCGCCGCGCATTCCCGATGCGAACTTCCTCATGGGCGAGGCGTACCTGCAGCACGCGTTGTCGATCTTGAAGGCCGAGGCGTCCGCGAAGAAGGCCTCGTCGGCGCGCCTGCTCGCTCCCAAAAACCCCGCCGCGGCGAAGGCTCTCCAGGACGCGCGCAACGCCTATCAGTCCGTCATAGGCGACAAGAAATCCGGGCTTGCCCCGTCGGCCCAATACCGCCTGGGCGAGGTCGCCTACAACGAGAAGGACTGGGAGAAGGCCGTCGAGGAGTTTAAGGAAGTCGACCGCCGCTACCCGAAGGCGTACATCAATGCCGAAGCGTTGATGGGCGTGATCTACGCCGACTTGGCGCTCGAGCAGTTCTCGCAGGCCGAGGCGAACCTGTTTCTGCTCGGTGAAACGTTCCCGACCTTCCTGCGGATGCCCGTCGTGCTGTACGCGCAGGGCATCGTCGCCCTGCACAAGGGCGACTATGCGAGCGCTGAGCGCGCGCTCAAGGAGGTCAAGACCGCGGAGGCGCAGTACTACCTCGGCAAGACCTATCTGCTCTCCAAGCGCGCCTACCTCGCCGCCGCCGCCTTCGAGAACCTGATCCGGGATTATAAAGACTCCGACCTGAGGGAAGAAGCCCAATTTTTTATCGGCGACTCGTTCTTCCTCGCCGAGGACTACAACGGCGCGATCTCCAAGTACCAGACCTTCATCTCGCTGTATCCCGAGAGCCCGCTGCGCGTGTCCGCGCTGTTTCGCATCGGTTCGTCCTACTTCCAGAAGAAGGATTACGTGGAGGCGCGCGCGAATTTCCAGGCCGTGCTCGACCGCTACCCGAAGGACTTCTTCGCGCCGCTCGCGCAGTTCTTCATCGCCGAGTCGCATCTTGTCGCCGGGCAGGTCCGCGAAGCGCTGTTCGCCTACACGAAGGTGATCACGCAGTACCCCGACGCGGTCAAGATCACGCCGCTCGCCTACTTCAAGCTGGCCTGGTGCCAGTACCAGGTCGGCGACTTCATGCAGGCGATCCAGACGGGCTCCAACTTCGTCGCCCAGTACCCGAATCACATGCTGGCCAAGAACATCTACCTGATCATGGCCAACGGACAGATCGCGCTCAAGCGCTACGTCGAGGCGACGTCTTCGCTGCAGCGCATCATCGACTTGGCGCCTTCCTCCGACATCGCCGAACAGGCGCTGTTCACCATTCTCAAGAACCAGTACGACCAGAAGGCGTTCAACTCGATTTTGACCTCCTACCAGTTCATCTTCCGGCACCTGCCCCCCTCGAAGTCGAAGTGGCGCTCGATGAGCTACTTGTACGCCGCCGAGGCTTACCTGGCGCTCAACCAGGTGGATGAGGCCGCGGTCATCTACGGGATGATCTTGAAGGTCTATCCCGATGATCCCGCCGCGTTTTACGCGCAGGACGGACTGGCTTGGTGCCACTCGTACAAAGGCGAAGACGTGCTCGCTCTCGAGTCCCGCCAGAAGCTCAAGGACATGATGGCGATCGCGACTTCCTCGTTCTCATTTTCCGGCCTCAACGAGCTCGGCATCGCCGACTCGATGTTCAACCAGAGGAACTACGAGGACTCCTACCAGCTTTATGAAAAGTTCGCGCGAGAGAACCCGAATGCCTCCGAGGCGCCTTCGGCGCTTTACCGCGCGGCGATGAGCTCGTATCAACAGCGCTTCTACACGCAGGCCATCGATTTGTGGAAGAAACTCGTGGCCGCGTACCCGACCGCCAAGGACGCGCCGCTTGCGCGCTCTCAGATCGCCGACACTTTGTTTCGCGCGCAGAAGTACGGGGAAGCCATCGCGGCCTACCGCGAGATTCTGGACGCCGATCCCAAGGCTCCGGGCGCTCCGACGGCGCATCTGCGCATCGCCCAGGCCGCCTTCAACGCCAAGGACGACGCCGCCGCGATCAAGCAGGTCCAGGAGCTCGTCGCGGCGTTTCCGTCCGCGCCCGAGGCCAACGACGGCCTCGACATCCTCGAGGGCGTCTTCGACCGCAGCCGGGGCCTCGACTTCAAGGCGACTTTGCGCCTGATCGTGACTTCTCAGCCTTCGACGCCGATAGGCGGAGAAGCGCAGTTCCGCCTCGCGCGCCGCGCGTTCGAGGCCAAGGATTGGGCTGAAGCCGCCGCAGGCTTCCAAAAGTTTTCGGTCGATTTCACCAATCATCCGGAACTGCCGAAGGCGCAGTTTTATCTGGGGGAGAGCTATTTCAATCAAAATCGGTGGCAGGACTCGATTCCCGCGTACGAGCGCCTGCTCGGCAACTTCGAGAAGTCAGACGATACTCCGCTCGCGGTGTTCCACCTGGCGAGCGCCTACTACAACCTCGAAAAATTCGACGAGGCGACCCGCCACTACTCGCGCCTCATCGAAGAGTATCCGGCGTCGCCGTACGTGCCGCCAGCGCAGTTCAACCTGGCGCTTGCCTACAAGAAGCTGGGCAAGCTCGATATGGCGCAGTACGCCTATCAGAAGTACATCGCCGCAGCCAAGCCCGGCGACGCACAGGCGCAGAACGCGCTGTGGGAGACCTATCAGATCCAGCGCGACCGCAAGGACTTGGAGGGCGCGGTCGCGACCCTCGAGCAGATCAGAAACTTGGGCAAGGCCGACGGCGAGTTAGCGCTCGAGGTCATGTACCGGATCTCCGAGGTGAATACGGCCGCCGGCCGTCCCGATGAGGCGCAGACCGCGTGGGAGAAGATGCGGACGATGAAGCCGCTCAACTCCGCGTTCCGGCTTCAGGCGCTGGCCAAGCTCGGCGAGGCGTATGAAAAGGCGGGCGACTCCGCCTCCGCGGCCGGCGTGTACGAGGACTACGCGCACGCAGCGCCCAAAGACCTGGCGCAGAAGGCCGCGGCGCGCGCCGCCGTCTTGCGCAAGTCGCCTGGGGGGGCCAAGGTCAATAAGCCCCAGGCGGCCGCGAACATCAACGATCAGGGGGCGTCCGAGGGCGGGGGGACGCTGGTGATGCCGTCCGACGAGGCCTCCTTGAAGAATGCGGCCCCGCAGAAGGGCGCGAAGGTCGCTGTGAAGTCCGGGGCCAAGGGCCGACGCGGCGGCCAGAAACAGAAGGCGCCGAATTTGCCGGGCATGCCGGCGGCGGAAGAAATTCACTAGGTCGGGCAAGGAGAAAGAGATGGGTCAAATCCATATTCTGGCGCTGTTTCGCGAAAGCTTCACGCTCGTCATCATGCTTTTTTGCTCGATCCTCTCCATCACCTTCGCGCTCGAGCGTTGGTGGTACTTCCGCACGGCTCAGTCGACCCCCGATGAGGTCCTCGGCCATGTCCGCAAGAGCCTCGAGAGCGGCAAGGCCGATGTCGCGGCGGCGTACTGCCAGAAGCACCCCTCGGCCGTCGCCCAGGTCATTCACTACGGCCTCGTTCACGCTGCGCGCTCGCGCAAGGACCTCGAGGAGCTCATGCTGACCAAGCTCAAGGAGGAGCGCATCAAGCTTGAGCGCTTCCTCGGAGTGCTCGGCACGCTGGGCAATATTTCTCCCTTCATCGGGCTGTTCGGCACCGTCGTCGGTATCATCAAGGCTTTCCGGGACCTTGCGGCTTCCGGCACCGGCGGTCCCGCCGTCGTCGCGAAGGGCATCGCCGAAGCGCTCGTCGCCACGGCCGCGGGTCTGCTCGTCGCGATTCCCGCGTCGATCCTGTACAACTACTTCATGCGGCGCCTGAAGGTCATCACGGTGGACATGGAGATCGCCTCGGCGCGGCTGCTCGTGATGCTCGGGGCGAAGTAAGGGGAGCGTCATGGCCGGCGCAGGGCAGAAAGAAGACGAACCAATCACGAATATCAACGTCACCCCGTTGGTGGACGTGTGCTTGGTGCTTGTCATCATCTTCATGGCGGTCGCTCCCATGGCCGTTACGTTCGGCATCAAGGTGTTCGAGACCCGGCCCTCCACCGCCGAGGGCAAGGCGTCCGTCGATGAGAACGTCAACATCAAGATCACGGAAGACGGCGCCATCGCCGTCAACGGCGTGAAGACCGATGGCGTGACGTTTCGCGGCGTTCTTGCCGCGGCCCTCCTGTCGAGCAAGGACAAGATGGTCATCGTCACGGCCGACGCGAAGAACAGGGTCGGGCTCGTCGTGGAGGTTCTCGACGCCTCGAAGCAGGCGGGCGCTCTCAAGCTCGCCGTGATGAAGGCGGAGATGAAGGCCGAAGGCGGCATCTGATATGGCTGGCGCCAACATCGACTCCGACGATCCCATCACCGACATCAACATCACGCCGCTGGTGGATGTGTGCTTGGTGCTCGTCATCATCTTCATGGTCACCGCTCCGCTTTTCTCCGATCCGCCCATCAAGGTCGACCTGCCCTCGGCCCACACGCACGAGGGTGAGGAGGCCGACAAGATCACGATCACGCTCTCAAAGGAGGGCGAATACGCGATCGACGCCCAGAAGTTCAGCGACCCGAAGCTTCTGGGCGAGGCTCTCAAGGCGTCTCTCGCGCAGAAAGAGTCGAAGATGGTCGTCCTGCGCGCCGACAAGGACGCCTTGCACGGCCAACTCACCGATTTGATGGCGCGCGCCAAAGACGCGGGGGCCCAGTCTCTGACAATCGCGACGGAACAGCTGAAATGACCCAGAGAGTTCCAGCGTCGGTGCTGATCTCGCTCGCGTTTCACGCGGGCTTCCTGATTCTTTTCATGGGCTTTATCAAGGAAGCGCCAAGACAAGCAGCGCAGATCGTCGAGGGCGTGGACTTGCTGATCGCGGAGTCTCGCCCGAAGCCCGTGGCGCCTGCCTTGTCCACGATGGATTTTCTCAAAATGGCGCTGCCCGTCGCGCTGCCGCGCCGCGCGGCTCTTCAGGCCGTGGATTTGAAGGTCCCGGAGACCCGTAAGCCTGCGCTCGCCGAGGCGCCCAAGCTCGAGGACAGCGTGCGCAAGCTCGCGCCCAAGCTTGAGGCGCTCGACCTGTCCCGTTCGCGCGTCGCGGCCGCGAAGATGGACGCGGAGCCGATGAGCCGACGCCGCGCCGCGGAGACTTTGGCGGCCCTGCCCAAGCTCGAGGAAGTGGGTCGCCGCCGCGTGAAGAATCTGCCCGAGGCTCTTGCGCTTGAGGACAGGCGCCGGGAAGCCACGGCGATCATCGGAGGCGCTCTCGGCGCTCTGGCCCCCTCGAGCCGCCGTCAGGTCATGGCCGCCGCGGCGGCCCTCACCGAGGCGGAGTCGCCGGCCGCGCGGCCCTCGACGCGCAAGGGCTTTTCCGTCCTGCCCGCGGATCTCGAGCTGCGGCCCCGCGTCGAGGCGGCGATCGCGCCCAAGTTCGAGAAGATCGAGGCGGCGCCCAAGCTCGAGCGCCGGCAGGCCGCGGCGGCGACGGAGGGCGGCTTAAAGAAGGGCGTGGAGATCGAAGGTCCGCTGAAGGACCGCAAGGTCGTCGGCGCGGTGATCCCCGCATTTCCCGAATGGGCCCGTCTGCAGGGCCTGATGGAGGCCGAGGTCGCCATCCGCTTCAACGTGGACGCCGAGGGACTCGTGATGTCCGGGATGCGCGTTGAGCGCACCTCGGGCTACGGCCGCCTCGACCGTCTTTGCCTGGACAGCCTTCGCCATTGGACCTTCGCCCCCGCGCCCGGGTCCGGCGCGCAGTGGGGCGTCATCACATTTCGTTTCATCCTGGAGTGACTATGATCATCGCCCTTGTTCTCGCCGCATCGACCGTGTTCTCCGCGAGCGCCGCGGACTCGACTCCTTCGCTTCCGGGCAGCAACTCCGGGGGCATGCCCGCCGAGGTGGTCATCAAGGCCGCGGGCGTGGGCTCCAAGCTCAACGATCAGAAGCCGCCGCTCAAGATCGAGGTGGACTCCTTCGAGACGATCCGCTCATCGCTCAAGCCCGATGAGAGCCTGCTCCTCGCGGTCTCGCCGCTCACCGTCTCGTGGCGGCGCACCCATCCCGAGATTCTGATGAATGAGCGCGTGATCCAGCCCTGGCGCACGACCTTCAGCCAGCGCTCCGGCATCGGCTTCAAGATCAAGGAACAGCTCGAGGCCCTGCTGGGCGGAAAACTCGAGCCCAAGGAAGCGCGCAAGTGGGGTTGGAGTTTGACCATCGCCGATGAGGAAGGCCGCGTTTTCCACAACTACTCCGGCTCCGGCGATCCGCCCGCGGAGCTGCTGTGGACCGGGCAGAACGATCAGGGCGAGTGGGTTCGCGCCGGCCGCTCCTACTCGGCCGTCTACACGTTTACGAGCCCCGACGGCTCGCCGCGCACGACGGTCGGCAAGCCCCTGTTGTTTAAGGGCATCGTCCACCAGGAAGACACCGGCCTTCATTTGAGCCTCGACTCCTCGGCCCTATTCGGCACGAATAAGAACGCCTCCGAACTCCAGGCCCCGACGGGCTCCGACCTCCTGCGTTCGGCCGCCGACCTCATCAAGCGCAGATTCTCGGGCATCCCGATCTCGGTGCGCGTGTTCGCGAACACCAAGGAGCTCGGCGACGCCCAGGCGAAGGCGATTCAGGACGTCCTTCTGCTCGAGCTCATGGTCGCCCCGCGCCACGTCGGCGTCGACGCGACGCGCGCGCCCTTCTCCGACCAGCGCGTGGAGATCGTCCTTCTCAATCGGTAGGGGTTGTAGACCCCGTAGGACTATTAGCCGGTGAAAGAGGGGTCTAAAGACTCTCGCCGTCCTGTTGAGATGTGGATACAATTCACATCATGTTCACACGGCGGGCTGTCGCTGTTTATTTGTCGGTTTCGATATTAATTTTTTCCTGCCAGCCCGCCTATGCGGTCCAGTTGAGGATGAGCGGGCCGGCGATGGTTGCGGGAGCGCCTGGAGTCGTTTTAGTCCCGACAGTCTCTGTTCCCGCTCCGGCGCTGGCTTTGGCGGCGTCGCTCGGGACGGCGGTCGCTCAGGTGAAACCGGGAGAGGCAAGCCTGATGGGCGCGCCAATGAGCGCCGCTTACGACGGGGTTTTGCCGCATCCGAGCCAAGCCGCGGAATGCGTGGCGCCGTCACTGGCTCCAATGGCCGCGGCGGCGCCGGGTTTATCGAGAAGCGCGCTCACGCGCTTCTCGTTGGGCGCTCATCGCGGCGGCATCGAGATTTTAAAAAGGCGCCCGCTGCCGGCAAAGAAACTGTGGAGCCGGCTGGCTCCGCTTGTTCTGTTGGTTCTCGCTGCGCTGACCTCCTCTTGTGCGATGCTCCCAGGTTATAGCGGTTTGCCGCCGCGCGCCCTCGGCCCCGACGCACCGCCGGCAATTGCCCTTCATGATTATCGCGGCGTGATCCACAATCATTCCAATCTTTCCTACGACAGCCCGGGAACTCCGCAGGACATTATCAAGCAGGCCAACCGAGACGGCCTTGACTTCATCATCATGACCGATCACCCGAGCGAGCGCTCGGTGCCCGACGCCATTTATGGCATGCGCGGCAAAACCCTTTTCATGGCCGGCGCCGAATTGGAGATGCCCAAGAAAAATGGGGGCTCTTTGTTGGTCTTGGGCGTGCATCAGACCGTGGATTTAAACGGCACTCAGTCGGACATCATCCGAAGGGTGCATGAGCAGGGCGGGCTTGTTTTCATCGGCCATCTCGAGGAGCACGGCGCGGATTTGGAGACTTATCCTTTCGACGGTTTCGAGATCTACAACATGCACGCCGCGGCCAAGCAGGCCAATCCGGTGGAAATGATCGCGCGCGCTTTGTTTCTGCCGCCGGCGGGTCTTTTTGCGGCCTTAAGGCCGTGGCCGGGTAATTTTAAAGTTTGGGACGACTGGCTCGAGCGTCGTCCGGTGCCGATCATCGGAGGCAATGACGCGCATAACAACATAAGGATTTTCGGTCCCTTGGGCGGCACGGCCGCTCCCTACGAACAGGTCTTCCATCACATGACCACCCACGTTTGGGCCAAGTCTCTCGATGAAAGCGAAATACTCTCCGCTTTGCGTGATGGCCGCAGCTATGTCTCCTTCGACCATTTGGGCGACGCGACGGGATTCTCGGTCATGCCGGTCAAGACCGCAAGCGGGACGAATTGGAGAATTTACTCTCCCGAAATGGCGCACATCGAGATGCTGCGCCGGGGCAAGGTCGTGGCGCAGAAGGATGGACAATGGCTTGACGTTCCCATCTTGGAGCAGGGCAAGCCTTACCGAGTCACGGTGTCCTTGGGCGGCAAGCTCTGGATTATCGCCGGTCCCTTCGTCTCTCCGAGCGCGGCCGCGTCGTTGTCTATAAATACAGACAACAACACGCGCTGATCTTAGCACCTTCCGACGGCGGACGCGCTCACCCGGTCCGGATGCGCGTTGTAAAATAGGACGAAAAATAGGCCCCCGAATCCCTATTGACGCGCGGGGAGACTATGGTATTGACGGGGCATGGCCAAGACCATCTACAGCTTCGGGGAATCTTCGGATGTCCGCGCGGTGTCGCGGCTGGGCCGCGACGAGGCGCGCGCGCTGCTCGGCGGCAAGGGCGCGGGGCTCTTCGAGATGTCGCGCATCGGACTGCCGGTGCCTCCGGGCTTTACCGTCACGACCGACGTGTGCCGCGCGTACTACGCGCGCAGGAGGGAGAAAAGCCTCACGCGCCACGCGATGCGCCATCCCGATCGCTCGGAGAAGTCGATCGCGCGCGAAGTGGTCGTCGAATTCCTCGCCGCCGTCAAGAAGCTCGAGACAGGCACCGGCCGGAGGTTCGGCACGGTGAAAAATCCGCTGCTCGTGTCCGTGCGGTCGGGCTCCAAGTTCTCGATGCCCGGGATGATGGACACGGTCCTTAATCTCGGCCTCAATGATAAGACAGTCCGCGGACTGACGGCGCAGACGGGTAACCCGCGTTTCGCCTGGGACTGCTACCGGCGCTTCATCGCGATGTTCGGCAACGTGGTCAAGGGCATCGACAAGGATCATTTTGAATCCGCCCTGCGCCAGGTGAAAGCGCGCGCCGACGTCCAGAGCGACGCTGAACTCTCCACGCAAGCGCTGCAGAAGCTCGTCGGCATCTTCCAGAATATCTACAAGGAACACGCGGGCTTTCCGTTTCCGCAGGATTGCGGCGACCAATTGCGCCTGGCGGTCACCGCCGTGTTTGAGTCGTGGAATAATCCGCGCGCGATCGCCTACCGCAAGCTCAACCGCATTCCCGATGATCTCGGCACCGCGTGCACGGTGCAGGCGATGGTGTTCGGGAACATGGGTGCTAACAGCGCGACCGGCGTGGGCTTCACGCGCGATCCCGGCACCGGCGAGCGCGCTTTTTACGGAGAGTTTCTCGTCAACGCGCAGGGCGAGGACGTCGTGGCCGGCGTCCGCACGCCGCGGCCGCTGAACGAGCTTTCGGCCGAGATGCCGAAGACCTACCAGCGCCTGCTCGAGATATCGAATACGCTTGAAAAACACTACGGCGACGTCCAGGACATGGAGTTCACCATCGAGAAGGGCCGCCTCTTCATGCTCCAGACGCGCACCGGCAAACGCTCGGCCATGGCCGCGCTTCGCATCGCGGTGGACATGGTGGAGGAAGGCCTCATTACCCCCGATCAGGCTGTCATGCGCCTGACCCCGGAGCAGCTCGATGAGCTTCTGCGCCCCGTCTTTGATGAAGCGGCGTCGGGCGCGGCGACAGTGCTCGCCAAGGGACTGCCCGCCGGCCCGGGCGCTGCGACCGGCCGCGTCTATTTTTCCGCCGACCGCGCCGTGACGGCGGCCAAGAACGGTCCGGTCATACTGGTGCGGCCTGAAACAAATCCCGACGACATCCACGGCATGGCCGCGGCCGAGGGCATCTTGACTGCGACGGGCGGCATGACGAGCCATGCGGCCGTGGTCGGGCGAGGCATGGGCAAGGTCTGCGTCGTCGGCTGCGGCGCCCTCGAGATTGACGAGGACGCCGGAGTGATGCGGTTCGGCGCAGAAACGTTGAAAGAGGGGGACTGGCTCTCACTCGACGGCTTTAAGGGCCGAGTGCTGGCGGGTCGCGTCGACACTCAGCCTTCGGAAATTCTGGAAGTGCTTTTGGGCAGGCGGCCCGCGGCGAAGTCCGAACTCTACCGCCGCTACAAGACCTTGATGGCCTGGGCCGACGCCGCGCGCACCCTCGAGGTCCGCGCCAACGCCGACACGCCCGAGGACGCGCGCGCGGCGACAGCGCTCGGCGCCGCCGGCATAGGCCTGTGCCGCACCGAGCACATGTTCTTCGGCGAGGACCGGATTGCGAAGGTGCTGGCCATGATCCTGGCCGACTCCGAGGCCGAGCGTTATGAGGCGGTTCAGGCGCTGTATCCGCTTCAGAAGGCCGATTTTAAAGCGATCTTCAAGACCATGCGTGGCCGTCCCGTCACGATCCGCACGATCGATCCGCCCCTGCATGAGTTCCTGCCGCGCACCCTTGAGGACGCGCAGCGCGCGGCCAAGGCTCACGGCTTCGCCGCCGATAAGCTCTGGGCCAAGACACTCGAACTTAAGGAAGCCAATCCCATGCTTGGGCACCGTGGCTGCCGCCTGGGCATTACGTATCCCGAGATCACCGACATGCAGGCGCGCGCGATCCTCTCAGCCGCGTGCGAGCTGGGCCGTGAGGGCGTTGTGGCCGAACCCGAGATCATGATTCCGCTCGTCGGCCACGCGAGCGAACTGCGCCACCAAAAGAAGCGCATCGCGGCCATCGCCGAGCAGGTGTTCGAGGAGAGCGGTTCCTGCATCCGCTACCAGGTGGGCACAATGATCGAGGTGCCGCGCGCCGCGCTGACCGCCGGCGAGATCGCCGAGGAAGCGGAGTTCTTCTCTTTCGGCACCAACGACCTCACCCAGATGACGCTGGGCTATTCGCGCGACGACTACGGCCGCTACATAGGCGAATACATGGAGATGAAGATCATCGACGCGGATCCGTTTCGCACGCTTGACCGCTCCGGCGTGGGGCGTCTCGTGCGCCTGGCCGTCGAGGAGGGACGCAAGTCCCGTCCGACGTTGAAGGTCGGCGTGTGCGGCGAGCACGGGGGGGACCCAGCTTCGATCCGCTTCTTCCATGACGCGGGGTTGGGCTACGTGTCATGCTCGCCTTATCGTGTGCCGATCGCGCGGCTGGCGGCGGCGCAGGCCGCGATCGCGTCGAAGGCGTTGACGAACTGAGCGCCTGTAGGCTCCTCCGAAAATCGCGGACTTATGCCCTGATCCGTCGCGCGACGGATTGGTGGATATCTCGTTCGGTGCCCACCCCAGGAGTGGAAAACTCGCGCGAAAAGCGCTAGGATCGCCTCTTAGCCGGCGTCAATCCGGCTCGGGAGGTCTCATCATGGCCACTAAAGTCGGCATCAACGGGTTTGGACGTATCGGGCGCCTCGTGCTGCGCGCTTCCCTCAAGAATCCCGATATCCAGGTCGTCGCGATCAACGATTTGACGGACGCGAAGATGAACGCGAACCTCTTCAAGTACGACTCGACGTTCGGGCCGTATCCGGGCACGGTCGAGGCCGTCGGCAACGACCTCAAGATCGATGGGCGCCTCATCAAGGTGTTCGCGGAGAAGGACCCGGCGAAGCTCCCTTGGTCCTCGGTCGGTGTGGAGATCGTCATCGAGTCGACCGGCTTGTTCACCGAGGCGGACAAGGCCAAGGGCCACCTTGTCGGGGGCGCTAAGAAGGTCGTGATCTCCGCTCCCGCCAAAGGCGAGGACATCACCATCTGCATGGGCATCAACAACGAACTCTACGATCCCGCCAAGCACACCGTGATCTCAAACGCTTCCTGCACGACGAACGCGCTCGCACCGCTGGGCAAGATCCTCGATGAGGCTTTCGGCATCAAGTCTGGACTGATGACCACGGTGCACGCGTACACGAACGACCAGAATCTTCTCGACCAGCGCCACTCCGATCTGCGCCGCGCCCGCGCGGCCGCCGTCTCCATGATCCCGTCTTCGACGGGCGCGGCGAAGGCGATCGGCCTCGTGCTTCCGAAGCTCAAGGGCAAGCTCAACGGCTGTGCCATCCGCGTGCCCGTGCAGGACGTTTCCATCGTCGACCTGACCGCCGTTCTCAATCGCGCGGTCACGAAGGAAGAGGTCAACGCGGCGTTCAAGAAAGCCGCCTCCGCCGGCTCGCTCAAGGGCTTCCTGCAGTACAACGAGGACCAGATCGTCTCACGCGACGTGATGGGCAACGCGCACAGTTCGGTCTTCGACTCGACGCTCACCGACGTCATCGACGGCAACCTCGTGAAGGTGTTCGGCTGGTACGACAACGAGTGGGGCTACTCGAACCGCGTCGTGGACCTTGCCGCGTACATCGTCAAGAAGTCGGCCGTCGCGGCGTAAGCCAGTGAGCGGCAAGAAGCGGCGCGCGACGATCATCGGAGTTCCCCTCGATTACGGCGCCTCCAAAAAGGGGGCCTCGGGTGGCCCGGCCGCCGTACGCCGGGCGAACCTCGTCGAGGGCCTTGAGGCGCTCGATCTCGAGGTCACCGACGTCGGCGATCTGTCCGTTCCCAAGATCGCCGCCGCCGCGAAGGGCAAGCTGAAGAACGGCGCGGCCATCCTCAAGGTCTGCCAGAGCCTTGAGAAGCAGACCTATGAAGCCGTGGCCAACGGCTCGGTTCCGATCACGCTCGGGGGCGACCACTCGTTGGCGGTGGGCTCGGTCTCCGGCGTGGCGCGCGCGCTGCGCGACAAGGGGCGCAAGGTCGGCCTGATCTGGGTGGATGCGCACGCGGACATCAACACGCCGGAGTCCTCTCCGACCGGCAACGTGCACGGCATGCCGTTGGCGCATCTGCTCGGCATGGGCCATAAGGACTTCGCGCGCCTGGGCGGGTTCTCGCCCAAGGTCGATCCGCGCAACGTGGTGCTTCTGGGCATTCGCGACGTGGACCGCGCGGAGGCCGTCAACATCCGGAAGTCCGGCATCCGGGTCTTCTCGATGCAGGAGATCGACCGCTACGGGATGGGCGTTGTGACCGAGCAGGCCATCGACATGGCCAGCGACGGGACGGCGGGCTTTCATCTCAGCTTCGACATCGACGCCGTGGATCCGGGCAACGCTCCGGGCACCGGCACGATCAAGCGCGGCGGGCTCACTTACCGCGAGTCCCACCTCCTCATGGAGCTGTGCGCCGATTCCGAGCGCGTGGTCGGCCTCGATCTCGTGGAGGTCAACCCGCTCGAGGACACCCAGAACGCGACCGCGGTTCTCGCCTCCGAGTTGATCGCGTCGGCGATGGGCAAGAACATCTATTAAGATGACCGACAAGCCGGCTTTGAAGCTCAGGCGCCTCCAGGAGATGACCGTCAAGGGTAAGCGCGCGCTGGTCCGCGTGGACTACAACGTCCCGATGAAGGGCGCTAAGATCGAGGACAATGTCCGCATTCGCGAGACGCTCAAGACGCTCGAGCACCTGATCGCCGAAGGCGCCAAGGTCGTTTTGATCGCTCACCTCGGCCGTCCGAAGGGCAAGGTCGAGCCGAAATATTCGTTGAAACCGGTCGCCGCGGAGTTGTCCAAGCTGCTCAAGAGGCCGGTCGCGTTCGCGGACGATTGCGTCGGCCCGTCCGCCGAAAAGGCTGTCGCCGCTTTGAAGGCCGGCGACGTGCTCCTTCTTGAAAATCTTCGTTTTCACGCCGAAGAGGAGGCCAACGACCCGGCTTTCGCCAAGGCGCTCGCGAAGAACGGCGATCTTTTCATCCAGGACGCCTTCGGCGCTCTGCACCGCGCGCATGCTTCGACGGCGGGCGTGACCCGCCACCTGCCCGGCGCGATCGGCTACCTCGTTCAGCGCGAGCTGGAGTTCCTCGACCGCGTGATCGGCAACCCCCAGCGCCCGTTCTTGGCGATCATCGGAGGCGCTAAGATCTCGGACAAGCTCGTGGTGCTCGACAAGCTCCTGGAGCGCGTGGACGCGCTGCTCATCGGGGGCGCGATGGCCTACACCTTTCTTGCCGCGCAGGGCATCAACATCGGCAAGTCGCTTCTCGAGAAGGACCAGATCGACGCCGCGAAGGCGATCATCGAAAAAGCCTACAACAAGAAGGTCGAATGCCTCCTTCCGGCCGACCATCTCGTCGCCCGCGAGATCAAGGCCGACGCCGCGACGACCGTCACCCAGGCCATGGCGATCCCGTCTGAGATGATCGGCGTGGACATCGGCCCGCACACGATCGAGTTCTTCGCCGAGCACATCGCGAAGGCGCAGACGATCTTCTGGAACGGCCCGATGGGCATCTTTGAGATGCCGGCGTTTTCTCAAGGAAGCCTGGCTGTGGCGAAGGCCATGGCCGAGGCGACGGGCAAGGGTGCCACGACGATTGTCGGCGGCGGCGACAGCCTGGCGGTGCTTGCGAAGGCCGGTCTTGCGTCCAAGATGAGCCACTGTTCGACGGGCGGGGGCGCGAGTCTCGAGCTTCTCGAGGGCAAGGTCCTGCCGGGCCTGGTCGCGCTGACATCTTAAAATAGGTATAATCGAACTTCCATGTACCACTTTCTTCTGACGGTTCACATCATCGCGTGCTTCGGCATGATTCTGTTCGTGCTTCTGCAGACCGGGCGGGGCGCGGGCCTGTCGATGTTTGGAGGCGGGGGGGACTCGCTGATCAACACCCCGAGCGGCTCAAGCTTCATGAAGAAGTTCACCGGCGGCCTGGCCGCGACCTTCGCCTTCACCTCGCTTTTTCTCACACTTCTCTCGGACCGGACCGGCATGTCGAGCGTGACTTCGAAGGCCCCGCCCATACCCGTCTCGGTCCCGGCGCAAGCGCCGGCCGCGGCCGCGGATAAGCCGTCGTCTCCGGCGGCGTCCGACGCCTACAAGTCGATCACTTCGGCCGCAAAACCGGCGGCGTCCAAGCTGGCCGCTCCGAAAACCTCGAAGTAAAATAGCAGCAGCCCGACGCGCGGGTGGTGGAACTGGCAGACACATACGCTTGAGGTGCGTACGCCCGAAAGGGTTTGGGGGTTCGAGTCCCCCCTCGCGCAAAGATTTTCTTTCATGATCCAACTCGCCGACGGCGCGTACGCCTGGTCGACCTTCAATCCAGAGAAGAAGTTCAACTTCAACGGCCACATCCTGAGGACGTCCGAGGGCTCGGTCATCGTCGACCCCGTTCCTTTTTCGGCCGACGACCTCGCCTACATCGAGGCGGCGGGCCTCAAGCCCGACGCGCTCGTGATCACCAACCGCAACCATCTGCGCGAGCGCGAGTCGGTGCTCAAGCGCTGGAAGATACCGACCATCCTCCATACGTCGGAAGTGGAGGAGGCGGAAATTGCGCCCGAGCAAACGGTCAAGAACGGCGACAAGATTTATGGTCTTGTCTGCGTGCATCTGCCCGGGAAGTCGCCGGGGGAGATCGCTCTGTACTGGCCGCAGCGGCGGCTTTTTCTGCTTGGCGACGCCTTGATCGCGCCCCGCGGCAAGCTCAAGACCGTGCCGGTGGAGAAGCAAGACGATCCCGCCGCGCTTCAGCGCTCGCTTGAGCTTCTGCGGACCTACGACTTCGACTACCTGCTCGTGGGCGACGGCGACCCGCTGCTTGGCGACGCGAAGACCGCCGTCGTCGCCTTTCTCGACAACCGGTGAGACGCTTTTCCTGCAGGATCTACGGAATCCTTCGCAACGGTGATCGCGTCCTGCTCACGCGTTCGCGTTTTGGCGCGAAGCCTTTCATCAACTTCCCGGGCGGCGGCGTCGAGATCGAGGAGGCGCCGGGCGACGCCCTGCGCCGCGAGTTTGCCGAGGAGACCGGCCTTGTCGTCAAGCCGGTGCGCACCTTGTACGCGAGCCAGGAGGCGCACCTGTCCACGCAGGCGCCGATCCAGATCGTGTCCGTGTACTGGCTCGTCGAACGAGTTTCCGGAGAGCTGCGCCTGGCCGGCAACGGCGACGACGTGCTTGAACTTTTCTGGTGCGATCTCGCCGATCTGCCGCTGGCGGAGATGTTCCCGGCCGAGCTCGAGTTCGTCGCAAGGCTTCCGGCCCTGCTCGGTTGAGACGATTGGCCTCAATCTGGTAGAATCAGCCCGTGGGGCCTTTAGCTCAGCTGGGAGAGCGCCTGCATGGCATGCAGGAGGTCAGCGGTTCGATCCCGCTAAGGTCCACCAGTTTATTCGCGTTTCTCGACGAGAACCCGGTTCAAGCCTTTCGTTGGGCTTTGACCGGGTTCTCTGCTTTTGGAGGGGCTATGGTCACAAATTGGTCACAAACCATTTTTGACCGGTGTCCACGGCTCTGTCAGGGCCCCCCAAGGGTTCCCGGAGGCCGGAACGAACCCCCAAGGGGCATTCCCGTTGCCCACAGATGGGTCTGCACGTGCGCGGCCATGAAGGTGGAGGCCGGTATTGAGTCGCGCATCTCAAATCCAGTGATGGACTCTTCCCGAAGCGGGCTGAGGGAGAACGTGTCGGTCAGGCCCACCAGTTTTTCGGCCTGTCTTTGATAGGCCCGGTAGACCGCAACGGAGGGTAGAACCTCGGCGAGAAGCCTAGCGGACTTTTCTATTTCCAGGCGAGAAGGCAGATCAGATTGTCTCATCCGTCTTTTTCGTGCCTCTCGAGCTATCATCGTCCGCGCTTTTCCAGTTACTGCTGAATTGTACCCAAGAGCATGGGGGAGGGCCACTTTGGACACCGGATGGACACTTTTTGGACACCGACCATCTGCGAGTGCGTGGCTTGGTTCCAAGCGTTGACCGCTTGCGAGTTACGCGGATTTTTCGTGGGAAGCCAACCGCTCGCGCGCTAGCCGGATGGCGTCGTGCAGCTTCTTTTCGAGGATCTTGCGGGGCGGCAACTGGGTCAAATACTCCGCGACCCGAATGCCGTTTTTCTCAAGTTGCAGGATTTCCACGTGCTCGGCCGATTTCTCCGCGCACAGGATCAGCCCCAAGGGGGACTCTTCCTGCGGCCGCCGCTCGTATTTGTCCAGCCAGCGAAGGTACAGTTCCGTCTGACCAAGGTCTGCGGCCTTGAACTTCCCGAGTTTCAGTTCGATGGCGACCAGCCGCCGCATGCCGCGGTGATAAAACAGCAAGTCGATGTAGTAATCGGTGTTGTCCAGCGTGATTCTTTTCTGCCTGGCGACAAAGGCGAAATCGCCTCCCAGCTCGATCAAGAAACGCTCCAGATCCCGCAAGATCGCGGACTCCAGGTCTTTCTCGCTGTAGGTGTCCTTGAGGCCAAGGAAGTCCAAGAAATAAGGGTCTCGAAAAACCAGGTCGGGCGTCAGGCGGTCTTCCTCCCGCAAGCCGGCCAACTCCTGCTTGGCCAGCTCCGCAGGTTTTTTTGAAAGGCCCGTGCGTTCATAGAGCATCCCGTCTATTTTTCGATCGAGGGCGCGGGTGCTCCACCGCTCCAATCGGCACATCTCAGCATAGAAATCGCGCTTGAGAGGAGCGTCCATGTAAATGATGAGGCGGAAATGGGTCCAGCTCAATTGTGCACTCAGTGCGTGCACAATCTTCGGGTCGGGAAATACCTCGACGAATCGGATCATATTGAAGAGATTCCGTTTGCTGAAGCCCTCGCCGTATTCCTGACGTAATTGTGCACTCAGTGAGTGCACAATTTTTTCTCCGTAGTCGGCCCGCTTTCCCCCGAGGGCTTCCCGCCGAATCCTGTCGCCGACGTTCCAATAAAGGGTCACGAGCCCCCTATCGACGGCATGCGCCACGCCGCTGCGCGCGGACTCGATGAGGGAGCGGATATCCCCCAGAAGTTTGTGAATGGGGGGACCGGCCGGCTCCGGCGAATTATTCACAGTTGGAACAAGGGCCTTACGCGGAGGCTTTTTCATAGCCTATTTTCTCCTAACTCTTTCCTGATGGAATCACGCTGATACGTGCCCGTCAGCCCGGCTTCCATGATCACATGTCCGGAGAAGGAAGCGAGTACCTGCGCCTTGGTGGCGCGCGGCTTGAGGCCGAGGACCTTATCGAGGGCGTAGAGCTTGAAGAAGTAGCGGTGCGGCTTGCCGGGCGGCGGCAGCGGACCGTAGTAGCCCACGCGCTCGAACTGGTCCACGCCCCAACAAACCCCGTGCTTCGAACCACCGGGGCCATCATCGGTCTTCGGCACTCCTTGGGGCATATCCGTCTGCGTCGCGGGAAGATCGTAGAGCACCCAATGCACCCAGGTGCCGACGGGCGCGTCGGGGTCGTCCATGATCAACGCGAAGCTCTTGGTCGCTGCCGGCGCGTTCGCCCACCGCAGCGCGGGCGAGCAGTCCTCTCCATCGCCGGTGTGGATCTTCGGGATTTGTTCGCTGAACTCAAAGGCCGGGCTCGTCAAGGTCATCACAGGGTCGTCCTCTTCTCCGGCTGGATTATACTTCTTCATCGTGCGCCCTCCCATGACCGATGTGTGGATACTAAGCTCTCCACCGCTTGGCGGTCGGGATCTCCGTCTCATTCTCGATGGCACCGCCTTCCCGTCCGCTCCTCCTAAATATCCTCCGGTCTTGTTTTTCATAACCACCTCGCGCTCAGACGGCCAGGAGTGAGCGCCGCCGCGGCTGCGGCATAAACGGTCACCCTCTCGCGGAAACCGAGAAATGGCCTAGCCTTGCTAGCTCCACTTTCTCGGTCAGCCCGGCCGCGCCGGGGCCGCCGGCTCGGCTGCGCCGAGGGCGGTTCTTCGGGGGACCCCCATTTATTCCTCGCCGCTTCAGCGCTCCTCGGCCGTCTTCGACCCTCCGGGCAGGTCGAGAGGTGGTTATGAAAAACAAGACCTGCGTGAATGTCGGAGAGGACGTGAAGGCGGCGACAGCGCTTGGAGCCAACGAGTCAACGGCGGCTTTGATGGTGAAACGATCGCGCGTGCCGCTGTACCGCGTCGTGCTGGACCGGACGGGGTCGCTGGTGAAGGAAGGGTCGGCGGTGGTGACCGATGCCGCGGAGGCCGCGAAGGTGCTCCGGCAGTTCCTCGGCGACGTGCCCGAGGAGCATTTCGTGCTGATGGTGCTGGACAGCCGCAGACGGGTCATCGGCATCAACGAGGTGAGCGTCGGCACGTTGTCGGCCTCGCTCGTGCATCCGAGAGAAGTGTTCCGGGCGGCGATCCTGCTCAACGGTGCGGCCGTCGTGGTCTGCCACAATCATCCGAGCGGCGACTCGTCGCCTTCGTCCGAGGACCGGGACGCGACGCGGCGGCTTCAGCGGGCGGGGGAACTCCTCGGCATCCCGCTGGCCGACCACATCGTGCTGGGCGAGGGGGAAGGCTACTTCAGCTTCCGGGAGCGGGGCCTGCTCTGAGGGGGGCCTTCCGCGCCGCCGCCCCGGGAGAACCCGGGGCGGCCCGCGGACGCTCCTCCCTGCCGGTTTGACGACAGGGACCGCCAATTCCGGCGCAACGAAAAGAGGGGGATAGACGTATAGATTATGTGGAACAGGAGACCCCCGCCTCTTTTTCGTGGCAGGACTGGGACTGGCGGCCGCTGGCGCGGCTCGTCGTCTGGGTCCTCCTCGCCGTCGCCTGGGCGCGCTGGCGGCGCGTCCTTTCTCGGGACCTCATGCACCGCGTTCTCTATGAACTCGTGATGGGTTGGCTGCTCTCCCTCGGGTGGCTGACCTATGTCCAGGCGCTCATCGCGACGAGCGCCTGGCGGCTGGCCCTGGCGCTCGACGAGGCCGCTTACGCCCTATCGGAGCGGCTCGTGCGGCCCTTCGCGGGCCGCGCGTCGTTCGCCGCGAACTTCGCCGCGGCGTTCGCTACCGAGCTTATGCTCGTCTTCGGGTCGGTCCAGTTCTGGCGCGCGGCGCACATGGGCGGCCGCGTCGCGGCTTTTCTTGGAGAGATGCTGCGATGATCACGAGCTTGAGGGTCGTGCGCTCGGGCCTCCCCTCGCGGCGGTTCATCCGCTCGGCTGAGGACGCCTATAAAGTTCTGTGCCCGCTGGCGCGCGGCCTCGACCGCGAGCACTTCTGGCGGCTCGACCTCGACTCGCGCCGGCGGCTGATCGGCTGCGAGCTCGTCTCGGTGGGGAGTCTCGATGCCTCCATCGTCCACCCGCGCGAGGTGTTCAAGGGCGCGCTCTTGAGCAACGCGCACAGCGTCATGGTCGGGCACAATCATCCTTCCCAGGACTTGCGGCCGAGCGTCGAGGATCGGCAAATCACGCGGCAACTTCAACTCGCCGGGTGCTTACTGGGCGTTGAACTCGCCGACCACCTGATCGTAACCGACGACCGCTATTTCAGTTTCAAGAAGGTGAGACTGCTCGTGTAGAAAACCGGAAAGAGCGTCGCTCTACTTTGTCTCTAAGGGCTTGCCGCCGTCCAGGCGCGGCTTGACGACGTAGGCGCGGCCGCTGGGGCTGATCTGGTAGAGGGTCTCGCGGATTAAATTGTCCTTGCCGGCGTATTCCCGCAGCCTCACGCGGTTCCAGGCTACGCGCTCAGCCACCCGCGTCCTCGTTACCTCCAATTGCCTGACGTCAGCGTCCGAGGTGATTGCCCCTGGGGAGGGATTGTTGAGATCCTCGACGATGACCGTGGTGACGGACTCCGGATCGGAGCCGAGGAGAACCTGAACCTCGTCCTCGCCGAGAGTGGGTTGTCCCTCCGCCACGACGTCGTAGCTCCCCACTTTTCTGGCGGCGGTCTGGATTTCGAATCGAGCTTGGATACTCTGCACATGCCCTGAGGGCGTGTTGTAGCCATTTTTGAATTTTTTGGCGATGTTAGGTGAGGTCGAAAACGAGGTCAAACCACTGCGTGCATAGTTCTCATCAGTGCCCCTCGTGTGACTCTTAAGGCGAGTTCCTAAAGCACCGAAGTCGCGAGCCAGCTCCCGATTGTACTGGTCGAAGACCGTATCCATTTTGGCGCGCGAGATCCTCTCATCCAAGCCCATTCCCATCGTCCCCCAATGGAGCTTGGCGAAAGCTTGGATCATCTCGGCGTCCGAAAGGGTCGAAGTGAGGGAGATGCCGCGATACAGGGTCTTCGCGGGGTCATAGAAATGCCCCAACTTCAAATTATAGACCTCGGGCGAGGAGGACAGGACGGCGAAAGTTCTGCGAAAAAGAGGGGTCACAAGCCGCATTCCGCCGCTGCCGTTTTTATAGCTTAAGGACTCCCTCCATTTGAGATATTGCGCGATCGCCTGCGCCCTGGAGGCTGCGTTCCAAGAGAGAGTCGGCTCCTTGGCCGCGGCCACCCAGGTCATGAAATCTTCCGGGATTAAACCGTCAAGTATGGCGTAGGGGCGGTTCAAAGCCCTGTAATCGATGCCGGCCTCGACGAGGGTGTTCAGCTCCTTGTGGAAAGTTTCGGAGAGGTCAAGCGAGTCTTTCATCATGACCAAGAAGTCCTCGCGCGACAGGGCCATATCCTCTCCCAAATGCGTCCAGATCGGCGGCGGCAGGCCGAACTCTTCGAGAAATCTTTCGGCCAGCAGCCGGGCCAGCCGGCCGTTGCCGTTCTGGTAAGGGTGGATGGAGATGAACTCGTAATAGAACTCTCCGACCGCGCGCTCCACGTCGCGGGATGTCTTGGCCTCGGAGAGCCCCTTCTTAAGGTCGGCGAGGCAGCGCTCCAAGAGCTCGGACAGCACTTGGCGCCGCAATTCTCCCACCTCGCCATCGCGGGAGTTGAGGTTCACACCGCGGGCTTCCAACGTTTGAATTCGCGCCCGAGTCGCCGGGGAGAGGCGCTCTTGGAAGCGCTCCCATTGGGGGAGGCTGACGTATTCGACGCCATCTTTGATCTTGGAGAGCAGAGGATTATTTTTCACCAACTCCGGGTAGGTCTTAGGCGAGTCCTTCAGGGGGCCGCGGCCGTCCACACGATTAAGAGCGCTCGCCGGGAAGAGGTCGGGATCCACGTACACCGAACGGTCGCCGCGCAAGCGACCCAGCTCCGAGTTCGGTGTGTTCTCCGAATTGGCGGGGGAGACGCCGGGCGGCAAGCGGTCGGCGCGCACGCTCTTTTTGGACAGGAGGTCTTTATGGGCGACGCTGAGGTCTGCCACCGTCAAGTCGAGGGCGGGCTTGGCGAAGAGGCGCCGCCGGGCCCTCAGGTAGCCGTCCAGGGGCCTCTCTCCGTTCAAGTCGTAGCCTTGGAAGGGGCGCAGAGAACTGTCGCGCGAGGCGAGGTTCTCCAGCAGCTGCTCTTTGGTGTCGAAGAAGAAGAGGCTGTGGTAATAGCGCAGGAACTCCCGATAGCGGGAGGGGGGGAGCTGGCTTTTCATGCGACCGATGAGTGCTTGCGCGGGGAGATAGCGCCCGGAGCGGACCGTCGCCTGTTCCGGCCTTCCCGGCAAAGCTTCTGAGTGCCGCAAGATCGCTTTGGAGGCCAATAGGGCTTTCGCGGCGGCATCCAAGGGGCGGGGCCGTTGCGGGGGATAGGCCACGTCAGGCGGAGCTGCCTTGACGGCGGCTGCAGGCTTTTCTACAGCGGCTTTCTGGGCGAGAATTTCCCGGACTAGCAGAAAGGACTGCTGAATCTGCACAGCATGTTTCGGGAGAATGTACGGGATTGAATTTAAGTGGTGGAGCTTGTGTTCAAGGCTGTTCAAGGCGCCCAAAGGCAAGTCTTTTGGCGCGATGTGGCTCTGATTAAATAATAACTGTATTGACTGAACCTCTTGAATCACGGCGTTGATGTGGGCTAACAATCTATCGATGATGTACTGATCACGGGCTTTCGGGTCAGTCAGGATTTTAAACTCTTCGGCCTTCGCGGCCGTTTGAGCCATGGCATAGCCGAAGTGCGCGCTTGCGAAAGAATCCATCACGAACCCGGGGGGCAATACCCGCTTGATTTCGGGGCTTCGGGCGTATTGGATCCAGAATTGCGCGAGGATGAGGATATGGGCCGGATCAGATGTTTGCGCGGCGGCCGGCGCATCAAGCTTCGATTGCTCGAATCCACCAACTGCGCTCATCCAGGATAAGGGAGCCTCATGTTCGACGGAGGTTTCCGCGATCTTGGCGGCAGGGACGAGCGATGCCTGTGCAAGATCCGCGAAGGTTGTTTTCCCTGCTCCGGGTGGGCCCACGAGGATAACGGAGTTTATGGCTGGTGGAATCTTTTTTGCCGAGGCTTCCTGGAACAGGAGGAAAGCTTGCTTGCTCTTCGAGGCGTGCTCTGGAAGAAGGTGCGCGATAAAATCTAAGTTTTCGAGCTTCACGTGGAGGCTCGTGAGTTGGTCCGCCTTGAGGTTTTGCGGCGCGACGTAGCTGTAGTGATTGGGGGGCATAGTCAGCAGCGATACAACTCCGTGCAATGCAAGGGTTGCGTAAGCGGACAAACTCTCAACAATGTACTGATCCCGAGCTTTGGGGTCAGTGAGGGCTTCGAACTTTTTGGTTTCTGCGGCCGCCTGAGTCATGGCCCAGCCGAAGCGCACTGTTGCGAGGGAGTCCATCACGAAACCGGAGGGAAGTATACGCATGATTTCGGGGCCCTGGGCGTACTTGGTCCAGAATTGTGTAGGGGTAAAGTGCGCGTACTTGCCAAACGCCGCATGAAGTTGCGATTGTAGAAGTACTCCCGCCGCGGGGCTGAGAGGTGGGAGCGCTAAAGACGGTCCGGACGGGGCGTGTCCGCTGAGGTCTGCTGGAGACGTGTTGAGAACAGGCGAACCGGCTGTGTTGGCGGCGGTTTTCTCGACCTTGTCGGTGGCGACGAACGGTCCTTGTGCAAGGTCTGCATAGGATGGTTGCGAGAGCTTTTGCATCTCCGTCATCCAGTTCGTCGTTAGTAGCCCTATTTTTTTATGTTCTGCTTGAGTTTTTTCTAAAAAGGCTCCCCGGACCAGGAGATGGGCCTCCCGAATTTTCGAGGCTTGCCCTGGAAGGATGTTCGCGATACGATTTAGGCTCGTGAGCCTAAAATTCAATCTGTGCAATTGGGCTGTGGGCAGGTTGTTTGATTCGACATGGCCTACGTAGCCGGGGGGAATGATCAGAGACTCTGTTTCCTGAAGCAAATCGGCGGCGTAAGCGGACAGTTTACCGCGGATGTACTGATTCCGCGCTTTCTGGTCGGTTAGGGCTTTGAACTTTTCGGTCTCCGCCGCTTGGGCCATGACCTCGCCGAAATACTCGGCTTCGATGGGGCCCATAGAGAAGTTAGGGGGCAGCGCCCATCCGATTTCGGGGCTCTGAGCGTATTTGGTCCAGAATTGTACGGCGGTAGGGGAAGCCTGATCTGGTATTTGTTCGGCGGCCGGTGCGGGAAGCTGAGTTTGCGGAGGTATTGCCGCAGCGGGGCTGAGAACCGGGGCCGCTGCCAATTCGGAATTTGGGGAGGGCGTTGGTTTGGCGACCGGCGCATGAAGCTCCGATTGTGGAAGCGCTGCCGCGGCGGGGCTGAGAACTGGGGGCGCTGCGGGAGCCCCCAGAGACGATCCGAGCGATCCAAGCCCGACTCCGCTGAGGCTTGTTAGTGGGGAAGCCGGGACAATGAGACCGTTCACGCTGCCCTGCGCTGGGGCTACATCCGGAGTACCATAGACGGCCTTGCCGTCGGCTACCGATCCCGCCCAGGTTGGCCCTGGACAGGCGAATAAGGCAGCTACAAGCAGGCGAAACGGAGCCATGCGCTCAGTGTAAGCCCACTCAGGATTGCTGTCAAGGATACGTCTTCGCTCGTGCAATTTCGCTCCGGTGGGGGAAGGCCGTTGCTTTATTTCGGCGCTAAGGGCTTGACGACACGGGTGCGGCCATTGGGGCTGATCTGGTAGAGGGTTTCGCGGATTAAATTGTCCTTGCCGGCGTATTCCCGCAGCCGCACGCGGTTCCAGGCCACGCGCTCAGCGACCCGCTTCCTTGCGACCTCCAGTTTCTTGATTTTCGTGTAATCGCTGATCGATCCCATTATTAAGTGCTCGGGGAGTTTGTCTTTGAGATCCTCGACGATGACTGTGGTGACGGACTCCGGATCAGCGCCAAGGAGAACCTGAACCTCGGCCTCATTGGTGTTTGTATCGATAGACTTCGCCGCCTTGACATCGTAGCTTCCCACTTTCCTAGTGGCGACCTGGATCTCGAATCGAGTTTGAATCTCCTGCAAATGGGCCGAGGACGTGTTGTAGCTGTTTTTGAAACTTTCGGCGATCTCGGGCAAGGTCGAAAACGAGGCCAGACTGCTGTGCTCATAGAGCCTATCCTCGCCCTCCACGTGCCTCTGGAAGCGGACTGCCAAAGCCTCCGGGTCGCGCGTCAGCTCCTGGTTGTACTTGTCAAAGACCTTATCCATCTTGGCGCGCGAGAGCCCCTCATCCAAGCCCATACCCATCGTCCCCCAATGGAGGTGGGTGAAGGCTCTGAGCATCTCGGCATCCGAAATAGTTTCGGTCAGGGAGATGCCTCGATAAAGGGTCTTCTGGGTATCGTAGAAATGCTTCATCTTGAAATCATAGACCTCTGGCGAGGGGGAGAGGACGGCGAAGGTTTTGCGAAAAAGAGGAGTCACAAGACGGATTCCGTCACTGCCGTTTTTATAGCTGAAGGATTCCCTCCACTTGAGATATTGCGCGATCGCCTTCGCGGCGGAGGCCCCGTTCCATTTCCAGGAGAGAGTCGGTTCCTTGGTTGCGGCCGCCCAGGTCATGAAATCCTCCGGGATGAAGCCGTCGGGCGCGGCGGCGGGAAGGTAAGGACGGCTCAAAGCCTTATAGTCGATGCCCGCCTCGACCAGAGTGTTCAGTTCCTTGTGGAAAGTCGCGGAGAGGTCGAGTGAGTCTTTCATCATGACCAGGAAGTCCTCACGCGACAAAGTCAAGTCTTCTCCCAGATGAGTCCAGATCGGCGGGGGCAGGCCGAATTCCTCGAGGAATCTTTCGGCCAGCAGTCGGGCCAGCCTGCCGTTGCCGTTCTGGTAAGGATGGATAGAGATGAACTCGTAATAGAACTCTCCGACCGCGCGCTCCACGTCGAGGGAAGTCTTGGCTTCGGCAAGGCCCTTCTTCAAATCGGCGAGGCAGCGCTTTAGGAACTCGGAAAGAACTTGGCGCCGCAGTTCTGCCACCTCTTCATCGTGAGAGTTGAGGTTTGCGCCGCGGGCTTGCAACGCCTGAATTCGCGTTAGAGTCGCCGGAGCGAGGCGATCCTTGAATCGCCGCCATTGGGAAAGACGGACGTATTCGATTCCGTCTTTGATCTTGGAGAGGAGGGGATTCCTTTTCACCAGTTCTGTGTAGGTTTTAGGCGAGTCCTTGAGGGCGCCGCGGCCGTCCACGCGCTCAAGGGCACCCCGCCGGATGAGGTCGTAGTCGGCGTACACCGCCCGGTCGCCACGCAGCCGGCCTAGTTCCGAGTTCGCGGTCTTCTCCGAATTGGCGGGGGAGACGTCGGGCGGCAAGAGGGCGGTGCGCACGCTCTTTTTGGACAAGAGGTCCTTGTGGGCGGCGCTGAGGTCTGCAACCGTTAAGTCGAGAGCGGGCTTAGCGAAGAGGCGTTGCCTGGCCGCCAGGTAGCCGTCCAAGGGCCGCTCTCCGCCGGAATCATACCCCGAGAAGGGGCGTAGGGAGCGGTCTTGCGAGGCGAGGTTCTCCAACAACTGCTCTTCCGTGTCGAAGAAGAAGAGGCTGTGGTAATAGCGCAGAAACTCATCATAGCGGGAGGGGGAGAGTTGCTTTTTCATGCGACTGATGAGCGTCTGCGCGGGGACATAGTGCCCGGAGCGGACCGCCGTCTGCTCCGGCCTTTCCGGCAAAGCCTGAGGCGGCTCCAGCGGACGCAAGATGGCTTCGGAGTCCAACAGGGCTTTCGCGGCGGCATCCAAGCGGCGGGGCCGTTGAAGGGGATAAGACACGTCTGCCGGAGTTGTCTTGAGGGCGGCTGCGATCTTTTCTGCAGAAGTCTTCGGGGCGAAGACTATGGCTTTCTGGACGAGAAGAAAGTGCGCATGAATCCCTAGGGCGTGCTTCGGAATAATATCCGAGATGAAATCCAAATCTCGGAGCTTGGCGTAGAGGACGAAGTCTTTTGGCGCGACGTGGCCGACGGAGAACTGAGTTAACTGGACTTCTTGAATCAGCGCATCAGCATGAGCCGACAATCTCTCCAGGATGAACCGATCCCGCGCTTTCGGGTCAGCCAAGGCCTGAAACTCTTCTTTCTGCGCAACCCGAGCCATGACCAAGCCGAAAACCCTGGCATGGGAGTTATCCACCATGGCAATGGGGAATATTCGTTTGATTGCTTCGGGGGTCTTGGCGTACTGGTTCCAGAAGTCTGCAAGGCCGGGGGACCCCGGATCGGTTACGTGCTCGGCAACCGGCGCAGGAGGCTCCGATGGCGCAATCGTCGCCGCGGCGGGGCCGAAAATGGGAGCGGCTGTTGGAGTCTGCGGAGAATCAGGGACGGACGCGTTGCCTGGTGAAATAAAGTCTTCGAGGTCGACTTCGGAATTCGGAGAGGGTGTTGGTTTGGCTGCCGGTGCAGGAAGCTCCGATTGTGGAAGCGCCGCCGCGGCAGGGCCGAGAACTGCGGGTGCTACGGGAGCCCCCAGAGACGATCCGAGCGATCCAGGTCCGACTCCGCTGAGACTTATCAGAGACGGAGCGCCTGCTGGGGCAACTTGACTGCCCACGCCACCCTGCGATTGGCCGGTTGCGTCCGGGGTGCCATAGGCAGCCTTGCCATTGGCCGCCGACCCTGCCCAGGTTGGTCCTGGGCAGGCGAGTAAGACAACTGCAAGCAGCAGGCGCAACGAGGCCATGCGCCCAGTGTAAGCCCGCTCCAGGTTGCCGTCAAGGGGATATGTCACTCATTTCTCGCTCGTCAGCCCCGACGAATCGGCCGGGCTGGTTTCACAGGCAATCCTTGACAAAAGAGGTCCCTTCACCCACACTGGTAACGAGATAGATATGTGCCTATGCGAGTAGCCCTTTCCCTGTCCGCGCGATTTCGGAGAATGCCGGCTTTCGTTTTGCTCGGCGCCCTCCTCATTGCTGCGCCGGAACTCCAAAGGCAAACGGCGCTGGCCGGTCCAGTCAATGTCCAAGAAGCAAGGCCGGTCGTCGATCCGGCCATCGCTTCGCTCTCAGGAGCATTCAGTCTCACGGGCCTGCAGCAGGAGAGCCTGGTCCGTGTCATGGGGCGGCTCGGTCCGCTCCCTCAAATTCCCAGCATCGGTCTTTCCGC
This sequence comes from Elusimicrobiota bacterium, assembly GCA_023249675.1. Classification (GTDB taxonomy): domain Bacteria; phylum Elusimicrobiota; class Elusimicrobia; order UBA1565; family UBA9628; genus GWA2-66-18. The sequence continues at coordinate 41,656 of JAHFCE010000007.1, read as the reverse complement.
CGCGCAGGCGACGCAGCTGGTACAACCAGCTGTCCTCTCGTATGGGCAGGGCTTGGTCCAAAAAGCCGCTACTGCTCTCGCTCCTGGCGAGGGCCCGAAGGCTCAGGCCTTTGCCCTCACGACGGTGGCGCAGGAATTAGAGGATCTCTCGGCTCTGGCCGTTGTTGTGCCGCCGGACATGCGTCGGGACCTGGGACGATCCCATGAGGCGGTCGCCCAGTCCATCGCTGTCCAGAACGCAGCTTTGTCGCATGATATCGCCCAGAAGATCGCGGCAGTTCGGCAAGCCTGGGCCGATAAGACGGGGGTTGATTCCTTTCCCGCAGGCCAACCTGTCGCGGCGGACGGGCTTTCGTCCTCGGCCCATCCTGCCACGCAACTCTCGCGGCCGACTCTCCGGGTTGTTGCGCAGACTCCCACCCAAGTCCCCGCCTTGCCCGCAGATGAGGCGGTTCCGGAGCCGACGGCCTGGGCGAGAGAGGCCAGTGATCTGCTGGTTCGGGCAGAAGCTATCCTGCGCGAGAGTAAATGGGCCGCCTATTTCCCAAATCCAAATAGTGGACGAGATGACGCCCACCGTCATGGAGTCGATGAACTGCGCCAGTCCATCTTTCAAAGGATGCGGGAAAAATTGTCCGCACCAGACTATTTGGAATTCGAAAGATGGTATGAAAGCCATTTTTTCTATGACCGGAACCTCCTGCTTCTGGACAATCTACATTCAAATTCCAGGAGAATGGGACCTGCTCAAGCCTATGACCGATGGGGGGAACGCTCTTTTGATGGATACTTAGAAGCGAAACATTCCCTGTTCCAGAGCAATCCAGGTGAGCTGACTGTAGAGAATATCAGCAGAACACATTATCAATTGCTGTCCAAGAAGAGCATTCGTGAGGGTTTTTGGGCGGTACTTTTTAGGGATTGGTGGTTGAAACGGAATTCGGAAGGCACTCAAACGAAAGATCTGGGGGCAATAAGAGATCAACAAGTTGGGTATGAGGATTCGAGCCATATCATCCAGTCTTGGTCGTTGTCGCGGCTGGCGACCAAGGGTTCCTTTTCCCAGTCCCCCGAAACATACACCCAATTGGCTGGGCAGAATCCATTGATAAAAAAAACCGACTCCTCATTCGTTGAATACGCTCCATTGAGTGAGTGGCGCAGATATAAGAAGAGATTGTCGCGGGAAACACGCGCGCGCCTCTATGCGCTGGAGAAGAAGAGGTCCTCCGATCTCAATACGGATGCAGGAGAGGTCAAGGAGGTCCGACGACGAGTTATAGCCGAGCTGCTGCAACAGGAGATGTCGGACTTGCGGGTCTCATTGGAAGCGGTGAAAAGTAATGATGATGTCATTAAGGCTGTTGGCAGATTCCACCATCAATTCGTCTCCATACATCCTTTCATCAACGGCAACGGCAGAACAGCGAGACTGATCACGGAATTTCTGTTGAACAAATACGGCATCCCGCCACCCTTATGGACGTTTTCAGGAGAGGATGTTGTTCTCAGTGTGAGTGACTTCACGGATTTACTCAAAGACTCGATCGCTCTTTCGCGGAAGTTCCATGAGGAACTAGATGCCTTGACCAAGGCAGGCATTGACTATCAGTTCGTGTCCGCGCCCTATCTCACGCCGAATCTTGGAGCCGACAAAGTCGCTGGATTGGTTCCTGAAGAATTTATGACCTGGATTGCCGCCAGCAACAGGGTCGTCGCCGGCAAAGGGGACAACCATCAACTGACAGATGCCATCCTGGACTTCTTTCGCTGGAAAAAAGGATTCGCTTACAAAATATTCGGCGATTCCCACTCCAAGATGGAAGACGGCATCCGATTGGTCACCCCGCTGTTCTCCGCTACATTCGCCAAGTTGTCTGCGACCAGGGAAGTTTTTCAGATCAAGATGAAACATTTTTATAACCCGGAGCAGACCCTTTATAGAGGCTTGGCTTTGCTTGACAGTCCCTCCGATCGGGAGATGATCGAGCATTTCATCCGGCTGACAGATGCCACGGCAGGCATGGGTGTTTCTCCTCAAACGGATCCAGCGACGTTCAGCGGGATCTTTGATGCTTATAATGTCGAGTTGGCCCGCAGTCCCAAGGCGCTCAGGAAGAGACTCCGGAATCATGCTGCTGCCAATTCCGGCTATTGGAACAGCAAATTTATCTCAATGACCACCTCTCGGCAGGTGGCCCTCCGATTCGCCAGAGGCTTTCTCATGCCCCGAGATCATAAATTGAATACCAAGGCCACTCTTGAGATTCAGGCCATGGACAGGACCCAGGGCGCGGTCAAGAATGAGCGATATACGGAAGGCATCTCCGCGCAAGGTGTCGGTCGGGAGGCGGAAGTTGTCCTCCTGGGAGGAGTCGACCCGGAAGCGGTGACCAGGGTCGTGGTCGAGGATGTTGAAGTCAAGTTATTATACGGGAGGCACTCTTGGCTTGACCCTTCCGGAACATATCTCCAAATCGAGTACCCAAAAATAAAAAAAAGGCGTGTAGCCCGGCGTATCGACTTCAACAGGGTGGAGTTAAGGGAAACGACCGGTGCCGGCGGGGAACTGTGGGAATCGAAGAGAGTCGCAATCTATGAAATAGGCCCGGATGGCTCTGTCCGTATCGTTTCACAAGAAAACCATTAAGCACCCGGCGGGCTGAACTCGGGCCTGCCAAACAGACGCTGTCCTGTAGGCGCATTTTGTAAACAGCGGAGTCTTACGGCTTACCCGCCAAAAAATGACCCGGCGCTGAGTGTGCCGGGTCATCTGTTATAGGAAAGGGCCGAAGTACCCGCTATGTTCTGAAAGGTAGCCGTGAGTAATCGACCGATAATCTACCGACTTTTCGTCGGAATCTACCGATGTTCGTTTACCTATGGACAGAAGTGCGGTGAATGGCTGCCGATTTGTTCATAGCCGGCACATAGAAACTGCGCATAGTCCGATGGGTCGCCGACCCTGAATCGGTTGGAGTGATTCCAGATTTGTCCGTTTTTGACGGAGTATAGTCACAATTTGGTCACAAGGCGGGTATTCCCCTTTCGACCTGAGTTCGAAAAGCGCTTATTGTCCCACTAGAATATGAGGGAAAGCGCAGTAGGTCCGATCCTGCATGGCATGCAGGAGGTCAGCGGTTCGATCCCGCTAAGGTCCACCAATTTTTTCGCGATCTAGAACAGAGACAGGAAGCGGTCTTCGTACTCCTCGAAAAGGCCGTGTTCGCGAAGCTTCCGTCCCAGCGCCTCGATGACGGAGCGGTCGCGCCGGGCGGAGTCGAAGAGAGCTTCCACCTCGCGCCGCCGCCGGTCGCCCTCGCCGCGGTCCGGGGAGAACATGCCGCGGCGCTCTAGGTCCCGCACGTGGCCGGGGAAGGAACTGGCCGCTTCGTCGAGCGTGAACTTCATCAGCGCCAGCGGCCAGGCGCCGTCGGGACAACGAATCACGGCCTGGTCGGTCACGCTGCGCGCGTTGAAATCGGCGAGCATCCGCTGGGCGACGAGCCGCGGGTCTTCGCTGATAACTCGCGCGGCGCGGTCCTGGTTGCTGAAGTTGTACTCGAGTCCGCGCAGCAGATCGCGGTAGGCCGTTGAGATCCATCGCGCGAATTCGGCGGCCTCGTCGCCGAAGCCCTCAAAGCGGTCGCGAAATGCGTCCGGAGTCAGAATTGCCGGGCGCCGTGACACGATCGTTCCCTCGCGCAGGCGCGTGCGGTTGGGCGCCTCGTCCACCGTCGAGATCAAGTGATAGTCGATGCGCGTGGAGCCGAAGGTTGCCAGGCGATGGCGGGGCACGCGCAGGATTTCGGTGCGGGCCAGCAGTTTCTCGATCGGGTCCGATAGCATAGGCTTATTCTAGCAGTCCGGGTCCGCCTTCAGGTTGCGGCGTCGGCGGAGGGTCTGCTACGATGGCGGGAGAACCCGATGAAAGTCTTTAATGCCGTCGAGGCTACGGCCGCCGAGGCCGCCGCGAAGGCCGCTGCCGCGCGGCGCGCCGCCGCCGTCTGGCGGCGGACAACGGTCGCGCAGCGGGTCCAGGTCTTGCGCGCATTGTGGAAGGCTCTCGCCGCGCGCCGTGAGGAGATCCGCGCCGTCGTCCATGAGGAGACCGGCAAGCCGCTCATCGAGGTGGATCTCATGGAGCTCGGCCCGGCGGCCCTGCTCGTGGGCTGGATGACTTCGGCGGCACACCGGGTCCTGGGCGATAAGGCCGCAAGCAAGCCGTGGTCTCTCTTCAATAAACGCGCGTACGAGAGGCGCGTGCCGCGTGGCGTGATCGGCCTGATCACGCCGTGGAACATGCCGTTTTTGATTCCGTTCGGCGACGCTTTCGCCGCGATGCTGGCGGGCAACGCCGTCCTGCTCAAACCCTCGGAGTGGACGACGAAGACGGCCCTGTGGCTTGAGAACGCGGTTGCCGCGACGGCACTCCTGCCCGAGGGCCTGCTGTCCGTTGTGTCCGGCGGGGCCGCCGCGGGCGAGGCCGTTCTGGATGCCTCCGACATGATCGTGTTCACGGGCTCGATGAAGACGGGGCGTTCGGTCGCCGTGCGCGCCGCGGGCCAGCTCAAACCCGTGATCCTCGAGCTTGGCGGCAAGCACCCGATGATCGTGCTCGCCGACGCCGCGCTTGAGAGGGCTTCCTCGGCCGCGGTGTGGGGCGCTTGCTCCAACGCGGGCCAGGTGTGCGTGGGCGTTGAGCGCGTTTTCGTCGAGGCTCCGGTCTACGACCGCTTCATCGAGCTGCTGCGGCCGAAGGTCGCGGCGTTGAGGCAAAGTTTGGACGGCAAGCGGGCCGATGTGGGGCGCCTCGTGTTTCCGCCGCTGCTTGACCGCATTCAAGAGCAGCTCGATGACGCGCGCAAGAAGGGCGCGCGCGTCATCGGCGGCGAGGTGCTCGACCGCGACAACCTGTTGATGGCGCCAGCGCTCGTGCTCGACGCGCGCATGGATATGCGGGTGATGAGCGAAGAAAGCTTCGGGCCCGTGATTCCGGTGATGAAGGTCTCCCGCGCGGAGGAGGCGGTCGGGCTGTCCAACGCCGGACCGGAGGGTCTGGCGGCGAGCGTCTGGACCACCGACCTGGCCAGGGGCGAAAGGCTGGCCGCCGCGCTCGAAGTCGGTCTCGTCGGGGTCAATGAGCCTTCCTCGCACTACGCCTACGGCGCTTTGCCTTTTGGCGGCATGAAGCAAAGCGGGATGGGCCGCCGCCATGGCGAAGAGGGCCTGCTCGCCTTCACGCAGGCGCAGTCGGTTCTCGTCCACGAGTGGCCCGCTGGCGTCTCCGACCTGTGGTGGTTTCCCTACAACGAGCGCAAGGCCGGCTTCCTTCGCCGCTTGATGGGCCTGCCGTGAATCCCTAAGCCGTGATGCGCAGGCCTTCGCGGCCCAGCAGAACCTTCACCTTGTAGCCGCGCTTGTCCACGCGCGCCTGGGCTTCTTTGTCCATCGCCTCGAGCGTGTCATCGGTATAGGAGGCGTCCTGATGGACGAGGACCATCGTCTTGATGAGGTTCTTGCCCGCGAAATCGACCGCGGCGAGAAAGCTCGAGTGGCCGGAGTTCCGGTTCTTCTTGTAGTCCTCGGCGGTGTAGCGGCCATCGTGGAACATCAGGTCCGCGCCGCGGCACGCCGCGCCGATCTTCTCGTCGTAGTCCTGGAGCGCGGTTCCGTACTCGCCGTACAGCTCGCTGTCGGGGCAGTAGACGATCTTGCGGCCTTCGGTCTGGAGGATGTAGGCAAGCGTCGTGCCCGGATGATTGGCGTAGAAGACGGAGAGGCGCACGCCGGGAAGGATCGCGTAGGTCTGCTCCATCAGCTCGTAAAGCTCGATCTTTGCGGGGGGCATCAAGTTGCCGAAGCCGGCCTCGAGGACGGTCTTGAGCTCCTGCTCCAGCGGCTTGTCCGGATCGGAGGCGCCGCTGATGTAGAGGGTGTAGTCCTTGTCGCGCGCGCAGGGGAAATTCGCCAGGCCTTCCACGTGGTCGGGGTGGAAGTGCGTCAGGAACAGCCAGAGCAGCTTGTGCTTGCCGTTCTTCATGAGCTCATTGCCCAGGAGGCTGATGCCCGAGCCGGCGTCGAAGATGAACAGGTTCGAGGGGGTCTCCACGGAGACGCAGGCGGTGTGCGTGCCGTAGCGCGTGGCGGCCGGCGCGGCCTCGCCGGAGGCGCGGCAGCCCCAGACCACGGCCTCGACCGAGGCGCGCGCGATCGGCGCCGGAGCCGCCGGCGCGAGCGCTGGCTTCCTTGCTTCGACGCCCTGCTTCTTCATGAGCTCTTCGACCTTCTGTGCGAATAGGTCCACGTCGTAGGGCTTCTCGATGAAGGCTTCCGCGCCGTATTGGGCGGCGCGCCGCTTCTCCGCCTCGAAGGATTTACCCGAGACGATGATCGCGCGGATCGGCTTGGTCGCGGGGTCGGACTTCAACCGGTGAAGCAACGTTAAGCCGTCAAGGCCCGGCATCAGGATGTCGAGGATGACAAGCGCGGGTTTCTCGGCCTTGATGATGTCTTGGGCCTTGAGGCTGTCCGCCAGCAGAAGGGCGGAATAGCCGGCGTCGGTCAGGAGCTCGAGCGTGAGCCCGCCCACGAGGGGGTCGTCGTCCACAATGATGATTTGAGCCGCCATGATGCCGGGTATTCTATAATAATCGCACTCATGCGTATCATCGCGGGCGAAAACCGGGGGCGTTCCCTCAAGAGCGTGCCGAAGGATCTGATGGTTAAACCCATCTCGGCGCGCATCAAGAAATCCGTTTTCGACATCCTGCGCCCGCGCCTGGGCGGCGCGCGCGTGCTCGACCTGTACGCCGGAACCGGCGCGGTCGGCATCGAGGCGCTGTCGCGGGGGGCGGCGTCCGCGTTCTTCGTGGACGCGGACAAGCGCTGTCTCGGCGTCATTGAGGAGAATCTCAAGCGCCTTAATCTCGCCGCTCGGGGTCGGGCCTGCTACGGCGATATTCTGCGGGATCTCTCGTGGATCCCGTACCGCGCGGGCGTCGCCGATTTCGATCTCATCTATATGGGTCCGCCCTACCGCACCGAGGACAACGTCATGTTGGCGTATTCGACGCCGACGTTGGCCCGCTTGGCCGAGGCGAATTTGCTGGCTCCGACCGGCTGGGCCCTGCTGCAGCGTTATAAAAAAGAGAAGGTCGAGCTGCCCGCCGGTTATGAAAAATTTCGGGAAGAACGCTACGGCGACACCGACGTGGAGTTTCTGCGGCGCGTCCCGGCCTAGTGGAGATCTCCTTTACCCGGTACCGCGTCTACCGGGAGTGCCCTTGGAAGTACAAGTTGCTGTTCGTGGATGGGCGGCGCATCCCCATGACGCCGAAGTCTTCCTTCGGCCTGTCCCTGCACCGCGCGCTCGAGGCCTGGCTGCGGGGAGGCGAACTCTCGCTTGAGTCCTTGCGCGAGGCGCTGAACGCCTGCTGGCTCACGTCGGGCTATCCAGACGAGGAGGCCGAGGCGCGCTGGCATGCGAAGGCCGAGCGCGCCTTGTCGCGCTTTTACGGCGAGGAGCAGTCGCGGCGCGCGCGGACGGTCGCCGTGGAGAAGGAGTTCATCTGGACGTCGGGCGCGCATCAGGTGCGCGGCATGATCGATCGGATCGATCAGGGCCCCGACGGCGCCTATGAACTGATCGACTACAAGACCGGCCCGAGCGTGCCGAGCGTTGAAGAGGTCGCCCAGGACGCGCAGCTGCGCTTCTATGCGCTTGGCGCCAAGCGGGCTCTGAGCCTGTCTCCCGAGACCTTGACCGTGGACTGCGTGGCCGCGGGCGCGCGCGTGAGCGCGCCTTACGACGGCGCCGGCGAGGAGGCGCTCGACGCGGACATCCGCGCCGCGGCCTCGGGCGTCGAGGCGGCGGCGTTTGCTCCCGACACGCGCTTTTGCCCGCGCTGCGACTTCAAGAAGGACTGCGTCTACTCGGCCGCGAAGTAGGGCGTCACTCGTCGGTGAGGCGCCGGCGGGGGGCATCGGGCAGGCTGCAGAAATCGCGGACGCAATTTTTGCCGTCGTGCTTCGCCTGGTACAGGTTCATGTCCGCGCGATGCAGGAGCTCGGCGGGGCTTTGCCGGCCCGTTCCGTCCAAGGTGGCCGTGCCGATGCTGATCGTCGCAAGGTAGCCGTTGTTGGCGATGCTGCCGCGCGCGCGGACCGCGACCTGCATGGCGGTTGCGGCGTCGGCGCCGGGCATGATCACGACGAACTCGTCGCCGCCGTAGCGCCCGAGGATATCGTCGGAGCGCACGTTCGCGGAGAGCGTCTCGGCCGTCTCCTTGATCACGCGATCGCCGAATAGGTGGCCGTGGCCGTCGTTGATGCGCTTGAAGTCGTCGATGTCGATCATCATCACCGACAGGGGTGTTTTGTGCGTCAAAGTCCTCTGGATCTCAAGCTCGAGGATTTCCTGCAGGTAGCCGTATGTGTATGCGCCGGTCAGGCCGTCGGTGACGGACTTGAGGTGGAGCTCGTCGATGCGAGCCGAGAGCACGCGGTTGCTGATCCGCTGACGTTCGGAGCGCAGGCCGATCACGTAGCCGAAGATCATGAACGCGATGACCGTGCCCACGCCCATGTAGGAGTAGAACAGGAAGTTGTAGTCGAGTTCGTGGCGGACCCATATGCTCTTGAGCAGCGGGTCGGCGAGCCAGTAGCGCAGGAGGAAGGCGCCGGTCGGCGAGGCCAGGCCCAGGACCATTCCGGCCGCCGGATAGAGCTGGTAATGCGGAATCGCGCGCCAGTCAGCCCGGGAATCCTCCTTGCCGCGAGCCCGCCGGCGCTGTGCGGTCATTGCGTCTGTTCGGGGCTCAGCGTCCACAGGACTCTGGGCGCGGGGGACAGCTCGATCGCGACGATCGCGGCTGGGCGCATCTCGAAGAGCCTCTTGGCGATCAACGCGGCGACCTCTCCGATCTGGGGTTGATGGCCGACGGCGAGCACCTCACTGACGGAGGCGGCGCGCGCTGAGATCTCGCGCCTGACTTCCTCGGCGGGGCGGGTGTTGTCGAGCGCGGCGAACATCTCGGCGCCTGAGCCGGGCTTCAGGACCGCGGCGACCTCGGCCGCCGTCTGCACGGCGCGCAGAAGCGGGGAGTGGAGGATCAAAGTCGGCGCGCCGCCCCGGCGCGCGAGTTCGGCGGCCAAGAGGCGGGCGTCCTCGCGGCCTTGCTCGGAGAGGGGACGCAACGCGTCTGCGGCCACGCCGGCCTCGGACATCGTCGGGGCGTGGGCATGGCGCATCAGGTAAAGCCGCTTCATAAGAAAGCAGACTACCAAATTCTCACGCCGTCAGAAAAAATAGTCGAACGAGGAGAAGAACCGCTCGAGGCCGCGTTCCGTCCAGGAGCGGCGGTTCCAATCAGCGAGCGTGATCTCCTTTGCTCCGGCCAGGCCGAGGTCGAAGCGCTTCTTGAGCTCGGCGGCGAAAGTTGTATCGGTGGTCTGAAGATTGGCCTCCAAGTTGTGGCGCAGCGAGCGGTGATCAAGGTTGTAGGAGCCGACCGCGCACCACTGTCCGTCCACGACGACGGCTTTCGCGTGCATCATCGGCCCCTGCCACTCGAAGATGCGCACGCCGCGCGTCAGAAGCGACCGGTAGGTCGCGCGCATCGCGTACCATGCCGAGCGGATGTCTGAGCGCCCCGGCACCAGCACGCGCACATCGACGCCGCGGCGCACGGCCTGGGCGAGCGAGCGGCGCACGCGCCAGTCGGGGATGAAGTAGGAATTGGCGATGGAGACCTCGGACTTAGCCGCGCGCAGGGCATTGACGTACGCCTCGCGGATGGCGAAGCGCTTGAGAAACTCGTGGTTTCCCATGATGCGGACCGCCGAGGTTCCAGGCGCGAATCCCTCCTCCGGCTGAGAGTTGAACCAGCGGGCCGTTTCCTTGTGCCACACCGCGCGAAAGAGGCGCTCGAGCTCGTGCGCGGCGGGGCCCTCGACGCGCGCGTGCGCGTCGGGCCAGTCGAGCCCGCCTTGTTCCGTGGGCGCGTGCTCGTCGCACAGATTCATTCCGCCGATGAAGCCGACCTTGCCGTCGCAGACGAGGATCTTGCGGTGGTCGCGTTTGTTCCAGGCCCAACGCGGGCGCCAGGGCGCGACGGGGTGGTACTCCAGAATCTGCACGCCGGCGTTGCGCATCAGGGTCTCGGTCACGGGCGAGAGTTCAAGCGAGCCGAGCGAGTCGTAGATCAGGCGCACGCGCGCGCCTCGCTTGGCCGCTCGCGCGAGGAGCTCGGCGAACGTCCGGCCCGTGGCGTCGCCGCCGAAGCGGTAGGTTTCGAGATGGACCGACTCCGCCGCGGCCTCGATGGCCTCGGCCATCGCGGCGAAGAGGTCCTTGCCGCGGATGAACAGCGCGAGCTTGTTGCCGGCGACGTGTTCGTCGGCGTCCCAGGTGAATTCTCCCGAGCCGGGCTTGGGCCGGCGCAGGTACTTGCGCACGGGGGGAGGCAGGTTTGGAATATGAGGTAGCGCCACGCGCGGATGTTACCAAATCCCCGGGTCGGCCCCGTGGAATGGTAGAATCAGGCTCTTCATGGCCCGCACAGAACATTTTGAAAGGCTGCAGACCCTCATCGACCTCGAGCGCGAGGCGGAAAAGGAGGAGAACCTCCGAGAGCTGCGCAAATTTCCGGTGTCCCAGCGCGAGGCGCGGGGCAAGACGGTCACGGGGCTGATCGCGGAAGCAATCGGCGGAGGGATGGGCGGCCTGACGATGATCACGCTCGCTCGCGCGCCGCGCGGCGAGGAGCTCGCGCCTTTCCACGCGATGAACGCGGGAGATAATGTTTTGTTGACGTTGTCTCCCGGCAATGAGTTCCTCGCCGTTGAAGGGACGCTGTATAAGGTCGACGAGTACCGCGCGACCGTGGCGATCAGCCGCGCTGCTCCCGAGGAGCCCATTCGCGGGAGCTGCCAGATCGACCTGCTCGGCTCGGATGCGACCTATCAGCGCATGCGCAAAGCGCTTGTCACCGTGGCGGAATCGAAGCGTTCGCGCGTCTCCGTTTTGCGCGAGATATTCCTCGGCGAGGTCGAGCCTGAGCGCGTCAAGGTCCCCAAAATCATCTGGTTCAACCGGACGCTCAACGAGTACCAGCAGGACGCGGTCAAACGCGCGCTTGCCGCCTCTGACGTCGCGCTCGTGCACGGCCCGCCCGGCACCGGCAAGACGACCGTCCTGGTCGAGATCATCCGCCAGCATGTTGCGCGCGGCGAGCGTGTGCTGGCGACAGCACCCTCGAACATCGCCGTGGACAACATCTTGGAGAAACTGATCGGCAGCGGCCTGCGCGTCACGCGCTTGGGCCACCCGGCCCGGACTCTCGAGAGCCTGCGCCACGGCAACCTCGCCGCGCAGATCGAGGAGGATCCCGCGTACGAGGAAGTCTTGGAGCTCGACGCGTACCGCGAGCGCCTGATCCACCGCAAGTCGCGCCACGGCCGCGGCATTGCCCAGCTCGGTCATGAAGAGCGCCAGTTGCGCGAGCGCGAGGTCGGCAAGCTCTGGCGCCAGGCGCGCGACCTCGAGAGCGAGATCGCGCGCCACATCGTCGCGGGCGCCCACGTCGTGCTCGCCACGCACGCCGGGGTCTCGAAACGATACGTGAAGGGAGACTTCGACCTTGTCGTGCTGGACGAGGCCTCGCAGGCGAGCGAGCCGCTGTCGTGGGTTCCGCTGACGCTGGCGCGCAAGGCCATTTTCGCCGGCGACGCCCACCAGCTGCCGCCGACGATCTACTCGAAGGAAGCCGCCGAGGGCGGCCTGGCGACGACTTTGTTCGACCGCCTCAAGAATATTTTACCCGCTTCGGCGCAGACCTTGCTGCGCGTGCAGTACCGCATGCATGAGGACATCATGAGCTTCCCGTCGAAGGAGTTCTACGAGGGCAAGCTCATCGCCGATGAGTCGGTCGCCCAGCATGTCGCGGCCGAGCTTCCCGGCGCAGCGCCTTCGGATCTGACGAGCCGTCCGGTGACTTTCGTCGACACCGCGGGCGCGGGCTTCGATGAGGCCTGGAACGACATGCTCGAGAGCCGCGAGAATAAGGGCGAGGCCGAGCTTGCCGTGAAGCTGTTGTATGAGCTGCTCGGCTCCGGCCTCAAGCCTCGGGACATCGGGATTCTGACGCCGTATACGGCGCAGGCGAAGCTGCTGAAGACTCTCGTTCGCGAGCCTGGTCTCGAGATCGGTTCCGTGGATGGCTTCCAGGGCCGCGAGAAGGAGGCGATCATCCTCAGCCTCGTGCGCTCAAGCGCGGCCGGCCAGATCGGCTTTTTGTCCGACATGCGCCGCCTGAATGTCGCGATCACACGCGCGCGCCGCTGCCTCATCGTCCTGGGCGATTCCGCCACCGTCGGACGCCATCCCGTCTACGCGCGCTTCGTCGCGCACGCGGACGCGCTCGCCGGCCATCGTTCGGCGTATGAGTGGGTCGGCGCGTAGGCGCTGTCAGGGAACTTTTTGGGCCCCTCGATCGTCTAGTAGTAGGGCCGCCGGGACCGGCGGCCGAACAGGGGGAGAACATGGAAAACTTGCCGAAGCTGGACGCGCGCGTGCGCCCGTATCAGGACCCGTCGAACCGCCCGACGAAGCTGATGGCCTTCGCGGAGCTGATGATCGCCGACGCCTTCGTGATCAAGGGCATCCGGGTGCTCAAGAAGGCCGAGCCGGGCAACGATGAGCCTTTCGTCGTCTTTCCGGCGGAGAAGGGGAAGGGTGCGACGGCCGACCGCTGGTTCGACCTGGCCCATCCCGTGACCGCGGAGGCTCGCTGCGCGGCGATCGGCCTGATCCTCGAGCGTTACCGCCAGGTCAGCGCCGGCGCAGCGGCGCCGGCGCGGGTCTAGGCCTTGATGCGCATTCGAATACACACTATACTCATGGTGTGAAATACCAGCGCATGAACATAACCTTGCCGCAGCCGGTCATCAAGAAATTGGCGAAAGTCTCGAATAAAAGCGAGTTCATCGCCCTTGCCGTCGTCGAACGCTTCAAAGCGCTCGAGCGGGATGATTTCCGACGCCGCCTGATTGAAGGCTACAAGGAAGCCGCGCGGGATCGCGATGATGAAAAGGATGCGGGAGCGGATTGGTGATCCGGCGCGGCGAGGTTTACTGGGTGGATTTCCGGGGCGCCATCGGCGTGGAAATACGCAAGGTTCGCCCGGCGGTGGTCGTTTCCGATGACGGGCACAATGAGCACATGGCCACCATCACCGTTGCTCCACTGTCATCTTCGACCGCACGGATCAAGCCGCATGAGGCGGCCGTGCCGGAGGGTCTTATCGGGGACGGTCGTTTGGCGCGGGTGAAGGCGCATCAACTGCGCGCGATGGATAAAAGCCGGTTTGGGGGAAAACTCGGCGTCCTTCCAGCGGGGGTGATGGCGGCTGTGGACGCGTCGCTACGGATTCACTTAGGCTTGTAGCCTTCGGGCGTGGGCGCGGCGGTGCGCCCACCACTCGTAAAGGCCGGGGAGCACGGACAGGATCACGACGACAATGATGACCTGATGGATCTTCTGGTCGATGTCGGGGAGCATCGAGGCCAGGAAGTAGCCGCCGAGAATGGTCGAGAACACCCAGAGGACGCCGCCGATTATGTTGTAGGTGACGAAGGTTTTGTAGTCCATCAGCGCTGCGCCCGCGACGGCGGGAGCGAAGGTGCGCACGATGGGCACGAAGCGGGCGATGACGATGGTCTTCACGCCGTACTTCTGGTAGAAATCGTGGGCGCGTTTGAGGTGCGCGCGCTTGAAGACGAGGGAGTCGGGGCGGCTGTACAGAGCTTCGCCGGCCTTGCGGCCGATGATGTAGCCGACTTGGTCGCCGATGATCGCGCACAGCGGCACGACCGTGAGCAAGGTGCCGAGCGAGAGATGGCCCGTGCGCGCGAAGATGCCCGCCGTCACGAGCAAAGAGTCGCCGGGCAGAAAGAAGCCGACGAACAGGCCCGTCTCGACGAAGACGATCAAGGAGATCATCGTCAGGCCGCCCCATTGGACGATGGCCTTCACGTCGTGAATTTTTTTGAGAAGATCGATCAGTTCGTGCACGGGCTCGTAGGATAGCAAAATGCAGTATAATCTCGGCATTCTCCGTACGCGCGCGCGCGAACTTGACCCCCTCACTCGAAACAAACCCAGCGCCGTCCCATACCGCGACTCTTCACGCGCGCCTGCGCGACCTGCGCGCGCCTGTGAGCTTCGGCAATGCTTTCGCCCCTGCGCTCCTTCCGGAACTGCTGGGGGACTCCGAGTTCCGCCGCGAGCACGGCGTGCGCTACGCCTATGCGACGGGTGCGATGGCCAACGGCATCGCCTCCGAGAGTCTTGTCGAGGCAGGCGCCAAGGCGGGCCTGCTCTCCTTCTTCGGCGCGGCGGGCCTGCCCCCGGCCCGCGTTGAGGCGGCGATCGATCGGCTGGAGAAGTCCCTCGGCGGCCTGCCGCGCGGCTTCAACTTGATCCACAGCCCGAGCGAGCCGGATCTCGAGGCGGCCCTCACCGACCTGTACATCGCCCGTGACGTGCGCCTCGTCGAGGCCTCCGCGTTCATGGACTTGACGCCCGCGATCGTGCGCTACCGCCTGCACGGGATCGCGCGCGGCGAGGACGGCCGCGTGCGCGCGCCGAACAAGGTCGTCGCCAAGGTCTCGCGCGTCGAAGTCGCGGCGAAGTTCCTCGCGCCCGCGTCCGAGAGGCTCCTGCGCGAGATGGCCGCCGCCGGCCTCATCACGAGCGGGCAGGCGGAGCTCGCCGCCGAGATCCCGATGGCCTCGGACCTTACCGTCGAGGCCGACAGCGGCGGCCACACCGACAACCGTCCGCTCGTCGCGATGTTTCCGGCGATGATCGCTTTGCGCGACCGCCTGCAGGCGCAGTTTCGCTTCAAGAACCCGGCGCGCGTGGGTGCTGCGGGCGGCATCTCCACGCCCGAGGCGGCCGCCGCCGCCTATATGATGGGCGCGGCCTACGTGCTGACCGGTTCGGTCAACCAGTCCTGTGTCGAGTCCGGCACGAGCGATCAGGTCCGCCGCATGCTCGCCGCCGCCGGCCAGGCCGACTGCGTCATGGCGCCGGCTGCGGACATGTTCGAGCTGGGAGTGAAGGTCCAGGTGCTCAAGCGCGGTACGATGTTCGCCCAGCGGGGCGCCAAGCTTTACGACATTTGGAGAACATGCGACTCGATCGAGGCGATCGCACCCGCGGTCCGGGCCGCTCTTGAAAAGGACGTGTTCCGATCGGGCCTCGATGAGGTTTGGGCTTCGACTCGGGAGTATTTCCTCAAGCGGGACGCCTCCCAAGTCGAGCGCGCTGAAAAAGAGCCGAAGCACAAGATGGCGCTCGTTTTTCGTTCGTATCTGGGCCAGGCCTCGCGCTGGGCCAACGCGGGCGTCGCCGACCGTGCGCTTGACTACCAGGTCTGGTGCGGCCCCGCGATGGGCGCGTTCAACGAGTGGACGCAAGGCTCCTTTTTGCAGGCGCCCGAACGCCGGGCCGTCGGCCTCGTCGCCCGCAACATCCTCTACGGCGCGGCCGTGCTGACCCGCGCGCACTTCCTCCGTTGTCAGGGTTTAACGTTGGATGGCGAAACGACGCGCATCGAGCCGCTTCAGGCCGCCGAGCTCGAGCGCCTGCTGGATGAGTGAGAACATGAAAAGAGCCGACGCGTCTCCCGAATTTCTCCCGCTTGCCGTGGTCGGCCTCGGGGGGGTCTTTCCCAAGGCGAAGACTCTCCGCCAATTTTGGGCGAACATCAAGAACAAGGTGGACGCCATTGAGGATGTGCCGGCCTCGCATTGGAGCAAGGAGGACTATTTCGACGCCGACCCGAAGAAGCAGGACAAAGTGTACTCCTACAAGGGGGGATTCCTCGACGCCTACGACTTCGACCCATCCGAATTCGGCCTGTCGCCGAACACGCTCGAGGCCACCGACCCCGCTCAGCTGTTCGCCTTGGTCGCCGCCAAGATGGCGCTCGCGGACGCGGGTTACGCCGTGGATCAAGACACCTGGGACCGCACGCGCGTCTCGTGCATCCTCGGCGTCACCGGTGCGCTTGAGATCGTGATTCCGCTCGGCGCCCGCTTGAGCCTGCCCGCCTGGAGATCGGCGATCCTCGCCGCCGGCGTCGCGCCCGCCCAGGCGGAGGATGCGCTGGCGCGCATGTCGGATGGGTTCGTGCCCTGGCAGGAGGCGTCCTTTCCCGGCCTGCTCGGCAACGTGATCGCGGGCCGCATCGCCAACCGCTTCAACCTCGGCGGCACGAACTGCGTGGTGGATGCGGCGTGCGGCTCCTCGCTGTCGGCGATGCATCTGGCGGCCCTCGAGCTTCAGGCCGGGCGCGCGAAGATGGTGGTGACGGGCGGCGTGGACACCTTCAACGACATTTTCATGTACACCTGCTTCACGAAGACCCCGGCGCTGTCGCCTTCGGGCCACGCGAAGCCCTTCGACTCGAAGGCCGACGGCACGACCCTCGGCGAGGGCGTGGGCATGATCGTGCTCAAGCGCTTAGACGACGCCCGCAAGGACGGCGACACGATCC
Organism: Elusimicrobiota bacterium; assembly: GCA_023249675.1. Taxonomy (GTDB): domain Bacteria; phylum Elusimicrobiota; class Elusimicrobia; order UBA1565; family UBA9628; genus GWA2-66-18. Next base: position 25,091 of record JAHFCE010000007.1, on the reverse strand, counting down.
ACGCGATTCTGCGCGGCCTGGGCACCTCGTCCGATGGACGCGGCAAGTCCATCTACGCGCCCTCGGCCGGCGGCCAGACGCGCGCCATCGAGGAGGCTTACCGTCTGTCCGGCCTCTCGCCCGACACGGTCGAGCTGCTTGAGGCGCACGGCACCGGAACCGCCGTCGGCGACGGAATTGAAGTCGGCGCGATCAGCGGGGTCTATCAACGAAACGCCAAACGCGACGGCGCCTGGTGCGCTTTGGGGTCGGTGAAGTCCATGATCGGCCACACCAAGGCCGCCTCCGGGGCCGCGGCGTTCATCAAAGCCGCGATGGCATTACGCCACAAGGTGTTGCCGCCGACATTAAAAGTGACGGAACCTCTGCCGATTCTCGCTAATGGCGAGACGCCCTTTTACCTGAGCCTTGAGAAACGTCCATGGATGGGTTCAAAAGATCATCCACGAAGGGCGGCATGCTCGGCGCTCGGCTTCGGCGGCACCAATTTCCACGCCATTCTGGAAGAGGGGAATCCGGCGAAATCGGAAACCGATTGGGACGGCGAACACGAAATCGTCGTTCTGGCGGCCAATAACTTGCCCGATCTCGCGGCCGCCTCAGCGTTATGGGCCGTGCCGAAGTCGTGGGATCAGGTGCGCCTCGACGCCGCCGCGTCCAGAAAGGCTTTTGACGTCAACGCGCCTATGCGCATGTCGTTGGTTCTCGAAAAGAGTTCCGATTTCGTTGCCGTTGCAAAAAAAGCCGTTGAGCTTTTGTCGTCGCATGCCGCTCAAACGTCATGGTCGTCTCCGGAAGGCATCTACTTCGGCTCCGGGAAGCCCGGCAAGCTTGGAGTCCTGTTCCCTGGGCAAGGCGCCCAATACGTGGGGATGTCGCGAGATCTCGTCTGCGCTTTCCCGGCGTCTTTCGAGGCGTTGTCCGAGGCGGAGGACGCGTTTGAGGGCGCGGCTCCTTTATCGACGTTCATCTTCCCTCGTCCCGCGTGGAAAGCCGAGCAGACAAATACGCAGGACGCGTCCCTGCGCGACACGTCGGTCGCCCAGCCCGCTCTCGGCGCCGCCGCGCTGTCCGCATGGCGCGCCCTTTGCGTCTTCGGCGTGCAGGTCGACGCGGCGGCCGGCCATTCATACGGCGAATTGGTGGCGCTTCATCTCGCGGGCCGCTACGACGCCGCCGCGCTTCACGCTCTTTCCGGCCTTCGCGGCCGCTTGATGAAAGGCGATGGCTCCGACAAGGGGTCGATGTTGGCCGTCGTCGCGTCCTTTGACGAGGTCTCGAAGGCCGTTTCTCAAGAAGGGCTCGACCTCGTCATTGCCAACCGCAACGCGCCGATGCAGAATGTCCTGTCCGGCGCGACCTCTGAAATCGAGAAAGCCGATCGGATTCTGAGCGGGCGCGGCCTCAAGGTCGTTCGCCTGCCGGTCGCCGCCGCGTTTCATAGCGCGCTGGTGGCTCCGGCGCTGAAGCCCTTCGCCGAGGCGCTCGAGAAGACGCCGTTCGCAAAGCCTTCCTTGCCCGTTTACGCCAACTCGACGGGCGAAGTCTATCCCGAGAGCGCGCCGCAGGCGCGCGCGGTTCTCGCCGAACAGCTCGCCCAGCCGGTCGAATTCGTCAAGCTCATCGAGGCCATGCGCCGAGATGGCGTGACGACTTTCGTCGAGTGCGGCGCCGGCAACCGCTTGACCGGCCTCGTCGGCCAGATTTTGAAGGGTCAAGAGTTCGTCGCGCTCGCGACCGACGCTTCGAACGGGAAAAAGAACGGCATCGGCGATCTGGCGAAGGTTTTGGCCCAGTTGGCCGCCCTCGGCCACGCGGTCGATCTTAAGGCTTGGCAGGGCGGCGATGCCGGCCTCAAAGACGTCCGTCCGAAGCCGAAGATGTCGGTGTCGCTCACCGGCGCGACCTATCGTTCGACGCCTAAGAAAAAATTTCCGACTCCTCTCGTTTCCGTGGCGGCGCCGCAGGCGCCGGCGGCGACCGCCGCCGCTCAAGTCGGCGATGGCGGTCTCTTAGGCCAGGCGTTGTCCGCGGCTCAGGCGAGCATCGACGCGTTGACCAAGCTCCAAGAGCAGACCGCCGCCCTTCATCTTCAGTTTCTCCAAGGGCAGGAGAGCGCGCAGCGGTCCGTGCAGGCGTTGGTGGAGCAGCAGCAGGCCCTTTCCGCGAGAATGTCGGCAGGCACGTCGGCGTACGTTCCCGCGCCCAAGCCGTCCCTGGCTCCCGTCCCCGCCCCCAAGTCGGATATCCTTCCGGTCTTGGTCGCCGTCGTTTCCGAGAAGACGGGCTATCCCGCCGAGACCATCAATCCCGACATGGACCTGGAGGGGGATCTCGGCATCGATTCCATCAAGCGCGTGGAGATTCTGTCGGCTGTCGCCGAACGGCTTCCGCAATGTCCGAAGGTGAAGCCCGAGCATCTTGGCACCCTGCGCACGCTGAAGCAGATCGCGGCGTATCTGTCCGAAGGCAGGGCGGTGTCCGCGCCGATGTCTGCGCCCGCCGTCGTCGTCGATGTTGTGTCCTCTGAGGTGCTTCCCGTTCTCCTCGCTGTGGTGGCGGATAAGACCGGCTATCCCGCCGAGACCATCAATCCCGACATGGATCTGGAGGGGGATCTCGGCATCGATTCGATTAAACGCGTCGAGATTCTTTCCGCCGTTTCTGAAAAGCTTCCCGGGGCTCCCAAGGTGAAGCCCGAGCACCTCGGCACGCTCCGCACGCTGAAGCAGATCGCGGCGTATCTGTCCGAAGGCAGGGCGGCGTCCGCGCCGAGACCCGCGCCTGCCGCCGTCGTCAACGCCGCTCCCATCGCCGAGTCTTCCGAAGAGGCGTGCGTGATCTCCCGCTTGGTGCCCGAGCTGGTCTTCGTTGGCCCGCGCGACGCGTTTCCGCTCGAGAAATCCCTGACGATCGCAGTGACCAAGGACTCCGGTCTTGACGCCGCCGTCGTTCGCGAGCTCGCGGCCAAGGGCTATAAAACCCAACTCGTCTCCGTGGATGACGCGCGGTCCCTGCCCGCCGAGCTCGGCGCCTTGATCGTCGTCGCGCCCGCCCGACCCGCCGCGAAGGGCTGCCCCTGGACTGCGGACTCGGAGGCGTGGCTCAAAAAGTCTTTTCTTCTCATTCAGGCCGCCGGCCATTCTTTCGCGTCTCGCGGTGTCCGCGGGCTTGTCATGACGGTGACGCGCCTTGACGGCGCCCTTGGCCTCGAGGGCGGCAAGGACCAGGATCCCGCGTTCGGCGGCCTGGCCGGCTTGATGAAGACCGCGGCGCGCGAGTGGGCATCCGTGCGTTGCCGTTGTATCGACGCGGACCCGGCCCTGTCTCTCGACGTCGCGGCCAAACTCCTGATCAAAGAGATGGGCTTTGACGGTCCCGTTGAAGCGGGCCTGACCGAGGCCGGACTCAAGACGATCGGGCTTGTCGAACGCAGCGTCGTTGCGTCGGGCCGCGAGCCCCTCAAGAGCGGCGACGCCGTGATCGTCACCGGCGGCGCGCGCGGCGTCACCGCCGAGTGCGCGCTCGCTTTGGCGAAAGCCTTCAAGCCCCGACTGGTGCTTGTCGGCCGCAGTCCTCTTCCCGGCGCCGAGCCGCTCGAGTTCGCCGCCGCGGCGAACGAAGGCGCGCTGCGTTCTTTGATCGCGAAGACCTCGCCCGGGCTGCCCCCTAAAGAGATCGGCGCCCGCGCAAAGGAGCTCATGGCCGCGCGCGAGATCCGCGCGAACTTGGCTCGTTTAAGCGCCGCCGGCGCCGAGGCGCGCTACCGCGCGGTGGACGCGCGCGACGCCGCCGCGGTCAAGGCGCTTGTCGCCGAGACCGTCAAGGATTTCGGGCCCATTCGCGGCCTCGTGCACGGCGCGGGCGTGCTCGCCGACAAGCCGATTCTCGAGAAGACCTCGGCCATGCTTGATGCCGTGCTGGACACTAAACTATCCGCTCTGAGGCATCTGCTCGATGCCGTCAAGCTGTCGGATTTGCGCCTTCTCGCTCTCTTTTCCTCATCCACGGCCCGTTATGGGCGCATCGGCCAATCGGACTACGCCGCGGCCAACGAAGCGCTCAATAAGGCCGCCGCGGTTCTCGCGGCGCGCCTGCCCGAGTGCCGCGTGGCGGCGTTCGGCTGGGGCCCCTGGGATGGAGGGATGGTGGACGCGGGCCTTAAGAAGTTGTTCGCCTCCGAGGGCGTGGGTGTGATCGGACTTGCCGCGGGCGCAGAGCACTTGATCGCCGAGCTCCGCGGCGGCGGCCCGGCCGAGACCGTGATTCGAGCAGGCCTTCCCGGCGTCAAGCGGGGCCTGCCGATCAGCTTCGAGCGCGATCTGACGCTCGAGGCGTATCCGTTTCTCGCCTCGCACGTACTCAACGGGCGCGCGGTGCTGCCGCTGGCTATCTCGGCTGAGTGGCTAGCACTTGCCGCTGTGCATTCGCATCCGGGCCTTGTCTTCATCGGCTTCGACGATCTGCGCGTGGCGAAGGCCGTCGTCGTTCGCCGCGGGGCCGCCACGATGCTGAAGGCTCACGCCGGAGCCCTTGAAAAGAGGGATGGCGCGTTCGTTGTCGCCGCCGAACTGCGCGGCGAAGGCGGCACGCTCCATGTCAAGGCCTCGGTCCTGCTCGCGGCCAAGCGCCCGGCCGCCCCATCGGCCGCGCTCAAGGTCGCGGGCGCGGCCTACGCCGGCACGATCGAGCAGGCCTACCGCGAGGTTTTGTTTCATGGGGCCGATATGCAATTTCTCATGTCCGCGCCGCATTGCGGCACGGAGGGGATCGTTGTCGAGTCGAAGACCGCTTTGCCGCCGGCTTCGTGGGCGCGAGCGCCGATCCGCGACCGCTGGCTGATGGATCCGGCGGCGCTTGACGCCGCGTTTCAGGCCATGATCCTTTGGACTGACGCCCAGATGGGCGCGCCGTCTTTGCCCACTTTCGCCGCGCGTTACCGTCAGTACGCGGAGAGCTTTCCCGGGAGCGGCGTGCGCGTCGTCGCCAAGGCCGTCAAGCGGGCCGAGGGGTCCGCGGGTGCCGACATCGAATTCCTCGATGAGCGCGGCACGCTCGTCGCCACGCTCGAGGGCTTCGAGTGCGCGGCCGACGTGTCGCTTGCCGGAGCTTTCCGCCGCAACGTCCTTGAAATCGCCGCTTAACGGAGAAATTGTGAAACAGAGCCCGATGAGGCGTCCGCTCCCGCTTCTCGCCATCGCGTCCGTCTTCGCGCTGTCCGCCTGCGGCGGGCGCGCGCCGCTCAAAGCGGCCGCGGGTCCGAAATATGAGGCGGTGAAGGTCCGCGCAGAGAAGGGTGAATCGGAGGATGCCGCTGTCCGTAACGAAGTCCAGGAACGCCACGCGAAGGTGCTTGGCGTGGATCCCGAGGGCTGCACCTGGCTTGAAGGAACGGCCTCGGTCGCAGTCGGCCCGCAGGACACGCGCCACCAGACGCGTGCCGCCGCCATGGAACAGGCGCGCGCGGCCGCGGTCCAGGACTTCCTTGGCGTCGAGGTGAAGTCGAAGTTTATGGATTTTCAGCAGGAGGGCCTGCGCAAGGAGTCGCGTCTGACCGAGGGTATTCTACAGACGACGCGCAATGGGCGCATCATGAAGGAGCAGGTGCTTGAGGAAGGCTACCGGGATGTTCCGGACTGTCCAGGCTGTCTCTACCGCCTGCGCTTGAAGGCCTGCGCGGTGCCGCGCGCCACCGCCGACGATAAGGACTTCTTTGTCGAACTCAAGGTGTCGAATCAGCGTTTTCTACACGGCGACGAGGCGAAGCTCGCCGTGACCGCGACGCGCGACTGCTGGATTTACCTCTACAACATCTACGATCTCGGCGCGAAGGATCAGACTGCACTTGTGGTGCCCAATGAGAACGTGAAGGAAAAACGCCTCAAGGCGGGCGAGACCTGGGAGTATCCGGACGAGGACGCCAAAAAGCTCGGCGTGCGCCTCGTGGCCGAGCTGCCTCAGGCGGGCGACGACGTGTCGGCGGAGACCATTCGCGTGATCGCGTCCAAGGCCGCCCTGTCCAAGGCCATCACGAGTCCTGCGGACGGCGGCTGGCTCGGCGTCCTGCGGCGCTTGAACCGCGCGAACGTCGAGTGGACCGAAGACGCCGAAGCGTACACCATCTATAAGCGGTGAGCCGAAAAGCCGAGCCGATCGCGATCGTGGGCGCGGGGGGAATCTTCCCCGATGCCCCCACGCCCGCGCGGTTCTGGGAGAATCTCGTCGCGCGCCGCTGTTCCGCGCGCGACGTTCCCGCCGGGCGCTGGGCGATCTCCCCGGACTCGGCGTTCGAGCCGACCAAGGGCGCGCCCGACAAGCTTTATTCGACGAAGGCCTGCTTCGTGTCGGACTTCGTCTTCGATCCCGCGGGACTTGCGCTCGACGCCGAGTGGGCGCTGTCTCTTGATCCGGCGTTTCACCTTGCGCTTCATGCGGCGCGAGAGGCGCTCTCCCACGCGAAGCTGGGCGCGGGCGACCGCGCGCGCATGGGCGTGGTCATGGGCCAGCTTGTCCTTCCGACCGAGGCCGCCGCCGCCTGGTCGCGCGAGCTTCTTTTGCCCGCGTTCGAGCGCTGCGCCCTCGGCCTGCCGCCGAAGCGCTCGTCTTCGCGCGTCAACCCCGCGAACCGGTTCGTGGCCGGCCTGCCGGGCGGCGTACTGGCCAAGGCCTTCGGCCTCGGCGGCGGCTCCTGGACGCTCGACGCGGCCTGCGCCTCGTCTTTGTACGCGCTCAAGTTCGCGATGGAGGAACTGCGCGCCGGCCGCGCCGACGCGATGCTCGCCGGCGGCATGGCGCGTCCTCAGAGTCTCTACACGCAGATGGGCTTCTCGCAGCTGCGCGCGCTTTCGCCTTCCGGCGCGCCGTCCCCGTTCGACGCGGCCGCCGACGGCCTCGTCGTCGGCGAGGGCGCGGGCCTATTCGTCTTGAAGCGCCTGTCCGACGCTGAGCGCGAGGGCGACCGCGTCCGCGGCGTGCTTCTCGGCGGGGGGCTCTCGAATGACGTGGGCGGCAGTCTCTTAGCTCCCAACACGGTCGGCCAACTGCGCGCGATGCGCGCCGCCTACCAGGAATCCGGGCTGTCGCCCTCGCAGATCGACTTCGTCGAGTGCCACGCCACCGGCACGCCGACCGGCGACCCGATCGAGGTCGCGAGCCTGAAGGCCTTATGGGGGGAACGGGGCTGGAGGCCCGGGCAGTGCGCCTTGGGTTCGGTCAAGTCCAACATCGGCCATCTCTTGACGGCGGCGGGATCGGCGGGATTAATGAAGGTGTTGTTGGCGTTCGAACATGAGACATTGCCGCCAAATGCCAATTTCAAAAATGCCAATCCGAATGCCGGGCTCTCCGGCAGCGCCTTTCGCGTTCAATCCGAGGCGGCGCCGTGGGCGCGTCGCGACGCGAAAACTCCGCGCCGCGCCGCATTATCGGCGTTTGGTTTTGGCGGGATCAACGCGCATATTATTGTCGAAGAAGCCCCCGAACGCCGTAAGGCTTCTCTAAAGAATTCTCCCTCCGTTCGTCGTTCAACTCCGTCCTCCGTGCCGGTGGCCATTATCGGCATGGACGCTCGTTTTGGATTGCTCCACAATCTCCGTTCGTATCAAGAAGCCGTTCTCGGCGGCCTCGAGCAGGAGTCGTCCTATGCGCCGGATCGTTGGTGGGGCGTGGACGCTCCCGCCGGCTTCAAGGGCCGTTTTCTGCGCGAGGCCGGCTCGGAGGCCGCCGCGTTTCGCATTCCTCCCAAAGAGCTGGAAGAAATGCTTCCTCAGCAGCTCTTGGCTCTTCAGAGCGCTGCGGCCGCGATCGCCGACGCGGGACTCTCCGAGGAAGGCCGCGACCGCGTCGGCGTGTTCCTCGGCGTCGCTTTCGACCTCGCGGTGACGCAATACGATCTGCGTTGGTTTTTAGAGGCTTCGGCCGATGGTTGGGCCCGGGCGAAGGGCTGGTTGTTGTCGTCCGCCGAGCGCGCCTCATGGCTCTTGTCTTTGCGGGAGGCCGCGGGACCAGCACTCACCGCCAACCGGGTGATGGGCGGCCTGGCTTCCGTCGCCGCGAGCCGCGTCGCGCGGGAGTTCCGATTGGGCGGTCCCAGCTTCACCGTGTCCGCCGAGGAGAACTCCGGGCTCAAGGCGCTCGAGGTCGCGGTCCGCGCGCTTCAACGCGGCGAAGTCGACGCGGCGCTTGCTGCCGCTGTGGATGTCGCGGGGGAGGCTCGCGCGCTCGCCGGCGCGCACGCCCTTAAGCCTTTTTCGCCAGCCGGCCGGCCGCGGCCGTTCGACACCTCGGCCGATGGCGCCACGCCCGGCGAGGGCGCTGCCGCCGTGGTGCTCAAGCGCCTTGACGACGCCCTGCGCGACGGCGACCGCGTCTACGCAATCATCAAAGGGATGGGGGCCGCCTCCGGCGGCGGAGCCGACGCCGTTGTCCCGACGCCGGAGGCCTGCGTCGAGGCGTTGCGGCGGGCCTACGACGACGCGAAAGTCGATCCGAGCACCGTCGGCCTGCTCGAATGCCACGCCTCGGGCGATGTGAAGGAGGATCGCTGCGAGGCCGCCGCGATGGTCGAGTTCTTCGGAACGGCCGAAGCCGAACTGCCGCTGGCTTTGTCCTCTTCCAAATCGGTGATCGGCCATGCCGGCGCGGCGGCGGGTCTCGCCGGTTTGGTCAAGGCCGCTTTGTCGTTGTACCAGGAAATTCTGCCGCCCGGCCCGTCCATCGTCCACCTGATCGCGCCCCTGTCCGCCGCGCGCAAGCGCTTCCACTCGCCGCGCCTCGCCTCGTATTGGCTGCGCAACCGCGCCGACGGCCCGCGCCGTGCTGGCGTGACCTCACTCGGCATCGACGGGGGCTGCGTGCACGCCGTCCTCGAACAGCACGAAAGTTCGACCGCCGATCTGCGCGTCGAGGATGAGCGCCGCCAGCCGCTCGGCGCGCGCTCCGAGGCCCTGTTCGTCATCGAGGCTCCGGATTGCGTTGCTCTGCTCGCCGGCCTGTCCGGCTTGATCGATTGGGCCGCTTCCCAGGATTCAAGCGACGGCATCGAAGCGCTCGCCCGCCGCTGGTGGATCAAGCGCGGCTCCTCGCCCGAGTCCTCGCATGCCTGCGCCCTCGTCGCGTGCGATTGGAAGGAGCTTCTCGCTCTTTCTCGTCAGGCCTTGGACTCCATGCGGGAGAACCCCGAGCGCCCGCTCGCTTCCGACCGCGCCTACCTCACGACGCGCCGCCCGCTGAGCGGCGGGCTGGCCTTCGTCTTTCCGGGCTCCGGCAACCAGTATCTGGGCATGACCGCAACGCTCGGCGCTCAGTGGCCCGAGATATTGCGCCGTCAGGATGCGGAGAACGGCTGCCTGCGCGATCAGATGACGCCCGCGCGCGTAGCGCCCTGGCGCCTGGCCTTCGAGACGGGCTGGGAGGCGAAGGCGGAGAGCGAGCTCAACGCCGACTACCATGCCCTCATCTTCGCCTCGGTCGCGCACGGCACGGTGGCCAGCGACCTCCTGCGTTCCTTCGGCGTCGAGCCGACGGCGGTCCTGGGCTACAGCCTCGGCGAGACGGCGGGTCTCTTCGCCACTCGCGCTTGGACAAGCCGCGATGAGATGCTGCGCCGCATGAAGTCGTCGAGCCTGTTCACCTCCGAGCTCGCCGGTCCGTGCGACGTCGCACGCCGGTTCTGGCGCCTGCCGGCCGATGAGAAAGTCGACTGGGTGCTGGGCGTCGTGGACCGTCCGGCCGACGCCGTCAATATGGCGCTCAAGGGCGCCGAGCGCGCAGCTCTGCTGATCGTGAACGCGCCCGTCGAGTGCGTGGTCGGCGGCTATCGCTCCGCGGTCGAGAAGCTCGTCGAAGGGCTCGGCTGCGTCTTTCTGCCGTTGCAAGGAGTATCGACGGTCCATTTTCCCGCGGCCAAATTGGTCGAGAAACAATACCGGGATTTGCATCTTTTTCCGACGCATGCGCCGAAGGGTGTGCGCTACTACTCGGGGGCATTCGGCAAGGCCTACGAGGTCACGCGCGAGTCGGCCGCCGGCTCGATCACGACCTCGGCGATCCGCTCCGTCAATTTTTCCGCCATGATCAAGACCGCCTACGAAGACGGCGTGCGCACCTTCGTCGAGCTCGGCCCGCAGGGCTCCTGCACGCGCATGATCGGCAAGATTCTGGGTCCGCTCACGCACAACGCCCGCTCCATGGACAATCGGGGTCAAAGCGACGTGTCCGGCGTCCTCAAGACCTTGGCCTTTCTGATCGCCGAGCGCGTTCCGGTGGATCTTAAGCCGTTGTACGGCGCGCGCACCTTCTGCGTCGGTCATCAGGCGGACGCGGCGGCCCCTGCTCAGTTTGTCCGTCTGTCCCTCGGTGGTCGTCCCGCGAAGGTGTCGTGGACTCCGCCGCGCCGGGAGCCTCCGCCGGCGTCGGTTCCACTGGCGCCGGCGCGGGTCGGGCCGAATAGGACGGTCCAACTGTTTCCGGCAACAGTTGCCGACTCCCATACGCTAAAAACCGCCGGCGGCAGTCTCGCCAACGCCGCCGTACTCACGGCACGGGCGCACGAGATGTACTTAAAACTCGCCGAGAACTTCGCGGCGCTGCAGAGCAAGAACTTAGACGTTCAGATGCGCATAGCCGGCGGACAGGCTGTCGTTGCGGCGCCGGTGTCCGCGCCCAATTCGTTGCCGTTGAAATCCGTTTTCATGGATCGTCAGGCATGCCTGGAATTCGCCGTGGGCAAGATCGGGGCGGTGCTCGGAGAGGCGTTCGCCCATGTCGATTCTTATCCTTCGCGCGTGCGTCTGCCCGATGAGCCGCTGATGCTGGCCGACCGGATCGTGAGTGTGACCGGCCAGCCGAACTCGATGAAATCGGGGTCATGCACGACCGAACACGACGTGCTTCATAACGGTTGGTATTTGGATGCCGGCCGCATCCCCACGTGCATCGCCGTCGAGGCCGGCCAGGCCGACCTCTTTCTTTCCGGATACTTGGGCATCGACTCCCAGACCAAGGGCAGCGCCGTCTATCGCCTTCTCGACGCCGTCGTCACCTTCCACGATCATCTTCCCCGGCCGGGACAGGTGATCAAGTACGACATAACGATCGACAGCTTCGGCCAGCACGATGACATCTGGCTGTTTTTCTTTCGCTTCGAGAGCACGGTGGACGGCAAGCCGCTGCTGAGCATGAGAAAAGGCTGCGCTGGGTTCTTTACGCATGCCGAGTTGGCCAAAGGCCGCGGCATCGTGCTCACCGACGCTGAAAAAATTGCCATCCCGGGCAAGCGCCCATCCAATTGGAAACCGTTGGCGCCGTTCAACGAGAAGGTGCCGTTGAGCGAAGCCCAATTTAAGTCATTGCGTTCCGGTGACCTGGGCGCGGCCCTCGGTCCCGACTTCGCTGCGCTCCCTTTCGTTCCAGAAACCTTGCCTGTCGCCGAGCGCATGAAGCTTGTCGATCGAATTCTGGAGCTTGATCCCGTTGGCGGGCGATATCAACTTGGCCTCGCCATAGGCGAGGCCGACATCCACCCCGACGACTGGCACCTCGTCTGCCATTTCCCGGGCGACAACGTGATGCCCGGTACCTTGATGTACGAGTGTTGTCTGCACACGCTGCGCGTCCACTTGATGCGCATGGGCTGGGTGGGGGAAAAGGGCAAGGTTTGCTACGAGCCCGTCCCCGGTGTTGCGAGTCAGCTCAAGTGCCGCGGGCAGGTGCTCGCGTCGACCAAAAAGGCCCGCTACGAGCTGCACATCAAGGAATTGGGCTACGCGCCGGACGGGACGCCTTTCTGCCTCGCCGACGCCTTCATGTATTCCGACGACAAGAACATCGTTCAGATCACGGATATGTCGGTGCGCCTGTCCGGTGTAAATCGCGCCGAAATCGAGGCTTTGTGGGCGGGCGTCGTTTCTCAGGAGAAGACAGTTCTCTACGGTCCCGACAAGATCATGGCCTACTCGAACGGCAATCCCTCCGAGGCCTTCGGCGAGCCGTACAAGGTCTTTGATAGGGACCGTATTCTGGCGCGCCTGCCCGGACCGCCCTATCAATTCCTGGATCGGATCGTGGCTGTGACGGGCGAGCCGTTCGTCCTCAAGGCGGGGGCTTCGGCCACGGCCGAGTACGACATCCCCAAGGACGCCTGGTACTTCCGTGAAAACGGCCAGTCCACGATGCCGTTTTCGATCCTGCTCGAGGTGGCGCTCCAGCCCTGCGGCTGGCTGGCGGCGTATTGCGGCTCGGCCCTGGCCAGTCCTATCGACCTGTCGTTTCGCAATCTCGGCGGAGACGCGATCCAATATATCGAGATCACGCCTGAGACCGGAACGCTCGTTACGACGGTGGTGATGAGCAGAGTCTCGCAGTCGGGCGGGATGATCATTCAAAACTACGACATGTCGATGCGCGACGCCTCCGGTCGTTTGGTCTACAAGGGCAAAACGGAATTCGGCTTCTTCACCAAGGAATCGTTGGCGCAACAGGTTGGTTTGCGCGGCGCCAAGCCGTTCAGCGCCTCTTCCGGAGTTGCTCCACGCCGTTTGCCGTTGTCGGGCGGCTTGCCCTCGTTGCCGGGCCCGATGCTGTTGCTGCTCGATTCCGTGGACCAATATGACGGCGCCGGCCCGAAGGGCCTCGGCGCGTTGATTGGACGTCGGGCGGTGAATCCGAGAGAGTGGTTCTTCAGCGCCCATTTCTATCAGGATCCCGTCTGTCCCGGCTCGCTCGGCCTTGAGTCCTTCATCGAGCTGATGAAATGTCACGCGCGCGACCGCTGGCCTGGCGCCGGCCGCTTCGAGAGCATGGTGTTGGGCCGCGCCCACAAGTGGCTGTACCGCGGCCAGTACACGCCCGCGAACAAGAACGTCGAGGTCCAGTGCTGGATCACGGGCGTCGATGAGGCGGCCAAGACTTTGACCGCCGACGGCTATCTGCTGCGCGACGGGCTCGTCGTTTACGAGATGCGCGACTTTACTCTGCGGGTCGGTTTAGATTTTCCTGCGAAAACGAAAAAATAAATCAGTAAAAATAAGAACTATTAACATCGCGCGCGCGTCGTGAATACAACTGAAAATATCAATATAATTTTTACAAAAACGCGGGATTTTCGCGGTATCTAACCATGAGATACGCTCGAGAACTTCTGTTGTTCGCGGCCTATTCCGCATCTATTGTTGGGATTCTTCTCATTCCCGGTCTTCTCCTACCTTCCGCGAAAGGAGTCTTTTTTTGGGGGGAGACTAACGCGATCAAGGCCGCAGCGGCGTTATTGCTTGTTTGGCTGTTCAATAATCGATTCTGCGGCAAGGATTTGCGGTACGCCGGACTGCGTTGGGATCGCGCATCAGGCGCTGATCTTGCCGTGGGGCTGGCGTTTGGCGCGGCGATGATTGGATCGGTATTCGGGATGCTCCTGCTGGTCGGGGGGCTGCGCGTTACCTGGCGGCATCCTTCTGCCGAGATGTTATGGCTCGTGCCGGTTCTTATCGGGATTCAAGGTTTGCAGGTCTGCGCTGAGGAACTGTTATTTCGAACCTTTATCCTGCGGCGTCTCAGCGAATGGATGCCGGTCTGGAGCGCTTCGCTGCTCTGGGGAGGTTTTTTCGGCTTCCTGCATCTGTTAGGGGGTGGGAACACTGCGGCATCCATCGTCGGCATCGTCGCCGCTGGGATTATGCTCAATCTCGCCTACTTCGTGGCCGGGGGCAGCGTATGGCTTCCCTTTGGGATCCATTTGGCTTGGAACGCGCTGCAAATGCACGTTTTCTTCTCACGCCGCCTTTTCGAGGTGGACTATTCGGGTCCCGCGTGGCTGAACGGCGGCGGCGACCCGGAGGCAAGCCTCATTTCTGTGGCGGTCGTATCAATTGCCGCTCTCGCGATGGCGTGGAGGCTGCGAGCGGGTTATTCGGCTAGAGCGCGCGTGTCATGAGATATACCAAAGTCCATCTCAGCGGTCTGGCCTACGAGCTGGCCCCCAACGTCGTCGCCTCCTCCGAACTCGAACGGCGCATCGAGCCCGTCTATCGCGCGCTTCGTTTTCAGGTCGGCCAGCTCGAGGCGTTGACCGGCATCCGCGAGCGGCGCTGGTGGGACGAGGGCTTCAAGCTCTCCGAGGGTGCTGCCCGCGCGGGCCGCAAGGCGCTCGAGAAGGCGGGTGTCGAGGCTGGCGACCTCGGCGCTCTCATCTACGCGGGCGTCTGCCGGGAGTCGTCTGAGCCCGCGACGGCGTGCGCGGTGGCCTCGCGCCTCGGCGCTGGGAAGGACTGCGCGGTGTTCGATATCTCCAACGCCTGCCTTGGCGTTTTGTCGGGGATCGTCGATGTCGCCAACCGCATCGAGCTGGGGCAGATCAAGGCGGGACTCGTCGTCTCCTGCGAATCGGCGCGGGAGATCAACGAGAGCATGATCGCCTCGATGATCCAGACGCCCACGATGGAGCATTTCAAGCTGTCGATCGCCACTTTGACGGGGGGCTCGGGCGCCGTGGCCGTTCTGCTCACGGATAGCTCATTGAGACGCAAGGGCCCGCGCCTATTGGGCGGCACGACGCAGGCCGCGCCGCAGCACTGGGACCTCTGTCGCTGGGAGCATGATTTCATGCGCACGGACGCGCCGGCGGTGCTCAAGCACGGCGTGGAGCTCGCGCGCGGGACGTGGGCGCGTTTTACCAGCCATCTCGGCTGGGGCGCCGTCGGCCCGGACAAAACGATCTGCCACCAAGTCGGCGGGCCGCACCGCGCGGCGGTGTTGCAGGCTTTCGGCGTGTCCGAGGACAAGGATTTTTCGACCTATTCGCACCTGGGCAATATCGGCACCGTGAGCCTTCCGCTCACAGCCGCGCTCGCCGACGAGCGAGGCTTCCTGAATAAAGGCGACCGCGTGGGCTTTTTGGGCATCGGCTCGGGGCTCAACTGCATGATGCTGGGGTGGGAGTGGTAGACATCTGGAAGCCGCTGTATCCGTTCACCGGCCGCCGCCTCGATCTGGGCGGCCACGGGATGCATTATCTCGATGAGGGCAAGGGCGAAACCGTGCTGATGGTGCACGGCAACCCGACGTGGTCGTTCTACTTTCGGGAGGTCGTCAAGGCCCTGTCGCCGACGCATCGCTGCCTCGTGCCCGATCACATCGGCATGGGCCTCTCCGACCGGCCCGATGACGCGCGCTACCGCTACACGCTCCAGTCCCGGGTGGAGGACCTCGAGAAGTTCATGGAGGTCGCCGCGCCCGAGGGGCCCGTGACCTTGATTCTGCACGATTGGGGCGGGATGATCGGCATGTCCTGGGCGGTCCGCCATCCGCAGCGGATCAAGGCGATCGTGGCCCTCAACACCTCGTGCTTCCGCTTGCCGCCGGAGAAGCGCTTCCCGCCGGGTCTGGCCGTGATGCGCGGCGCGCTGACGGGTATCCCGCTGCGCGCTTTTGGATTTGTCCGGAAGCTGGTGCTGAAATCCTGCGCGTCCAAGAAACGCCTTTCGCCCGAGGTTCTCGACGCCTACCTCTTTCCTTGCGACGGTTGGAACGAAAGTCGAGCCGTACACCGTTTCGTTCAGGACATTCCCCTGCGGCCGAGCGACCGCGCCTGGAGCGTGGTTGCCGAGACCGAGAGCAAGCTCAGCGCGTTGAAGGACGCGCCCATGATGCTCGCCTGGGGCATGAAGGACTGGGTGTTCGACGAGGCCTTCTTGAACGGCTGGATCAGACGTTTCCCGAGGGCCGCCGTGAAGCGCTTCCCGGATTGCGGGCACTTCCTGCTCGAGGATGCCGGCGACGAGGTCGTCTCATTGATCAAGGATTTCGTCGATCGGCCGGTGCCCGTATGAGCGTTGCTCTCGCCGCGAGGGACATCGGTTCGCGCCTGCTCGACAACGCCAAGCGCCTGGGCGCCCAGCCCGCGCTGATCCACCAGGGCGAGGTCACGACGTTCGAGGACCTCGGTCGAGACGTCGAGCGGATCGCGCAGGGTTTCCTGCGCGCCGGCTTCAAGAAGAACGACCGCGTGGCCGTGTTGATCCCGCCCTCGCACGATTTTTTCGCCGTGTCTTTTGCGTTATTTCGCGCGGGTCTCACCCCTGTGCTCGTCGACCCTGGCATCGGATTCTCCAAGATGGGACGTTGCCTCGCCGAGGCCGCTCCGGACGCGTTCGTGGGCTCGGCCAAGGCGCATCTGGCGCGGGTGCTGGGCGGCTGGGCGCCGACCGCGCGTCTGAAGGTCGTCGCGGGAGGCCCGTCGTTCGGCTTGCCGACGGTGGAGACGATGCGCGCGCTCGGCCGGACGCGCGCGCTTGGTCTGCCCGCGGTGCCGCCCGACGCTCGAGCCGCCATCCTCTTTACCTCCGGCAGCACGGGCGCTCCGAAGGGCGCGGTCTATGAGCACTCGATGTTCTCGGCCCAGGTGGACCAGCTCCGCGAGCTGTTCGACATAAAGGAGGGGGAAAGTTCGCTTGCCACCTTCCCTTTGTTCGCCCTGTTTGATGCGGTCTTGGGTCAGACCGTCGTGATCCCCGAGATGGATTTCACCCGGCCGGGCCTCGTGGATCCGATGGCGATCATCGGACCGGTCCAGACGTACCGGATCCACCAGCTGTTCGGCTCGCCGGCATTGCTCGACCGCGTGGGCCGTTTCGGCGCTCGCCACGGCCTCGCGTTGCCGACGTTGCGCCGCGTGATGTCGGCGGGCGCGCCCGTGCCGGCCAAGACCTTGGCCTGTTTTTCCCGGATGCTCGACCGCGACGTTCCCATTTACACGCCTTACGGGGCCACCGAGGCCCTGCCCGTGGCCCTCATTTCGTCTACGGAAATCCTGGGGGAAACCGCGGCCAAGACGGCGCGCGGCGAGGGGGTGTGCGTGGGGCGGCCCGTGAAGGGGATCGAAGTCGCCGTGATCCGCATCGAGGAAGGCCCGATCGCGGTTTGGTCCGAGGATTTGCGCGTGCCGAACGGCGCGGTGGGCGAACTTGCGGTGAAGGGGCCCGTGGTGACGGGAGAATACTTCCGGCGCGTGTCGGACATGGCTCAGGCCAAGATCGGCGATGGGAAAAGCTTTTGGCATCGTATGGGGGATCTGGCCTATTTCGACGGCGAGGGACGTCTCTGGTTCTGCGGGCGAAAAACCGACCGCGTCAAGACGGAGAATGGGGCCTTTGACACGGTCCGCGTCGAAGGCGTGTTCAACGCCCACCCCAAGGTGAAGAGAACGGCCTTGGTCGGGGTGGGGTTAAATCCCGTCCTGTGCGTGGAACTCGAGTCGGGAACGGCGCCGAGCGACGCCCTCAAAAACGAAATTTTGCATCTCCCCGGAAGACCGGAATTCGCCCAGGACGTCAAAGCGATATTATTCCATCCGGCCTTTCCTGTGGACACCCGCCACAACGCCAAGATCAATCGCGAGAAGCTGGCGATCTGGGCCGGCCGGAGGCTCGCATGAGGGCGCTCGTCACCGGCGGGGGCGGTTTCATGGGCGCGGCTCTGGCGCGCAAACTACGCGAACGGGGAGATTCGGTGCGCGTGTTCGGGCGCGGCGACTACGCGGAGCTCGAGGCGGTCGGCATCGACTGCGCGCGCGGCGACATCGTCGACTACGAGGCCGTCAAGGCCGCCTGCGACGACCGCGACGTCGTGTTTCACGCCGCCGCGAAGGTCGGACTGTGGGGACGCTACGAGGATTTTCACGCGGTCAACATCGACGGAACGAAGAACGTCCTGCGCGCGTGCTCGGAGCAAGGCATCGGCAGGCTCGTGTTCACGGGCTCGCCGAGCGTCGTGTTCCACGGCGGAGATGTGGAGGGCGTCAATGAGAGCGCGCCGTATCCCGCGAACTTCGATTCGTTCTATTCACAGACGAAGGCGCTCTCCGAGCAGATGGTGTTGGCCGCCGACCATGACAAGCTCTCGACCGTGTCCTTGCGCCCGCACTTCATCTGGGGGCCCGGCGACCGAAACCTCCTGCCGCGCGTCGTGGCCAAGGCGCGCGCGGGGCAGTTGTTCCGCATCGGCGACGACAACAAGCTCGTGGATACGATCTACGTGGACGACGCCGTGTCGGCGCATATCCTGGCCGCGGTTCAGCTCTCGCCGTTGTCTGAGATTTCGGGGAAGGCCTACTTCCTGTCGGGCGACGATCCGCGCCCATTCTGGGAGATCGTCAATCGCATGCTCGGCGCCGCCGGCCTGGGGCCGGTGAAGAAGCGCCTGCCGAAGAAGGCGGCCTATGCCTTGGCTGCCCTATGCGAAGGGACCTGGAGCGCTTTGCGGCTGTCCTCCGAGCCGCCGTTGACGAAGTTTCTCGTCAACACCTTGACCACCGCCCATTGGTTTGACATTTCGGCCGCCAAGCGGGAGCTGGGGTGGAAGCCGACAGTCAAAATCGAGGATGGGATGGAGCGGGTGGCGCACTGGATCAAGGCCACGCAGAACTTTATTTAAGGACGCGAGTCAGCGGGCCCAGTTCTCGGCGAGATCGTACTTCAGACCGCCGGAGAAGAAGTAGAGGAGCTGCTCGCGGCTGATCGCGGGCACGAGGCGGCCGTCCTTGTCGTCCTCGTAGACGACCCGGTCGGCGAAGCGGGCGAACAGCTGCTTGAAGCGCTTTTTCGAGGCGAAGAGGCCGATCTCGCGGGCGAGCCGTGAGCGGTGGACGTCGCGGTCCCAGTTCGCTTCCTGGAGCCGAACGACGTCGTATTCGGTCAGGTAGTCGCGGCCGACCGCGAACTCGCGGAAGATCCGGTCGAACTCGACCATGTCGATGTCCCCGCGGGCGATGCCGGGCTTGCTCCCGTCGGAGAAGACGCGGCTGCTCACCGCGCCCTGCGTGAGCGCGATGTTCGGCGTGAACACATCGAAAAATCCGGGCTTGAACAGGGCTTTTTGTTTGGGCGTCATCGTTTTCTGCGTCGTGCGGGCGAACGCCAGATGCCAGGACAGGGCGGTCGTCAACGAAGCGAAGGCGGACTGCCCGGTCGCGCGGACATTGCGGTAGGTGGCCGAGAACGTCTCGACCTCGGACCCGCCCGAGAAATAGCGGGCGTGCTTCTCGAGCGAGGTCGCACCCGGGAGCGTTTCGGGCGCGCGCTGGGCGCGCCCTGCATTGAGATTGCCATACAGGCCGATGCGCAGGAGGTCGAGGTCTTTCTTGAACTTGCGCGCGGCGCGCAGGGCGCGCACGCCGGCCCAGGTCGCCGCCAGGGCGATCAGGACGGCCGCGACGGGGGAGGCGGCGAGCAGTCGCCAGGCGATCAGCCAGCCGAGCTCATAGACCGTGAGCGCGCCGAACAGAGCCGCGGCCGCGGCCCGTTTACCCGTCGCTTCAGCGCGGAACAGAGGCTTGAAGAGTTCCGGGCGCAGGTCCGACTCGGCGTAGCGTGTGACATGTCCGAGCTCGCCCATCGCGCTGAGAATCAGGCCCAGGGCGATTGCCGCGCCCGCGGCCGGCGCGAGTGCTAAAGTCAGCGCGCCGAGCCAGGATGCGCCCAAGAGCGAGGCCGCGCCCGCGGCCGCCAGGCCGACGCCCGCATTGATCCAAGCGGTCTTGAGGAGCGCCGCAGAGGACTTCGCCGTCGCCGCGTAGAGGCGCTCGCGCAGAGGCGTGGTCGGCCACGGGCTGAAGAAGTTGTCATGGCCCTCGAGCGCCTTGCGAAGCTCGGGGTAATGGCGTGCCGCCGCGTCCATGAAGGTGTTGTGCTCGATCCAGTCGATGCCGAGCTGGGTGTAGACCTCGGGCTTGTACAGCTCCGACAGGAATCGGTCGCTCTTGAGGCGGCGCGGGGCCATCAGAATGAAGACGCGAAACGCCGGGTCGCTGATCGCAAATCCTTGCGGCTTCCTGACTGCGGCGAGGCCGACCTGCAGGTCGACGTCCTCGATGTTCCCATCGTACAAGTCGGAGATGTTCTTCGCCGCGACCGCGTCGCCGTCGGTCAGCTCGAGGAAGGTTTTTGGCGCGGCCATGCCGACGCGGCGCAGGAACTCGTTGAAGGTGAGCTCGGGCGCGCGTTCGTGCAGGCGTAGCATGTCCACGATCGCCATGTCGAGGTAGCGGTCGTCCATCGTGCGGATCTTGCGCAGGGCCTCCGGGAAGTTGTTGAGGACGAGCGCGCCGGCCGAGGCCGTGCCGAAGGAGGCGATCAGGTCGGTCCATGAGAACTTCTCGGTGACGCCGCGGGTGTATTTGCCCTGGATCTCGGTGAGGCTGAGGTGGGCAAGGAGCTTGCGGCTCAGCAGCGAGCTGATCTCGTAGTCGTCGGGCAGGAGGCTGTGGAGGCGGTAGACCTCGACGAACTCCTCGGGCATGGCGAAGGGCGCGGTCAAGTGCTCAACGGTAGTGCCCGGAACGCCGGAGATCCACTCGTGGCTGCGGATCGGGTGCAGGAGTCTGGCGAGCAGGGGATGGCGCGAGTATACGCGGCGCATGAGCCACAGTTTCAGGCGCTTGCCGATGAAGCCGTACCAGTCGGCCCACATGGCGATGTGCAGGGTGCGGTTGGGCAGCAGCGCGCGCGTCCACTCCACGGTGTGGACCTTGGCCGCGAAAGCCACGTTGATCAGGCGCGCTTGGCGGAACAGCTTCTCGTCGTCCCAGGACGGGTATGTGGCCTTGAGGGCGTCGACGATCGCGTTGTGTTCCTTGACCAAGATCGTGTGCAGGATCGCCAGGCCGACCGAGTAGTTCGTGTTGAAGCCGGTCTTGTCGACGCCGGGGTGGGAGGGGTCTTCGGGCAGGCGGCCGTCGGGCTCCACGATCATCTTGCCGCCCGGGGCGCGCAGGCCTGCGAGCGTCTCCGGGCTTGAGCCGTACACCATGGAGAGGTCCCACCAGTGCGTCTCGGTGTTTTCGAAGGTCGGGGGCTGAGCGCCGGGCGCGCGCGTCTCATCGCCGGCGGTTCGGTCGAGGATCATCTCCGTTCCGTTCATCGGGTGGCCGGCGGGAAGCGGGACCTTGTAGGGGTTCTCGGCGACGGGTTTGCGCTTGTGGTTCATCCAGTCGTGCACCATCGCCTGGATCCAGAACGCGGCGTGGTTGTTCAGAATGAGCGCGGGGACGAACTTCGTGCGCTTAAATAAAATTTCGCTGATCCGACCCATGCGCTCCATCAGCGCGGGGGAAACGTCGCTGCCGTGCTTGACGGGCTCGGAGAGGCGGCCGAAGCGCGCGCCGGCGGCCCCCATGCCCGGATCCTTGAGGTCGTGGTAACGTCCGGAGGGGTCCTGCGTCTCGATTTGGGCCCGAGTCGGGGCGGCGATCGTCTGATGCGCGTTCGCGGCGTAGGCCGCGGGGTTGTGCAGGTTGTCGAGGCGCATGCGCGTCTCGATCGCGGCGAGGTTGATCTGGCCGAGCAGCGGCGGCAGGTCGTACCACTGGTAGTAGCGGTTCAGGACACGGAAAGAGGATGCGAAGGAGCGGCGAAGCCGATAGCGGAAGCCTGAATAGCTGAATCCGATCCGTTCGGAGCTGGAACCCCACTGGCCGGGAGCGACGGCTGGCGCGGATTCGTCCGGCGTCGCGGCGGCGGAGCCGGCGTAGAAAGCTGAGAGCGCGGGTGCCACCTGCGCTGAGCTCTCGCCGATCCTCGCCGCCTGAAGGCGGGCGCCGAGGGCCGTGGCGGCGGCGATGGCGGTCGCGGGTTTCTCAGGCGTCGCTGCCGCAGGAGTAGGCGCGGGGGGCGCAGACAGCGATGAGGCCGGCAAAGCGGGAACGGTCAGGCTCGGCGCGGATACGGCGCTTGGACCTGACAAGGGTATGGCCACAGAGTTTCCCGCGCCGGCCGGCGTTCCGACGCGTCCGATCGTCTGGGCGAAGGCCGAGAGCGCGAACGGGCCGGGGGCGCAGATGAAGAGGATGGCGGCGAGCAGAGAGGCGGCGGCCTTGCGGGCGAAGCGGAGGGAGAGGATCATGACACAGAGGATAGCAGCGTCCGGGCGCGGGTTCCTGAAGCGGAAGACCTAGGGAGGGGCGGGATTATGACCCAGTAAAACTAGGTCTTTTTACGGACGAGCAAGGAGGCGGCGATGGCCGCCAGCAAGGTCCCGCCGATCACGGCGAGGGAGGCGGCGGTGGACACATGGTAGACATCCTTGACGATCATCTTCACGCCGACGAAGATGAGCACGGCGGAGACGCCGTTTTTCAGGTACCGGAACTCGGTCATTGAGCCCGCGAGCAGGAAGTAGGTCGAGCGCAGGCCCATCACCGCGAAGATGTTCGACGTGTACACCACGAACAAGTCCGAACTGACTCCGAGTGCCGCCGGGATCGAGTCCACGGCGAAAATGAGATCGGTCGCTTCAATGACCACGAGTGCCGCGAACAGCGGGGTCGCGTGCAGCACGCCGTTGAGCGTCGTGAAGAAGCGGTGCCCGTGCGTTCCCTCGGTCACGGGCAGGAAGCGGTGCAGAAGCTTGAGGGCAGGATTTTTGTGGGGCTCCATCTGCGCATCCTCAGAGACCATCATCTTGCCGCCGGTGAACACGAGAATCGCGCCGAACACGTAGAACATCAGGTGCGAAGCCTCAAGGAGGGAGAGGCCCGCGAAAATGAACACAAAGCGCATCGCGATCGCCCCGAGTATGCCCCAGTGGAGCACGCGCGGCTGGTTCTCGGCGGCGATGCCGAAGAATGAGAAAACGAGAATGAAGACGAACAGGTTGTCCACCGACAGGGACTGCTCGAGGATGTAGGCCGAAATGAATTGGAAGGCCTTGTCGTGGCCGTACACGAAGTACACCGCGAGGGCGAAGACGGCGGCCAAGGTCCACCAGATGCCGACCATGATCGCGGCCTCGCGCACTGTCATGACGTGGGCCTTTTTCTGGAAGACGCCCAGGTCGAGCGTGAGCATGACGCTCATGACCAAAATAAAGCCGGCCCATAGCCAGGTGACGGACATCGCGTGGAAATTCTACCATTAACGAATGATCGCGATTTTCACCGACGGCGCCTGTTCCGGCAACCCTGGACCGGGCGGCTGGGCGGCCATCATCGCCGCGCCCGATGGGCGCGTTTTAGAACTCGCGGGCCATGCGGCCTCGACGACGAACAACCGAATGGAGCTCGGCGCCGTGATCGGAGGCCTTGACGCAGTCAAGAATTGGCCGGGCGTGGCGCTGATTCACAGCGATTCGATTTACGTCATCGAGGGCATCACGAAGTGGATCCTCGGCTGGAAGCGCCGCGGCTGGACGACCGCTGCGGGCGAGCCGGTCAAGAACGAGGACCTGTGGCGGGCGCTTGAGGCGGCGGTCGCCGCGCGCGGCAAGGGCGGAGTCGCGTGGCGCTGGGTGAAGGGCCACGCCGGCCATGACGCCAACGAGCGCTGCGATGCAATCGCGGTCGCGCGCGCCAAGCGCCTGCCCATCGAACTCTACGACGGTCCTCTGCTGAAATACCCCCACGGCTCTCTCTTGCCGTCCGCGCCGAAGGCTCTTCCCCCGCGTTCAAAGAAACGCGCGGCGGTCGACGCGTGCCCGGCCTCCTACCTGAGCTTGCTCGATGGAAAAATTCAGCGACACGAGACATGGGCGGAGTGCGAGGCTCGCGTGAAGGGCCGTCCCGCGAAGTTCAAGAAGGTCCGTTCCGCGGATGAGGCCGCCGCGGCGCTCAAGTCCTGGGGCGTGGAGTAGCCGTTACGCGACCGCGAGGACGCGGCGCGCCTGGAGCCACAGCCAGGCGTTGAACAGGTGGGAGCCGATCGCCGCGGCCCAGACGAACCAGTCGAGGCGGCCGATGGCGGTGAGTGCGAGGATCAGGTACACGTAATCGCGGCTGGCGATGCGCTCGACGGTGAGCGCCAAGGGCCCGCGCTGGTCCTCGGGAACGCGCAGGACGAGGTACCACACCGAGAACCCGGAGGCGAGAAATCCGCTCACCAAGAGCGCGCCGGCCACGAGCCAGTCTTGGCCTGGATGCAGACGCGCGACGCCGATCGGCAGGGCCACGAAGGTGGCCAGATGCGAGAAGTGATCGGCCCAGACGTCGTAGCGAGCGCCCGAGGGAGAGGACAGATGCTTGAGGCGGGCGATCTCGCCGTCGCAGCCGTCGAGCAGGCAGCAGAACCAGAGCACGAGCGCGCCGTAGAACTGCAGGCGCGCCGAGGGGGCTGCGAGCCACCAGGCGCCGAGCAGGCCGAGGCCCAGACCGAGGGTCGTGACGTGGTTTGGCGCGACCGGCAGGGGAAGCAGCAGGCGCGAGATCGCGATGGACAGCCTGCGGTCGAACTGGGCGATGTAGCCGTCGTTGTCCTTGGCGAGGCGCGCGCACAAGGTCTCGGCTGAGCGCTCGGCGGCGGGGCCGCGCGCATCGAGGAACGCGCCGAGCGGGATTTCAGAGGCGGGCGCGGTCAGGGCCTGCGTCAGAACGTTCTCGGGGTCCGCGACGCCCGCGCCGAACGCGGCGGGATTGCGGCGCAGCGCGGCGACGGGGCGGCCGAACAGCGTGCGGCACGCGTCGCCTGCCGTGGCGCCCGCGGCGAAGTCAGAAAGTCCGCCTTTATCAGGGAAGGAGTCGGGATCGAGCGCGAGCAGCGGCAGGCGCTGGTCAAGCGCACCCGCGCCGTTCTCGCCGATGAACGTAGGCACGCCCGCCGCGCGGAGCTGGAACGTCCAGCGGCGCATGAAGGCGTCGTCAGCGCCTGCGATCACGATGCGCTCGGGAGAGAGTTCCCGGCCCGCGCGCACGGCGGCGCGCACGGCGGCAGGCAGGCCGGCCACGAGCGGAGCATCGGGCCGCGCCGCGATCAGGACCTGCCAGGGGCGCTTTGCGGGCGTGATCACGAGGAAGATGTTACCAGAAAGAGGTGCGCGGGCTTCAGGGTGCGAGTTTCTCGAGCCTGGCATGGACGCGGGCAAAAAGCGCCTGGGCGGCCGAGATCATGAGATAGGCCTGGCCGCGCATGCGGGCGCGGAGTCGGCGCAGTTCGCTCGTGGCGATCGTCTTAAGGCGGGCGCCTTGATCGAGGCTCTCGGTGCCGAGGCGCGAGCGCTCGAGCTCCAGGCGCTCAACGTGCGGGAGGCGCCGGCGCTGGGCGAGTTCGGCATCGATGCGCCTTGCAAAGTGGGCGGAGAGCCGATCGGCGGCGATGCCGTGGTCGATCATGCGCGCT
>JAHFCE010000046.1 GCA_023249675.1 Elusimicrobiota bacterium | reverse complement strand
TGATTTCGTACGGCACGAATCAGGACCCGAAGACATCCTTGAGGGAATAGGTCTTGCCTTGCGCAATCTCGCGCCGGGCCTTGCGCACTCCGGCGAGAACGCCCGGGGTGGAGAGAAGCTCAAGGGTCTCCAACAGGCTGTCGAAGTCTTCCTCAGGCATCAAAATCGCCGTACCCGCCCGGGAGGTGATGCGGTAGGGTCGGTGAGTCACGGCGGCGTCTTTGATGATGCTAAAGAGGCCGCTGCGGGCGCCGGTGGCGGTGATGGTCTTCATACGTACGTATTATAGTACATATCTATTTTTTCGTCAAGAGGCTGAGGCCTGGGCAGCCGTTTACAGTACGGGTGGGTCGACAAGGCTGCGAAAAGCGCCGACGAGCTCGGCGGTGGTCGAAAAGCGCCGCGACGGCTCGGAGTCGAGAGCGCGCGCAAAAAACGCGTCGACGCCCTCAGGAAGGCCCTTGACCGCCTTGGACGCGGGAAGAAAGCGGCCCAAGGCGCGGTCGGCGCCGCGCGCGAAGGCCGGGCGTCCGGTGAGGCGCCTATACAGCGCTTCCGCCAGCGCGAGAGAATCGGGCGGGCCCGACTTCGCCGCCGCGGCCGCGGCCGCGAGCGCTTGGCGCGGCGTCAGTCTCCCCGTTCCGGGCAAGAGGGCCGCGAGCGGCTCGGCGGCCGCCGTCTCGGGCTCCCCCGTCTTCGCGGCCTTGCCGAAGATCCAGCCGAACAGGACGGACACCGCAAGGATAACGAGGATAGGGCCCAGGCGCGCGCCTCCCGGCGCGGCCGCGGGCGGATTGAGGCGGCGCAGAGCCGCCTCGACTTCCGAACCCAGCAAAGCGTCGAGCTCGGCGGCGCGACGATACTCCTTGAGAACCTCCGCAGCCGGAAGCCGCAGCGCCTCCATCGACGCCGCAAGCGTAAGATGCGCGCGCCCGCTTCCGGGGGACAACTCCGCGGCGCGCTGCGCGTCGGCGAACGCGCCGTGCTCGTTGCCGCCCGCGAGGCGCGCGTTCGCACGGAGGATCAGGCGCGCGGGCGTCTGCCCGGCCTCCAGGGCGCGCGTGGCCGCGGCCTCGGCCGCCGGCGCATCGAGAGCCGCCAGCGCCACGCTGCCCAGCTGCTCCTGCGCGCGAGGATCATGAGGCGCGGCCGCGACCGCTTCATCGGCTTTCGCGCGCGCTCCGGCGATGTCGCCCGCCGTCATGCGCACGACCGATTCGCGAATGCTCTCCTCGACTCCGGCACAGGCCGGAAGCGCCGCCGCAAGCAGCAGGAGCGCCAGGAAGTGCCGGCGCAGGATCCCGGTCAACATAGCCGCGAGTCTAGCAATTCGCGCCGCGCCGGCCTACTGCGGAAGATGCGATCTCGGGGCGCGGCAGCCCCTTGACAGAAATTAATTTATATGGCATTATGGCTATGTCATTATGCATAGAACAACCATCATGCTGCCGGAACCACTGTACGAACGCGCCCTGCGCCGCGCCCAAGAAAAAGGGGTCTCCCTCGCTCAACTCATCCGGGACTGCCTGACTTCCACGCTTCTCGGCGAACGCGTCAGCGAAGGAGGCGACAGTCTTCTGCGCGACAAGGCCATCTACCGCGGCGCCGCGCCGAAAAACATGGCGGAGGAGCACGACCGCTATCTTTACGGCGAGACCGAATGATCTTCATCGACACAGGCGCCTTCCTGGCGCGCTCCATCGCGGAAGATCGGCTTCACGCTCGAGCCGTCGCCGGATGGGATAGGCTCACCCAGGAGCGCGCCGCAGCCTTTACCAGCACCTTGGTCCTCTCCGAGACCTTCACGCTTCTCGCGCGCCGGGCGGGCTATGCCTTCGCGGCCGAGCGCGCACGGCACATCCTCGACTCGGGGGCGCTCACGATCCTGCGGCCGAGCGAACGCCAGGACCGCGAGGCGCTGGTCTTGTTCGAGAAATTCGCGGACCAGGGCGTCAGCTTCGCCGATTGCGCTTCCTTCGCGCTCATGCGCCACCACCGCATCAAGCGCGCCTTCTCCTTCGACCGTCATTTTTCTATGGCCGGATTCGATCTGTGGCCGGACTCAAACCGATAGGCCCCGAAGCCTTCTCATCGGAGACCTCCCCCTGAAACGCAAGGAATTCGCCGCCCGCGTCTGGTCCAAGCTGATGGCCTTCGAGGCCGCGCACCGCCTCCTGACGCCGGGGCGCCGGGTGCTGGCCGGGGTGTCGGGCGGGCCGGACTCGGTGTGCCTGGCGCATTGGCTGTCGGTCCAGGCGCGCAAAAAGGGCCTGACGGTCGCGCTCGTCCATATCCATCACGGCCTGCGCGGCCGGGCGGCGGACGGCGACGCGCGCTTCGTGCAGGAATTGGGCGCGAAGCTCGGACTCCCCGTCGCGGTCGTCCGCGCGCCGGTGCGCGCTCTCGCGGCCAAGCGGGGGCTCGGGCTCGAGGAGGCGGGCCGCAAGGAGCGCTATCGCGTGCTCGGTGAGCGGGCACGGCGCGGGCGTTTCACGGCGGTCGCCACCGGCCACCAACTCGACGACCAAGCCGAGACCGTGCTCCTGCACCTGCTCCGCGGCACAAGCCTCGAGGGCCTCGGCGGTATTCCCGTGAAACGCCCGCTGCGCCCCGGCGTCGAGCTGATCCGCCCCCTCCTACCGCTGACGCGCGCCGAAGTGCTGCTCTACCTTAAAATGCACGGGCTTGACTGGCGCGAGGACGCAAGCAACGCCGACCCCAAGTTTACGCGCAACTGGGTGCGCCGCGACATCCTGCCCCGGCTTGAAAAGCGCGCCCCCGGCGTCAAGGAGCGCCTGGCGCAGATGGCGGCCAAAGTCCGCGCCGCGACCGGCCGGGCCTAAGCGGTCCCCGACTGTTTCCGGAAACAGTTGAGGTTCCGCTTCTAAGGGCGTGCGAGCACGATCTTAAAGGACTTCAGCACCGGAGGATCGAAAGGCCGGTCGATGCCGTCCTTCGTCTCGCGCGGCACGGCCGCGATCGCCTGGGCGACCTCGAGGCCCGACACGAGCTCGCCGAACTGGGTGTGCAGGCCGTTGAGATCGGGGGCGGGGCCGAGCGTGATGAAGAACTGGGTCTGGGACGTGCCGGGACCCCAACTCGCCATGCCGAGCAAGCCGGGACGGTCGAAGCGGTCGCCGGGGCGGATCTCATCGGGCACCGGAAGCCCCGGATCGCCGTGCCCGGTCCCGGTCGGGTCTCCCGTCTGGATCAGGAAGCCGGGCGCCACGCGGTGAAAGAGGAGCCCGTCGTAAAACGGCTTCGGGCGGCCGGCCAAAGCGCGCAGATGCGTGATGGTCTTCGGCGCCCGGTCTTCGTAGAGCCGCGCCACCATGCGGCCCTTCGAGGTTTCGAAAACCGCGTAAGGACCCGGCTGACGGCCGCAGGCCGAGCCGAACAGAAGGGCAGCGAGAGCCAGACTCCTCACTTGGACGCGCAACCTTTTATCAGCCCCGGAGGGTAGCCGATGTCGAGCACCTTCAGAACGCCGACCTGCGCCTTCGCGTGCGGCGCGAGCAGGCCGCGCTTGGGCAGGCCCAAGGTCACAGTGAGCTCGGCGGCCACACAGACGCCGCCGTGGTCGCCGGTGTCGGGATGCAGGCCCGAGGGAATGTCCACCGCGATCACGGGTTTCTTGGCCAACGTCAGTTCCCTGATCATATGGTGGACGGCCCCCGCGGGTTTTCCATTTGAGCCGGTGCCGAGCAGAGCGTCGATCGCGAGATGGCACCAAGCCAGCGCCGCGGCAAGGCCCGATCCGGGGCCGGCCGGGGTGATCGTCACGCCGGCCGCTTTCGCCCGGGCCAGGTTGACGCGCACGAGCTCGGGATATTCCCCCGCGCCGTCGTTCTTGGGCGGGCACAGAAACGCGGCGACCGTCGCGCCCCCCTCGGCCAGGGAACGCGCGGCGACGAGGCCGTCGCCGCCGTTGGCCCCGCGCCCGCAGCAGACGACGACGTTCGACTGCGCGAGCGACAAACCTTTGGCCGCGAGGAAGGCCGCGCACTCCGCGGCGACGGCCCGGCCGGCGTTCTCCATCAGATCGAGCGCCTGAAGGCCGTGCTTCTCGGTCGCGGCAAGGTCGAGCGCGCGCATCGCCGCCGCGTTGACGACGGGCAGGCCTTCCCAGACGTCCGGGATCGGCTCCTTCTCGGTCATCAGCCCCAGGAGCTCAGCGCGGAGAGAACAAGACCGAGCGTCGCGAGGAAGGCCATCAGCAGCACGACGAGCACGCCCGCGAGGTAGGGCACGCCCAAGGTCAGCCACGCGCGCCCGCCGCTGATGCCGTACTCATCGCGGATTCCGCGCGCCTTATAAGACAGCGACCATAGTCCGACGAAGAAGAAAACGAGGCGCAGGCCCCACGCGGGCTTGGCGAACACGGTTTGGCACGCCAGGACGAGCGGCACGGCCGCCAACCACGCCAACTCGGAGAGGCCCAGATGAACGAACAGGGCGCGGACGTCGCCGCGCGCGCCGCCGAGCTCCAAGATCAAATGCAGGAGTGCTGTCGCGACGAAGATCAGGACCGCATGCCACAGCAAAGACAGCGCCAAGCCCGGCCAGCCGAAAGGCAGGAGCGCGCGGCCGGCCAAGGACTGGGCGACGTACAGGCTCGCCGCCCCGAGCAGTATCCCGAACAATCCAAGCGCCGCCGGCCGCCGCTGGCGGATCAGGAACGAGGCATGAGCCCGGTCCTCGAAGTAGTCGTAAACGAGCTCGACGGCGTCCATCTACCAGCCCCCGGACCAGGCGTAGAGCAGGCCGCGCGGCGTGGGTGCTGCCACACCCACAGTCACGCCCGCGGGGCCAAATCCCAGCGACAGGCGCGCGCGCGTCTCGAGCATTTCGAAAAGATCATTAAGCCTTTCCGTGTCGCGGCGCACGCGCGGGTTCTCATCCTTGATGCCGCCCATCTCCGCGGCGAGCTTGGCCGCGTCCACCGAGTCGCCGAGCTGGTCAACGAGCCCGAGCTCTTTCGCCTGATGGCCGGAGTAGATGCGCCCATCGGCCAGCGGCTTGACCTGCTCAACCGTCATCTTGCGGCCGTCGGCCACCGCCTGCACGAACTGGCCGTAGGCGTCATCGATAAGGGTCTGAAGAATCTGGCGCTCCTCGGGTGTCATCGGCCGCGACGGGGAGCCGATGTCCTTGTGCTTGCCGGACTTGATCGGGTCCGACTTGTAGCCGACCTTGGCGAACAACCCCTCCATGTTCGACACGGAGAAGATCACGCCGATCGAACCGGTCAAAGTCCCGGGATGCGCCACGATCTTGTCGCAGGCCGAAGCGATGTAATAGCCGCCCGAAGCAGCCACGTCCCCGAACAGCGCCACGAACGGCAAATTGTTGTGCTTCTTCTTGACGCGCAGGATGCGGGTGTAGATTTCCTGAACCGCGCCGACGCTGCCGCCGGGAGAGTTGATGTCGAGCACGATCGCCTTCACGCCCTTCGTGTCGGCAAGCTGCTCGATGCGCCGCGCCCACTGCTCGGCGCCGCGTTCCCAGGGCTTGCCCGACTCCGAGCCCATGATCGGCCCGCGGATGGAGACCCAGCCGACCGAGTCCTTCGGCCTCAGGCTGAGCAAGCTTTTGGAAGATCCGTCCGGACCCTTCGGGGCATCGCCTCGAGATCGGACGATCAGGAAGACGGCCGCCAGCAAAGAGACCGCGTGCAGGGCGATCAGCGCGCCGATCAGGCGGCGCTTGACGCGGCGCGGACCGGGCGCGTGCGGCTCGGGGGTAGCACCGGTCTCGGAAATCTCCATAGGAACTCCTTATCCCCCGTTTAAAACGGTGGAGGTGGCGGGATTTGCACCCGCGTCCAAACGGCGCCGACCGAGGTCACTACAGGCTTAGCCCATCCTCAATTTCACCCGGAGAAAACCGATGGACGCGTGCTCTCCAGGCTAACCCCGTTCGGTCTTAGGCCCCCCGCCCACGGAATAACAGGGAAGGACCGCATCCTGCTCATGACTTTGGCGACCCTCTAGCAGGCGTCGAGGACCAAAGTGTGCTCACTGCGGTTTAGGCAGTGGCCCAGGCCAACTGAGTGTTGGCAGTTGTTGTTTGGTCCGGTTTTTAAGGGGCCCTGACCAACCCCTGCCTGCGACCGACGGCTCAACGACATTTGTCGAAGCTAGATCACCCCCGACGAGTCATTATAACAGGGGTCGAGGCCCCCGGCAAGGGCCATGACAAACTCCTGCGGCGTGCGGTAGCGCTGGTCCGGGTCGGCCTGGAAGGCCTTGAGAAAAACCTCGTCGAGCGGCTCGGGCAGGCCCGCAATCGCACGCGAGGGCGGGATGTAGCTCATGTTGATCTTATTCATCAGCATCCCCGCGCCCATGCCGACAAACGGCAGCTTGCCCGTCAGCATCTCATAGGCGCAGATCGCCAACGAGTAGACGTCGGATTCCTTGCGCACCACGCCCTGCTCCTGCTCGGGCGCCATGTAGGGCGGCGTGCCGACGACGGTGTTCGTCATCGAGTAGCGGCTGAGCGCGTCCTTGGCCATGCGCGCGATGCCGAAGTCCATCACCTTGACTTGCCCAGCACTCGTCAGCATCACGTTCGAGGGCTTCATGTCGCGGTGGATCACCCCGCGCGAGTGCGCGTAGGCGAGCGCCTCGCCCATCGCGCGCGTGACGCGCAGCGAGTCCGCGGGGCTCAGGCGTCCCTGCGACTGCACGAGGTCGTGGATGGTCTTGCCGTCGACGAACTCAAACACGAGGTAGACGTCCTCGCCTTCCTCGGCGATCGCGTAGATGTCCACGATGTTCGCGTGATGCAAAGAGGCCACCGTTTTCGCCTCGATGATGAAGCGTTCGCGCTCGCGCGGGTTGAGGCGCAGCTCGTCGCGCATCTTCTTGATCGCCACGCGGCGGCCGAGCGAGCGGTCGGTTCCTTCATAGACCATGCCCATGCCGCCCGCGCCGATTTTCCGGACGATTTCATACTGGCCGCGGATCACGCCCTCGGGCCCGGCCGCGCGGACAGGCTCTGGGGATTCGTCCTGGAACTCGCGCACGGACGGCCCGCGCCGCGCCCCCTTCGTGAACGCCGAGACCGCCGAATCCTTCAGCGGGGCCAGCACGGTCGACAGCAGACCGAGCGCCAACAGCAGGCCGCCGAGGATGCCGGCCCCCACCACGAGGCCGAAACTCTTGCCGCGCGCGGGGGCGGCCGCCGCGGCCGGGCCCGCGGAACCCTCGCCGGGGAACAAAAATAGGATGTCCGCGCTTGAGGGCAGCTGCAGCGCCGCCGCGTCGGCGGCCGCCTTCTGGAAACGCGGGTCCAGCGCCGCCGCCCGGTTGATGTCGGAGAGCATCGCGTCCCGGTCGCCGAGACCGCCGTAGGCGTAGGCGCGGTTGGCGTAGGCGTAGGGATTGCGCGGGTCGGCTTCGAGGGCGGCGTTGGCGCTTGCGAGCGCCTCGCGATACCGCTTCAAATGGTTCTCCGCGAAGGCCTTGTTAATAAGCAAAGAGGAGTCGCGCGGCGCGAGGGCCAAGCCCGCGTCGGCCGACGCGGCCGCCCGCCGGTAGTCGCCCGTGCGGGCGTAAATGGCCGACAAGAAGTTATGCGCCGCGGCGTTATTCGGATTGAGCTCGAGCGCTCGCTGAGCCAGCGCGATGGCGGCCTGGAAATCGCCCATCGCCATGGCACGGCGCGCCTCGTCGAGCTTCTGGCTCGAGGCCAGAGTCGAGGCCTCCGTCAGGCCCAGGATCGCGCGCGCTCTGCCCGAGTCAAGCCCGCTGGACGCGAAACCTCCGCCGGATCCGCTCGACCCGGAGCCACCGGAGGCAAGCGGCGACGCGAGCCCCGGGGAGGTCCGCCCTTCCGCGGACTTCAAGAGTCCCATCGTGTTCTTGTCGCCCGGATTGAGCTCGAGCGACTTCTTCGCATCTTGGTAGGCTCCGTCATAATCCTTGTCGTCGAGGCGCAGGCCGCCGCGCAGAGCGTAGGCGTCGGCATTGCCGCCGTTGGCGATCGCTTCATTGAGGTCGGCCAGGCCGCCGGCGCGGTCGCCGCTCGCAAGCCTGTCTTGCGCGCTCAAAGTCCAGGCGCTTGAATCTTTCGGGTCGGAGTCGAGCATGCCGCCGATGTGGCCGCGGGGAGGAAGAGCCGTGGGCGGGGCATCGGGGTGCCTCTTGCCGACCTCCTCGACCCAGACATCCTCAAAATTGTGATGGAAGTACTTCATGACGACTCCCCCGGGAATGGAGTTCATGCCGTCCGCGACCCGTTTCTCAATCTTCTCCTTGGCGGTTTCGTACCGGCGCTGATTGATCAAGCCCAGACGCCGCTCAGTGCGGAGCTTCCACACCTCCTTCTGCTTCTGAAGCTGGAGGTCGAGCATCGGCCCGAAGACTTCGCCTTGGTTGGCGCCGTACATTTTGACCGGGTCGTTTTTGATTTCGGCCGAAATCCGCTCGCAAGTCCGCATGATCACGTTTTTGTATCTCCGATTCAGCGGCTCGTTCGCCTTCGCCACGGCCTGCTCGCGCAGTTGCCGCAACAGCTGGTCCTCGCTGATCTGGTCGGCGGTCGACATCTGACCCGTCGTATGGTTATGCGCAATGCCCCGGATGGGAAAGATCAGCAAGGACGCGGCCAAAACCACGAGAGGGGCGCGTTTCTTCATACTGTGAGTGTAGGAGGGGCCCCACGTCCTGTCAAGGCGAGACGGCGCGTTTTACCGATCTTTTAACCGGCGATGACCGCGTCCAGGGCCGCGACGAGCTCGGAGGGCGTGTGGTAGCGCTTTTCCGGGTCGGGACTCAGAGCCTTGGCCATGACCCCGTCTAGGGCGGCGGGAAGGGCCGGGTTGCGCCGGCTCGGCGGGAGGTGCTTGCCGTTGAGCTTGCTCAGGAGCATGGCCGCCCCCCCGCCCGAGAAAGGCAGGTGGCCGGTCAGCATTTCATACAGACAGACTCCGAGAGCGTAGACATCCGACTCGCGGCGCACCGTGCCCTGCTCCTGCTCGGGCGCCATGTAGGACGGCGTGCCGACGATGGTGTTCGTCAGGGACATCTTCGTGGTCGCGTCCTTCGCCTGGCGCGCGACTCCGAAGTCCATGACCTTGACGCGGCCATCGTCGGTGATCATGATATTCGACGGCTTGAGGTCGCGGTGAATGATCCGCGCTCCATGGGCGTGCTCGACGGCCTCGGCGGCGGCGTGCAGGACGTCGCGCGCGGCCGTCAGGCTCATCGGGCCCTCGGACTTGATCTGATCCTGGAGCGTGCGGCCCGAGACGAACTCGAAGACGAGATAGACTTCCTCTCCCTCCTCGACGATCGCGTAGATGTCGACGATGTTCGGATGGCGCAGCGAGGCCACGAGCTTGGCCTCATTGACGAAGCGGCGGCGCTCGTGCGGGTCGACGCGGATTTCATCGCGCATCTTCTTGACCGCAACGCGGCGCTCGAGCGAACGGTCCCGCGCTTCGTAGACGACGCCCATCCCGCCAAGACCGATCTCCCGGATGAGCTCGTACTGAAGCCAGAAAGCGGCGCCGGACGCGTTCGGCGGGAACGCCGCCGGCGCGCCGCCGCCCGCCGCGTCGGAGGGCGCGAGCACGCGGCGGATCGTCCGATGCACCTGCTCGCGCCAACTGGCCGAGACGACGTGCAGGATGCCGAGCGCGATGAGAATGCCGCCCAGGCCCGAGAGCAGGGCCAGGCGCGCGAAGCGCGCCCCTTGCGAACGGCGCGGGGGAGAGGCATTCCCCCTCCCCAGGGTTCGGTCAGCGCTGTCGTCATCGTCGAACAGCAGAGTCAGGTCCTGCTCCTGCGGGAGCTGGAGGGCGCGCTCCAGACGGTTCTGGAAGCGTGGATCAAGCGTGGCTGAGCGGCGCAATGCCTCCAACGCCCCGGCGCGGTCCTTCAGGCCGGCCAAGGCGAGCGCTTTGTTCTGATAGGCGTAGGGATTGGAGGGGTCGCGCGTCAAGGTCTCCTCCGCGTCCTGCAGAGCTTCCTGATAGCTGCCCTGCTTGGCGAACGCCCACGAGCGCGTCTGCAGCGCCGGCGCGTTGCCGGGAGCCAGCGCGAGCGCTGCGCTCGCGTCGGTCACGGCGTCGTGGAAGCGGCGCATCCGGCTCGAGGCGATCGCGCGGAAATTGAAGGCCTGGGCGTTGGCCGCGTTGAGCGCGATCGCCTGGCTCGCAAAATCGCGCGCCATCGGATAGTCCTTCATGCGCAGCGCCGCCGCCGCGTCCCGGGTGATCGCGGCCGAGCGCGCCGCCGCGCCGGGCCCGGCCGCCGCCATCTGCGCGCGCGCGGCCGCCGC
>JAHFCE010000030.1 GCA_023249675.1 Elusimicrobiota bacterium | reverse complement strand
GGTGGGAACGACCTGGGTCCGCGCGTACTCCTGGCGCTGGTGGCCGGCCGTGCCGAAGACGCTCAGACGCGGGCTAAGCTTCTTGTCAAGACGCAGGCTCGGTCCGTAGCTGCGCTGATAGGTCGTTTCAGCCAGAAGCAGGTGACCGAAACTCATGCTCGGCGTCACGTCCACCACCGGCGATTTGAAGGTCCCGCCAAGCGACGCATTGTAGCTTTGCAGGTTGAGCGTCCGAATGATGGTTTGCTCCGCTCGATAGTAACTTAAGGAAGCGAACAGGGAGTGCCCGGCCTGATAACCCAGATCATGATTGACGTTGACCGAGGCAGTCATGGTCTTGGTGGTGTCGTTCTTGCGGGTGGAACCCTCATCCAAGATGGCGGGGACGTTGGCCGCCAGCCGGAGCCCGGAAGACGGAGCGGAATTGCGGTTCTCGTCGAAGTCGAACCCAGAGACCAAGGTCAACCCAACGTGGGTCTTTCGGCGCCGCTGCTTGATCTGCGCCACGTAGCCCTCGAGCTCCTCGCGCATGGGCTTCGTCAGCTGCTGTTTCGTCAGGATCTTGAGCTCCTTCTCCGCGTCGTCAAGATTGTCGAGACGGAACAAGACAGAGAGGTAAAACAGGCGGACGCGCGGCAGCTCCGGGTTGACCATCAGGATCCGCTCGAGGGTGCCCGCGGCCTTGAGGATGTCGCCTTTCGTCACCTGGGTTCGGGCGTAGCGGAAATTGAGATCGATGTTGTCGGGATCTTTCATCACATCTTCGTAGGTCACCGCCTCGAAGGGCTCGCTCACGATCGTTTTCTTGGCCTCTTCGGCGGCCTTACCAACTTGCTCCTGAGTCTGGAGCTTCTGCTTGAGCTCCTCTTCCCTCTGTCTCTGCGCATCTTGGGCAAAAACGCCGGGAGCCATGCTGATCACGAGGAGAATCGCCAATATCTTATTCATTGAGGGAGGGTGCTCTCATTTTGTTAAGTAACGGTCAACTCGGCAAACGATCGGAGTCGCTGCAGAGACTATGTATAAATGAAGGGGGCTGTCAACATCAACGTGCGCAAGCTCTCCATCGTCATCCCCGCCTACAACGAAGAAGCAACGATCCGGGAGGTCATTGAGAGAGTCCGCCAAACTCCTCTCCCAGGCCTGGAGCGCGAGATCATCGTCGTGGACGACGGCTCCACGGACTGGACCGCGGCCATTCTTCAAGGCCTCCCGGGGATCAAGGCTCTCTTTCACGCGAGCAATCGCGGCAAAGGAGCCGCTCTTAAAACAGGCTTCGCGGCAGCGACCGGGGAGATACTGCTCATTCAAGACGCGGATCTGGAATACAGCCCCTCGGATTACGCGGCCTTGCTGCGTC
Source organism: Elusimicrobiota bacterium (assembly GCA_023249675.1). Lineage (GTDB taxonomy): Bacteria > Elusimicrobiota > Elusimicrobia > UBA1565 > UBA9628 > GWA2-66-18. The sequence continues at coordinate 35,819 of JAHFCE010000030.1, read as the reverse complement.
CTATTCTGGATGACCGCACGGACGTGGTGATGGGTTCGCGATTTGCTTCCGAAAGACCGACCTTCTTTTGGGGAAAAAGCCGCTCCCCCTTCTTCTCCCACTACATCGGCAATCTCGCGATCACGGGCCTCACCAACCTTCTCTACGGCCACAATGCCACGGACTATTACGGCGGCTATAAAGTCTTCAAGAAATCAGTCATCGACTCTATTACCGTGGACAGCGATGGTTTCAACTACGATAACGAGCTGCTCTGCAAAATCCTGAGAAGGGAATGGCGCATCATGGAAGTCCCCATCGCCTACGTACCGCGATCCTATGCGGAGGGAAAGAAGATCACCTGGAAAGACGGGGTCGGCATCCTCTGGTCCATCGTCAAGTCGCGCTTCGACTAAGGGCCCGCCTACTCCAGGTCGAGCGCGGACAGCATCGGATTGCCGGGAATGCCTCGGATCCACTCCTTCAGCTCCGGATCCTTGATCGCGCAGCGCAGCTTCGGGATGGACGAGAAATAATCCCTGATGTTTTTCTTGTCGATCCGAAGGGACTCGAAACGGTATCTCCCGTCGTCGTTGCTCAAAAGGCGGAAAAACTGAATGTCGTAGGAGTCGACGGGCTCGGGCTTCATTTGTCCGGGCGCGAGGGCCTTCAGGTGATCCTCGATGAACTGCTTCTCAAAGGGCGACCAGCGCAGCGTGGGAGAAGGCGCTGCAGCTCTTTCCTTAATATACTCTTTTTTGTCTTCCCTGGGCTCCTCAAGGGTATAGGTCCGCGTTGAGTAGCCGATCTTCAATTCCGCGGCCAGGTCCACAAAGGACTCCCCCTGCCGGGACTTGGCCAGGACCTGGTCCCGAATATTGTAGGCCTGCTTCTGCACCTTGGGATCGAATTGGAGAAAGCGGTGGAAAGGACCCGCGATCATGTTCTTGCGGAGAAAGACGCGCTCGTAGCGCCCGCGGCCGTCCTCGGTGAAGTATTTCTTGACGCACTCCAGGATCTCGGGCGCGCGGGTTTCCCGATCGATACGCTGGCCCTCTTTTTCATAGTCGGCCTTGGTCAACTCGAGGCCGGCCTCGCGGCGCATGACCTCCTCCATGATCGCCGTCTCGAGCATTCTCATGAAGCCCGCCTTGCGGGAGTTCAGGGCATCCGACCCATAGCAGCTCTCCGCGGCGATAAAGTCGGCGAGGTCTTTCTCGCTGACGCGGCCTTTGTCGCCGATGGAAGCCACGATCGGGCTCGTCGGCGGCACGGGCTTGACCGGTTGAGGGACAGGCCGAGCCGGCTGGGCAGGAGATGGGATGCGGCTGGGGCGGAATGAAGAAGCCTTGGGCTTAGACGGCGTGGCCGCCGGCAACGCACCAAGATCTGTGAACTCGTAGAGGCTCGCCTGCCCCTCCGGCGAACGATAGAGGAGCTTATGCCCCCACGCCGAGGGCTTGCCGTCGGGCCCCAAGACAGGGAGGCTCGCCAGAAGCCGCATCTGGAAGAGCCGGTCCCATTGACCGCGCCTCAGCGGATGAGTCTCAGGCAACGCCAGCACGTCTGCGTAGATGCGGCCTAAGAACGGATTGCTGACATCCTCGCCGACCACGTAACGCGCGCGGTTCTCCCGGAGAACGGCAAGAGCCTGCGCGGGCGTTTGGGCGGTGTAGTAGCGGGCCTCCTTTTCCACGCCATGTCCGAACGGATCGGCAACGACGGGGCGGCGGGCCAAATAAACGACGGCATGGCCGAGCCCCCAAGGCGCCAAGACTCCGTATTCCGGACGCTCCGAAGCGTTGTCGTAGCCCACGGTCGGCGGACTTTTCTGACCGAGAGTCTGAAGCATCGCGTAATCCTGATCGGAGAGGGTCGGGTAGCGAAAAGGGCTGCCCGCGGAAAGGCTCCACAGCCAACGCCCGCAGGGCCAAAGCACGATCAGGAGCGCAATGGCGATCAACGCCTTCCAGCCGGGCCTCTCCCGCGAGAGGCGAACGGCCGCGGCCGCGATCAAAAGAGCCAGGGGATAGGCGAAGAGATAGATGTAGCGCAGCTGCAGCATCACAAGAACGAAAAGCAGCAGCGGCCAGATCCACACAAAGGGATCTTTCTCTTTGACGCCGATCCAGTAGTAAAGGAACGGAAATGCCGGGAATAGGTAAGAGCACATCTTGAAAGCGAACGAGAAATTCAAGACGGGATCGGCGTAAGGCATCAGTAGGGGATGGTATTCCCCGATGTATTTGATCCAGAGAGAGCCCCTCAAGACGCCCTGAAGACCGGCCGCGACGGGCCACGCGAGCAGGACGGCCAGCGCTCCGCAGCCGACAGCATAGACGCTCAAACGCGCCAGGCGCGGCCCGGACGCCGCTGGCGCGTCCGCCCGCCGAGTGGCCTCAAGCTCCTCGATCAATTTCAGCGCGACGGCGCAGAAAGCCAGGAGCAGCGGCTGAAAAAAGGAGAACTGCTCGAACATAAGCCAGCGCGGCACGGCGCTGAACCGCTGGACCTCCCCCGCCGCCTGCAAAGAGGAGAGTGCGCTTGGAATCAACAACAGAGCGGGCAAGGCGAAGATCGGCCACAGCCGGCCGCCGCGCACAGTTTCCCCCAGACAGACCACCCAGAGCAGGCCGGCGTACATGGCCGCCACCGAAGGCAGCAGCAGAAACAGCAGCCACAGCACCGCACCCCCCGCCGCCGTCCAGACAAACTCCTCTCGGCTCCAAAGCCAGGTCCCAGCAGACTTTTTGAGTCCGCGCAGCCTCAAGATTAAAAGACTGGCGAGGCCGAACAACAAGGACTCGGCGACATGGTGATCTAAATTTCCCAGCAGCGAGTATTCCACGTGGGCCGGCAGGATCGCCACCAATATCCCCGCGGCCAGGCCGATCGGAGGGCCCAGAAGCAACGCGCCGATGCCATAGGCGACCAAGACGCACAGAGCCCCCAGGACCGCGGGAACCCAGGCTGCGAAAGTCTCAAGAGCATGGCGGTTCTGCGGGTCGACCCCCAACAGGGTCGAGGTCAGCGCGATGCCTTGGCTGAAGAGAGGGCCCCAATGACTGCGCCCGCCTTCCGGATAGTTTAAGTAGGGGTCCGGATCAGGCAGCGCCAAGTTGTGCCGGGCGGCGAACTCGATGCGGCGCATCTGGTACCAGCCGTCATTGCCCAGAAAATGGACGTTCCCGCCCCGGAAAGCCTGCGGAAGGGAGAGGCTGCGCACGCCGAGTCCCAGAAAAAAGAGGAAGGCCAACCGTCCCCAAAGGCGCATCATCGCGAGTTTATCTTATGGTCATCACGGCACGCAACGCTTCCAGATTCTTGATCGCCTGCTGATAGCCGGGGTTCAGATCCAAAGCCCGCTGATACTGCGCTAACGCCCGGCTGAAATCGTCGGCCGCCTGGCTTTTCCGGCCGGACGCGAGCGCCTGCATCCCCCTGCGTTTATACGTGACTCCCATATTGCTGTGCACCTCGGCATTGTCCGGCTCCAAGGCCAGGGCCTTGCCGAACGCATCCAAGGAGGCATCGAGCCGTCCGGTCTCGCCGTAGATAATGCCGAGATTGACCCAGCAGTCCATGAATTCAGGCTCAAAGCTCAAGGCTGTCTTGAGTTCCGCCTCCGCCTTCGCGGGTTCGCCTAATTTTCGATAGGCGAGCGCCAAGGTGCTGTGGGTCAAGGCGTAGCGCCCGTCCTTGGCGACGGCGCGCAGCAGCTCGCGCCGAGCCTCCTTGGGGCGGCCGAGCGCGAGATATGCGTAGCCGGCGTTGGTCATCGCCTTGATGGAGCCGGGGCTTGAGCGCAGCGCGGCCAGAAACACCGATGAGTCGTCTGCCCAATCTCGATTGCGATTCCAGCACAGAACGCCGTAGCCGCTGAGAATCACCGTCGCCGCGACGGCGCGTGCTCTTCGCGGCGCGCGCTCAAGACCCAGGGCGGCCAGCAGACAGAAACTGACCGAGGGAAGATACAGCAGGCGCTCGCCCATGATCGTGCCGATGGGAAAAGGGATATTGGAGACCAAGAACAGTGTGGCGGAAAAAAAAGCGGCGGCAAAGCCGACACGCTTGTCTTTGAGCGCCCATTGCCATAAGCCGAAACCCGCAAGAACCAACGCCCCTGCCGCGGCGACATTGCGCGCGGACAACGCCGGAAGGACGGCGATCGCGTCATAGGAATAGTCCGAGGACAACGGCCACGGAACCAACAGAAGCAGTCCATATCGAAAGAGGACGAAAACGGCATTGGAAACCCGGCGCAAAGCCCCGGCCGCGATCAGGGGGTTGTCCAAAAATGAAGTGTCCCCAGATCCAGGCAGCCAGATCCCCGTGACCTGCCTGCGCAGGATCATATAGAGGATGAAGACGCCCCCGAGCGCGGCCAAAAGGGTCAGGCGCTTCCCCCGATCGCATCCTCGTGAAGTCCTCCAGTGAATAATCAGTGGGAAGAAAAAACCGAGCGCGAGTATGCTCTCCTTGGCAAACAGACCGAGGACAAACGGCAGAAGCGTCGCGGGAAAACTTTCGCGCAGAAAGCCGAGAACCGTCAGCAAGCCCAGCAACGCGGCCAGAAGATCACTGCGGCCCACGATGGGATTTAAGACTTCGGTATGGATCGGATGCAGCGCGAAAAGCAGCGCCGCGAACAGCCCCGCCCAAGGGGAAAATCCGAGCTCGAGCGCCAGCATAAGGATAAGAACGCAAACCCCGGCATGCAGCACGATGTTCTCAAATCGGGGCCAGAAAGCCTCGGACCCGTGCCACTTCCAGTCGAGCGCGAAGCTCAAAGTCGACAAGGGCCGCCAGCCCTTGTCGTCCTTGAGCGCGAGCCAGGCGGGACGGCTGAGAATCTCGCCGACCTTGAAAGCCGTCACTTTTCCATTCGAGACGATCACAAGGCGATCGTCCAGGACAAAGCCGTTGGTCAGCGAGTTGCCGTAGCCGACGAAACAGGCCGCCAAAATGGAAAAGATGGCCAGCTTATTCTTTAAGCGCAAAGTCTCTCCACGTGAGCCGGAACCGCCAAAGCATCGCCAGATACCGCAGACGACTGACGCGCCGCGTCCGGTGGATCTCCCGTCTTTTGCGGATCATGCTGGGCAAAAGGACCCCGGCGTCCCGATAGGCGTGAAACAGTATGCCCGGCAGCTGGAACCAGGCGTAACTGCGCACGAAACGCCCGGCGATGCCCATGTCGAAGGCGGCCGCGCACGCCTGCAAGGCGTAGCGAAAAAAGGTGATCAGGGGGCTGAGAAGAAGGAGCGAGAGCGGAAAATTTTTGACCGCCACCCAGATTCGGTTGCGCTCGACCAAATAGGCCTTTTGCGGAGTCGCCACGCCCAACGTGCTCGATTTGGAATGAAAGGCCCGCAAGACGGGGCAGTACAGCGCGCGATAGCCCATCCACTGCGCCCGCAAAAGCAGATCGCTGTCTTCCAGGTAGCAGAAAAAATCCGGATCCAATAAGCCCACTTCGGAGAAGATCTCGCGGTGATAGATCGCGACGGAACCCACCGGCCCCAGCACTTCCGCCGGCTGCTGATAGGCCCGTCGGGACTCCTGCCAGCCGCGGCAGCGAGAGGTCCCGTCTAAAAACACCCCCACCCCGGCGGAGTCGATGATCTCCCGGGCGTCGCGCACCACGATCTGGGGAGCGAACATCCGGTATCCCGGATGTTCCGAGATCATCCGCCGCGCCTGCGCGAGGAAGTCGGGCTCCAAAGCCGCGTCGTTGTTGAGCAGGACCACCCACGTCCCGCGGGCCCGGCGAATCGCCACGTTATTACCCTCGGCGTAGCCGAGGTTGGACTCATTCTCAAGAACGACCGTCTGGTTCTGAAGACTCGCGGGCAACGCATGGCGCCAAGGGATGGTGGAAGCGTTGTCGATGAGCAGCAGCTCGAAATCGCGGTCGGATTGGGCCGCGATCGACTCGAGGCATTCCCGAAGAAGCTCGTCGCCGTTGTAATTGAGGACGATCAGCGAGAACATGGGCTCAGGGACGCAGGTAAGTCACCGTCGTGTCCAAGCCGCCGTGCTTGTACTGAAAGACAATCCGGTTTCCCTCCAACCGTCCAGCACCCCGGATCTTGGACTCGGACAACGTGAGCCGGTCGCCCTTCACCGTGTAGGTCCCCTGCTCCTTCGACATCTCGTAAGTGCCATTGGGACGCAGGATGATCGGCGGGCTCGTGCAGCGGCCGCCGCGGCCGCCGACATTCATCATCCAACAGCGATATTTCCCCGCGACCGTCTCGCCGGCCTCGACCCACGGGCCGCCCAGCCAGAGCGCGGCAAAAAATGACGCCAAGAACAAAAGGCGTCTCCTCCACGCGCCACGCCGCGCAATCTTGACGAGCATGGCGGCAAGTATAGCCATTTTGGGGCCTGTGACTTAGGTCCGATTGACAGGACCAGGGACCCCTGTTAGACTATGAGCCGAGGGGGTTTTATCCATGAGCTACGAAGCGGTTGGGAAGCTGGTTGACTTGTGGATGAGCGATCCGGGCTTTCGAGCGCAGGTCAAGAAGGACCCGAAAGCCGCGGCGCGCAAGGCGGGCATTGAGCTCAAGGGCGAGGAGTTGGACGCCCTGAACAGCATCGACTGGAATCTGCCGGACGAGCAGTTGCAGACGCGCATCAGCAAGATTCCCTAAGGGAGGTTGCATGAGCTACGAAGCGGTCGGAAAGTTGGTGGACCTGTGGATGAGCGATCCGGGCTTCCGCGCGCAGGCCAAGAAGGACCCAAAGGCCGCGGCGCGAAAGGCGGGCGTCGAACTCAACAGCGAAGAGCTGGCCGCCCTGAGCGGCATCGACTGGAGCCTGCCCGATGAACAGTTGCAGGCGCGCGTCAGCAAGATGTAGTTCCAAGGAGAAGACCATGAGCTACGAAGCGGTCGGGAAGCTGGTTGATTTGTGGATGAGCGATCCGGGTTTCCGCGCGCAGGCTAAGAAGGACCCGAGGGCCGCGGCGCGCAAAGCGGGCGTCGAGCTCAATGATGAGGAACTGACCGCCCTGAGCAGCGTCGATTTAAGCCTGTCGGATGAGCAGCTCCAGGCGCGCATCAGCAAGTTTTTCTCTTAGTTCGAGTGACCGAACCAAGGCCATTCTGGTCCGCGGAACGCGCCGAGGAGCTCTTGCGGCGCGCCGAAGCTTTCGCTTCCGAGCGGTCCCGGGATGGGCAGCAGCGCGCGTTGCTGGCCCTCGCCTTGCGCGGGCTGCGCCCGCAACTGCGCGAGATGGACTTTCCCCCGCCGTTCATGGCTTTGCCCCTCTTGGTCTACGCCGCCGTGCGCGGCGAGAATAAGCCCGCGCTGCCCTTGACTGTCGCCACAACCATCCTTTATTTGGGTATCGACATCCTTGATGACCTGGCCGACGGGGACCTTCCCCGGCATTGGAAGGGACGCAAGGAGTCCGAGATCAATCTCGCCGCCGTCACCTTGATCTCCGCGTTGCCCCAACTCGCCCTCTCGGAGCTCGACGCCCCGCCGGAGACGATCGCCGACCTTCAGCGGATCCTGGCCGATGGCCTGTTGACCATGAGTGCCGGCCAGCAGCGCGACCTGGCCACGGCCGGTGCCACGCGCGTCTCCGCCGCCGAGGTGGAGTCTTCGGTCGCCCGCAAAAGCGGCGAGGAATTGGCTCTCTTCGCCGCGCTGGCCTCGCGATTGGCGGGCGCCTCCACGGCGGCCGTGGAGGCCTACGCTTCCATGGGCAGGTCCTTGGGAACGGCGGGTCAGCTTGCCTCCGACTTTCACGACCTTTTCCAGGCCCGCCGCAGCAGCGATCTCGCCAACGGGACGCGGACTTTGCCGATTGCGTTGCATCTCGAAAATCAGTCCCGGACCGGCCGCCGCGCTTTCTTAGCGTTATTGGACAAGGCCCGGCGCAGCGAGTCGGCCCGTAAGGCCGTGCGCAAGCGCCTGCTGGCGGCCGGAGAGCTCCGAAGGTGCGCGATCATCGTCGAGCTGCACTGCCGCAGGGCCCAGGCCGCGCTTGCGCGCGCCGGCGCACGAGAACCCGCCCAAGGCGAGCTGGCGGCGCTGATCGACGCTTCTTCCTTCTTTCCCAAGCGCCAGGAGACGGCCCCATAAGCGCCTCGATCCCCCTCGCACGTCGCCGGCTCCTTGCGGCCAGGACGCCGGCCTTCGCGGCGCTGCCGGCGCCGGTCATCGAAAAGCTCGCGGAGTCTTTCGGCGAAGAGCGCTTCCCGGCGGGCGCTCTAGTCACGGAGGAAGGCCAGCTCGCCGACGGGCTCTATCTCCTGGCCGCAGGCCGCGCCGAAGCGACGACGACGGGCCCCTCCGGGCGCATCCTTCTGGCGTCGCTCAGCGAGGGAGAGCTCTTCGGCGAGCTGGCCCTGCTCGACTCTTCCCGCCGGCGCCAGGCGACGGTGACGGCGACCACAACGCTGGTGACGCTCACGCTGAATGCCGCGGCCTTCGACCGCCTGCTGGCGTCCAACCCGAACCTCAAGGCGGCGCTCGAAGAGAACGCGGAAATCCTGAGGATCGCGAAGTTCCTCAAGCAGGCGACCCCGTTCACCGCCCTGGACGCCGCCCCAGCCCGGCGGCTCGCCGCGCGCCTCCAGCGCCTCCAGGCCGAGGCGGGTGCTGCGATCGTTACCGAGGGCCAGGCGGGGGACGCCTGCTATCTTCTGCGCCGCGGCCGCGTGGAGGTCGCGGCGGAAGGACGGACCTTGGCCGCCTTGGAGGCAGGCGCTGTCTTCGGCGAGGCGGCCCTCTTGACCGAAGCACCCCGCAACGCGACGGTGCGCGCTTTGGAACCCTGCGAGCTGCTGGTCATGCGGCGCCGGGACCTGCTCGAGGCGATGGGGTCTGGAACCGACGTGGGCAGCCGGATGGTCGGCCTGCTGCGCCTGCGCGAGCGCCCCGCAAGGAAGCCCGGCGTCGTCGCCCAGGAGCGCGCCACCGCCGACCACGACGTCATCGTCACGCTCAAGGACCCCGCGCGGCCGGCGTATTTCCGCCTGTCCCGGCAGGGCTGGTTCCTCTGGCAGAAGCTCGACGGCCGGCGGACTTTGCGCGAGCTGACCCTCGAGTTCATGGCCGCCTTCAAGGTCTTCGCCCCGCAGACGGTCTCCGACGTGCTCATCAGCCTCTCAGAAGCGGGCTTTCTCGACGGCGGGCGCCTGCGCGGCGACATCCTGCATAGCCTCTCGCGCGCCTCATGGTGGCAGGCCGCCTTGATCCGGGTCCGACGCGTCATGGAATGGCGCCTGTCCCTGCATGGCCTGGACCCCGTCCTCACACGTCTCTATCGCGATGGCGTATGTCGTCTGTACACGAGGACCGGGCAGGCGGCGCTCGCGGTGATCGCGGCGGCGGGACTCCTCGTCTTCGCCGCCGGCGCTTCCTCCGCGCGGGCGGCCCTCGCCGGACACTGGAGCAATCCTACGCTGTGGTTCATCCTGATCCCGGCGGCCATCGCGGGCGTGCTGATCCACGAATCCGGACATGCCTTCACCGTGAAAGCTTTCGGCCGCGAGGTGCCTTCCGGAGGCGTGGGCTGGTATTGGTTCGGGCCGATCGCTTTCGTCGACACCTCCGACATGTGGCTGGCCGGGCGCGGACCGAGGATCGCGGTCAGCCTGGCGGGGCTTTACGCCCAGGCGATCCTGGCCGGCCTCGCGGCCCTGGCCTGCCGGCTGCTGCCGCCCGCCTCCCTGCTCGCCGCCGCCTCATGGATATTCGCCCTCGGTCTTTACGCGACGGCGCTGTTCAACCTGAATCCGCTGCTCGAGTACGACGGCTACTACGCCCTCGAGGATCTGCTCGAGCGCCCCAACCTGCGCCGCCGCAGCGTGCGCTGGCTGGCGCGCGACCTGCCGCGGGCCCTGCGCGCCGGCCGTCTGGACGGCCACGGAGCGGAGCTCGCTTATGGGCTGCTGGCTCTGACATACACGGCCGCCGCCTCGGCGCTGGCGGGGATGCTCTATCGTATGTTTGCGTTGGGGCCGCTGTCCCAAGTCCTGTCCTTCCGGGCTGCCGACGCGCTGGGCTGGGCCGTGGTCGCCGGCGTCGCGTTCATCAGCCTGCTGTCCCTGGCCCAGGAACTCGCCGGTTAAGCGCGCTTTTCTTCGAGAGCGCTCTCACTTCTTCCTCCTTCCTTTGATGCGGATCGCTGTCGGAAAATTGTTGTCCGCCCCTGCCCGCCGCGCGAACCCCCGCTCGTCGCGCGGCCGCTCAGCCAGGACGATCATGCGCGCGCTGTCCATGCCGTAAGCGCAGCCGTCAAAGCCGCCCCAGCTCCGCCGGTAGACGAGGCCCGCGCGCTCAAGCTGGGTCTTGAGTTCCGTCAGCGCGTACACGCGGCGGTTGTCGAGGCGCCCGCGCTCGAAGTCAAAGCCAGTCTCGCTGGGCGCGAAGCCGCGCATGAGCCGCTCTTTGTTGAGCGTGTCGATGAGCAGAAGCCCGCCGGGCTTCAACGCCTTGCGCGCCGACTCGAGGCAGCTTTGGTCGTCGCGATCGCTCGGCAGCCGGCCGAAGGCGCCCTCGAGACTGACCACGGCGTCGATCTCGCTGCGGTAGGGGACCCCGCGCGTGTCCGCCTTCATGAAATGGATGTTCAGCTTCTCGCCCTGGGCCAAGGCGCGCGCATCCGCGAGGGCGCCTGCGTCGGGATCCATGCCCAGAACGCGGTGGCCGCGACGGGCAAGCTCGATCGTGCGCCGCCCCGAGCCGCAGCCGAGATCGAGCACGCGCGAACGGGGTTCCAGGCCCATAAAGCGCTCGACACCGTCGATCTGCATCTTAATCTCTTTCTTGGTCATGGGCCTTCGGATTCTATGAAGGAAAGCCCTCGCCGGATATAGGGCTTTGGACCTATTCCCCCCGAGAGACGGACTTCTTCCTTTTTTGGTACGATCGCCCGCATGGAATTACGCCTCGGCATCGTCCAAAATTCGCCGAAATTCCTCAAAGCGCCGCAGAACCTCAAGGCATGCTTTGAGCTGATGGACAGACAGGACGCCGACCTCTGGGTCCTCCCTGAATTTTTCGCCTCCGGATACAATTTCAAGACGCGCACGGAAGCGGCCCGGTGCGCGGAGACGGCCGACGGCCCGCTGATCGCCTTGCTGCGCGCCTATGCCGCGCGGAACGACTGCGCCATCGTCGCCGGCTTCCCGGAAAAAGCGGGGGCCAAGCTGTTCAACTCCGCCGTCCTGGCCAGCGGCGCCAAAAGCCGCGTCTACCGCAAGACGCACCTGTTCGGCGGAGAAAAGAAATTTTTCTCTCCTGGAAACACCGGCTTCTGGACGGAAAAGGTCAAGGGCGTGTCGGTCGGCGTGATGATCTGCTTCGATTGGTTCTTCCCCGAGGCCGCCCGGACGCTCGCCCTTCAAGGGGCTCAAATCGTCGCGCACCCCTCAAACCTCGTCCTGCCCTGGGCGCCTGAGGGCATGAAGATCCGCTCGCTGGAGAACCGCGTGTTCTCGGCCACCGCCAACCGCGTCGGAGTCGAACGCGGCCTGCGCTACATCGGACAATCCCAGATGGTCTCTCCGAACGGGACCGTGCTCGTCCGCCTCGGCCCCGAACAGCCCGCCGCCGCGGTCGTGACGATCGACGCCTGGACCGCCAAGGACAAGAAAGTGCACCCCGCCTGCGACCTATTTGAAGATCGCCGCCCCCGCTATTATGACCGAACCTAGAAAGGATATGCCTCCCAAGCCCGTTCGCGACTCGATCTCGGACGTGGCCGACCTCATGTTCCCTCCGGACGCTAACATGCACGGCACCGTCTTCGGCGGCAAGGTCCTTCAGATGGTGGACAAAGCCGCCTCGGTGTGCGCGATGCGCCACTCCGGCAAGCCGGTCGTCACGGTCGCCATGGAGCGCGTTGAGTTCCTCGTCCCGATCCGCGTGGGCACCTTCCTGATCGCCCACGCCCGGGTCAACTACACGGGCCGCTCCTCCATGGAGATCGGCGTCGAGGTTTACGCCGAGGACATGCCCGGCGGCCGGCGCGTCCACACCAATTCCTGCCTCGTCACCATGGTCGCGGTCGACTCCGCGGGCCGGCCGGCCCCCGTTCCAGGCCTCGCTCTCGAGACCCCGGAAGACAAGAAGCTCTGGGCCGCCGCCGAAAAACGGCGCCTGCGCCGCTTGCAATCCTCTTAAACCCCCGCCGCAAGGGGTCCGCAGAGCGCAAAAATAAACCCGTCAATCAGCAATAAATGACACTTGACGGACGAATGCCTCGTGCTATAATTTTATCAGTTCTCGCCGATTCGTCGTCGAGAGGGCCTCGCCGAGAGGCCCAGACAGTCGTACTTCGAGGTAAGATCATGCAAGGCAAAGTGAAGTGGTTCAACGATCAGAAGGGCTTCGGGTTCATCACCCCCGATGACGGCAGCGCGGACGTGTTCGTGCACCATAGCGCGATCCAGTCCGACGGCTTCCGCTCCCTGACCGAGAACCAGGCGGTCCAGTACGATCTCCTTCAGACCGATAAGGGCCCGAAGGCTGCCGGCGTCGTCAAGCTCTAACTCAGCGCGGCCCCGGAATCCTCGCCCTTGCGCACGCGGTCGATCTTCGCGACAGAGGCATCCAAGCGCTTGAAGGAGGTCTGTTCGATGTCGTTGTACAGTTCGCTGACCTTGCCGACCTGCTCGCCGAGCTTCTGGAAGCGCGCCTTGAAAGTCTCGTAGGTGGCGGAGAAGTGCGAGATCAGATTGAGGACTTCCTGGGTCGCCCGGGCGAAGTGGAAGTTGTCGAATGATTGGCGGATGACGCCCAGGACGGCGTAAAGCGTGAAGGGCGAACACAGCACCACCTTCTGCTTGAGCGCCTCATCGACGAGACCCGGGAAATTTTCCTGAATGAAGCCGTACACCTGCTCGTTCGGGATGAAGAGCAGAACATAGTCGAGCGTGTCTTCCTCGACGCTGATGTAGCCGCGGCCCTGGAGCTCCTTGATCCGGTTCTTCACGTCGCGCTCAAAATCCTTCTTGAACTTGGCGCGCTCCTCGTCGGCGTGCGCGTGGAGCAGGCGCAGCCAGTTGTCGAGCGGGAACTTCACGTCCATGTTGAGCTTCTTGCCCTCGGGAAGCAGGAAAGTAAAGTCGGGACGCGTCGCGGCAGTGTCAAGCGCGCGGTTCTTGCGGTACTGAACGCCCTCCTGCAGGCCGGAGGCGCGCAAGATGTCGTCGGCCATGCGCTCTCCCCACTGGCCGCGGGCGCGCGAGTTGTCCATCAGGGCGCGCAGGCCCTCGGTGGACGAGGCGAGCTTAGCCGTCTGCTCAGCCGCGTCCTTGAGGCCCTTCTCGAGAGACCCGTACTTCTGGGTGCGGTCGGCCTCAAAGCGCCGCACCATGTCTTCATAGGTTTTCAGACGCTCGGATAGCCTGTCCACCGAGTTCTCAACGGCGGCCTTCTTCTCCTCGAGCTCGCTTCTCTGCCGAACCCGTTCCGTCTCGAATTTCTGCTCGGCCAGCTCGAGAAGCGCGCGGAAGTCCTCGCGTAGCTGGACGCGGCCGGCGTCCTCGTTCTTGCGTGAAGAGAAAAAGACGAGATAGAAAATCACGGCCGCGACGGCCGCCCCGGAAAAGACCGCCAACAGAACCGTCAATCCGCTCATCGTCTGGACCTTGTCATGGATGGCCGCTTACACGTGCGCCCCGTCTCCAGGTAGAGCTTGAGCTTGGCAAGGCCGTCTTCCCAGCCGCGCGCGTAGCCATCGTAGAGCGCGTCAGCGCTCGCCGCCGAGGGGAAACCCGAGTGGAGCACCGTCACCTCGCTGCCGCCACGGGCGGGCAGGATGAAGATCGAAGTGAGTGCTGGCACGCGCTTCTCGCCGCGGACCGGCTTCCACAGCCAAGCGACCTTGCGCGCGGGCTCCAAGTCCACGAAGACGCCCTCGCGCTCGCCAAAGCCGGGGCCACACGCACCGTCCGAGGATTTTCGGTGCGGCCAGATCATGCGCAGGCGGCCCGCGTTGCGCGCGTCGGTCTCAGCGCCCTGCAGCCACCAGCGCGTCAGCTCGCGCGCCGAGGTCAGGCTGCGGTAAACGAGCTCCGGCTTGGCGCGGATCGTCGCGACAAGGCGGATGTCGCGGGTGGAAAGGCGGGGCTTTTCAGCGGACGACATCTTTTAATGGGAGCCGGGGACTCGAATCTTCGGGCCGGCGGGACCGGCGGTGCTCGGCAGAAACGAGCCCATCAGACCGGCGAATTTGTCCAGGAATTTCCCATACCCCCGCTCCGTGGCGGGATAGGTCAAAACATAGAAGCCGTCCGCGATGGAAACGACGGCGTAGGCGTGCTTGCGCAGGACGAAGGGCTTGTTCGTGCCGGACTGGGCGCTGATGCCCCACTTGTTGGCCTCGGGGGCCGGCACGGCGGACTCGACGGTAAACGCCTTCGCCTTCAAGCCGGAAGCCTTGAGCGTGATCTCGGGAATGACCTCGACGGCTTCGTCGTTGGGACCGCGCTTGTACGAGAGCTTGCCATCGAGCGCTGTCAGCACGTATTGAGGAGCGTACACCTGCTTGAGCATCTGATGAATGAAGTCGTCGGCTCCGCCGTACATCTCGAGGCGGCCGTCGCTCAGGCGGTGCGGGCGGTAGCGGCGAAACCAGCGCACGCTGAGGCTCGGCGCGCCGAGGTAAAAATCGGGATCGAAGGGGCCGATAAAGGTCGCCTGCGCGAAATCGTTGTCCTGCTGGTCGGTCATCACCTGCCAGCCCCACGGCACGGACGCGGTGAAGTCCTTATTGATCGACTCGTAGGCGGCGTACTTGGGCGGCTTGCAGCCGGCGATAAGCGCCAACACAAGGACAGCGGAAAGGCGTCGCGCGAGCGTGTTTTTCATCCTCTGAGACGAGCTCCGAGTATACCAGGACCGAGGGGGGTTGTCCATTCCCATCACTCCTCCTCGTCGGACGGAGACGCAACGACCTTAGCCCGGACCTCGGCCTCGTGGGCGCCGGCCTCATCGCCGAGCCGGCGGTGCAGGGCGGCTAGGCGCGGCAGGATCTCAGCCTCGACGCGCGTCTGCCCGAGCCGCTGAGCCGAACGAAGGGCCTCATGATAAGCGCCCTTCGCCTCCTGCTCGCGACCGCGCGCCTCGAGCACGAACGCGTAGGCGGCTTGCAGCTCCGAGTCGCGGCGCAGGCGCGGGCGCTCACGCGCGAGCTCGAGGTGCCGATCGGCCTTTTCAAAAAATCCAAGGCGCCCGAGCACGTACGCCTTCCAGATCAGAGCCTGCACGCTGTCGGGCGCCTGCACGAGCCAGCGATCGAGCTCCTCGAGAAGCGGCCCGGCCTTGCGCTTGTCGGCGAGCAAGGAGTCGAGCGCGTCTGGCCACATCCGGTTCGGCGCGACGAGGCGCAAGACCGGCGGCTTGAGCAGCCAGGCGTTTGCGCCCGCGCGCTTGAGGTAGACCAACGCGCGGTCGTCGGCATAAGCGAGCGCCCACGCGGGATCTTCATCGATGATCCGCGCCGGCTCGCCGGCGCGGCGGTTGAGCACCACCGCGTAATCGAACCGGTACACCATGTCGAGCTGGCGGAACAGGCGCGACCAGGCCGCGGCCTCACGCACAAATGTCGCGGGATAGACGCCCGGGCGCGCATCGACGAAGACGGGGCGCTCGGACAAGCCGATAAGCTCGGCGCCTATGTCGATCTCATTAAACATGCGGCCTCGGGCCGCGTTGGACTTGAGATAGTGCACGGCACCCGAAAGGACGGGCGAGCCATAGCCGCGCGCGCGCGACAATGGCGCCGCCACGAAATTCTGGTAGCCCGCGAGCAAGAGGCCGGCGAACACGCTCCAACGCAGCACGCGCGGCCAGGTGTCGGCTCGAGCCTTCAGCCAATGCCCAAGCGCCAGCGCGATGACCGGGCAGGCGGCCAAGATCGCAAGCGGGCGCAGGCCCGGCAGGACAAACGAGAGGGCAATCACGGTCGTCGCGGCCAAGGTCGTGACGAACTCCTGCTGCAGCGTGTGCCAGCACGAAGCCAAGCCCGCAGCCGCGAACAGCGTGTAAAGGGAAAGCCACTCCGCCGGCCAGCCGCCGACGACCCCGGCCGCGTCCACGAACGTGCGGCCCAGCACCCCCCAGCCAAGCGGATTCCAGGCGATGGTCAACGCGCAGGCGCCGAACGTCCCCCAATAGCCGAGGCGCTCGCTCGCCGCTGTGCGCAAAGACGCTTTGAACACCTTCAGGCCCACGAGCCAAAGCGCCAGCAGCGAGGACGCCCCGTGCGTGTTCGCCCACAGCGCAGTGAGCGCCGCCGCGGCCACCCCCTGCCACCAGCGGAAACGGTGGCGTGGGCGCAGCAAACGGATGAACAGCGCGAAAAACAACAGGTCGAAGACCGCCGGCGTCTCAACGAGTCCCGTCCAGCCCGCGCACGCGCCGAGTGCGAGCAGCGACGCCGCCGCGAGCGGGCTGCCGTGGTTGATCGGCAGCAGGAGCGCGAAGGCGGCGGCGGCCGCGAGGCTCTTCACAAGCACGACGGCCTTCACGCCGCCGATGGCATCGAGCTTGGACGCGGCGACGTCGAACAGCCAGGAGTCCGTCGTCCACGCGCCGCCCGCCGAGCCGTAGCCGAACGGATCCGTCTGAGGCAGACGATGCTCGGTGAGGATTTTAGCGCCGGTCTTCAGGTGAATCCAGGTCTCGGGCACATGCACCGAACGCCAGCCCAACGCAAAGACGAGCGCGAAGAGCAGGGTCTCGAGCGGCCAGTGGGGGTGGTGGGGCTTTTCGTGCGGGTGCGCGACATGCTTCATGGAGCGGCTATCCTACAAAATCGGCTACAATGCGCTTCACGGAGAAATAACATGGATTTCGAATTGAGCGACGCCCAAAAAGACATCCGCGACACGGTCCGCAAGTTCGCGGAAGCCAAGATCAAGCCGCTCGCCCACGAGCTCGATGAAAAAGAAGAATTTTCAGCCGAGTTGACGCGTCAACTCGGCGCGCTCGGCGTGTTCGGCCTGATCGTCCCCGAGGAATTCGGCGGCTCGGGCCTCGACTACACCTCCTACTGCATCGCCGTCGAGGAGCTCGCGCGCGTGGACGGCTCGCAGGCCGCAACCGTCGCCGCCGGCGTCTCGCTCGGCGTCGCCCCCATCCTTTATTTCGGAACGGAAGAACAGAAAAAGAAATATCTCCCCAGTCTGGCGGCCGGGGAAACCCTCTTCGCGTTCGGCCTCACCGAGCCCGACGCCGGAAGCGACTCACGCGGCTCGCGCACGAAGGCGGTCAAGAACGCCGATGGCACATGGACGATCGACGGCTCGAAGATCTTCATCACCAACGGCTCCAACGAGCTGACCGCCGGCGTGATCGTTCAGGCCGTCAGCGACCGCAACGAAAATGGCGATCCCGAATTCACTTGCTTCATCGTGCCGAAGGGCACGCCCGGCTTCACCTCAAAACGCATGCACAAGAAGCTGATGTGGCGCGCCTCCGACACCGCCGAACTGTACTTCAACAAGGTCAAGGTCCCCGACTCGGCGATCCTGGGTAAGCGCGGCACCGGCTCGCGCCAGATGCTCAAAACGCTCGACAGCGGCCGGCTGTCCATCGCGGCGATGGGCCTCGGCTGCGCGCAGGGCGCCTACGAGCTCGCGCTCTCCTACGCGCAGAAGCGCGTCCAGTTCGGCAAGCCGCTCTCGCGTTTCCAGGCGGTCGCCTTCAAGCTCGCCGACATGGCGATGAAGATCGAGCACGCGCGCGTATTCCTATATAAGGCGTGTTGGCTGAGAGATCAAAAAAAGCCGTTCGGCAAAGAGTCCGCGATGGCCAAGCTTTACTGTTCGGAAGTCGCGCAGTGGGTGGCCAACGAAGCCGTCCAGATTCACGGCGGCTACGGCCTGATGAAGGAATTCGACGTCGAACGCTTCTACCGGGACCAGCGCCTGCTCCAGATCGGCGAAGGCACCTCCGAGATCCAGCGCCTCGTGATCTCCCGCGCCATCGGATGCTGAGCCGCGCGCTCATCGCGCCGCCTTGCTCTCGCGATTCCCGAACGCACGCGAACTGTTTCCGGAAACAGTCGGCGATTTTTCCCCTTGTGGTCCATCGAACTGCAAAATATTGTAAGACTAGGGAATGAACACGCTCTCCCTGCCCGTAGCCAAACTCGACATCGACCATCCCCAGCAGGACCAGATCGTGACCTCGCCGACCTACACGTTCCGCATCGATGGGCCGGAGACGCTCGCGTCGCTTGAGGTCGCGGTCGACCGCGGGCCCTGGCAGGCCTGCCGGCGCGCGTGCGGCTACTGGTGGTACGACTGGTCCGGCTACAAAAACGGCGAGCACACGCTCGTCGCGCGCGGCCAGAACCGCGACGGCTCGCCCATCGGCTCCACGCCGCGGCGCTTCACCGTCGCGCCCCGCAAACCTTAGGCCAGGCCGCCTGGAAAAACCGGAGCCCCCTCCCAGAATCGAACTGGGGTAGCCAGTTTACAAAACTGGTGCTCTGCCACTGAGCTAAGGGGGCCCCCGGCTATTGTAGCAACAGATATAGGCCCAAGGCCCACTTCCTTATGGGTCCATGGTCCCTGTGATTTCGACTTCTCCATGGCTACACTCTTCGTAGGTTATGAAACTGTCCGGGGTTCTTGCCGTCTCCCTGTCGGCCTCGATCCCGGGCGGGGCTTTCGCCCAGAATCTTGCCGGGGCCGTTGGTCCGGCGGCCTCGCCGCAGGGCTCGGTCGCATCCGGAGCGGTTCAGACCGTTCCCTCCGGTTTGGGAGCTTTGGCCCCGCTCTCCCTTTCGGCCGCGTCGATCACCCCGAGCCTGACGCCCGCCCCCGGGGTCACGCCGGTAGCCATCCCGGCCGCCGCCCAACCGCCGACCGTCGCGTCTCTCCAGATCGAGAAGATGACCGGAAAAGTCGGAACGTTCTTCAAAGCCGCTGAGACCGCGGGCAACGCCTCGCCTGAATCCTCGCAGTCCTTGGCCTCTCAGGTCTTCGGGGCCCTGACCGGCGGACAGGCCGCGACCGAGGGCGTTCCCGCCGAAGTCCCGGGCCGCGAAGCCCCCGCCGCGCCGCGCGGGACTCTCACCCAGCAGAAGATGATCCGCGCCCTCTATCAGGTGGCCGCCATCTTCTCCGAGCAATACGCCCCCATCGACTGGAAAAGAGAGCGCTTCTCCGTCGACCTGAAGCGCGAATACGACAAGGTCCAGGCGGCCATCCTTGCTCATCCGCAAATCACCACCCGCGAGTTCCAGGACCTGCTCACCGCCTTCGTGGCCGGCATGCACGATTACCATGTGAGCATCTCCTACAATTCCACGGAACGCGCGCGCCTTCCCTTCCTCGTCATCGGAGCCGAGGGCAAGCACTTCCTGGCCTATATCGACCGGGAGAAGCTCCCCTTGAAGCTCTTCCCTTTCCGCGTGGGCGACGAGGTCGTCGCCTTCGATGGCAAACCCACGGCCGAAGCCGTGAACAATCTTGCCGCCCAACTGGGCGGCAATACCGCCGCAACGGACCTGCGCTTAGCCGAGATCTTCCTCACCAACCGGCGCCGGAGCCGCGGCGACACGGACATCCCGAACGGCAACGTCGTGCTGGGCATCCGCGGCCGGGACGGCAAGCTCTACAAGATCCGCATGCCTTGGGACTACACCCCGGAGCTGATTCCACAGGACGTCCCCGTGCGAGACGCGGGACTCCTCGAACCAGGGGCTCTCGGGACCGAAACCTGGGAGGAGGGCGCTGAGACCGCGCCCCGGCTCCCCGCCGCAAAGCTCAAGAGCCTCCTCGACCGCGCCTTCACCGACGCGAGTCATCCCCTGGCCCGACTTTTCGCGGATATGCGCTCCGACGATTCCAGCAACCCATTCATGATGGGCGCGCGAAAAAGCTTCGTGCCCCGTCTCGGGACTATCCTCTGGGAGACCAAAGAGGACGACGCGTTCCACGCCTATATCTTCAAGACCCCGGATGGCCGCAAGGTCGGCTTTATCCGTATCCCCTCTTATGAAGGAGGCGCCGCGGAAGTGGCGCGCTTCGCCAAAATCATGGCCAAGTTCCAGAAGGAAACCTCCGCCTTGGTCATCGACCAGGTCAGCAACCCGGGCGGCGCCATCTTCTACCTCTACGCCCTGGCCTCGCACCTGACGGACAAGACCTTGCTGACTCCCCGCCACCGGGTCATCATCGGCGAGAGCGACGCGCAATGGGCCGCCGATCTCCTGCTCGAGTTGGCGCGGCCGCAGAAGGACCGCGCTGCGGCGAAAGCATCGTCCGAAGAAGCGGACGAGTGGACCGGCTATCCCGTCACGCCGAAGTTCATATTGCTCATGCTCCGCTTCGCGCAGTTCATCCTCGCGCAGCTTGAAGCCGGCCATCGCTTCACCCCCCCGACCCATCTGTGGGGCGTCGATGATATCGACCCCGCGCCGAGGGCGGAGGAGCGCTACACCAAGCCCATCCTGCTCTTGACCAATGCGCTCGATTTCTCGGGAGGAGACTTCTTCCCGGCCATCCTGCAGGACAACACGCGCGCCACCGTCATGGGCGTGCGCACGTCCGGCGCCGGCGGGGCGGTCAAGCCCTACTCCCTGCCCAACCAGTTCGGCATCGAGCGCCTGTCCGCCACCTGGACCATCGCCCTGCGCGCCGACGGTCAGCCCATCGAGAACCTGGGTGTGACGCCCGACATCGCTTATGACTTCACGGCGAAGGACCTGCGCACGGGCTTCGCGGAGTACCGCCACGCCATCTTGAAAGCTTTGACCAGCCTGATCGCCAACGAACAGACACCTCACTGATGAAACCGTCCGGGATTCTCGCCGTCTGCCTGTCCGTCCTAATCCCGAGCGGTTCTTTTGCCCAAAGTTTCGCCGCCGAATCCGCGTTCGCGGGCGTGCCGGGAGCAATACCGCTCGTTCCCGGCGGCCTGGGAGCCAGCGCTCCACTGACCCCGCCAGTTCCCCTAGCTGCGTCGCTCACGCCGACGGCCATCCCCTCCGCGCGGCTCAACGTCGCGATGATTCCGGCCCTCCCGACGACGTTGCCGACCGCCGCGAAAATCCCCGCTGTTGCAAAGCTCCCCGGGGAGCCCGCAAGAGAACTCTCGACTGGGCGCCTCGCCGCGCTCTTCGACGGCATGATGGAGAAGCCGGCGCATGACGCCGTGCCCGCGCCCAGCGCCGAGCGAGAGATGCTCAAATCGTACAAGCGCGTGCTCGCCGACGGCACCGGAAGCGGGAACACCCAGATACGGCCCTTCGGCTTTCTCACTCCGAATGGCTGGCGCCGGGCGCGCTCGGCCGGCCTCGAGGGTTTCTTTTACACCAAGCGTGAACTCGCGCGCGACGGCGTTTCCACCCTCGGCCAGCTCGACGACCAATTCGCCTACGTGGACGCCCTTCTCGCCGGCGCGCCCGAGGCCGCCTCCCTGCGCGCGAAGTTCTCGCGCCTGGGCGCTGCGGCCCTGCCCGCCGCCAGAAAAGAAAAACTCTTCGACCAGGCCGTCGCCGCGGCCGTCGGCGAGATCCAGGAGCGCTTGAGCCGGGCCGACGCCGCCTCCTGGGGCCGTCGCAGCGCCACCTACATGATCTTCGCGCGCGCCTATAACCGCCTGCGGCCCGGCAAGAACTTCCTCGACTCCCTGGACGACGCAGAACTCGCCCGCATCAGGAGCCAGACGCACGCCGACGAGGTCTGGCTCATGGACGTCTTCGAGATCGGCGGCATCAACCGCTGGGGCACGGGCGGCGGATCCTCCTACTCGATCAAGGGCTACCGCGTGAAGTCCGAGTTGGGCGGCGACGAGGGGCTCAAAGCCTTCGTGCGCCGCGCGCACGCCGCGGGCCTGCGCGTCAAGCTCGACTTCGTCCCGAACCACACCTCCCTTGACAGCGACATGATCGAAAGCCTGCCTGAGGGCCTCCTCCACATCCTGCCGCCCCAAGGCCTCACCGACGAGCAGATCATGGCCGCGATCACGCCGAGCTACCAGCTCGTGCGAACCGCCTCCTACCCGATGCCCGACGGCACGCGCCGCCCGGCGCGCATCCTCGTCCACCACCCGCGCACGGACTACGGGGACGCGATGTGGATCGACATGGCGCAGATCGACTACTCCCGCCCTGAGGCACGGACCTGGCAGACGCGGCAGTTGTCGCGCCTCTTCACCGAGTTCGGCGTGGACTCGGTGCGGCGAGACATGGCCTACGAGGTCCTCAACGCCCGCTTCTACCATCGCTGGGTCCGCATCCTGGACAATGAGCTCACCGCCATTCCCGCGGGCTGGATGCGCGATGGGCACCTTAAAACCATCGAGGGCTTAAAGGCGCGCTGGGCGGCGTTGGGCGGCGCCGAGTTCATAGAGGAGGCGACCGACGCCGCCAAGGCATTGGACCCGCGCGCGGTGCTCATCGACGAAGCCTACGGCCAGACCGACGAACTCTCGCGCGCCGGCTCGGATGGGATATACAACAAGAACGATCATGACGACGAGGAAGGCCAGATCGGCCTCTACGACGCGATGCAAGGCGGCGACGCGGATCGAATCCGCCGGGCCCAGCGGCACGCCGCCTTCCGCCGCTGGCAAAGAGGCGGCGCGGCGTTGGTCAACTTCATCGGCACGCACGACGGCGGCGAAGGCAACCCCGTCGACAAGTTCGGCCGCCGCTACAAGGCGGCGGCCCTGACCGCCCTGACGCTTCGGCCGATCCTGCTCTACAACGGCGTCGAGCAGGGCGTCGGCCAGCGCGAAAATCTGATCGGAGACCTCTCGAAGTCCGTGGACACGGCCAAGGCCATCCCCTATGACATCCCCGTCCTGATCGACTGGGCCAAGACTGACCGGGAGAGGCAGTCCTTCCTCAAGCTCGTGCTCGGCATTGGCGCGGAGAACCAGGAACTCTTCGACCGGGGAGTGATGGAGGTGCTCGAAACGGCTCCGGGCACGCCGATCGCGGCGTGGACCGTCTCCCACAAGGGCAAGACCTTCCTGATGGCGGCCAACTGGTCGCAGGAGCGCGCCCACGGAATCTTCCGCCTCGACAAGCCGGTCCTGGGCGGCCTGGGCGCCTTCGTGCCGAAGGCGGACCGCCGCTACACCCTGCGCGATCTCGCTCATCTTGACGCCGACGGCCGACCGGTCGAGTATCGGCGCGACGGCAAGGACCTGCTCGAGAATGGCCTCAGCATCGAACTCGCCGGCGGCGGCGTCCATCTCTTTGAGGTCGTCTGGTGACATTGTCCTCCATCATCGCCGTCATCCTCGCTGCGACCCTTCCAACCAGCGCTTTTTCCCAAAACTACGCGGCTTCCCGCTCCATCGTCCCAACCCAATCCGAGATGTCGGGAGCATCCGCAACAATACAGATCGTTCCCAGCGCCCTGGGAACTACAACTCCCCTGACTTTGTCCGCTTCTCTGGCCGCGCCGCTCACGCCGGCTCCGGGCTTGACGAATACGCCGATGTCCGCCGCGGTCGGCGCACCCCGCGTCTCCGTAGCGGTCGCGATGCCCGCGTCGTCGCCGATAGACCCGCGGCCTTCCTCGCTGCCGACCGCCGCCGCGACGCCGGCCGCCGCCCCCGGCGTCGGAGCCGTCCACGAACTTGCGCTTGGTCTCGAAGGCGACCTGCCCGGTCTTTACGATGGGAGCAAGAAGACCGCGTCGGCCGACACGACCGTGCCGGAAAACCGCTCCCAGGCGGTCGCTCCTCTCTCCAAGGCCCCGAAGCCGGCGTCCGCTCTCTGGCAGAAGGCGACCAAGTCCATGGTCTTATCCTCCGGCGTTATTTTCTCCGTGATGCAATTCCCCCAGATCCTTAAGAACTACGAGAATCTCGCGGCCGGCCATCTCACTGATCTTGCCATCCTGCCTTGGGCGGGATATTCATCGGGCATATTGGCCAACATGATGCTGCTCGCCTACTTCCGGTGCCTGGGCGAGAAGGCCACAGCCGGCGCCCAAATCATGGGGGTGCTCACCAGCTCCGTCGTGCTCGTCCAGATCTTCATGGCCGGTTTCATGCCGCTGCCCGCCTTGGCGGCGGTGATGTCCGCCGTCTCCATCGGCTTCGCGTTCAACTGGCTCCACCAGACAAAAAAGATCAGCGACAATGTCTGGGACCGCTGGTCTCGGGCCACGAGCTTGCTGGGCGTAGGCGTCCTGACGCAGAACGTCTGGTCGGCCGCGGCCCAACTGGCCGCTCCGGCGTTGTCTGGAACAATTCTTCCTTTGGCGATCGGGGTCGCCGCCGCCATCTTGATCGATTATTACGTCCGCCATACGACCCGCGCCCCGAAGTGGCTGAGTCAATTCTGGAATGCGGTCGGCGCCTGGACCGCCACGGCCTTATTCGGCTATGGTGCCGTGATCGGCCACGTCTATACTTTCCTTAATCCCCAGGGTCTTCGCGGCATATCGCTGGCCTCGATGTTCCTCGGGTTGGCCGGGAACATGCTGCTCCTGCCGCGCATGATGCTGACCAAGAACACGATCGGCACCGCGGGCAATGTGTGGGCCGTCGTCGTCGGCACTCTAGGCACGATGAGTTGGATGGTGCTCTACGGGTTCGTCCCACTCCCGCTCTTCTGGGCAACCGCAATCGCCGTCCCGGCGCTGCTCTACGCGGCACATCGGATGAACCGGAAGTTCCCCCAATATTGAGGGGTGCCCCCAAAATAAGCAGGGGGCTTTCCGCGCCCTCTTATCCCCAGGAGAGGCCGCCGCTGTTGCATGTCCAGAAAGCTCCACCGCTTCTCTGCGTAACGAGCAAAACGTCCGATCATTTCCGTTGGGGCTTCTTTTCGAGCCGGGCCCAATACTCCTCGGAAACTTGGTCCAGCAACTCGCGGGCTTCCCAGTAGTTCTTGAGCCAGAGGTCTACCTCCTCGCGCAGGCGGCTGGGAATTGATTTCCGGCGCAGTTTCCCCTTGTGGCTCTGACTGATAGACCACGACTTGTGCCAATACCGCTTGGCTTTGGCGCATTTGCAGGTCGTGGCGCCGCAGGGGCGACGGGGCCCAGCCATGGCACCATCGCCCAGCGCCTGCTATACTATCGACCAGATGAAGTCCTATCACTTGACCGCCGTCATTTGGAAAGAAGGGAAGAGCTATGTCTCCAAGTGCCCCGAACTCGGCGTCGCCTCTTACGGAGCAACGCCGGAGAAGGCTCGGAGTGCCCTCGAAGAAGCCGTGGAACTCTTTATGTCAAACGCCAAGCGGCTCGGACTTCTCCAGGACGTCGAGCCCGCGCTCGCCTCTTCAGCCCGCTTCACAACTCCCCTCGAAGTCGCCGCGCTCTGATGCGGCTGCCGTCCCTCTCGTCAAAACAGATCATACGGGCTCTTCGGGCTTCAGGATTTATCGAGGCTCCTGACAGAGGCAAGGGAAGCCACCGTGCTTTCGTCAAGAAAGACGCGAGCGATCGCGTCCGGCTCGTGATCGTTCCCCAGGGCAAGGACATCCCGCGCGGGACACTCCTCGCCATCCTTGATCAATCGGGCCTAAGCAAGGAGGAGTTCGTCGCTCTCCTCTGACATGCTCCGGGCTGCGCGCGACGTGCGGCCCAGATTTCGCAGGAGCGCTCCGACTCCGAGAATTCTACCGTCCGATCAGCCGAATGGGCTCTTCCGTGGGAGAGTCGAACTCCGGACGCAGGCTGTGGATAAGGGCGAACGTCCTCGGGAAATGCCGCGTGACCACGGCGACTGGGTCGAGAACAGCTTGGGCGTAGACGCTCTGCTGCGGATATTCGCGGGGCAAGGAGAGCAGGTGGTCGACCAGGCGATCGAAGAGAGGCCGCCTGCTCTTGGAGAGGTGCTCCCAGAAATCATAATCGCCAAACAGGCTCTTCACGTTGATGAGGTAGCCCGACTCGCTCATGTTCTTGGGGACGGGGTGCGCGTCGAGGATCGCCTCCGAGGCCAGCCGCGTGTAGAGAGGATCCAGGGGACCCATGTCCGAGTGGGCGCCGAAAGGCAGTCCGGGCGTGTGCAGGGAAGTGTGCAGATGCTTGAGGTGGGCGTCGAAGACGGATGACGCGGTGCGATAAAACTCCTCCTCGCCAAAACGCGCCAGCAGCACGTCCAAGGCGCGCGCATAGTTCTCGGGCGTCACGCGGGCGTAGCGGCCTTCGAGAAGACTCTTTTTGCGCTCACCCGCTGAGATCGCGTCGATCTCATCGACGCCCCAGCGCTCGTACTGCATGCTGGAAAGCGCCAGATAGAGCGTCAGGCCGGCGCGCTTCCCAAGGGCATCGGGAGCCGGTTCGGCGATCCTTGGATGATAACGAAGGAGCGTCTGCCGCTCTCGCTCGCCAACACGCCAGAGACGCGCTGGCGGTCTAATCACGGCGATGAATCCATCCGAACGAGCGCTGTTCTGCGAGATATAGCGATGTCCCCAGAAATCCTTCGCGAAGTCCAACTTGTCAGCTCCGCGCGAGTCCAACGGCTCGTCTGAATACAAGCGGTAATAGATCTGCCCGTCCTCGATCTTCTCGATCCGACCGACACGAAACAAGGACACTCCGTCCCCATAATCCTCCATGAGGACTAACTCGCCTGGCTGAAGCGTCTCGATATCGTCGGAGGGGCGAGCCCTGATTCTCAAGAGGGCCTCTTCGACGCCCGGATAACCAAGCTGACTGCGAGGATCGATGGCCACAATCTTCAAGCGCCGCGCCAAGGTCTTCATGTCGGCCCGCAGCATAGCCCAATCCTCGCGGGTCTCGGGAATTGTCTCGAGAAACATGCCGAATCCCGGCTGTATCCGGGGCTGACCGTGCCGCGCGTCGAAGGTCCAGCTCCGCACGAAGCCATCCCTTTCGGCGCGGGCGTCGTATTCCTCGTAACGGTACTCCTGCGTGCGGGGCCAATACTGTCCCTTGCGATAGCCCGGCTTTCCCCGCACGCCATCTTGGAACCATTTCCAAGGCTCCGCGTCCACATGATGGAACAGGCTTATGCCCGCGAGCGGATCCGAGAAGGCAGGCGGCGCGCCATCGGGAGAGGAGGCGCGAAGCCCGTCCCAAAGCGACCAGGCTGCATTCGCCAACTCTGCGGGATTCGAAAGATCTTCTTTAGGGATGCCGCCGAGCACGCGGTCGAAGACCTGGAGGACGACGCGCGGGTCGGCTCCCGGAGCGGGTACCGCGGCGTGGACCTCCGGTAGGACGCCGCTCAGGAGCGACATCTTCGCCAGATTCTCCGGAGCGAGGGTCGGAACCGCTGTCGGCTGCAGCACGGCGGCCTGTAGAGCCCCGCGATAGACGCTCATCACCGGATCGAGGGGGGCAAGAACGGGGGTCAGAGGAGAACGCACCGGGGAGGCGGCACGGGAATCGACGGATCCCGCCGCGAGGACAAGCGCAATAATCCAGAATGAGGCCATGGACGTAGTGTAGCGCCCCGACGTCTTACGTGCCTGGGCCGAAAGGTCCCTCCACTCTAGGTCTGCTCGCCGCCGAGATCAGGACCCGCCGTCGTTAAATTGGTAGCATCCCCCCGCATGTTGGTCAAACGCGCCCTAGCGGCATTGCTCCTGCTCGCTGCGGCCGGTTGCCGCGACGCCGCGGACTCAAGCGCCGCAAGGACCATCGTTCTCTGGGAGCAGGAAGACGCGGCGGTCGCCCCCTTCCTCGACGGCCTGTTCGCGGAATTTAAAAAAATTCCGGGCAACGCCGACGTCGTCTTCTCCCGGGCGCATTACCAGAACGAGGACCTGCGCCAGCAGTTCCAGACCGCCTCCATCGCGGGCAAGCCGCCGGACCTCCTCTTGAGCCCCTCGGACGCGGCCGGGGTCTATTCGGTCTCGGGCTTCCTCCTCCCGGTCGACGAGCTCTTCGATCTCGGGCTCTACAACAAACCCGTCGTCGAGGCCGTCGCCGACGGGGGCAAGACCTGGGGAATACCGATGTCAAACGGCAATCACCTGCTGCTCTACTACAACAAGCGCCTGAGCCCAACTCCTCCCGCGACCACCGATGAGCTCAAGCGCTTCTGCGTTACGCGCGCCCGGGAGTTAAAGCTTCCCCACTGCCTGGCCTTCAACCAGGGCGAGCCGTTCTGGCTCATGCCCTGGCTGGGCGCCTTCGGCGGCTGGCCGATGGAAGGCCGCGCGCCCACGCTGGACACCCCGGCCATGAGCGCAGCCCTCGAATTCGTCCTCAAGATGCGCGACGACCACATCACCCCGGCCGAGTGCGATTACAACTGCATGGACTCCCTGTTCAAGGAATCCCAGGCGGCCTTCGCCATCAACGGCGACTGGGCCCTGCCCGTTTACGAACGCCAACTGGGCAAGGACCTGGGCGTGGCGAAGATCCCGAAACTCTCCGCCACGGGCCGCTGGCCGACTCCCATGGTCAGCGGCAAGTATCTCATGCTGAGCTCGGCCCTCTCCGGCCACAAACTCGACCTCGTCCGCCGGTTCGTCGAATTCGCGACCTCCGAAAAGATGCAAATCGCCCAAGTGCGGCAGCTGCGCCGGCTGCCCGCCCTGACGAAAGCGGCGAGATCTCAAGCCGTCCGAGGCGACCCCCTTCTGCGGGCGTCCATGGAGCAGGTCCTAGCGGGCAAGCCCATGCCGATGGCCACCGAGATGCGCGCCGTCTGGGACGCG
Organism: Elusimicrobiota bacterium; assembly: GCA_023249675.1. Lineage (GTDB taxonomy): Bacteria > Elusimicrobiota > Elusimicrobia > UBA1565 > UBA9628 > GWA2-66-18. Next base: position 7,243 of record JAHFCE010000030.1, on the reverse strand, counting down.
CTGCGTCCCGTCTACGCCAAGGTGTTGACGCGCCGGGTCTCCCCCGCCGACGCCGCCCGCCTGATGCAGAAGGACGCGCTCGGCAAGATCGCGGAGATGAACGAATGAGCGCCCTGGGTCCAGTGGCGGGCTTCCTCGCCCTCATCGCTCTGGCCGTCGCGGCGCTCGAACTGGTCCTGGCCGGGGTCTTCAAGCTCACGCGCACGAAGCATTCCCTGGCCTACATGCTCCTGGCCCCCGCCTTCGCGGGCCTGGCCATCCTCATCCTCTATCCCCTGGCCTACGAGGTTTATCTCGCCTTCCACGACCTAAAGCTCACCACCATCATGGACTGGCGTCGAACCGGCCATCTGCCTTTCGTGGGGTTCAAGCATTTCATTGCGGTCTTCACCTCCTCGCCCTTGTCGGGCGTGACGTTCTGGCGCCTGCTCCTCCGCACCATCGGCTGGACGATCCTCAACGTCTCCTTCCACGTGGCAGGAGGCATGGCCCTGGCCCTGCTCCTCAACCGCGTCAAGTGGGGCCGCGGCGCGTACCGCACGTTCTTGGTCATACCCTGGGCCATGCCGCAGGTGGTGGCCGTGCTGGCCCTGCGCGGCGAGTTCCACTCCCAGTACGGCTTCATCAACATCGTCCTGGGGCGTCTGGGTCTGGCACCCGTGCAATGGCTGAGCGCGCATCCCTTCCTCACTTGTTCGCTCATCAACATTTGGCTCGGCATCCCCTTCATGATGGTCGTCATCTTGGGCGGCCTGCAATCCATTTCCCAGCATTACTACGACGCGGCGGCCATCGACGGGGCCTCGGCCTTCCAGCAGTTCCGCCTGATCACTGTGCCGCTGATCCGGCCCGTCCTGGCCCCGGCGGTGACCTTGGGCGCGGTGTGGACCTTCAACAACATCAACGTCATCTACCTCGTGACCGGCCAGGCGGGCGGCACCGAGGACGCGGACATACTGGTCTCCGCCCTCTACAAGTCCGCCTTCACCTACTACCGCTACAGCTACAGCGCCGCTTTGGCGCTCGTCATCTTCGCCCTGCTCTTCGCCTTCTCGACGGTCTGGATGAAAGCCACCAAGGGGGCCGACTCTGTCCACTAAACGCCGCCGCCTGCTCACCGCCCTCGTCCACCTGGCGCTCATTCTGTGCTGCGCGGCCTGCGCTTACCCGCTGCTGCGCATCATCTCCGTCTCCTTGCGTCCCGGCGACCGCCTGATCTCGACCGACCTTTCCTTTATCCCGCCGGGGGCGTCCCTCGACGCCTACCGCAACGTGCTGGGCAAGACGGGCTTCTTGAGCTGGCTGTGGAACTCGCTGGTCATCACCTGCGCGACCTCCTTGGTGGGAGTGAGCCTCGCCTCGACGGCGGCCTACGCCTTCTCGCGCTTCCGCTTCCCGGGAAGCAAGCTGGGCCTGCTGCTCCTGCTCGGCACCCAGATGATTCCGGCCTCGATGCTGCTCCTGCCCCTCTTTCTCATGATCGTGCGGCTGGGGCTGATCAACACGTATCTCGGCATGATCATCGCCTACTCGGTCTCCTCCCTGCCCTTCAGCATCTGGCTGCTCAAGGGCTACTACGACACCATCCCGCGCTCGCTGGAAGAGGCGGCCTTGGTCGACGGGACGACGCGCTTCGGGGCCTTCTACCGGATCGTCCTTCCTCTTTCCACGCCGGCCCTAGCCATCGCCTTCCTCTTTAACTTCACGACGGCCTGGAACGAGTATCTGGTCGCACGAGTGGTGCTGTCCGACTCGAGAATGTACACCTGGACCTTGGGGCTCTTCGAGCTCCAAGGTCAATACCTGACGCAATGGGGGATGTTCGCAGCGGGCTCTTTGCTGGTGACGATCCCGGTGCTGTGCATCTTTCTCTACACGTCGAAATGGCTGGTCTCGGGCCTCACCTTGGGCGGAGTAAAAGGATAAATCTATGGCTTCAGTGACTTTGCGGGGCATCCAAAAAAGCTACGAGACCGCGGCGGTCCTGCGCGGCATCGACCTCGAGGTCGCGGAGCGGGAGTTCATGGTGCTGGTGGGGCCCTCGGGCTGCGGGAAGAGCACCCTCCTGCGCATGATCGCGGGGCTCGAGGAAACGACCGAAGGCGAGGTCGTCATCGGGGGCAGGGCGGTCAACGCGCTCCCGCCGCGGGAGCGCGAGATCGCGATGGTGTTCCAGGACTACGCGCTGTATCCGCACATGAACGTCGCCGACAACATGAGCTTCGGCCTGCGCCTGCGCGGGCTGCCCGCGGCCGAGATCTCCTCGCGCGTCTTGGACGCCGCGGCCATACTTCATCTCGAGCCCCTGCTTGAGCGCATGCCGCGCCAGCTCTCCGGCGGCCAGCGCCAGCGCGTCGCCATCGGCCGCGCCATCGTGCGCAAGCCGCAGGTCTTCCTCTTCGACGAGCCGCTGAGCAACCTGGACGCGAAGCTGCGCGAGGAGATGCGCGTTGAGATCGCGAAGCTTCATCAGCGCATCGATGCGACGGTCATCTACGTGACCCACGATCAGGTCGAGGCGATGACCTTGGCCACGCGTATCGCGGTGATGAGCGGCGGGCGCATCCAGCAGGTGGGCTCGCCGGCGGAGGTGTTCTCAAAGCCCGCGAACATGTTCGTGGCGGGCTTCATCGGCAGCCCGACGATGAACTTCATCGAAGGCCAGCTGACGGCGGAAGGCTCCTTCACCAGCCCCGTCGTCTCGATGAAGTTCCCCGGCAACCATGGCCGGCCGGGCGCGGCGGTGCTGGGGGTTAGGCCAGACGACATCGAGGCGGTGGACAGCGGCGCGCCGGGCTCGTTTGCGGCGGAGCTGGAGGTGGCCGAGCTTCTCGGCCACCGGAAGAATCTTTACCTCAAGTCGGGCGGCGCGAAGCTTCTCGCCGTGGTGGAGGCGGCGTTCAACGGCGCGCCGGGCTCGACGGTGGGGCTTCGGTTCCGGCAGGACCGGCTGCACCTGTTCGCGGCGGCCGACGGCCGCCGCATCGCTTAGTTGCCCACGCGCGCGCAGATGACGTAGGCGGAATGCACGTCGTTGCCGCTCAGGAGGCAGCTCCAGGAGCCGGCCGTCGTGGCCCCGTTTGAAACGGCGGTCCCGACCGAGGTGCTGTTGTCCGTTTGAGTCGAAGGATAAGATCTTTGCACGTTTTTAGCGCTCGGACTGGAGCATCCCCCTCCAATAGCGACCAACGATCCTCCACCGCAGCCCGCCCTGACGCTCGCCCCGTTGCTCGCCAGCGTATTGACGTTGATGGTGTAGCCGAACAAGACCTTGGCATTGCTGGCGACCGTGATCGTGCTGACGCTGATGCTTCCGGCGCCGTCTCTCTTGACGATCGTGTTGTTCGTGTTCGCGCTGTCGGCGGCCGTCCATGAGGGAGCGCCCGCGCCGCCGGAGGTGAGAACGTTTCCCGAGGAGCCGGCCGCTGAAGCGGCTGTCGTTCCCCCCGCGACGAAGTAAGAAATTCCTCCCGCGGCGGCGCCGGAAAGATTCGCCCCGGTCCCACCCAAGCTGGTCGCGACCAGTCCCGATGAGAGATTGCCGGCATTGAGGTTCGAGAGACCGGCTCCGTCGCCGGAGAATGCGGACGCCGTGACCGTCCCGGCCGTAAAATTGCCGGAGGCGTCGCGCTTGACGATGGCCGAGGCGGTATTCGAGTTCGTCGCCGCATTGGCCAAGGTCGCCCCCGCCGCCACGTTCGCGGCGCTCACGCCGCCGACGTAGGCCACGGTCGCGGTCACGACCTCGGACCCTGATCCCGTGGCGGTGACATCGCCGACCAAAGCCGTGGGGCCCACGGGTCCGGTGGCGCCCGTGGCGCCGGTCGCCCCAGTTGTACCGGTCGAACCTTGGACGCCTTGCAGACCCACAGCACCCGTGTCGCCCTTGGGACCAGTCGCTCCAGTGGCGCCAGCCGCGCCATCAGCACCAGCGGGGCCGGTCGAACCTTGGACGCCTTGCAGACCCACAGCACCCGTGTCGCCCTTATCGCCTTTAGGACCAACGCCCCCGGTGAGAACCAAGTCGGGGACCCCCTTGAGCTGCGTCCAGTGAATCGGGTTCGTCGAGGTATTGATCGTGCCCGGCGCGGACGGGTCTTTCGCGAGCTTGGAGAGGGCGATGCCGGCGTTGGCCGCGATATGTGCGTCGCTGATCTGGCCGGAAGCGATCTGGCTCGCGGTGACGCCGGAATCCGCCACCCGGTTGGCGACGAGCGAGTAGGGAGTGGTGAGGACGGGATCGCGCGGGAGCAAGAGCTGGCCGGCGATCGTCACCTCGATGTACGGGGCGATGTCGTGCCAAGCCACCCCGGTCGGGGTCAGCTTCACATGGAAGACGCCGTTGGCCACGGCCACGCTCTTGGCTCCGCTGTTCCAATACTCGACCGTGCCGTCCTGATTGGTGAGGCGAAACGACATCGTCCTGGTCGCGTTGACGGAGACTCCGCCGTCCGTGAGCGAACCCTGGTAGGTGATGTCCGCGGGCACCGCGCCTTGAGCTCCGGTGAAAGCGCACAGGCTCAGACTGAATGCAAGGGCAAGTCTCTGTCGAACGTTTTTCATAAACCACCTTTGGAACGGCTGATATTAGACATGGAAACTATTTTGATCCGGGAAAGATCGCCGTCATGCGGCGGAAGCGGAACACGGCCACGGCCAGCGCGCACCCCAAGAGCAAGGCGGCCACCGGGAAGATCGGGAACGTCCGGCTCGGACGCGCCGGCGGCATAACCGCCCGCGCACGGGTGTCGCGGACGGCGTCGATCAGGACGCTGCGATCATCGGCCGCGCCGAGCGTCCCGCGAGGCTTGGGCTGGGCTTGCGCGATCGCGCGCGCAGGCTCAACGGTTTCGGGGATGGGAAGCTGGGACGGTCCAACCGCGACCGTCTGTTCGGGTTTGAGCGTCGGAGCAGACGACTGCGCGATGGACTCGACTGCCGGCGTAATCGCGTTGAGGGCGAGCGCCAACTCCACGTTGGTCTGAGCGGTGCCGCCGGCCTGCCCGCTGACTCGCAGCGCTTGCGCCAGCACCTCGGCCCTTTTCCTGCGCGTCTCTTCTTGCTGGATCAGGAGCCGGCCCTGAACTGCCTGCTGGAGGAGGAGGCGGGCCTCAGAATCCTTGGGATCGGCCTTGATCCGCTCGATGAGGACACTCAACCCCGTTGTGTCGCTTGGCGACGCGGCCGACGCCGCCGCGGCCAGACCCGAGAGAAGAGAAAGAATGCACAGGAACTTAAGTTTGGTCATGGGGTTTTATTGCGCTCGATTTCCTTGAGTTTGACCTGCACCTGGTCCAGGACTTCGAGGGCCTCCGGCAGGTTCGCGTCGAGCTCAAGGGCATTGTTGATCTTCAACAAGGCGTCAAGGGGGCGATTCTCGTTCATGAGAGCCTTCGCCTGCCGCACGGCTTTGACGGCGGCCTGGGATCGCGGGCTCGGCGGCGGGGTCCTGAAAACGGGAGCCCCGAAACGGAAGGTCACTCCCACCCGGTGGGTCAGGCCGAAGTCGCCCAGAAGCGACATCGCGTAGTCAAACTCGATGACCTTGATTTTGAGTCCAAGGCCGGCCCGCACTCCGGGCCCCAGGTCCTCGTTGGTCACGTAGCCACCGCGCAAAGCCAGCATGGAATTGATCCAGTATTCGCCGCCGAGGCTGAGCGCGACGCTCTTGTCCACCGGCTTGCGGGCTTCGAGGGACACCGTGACCAGGTCTCCCCAGAGGCGGCGGGTCGAGGCGCTGGCCGCCGCCGCATAAGTCCGCGGCAGCGATGCCCGGGCGCCGTAATACGAAAACCCCGGGCCCAGGTTGCGCGCCGCCAGGCCGAAACGCCAAGCGATATCGTGGGCGGCGCAGTGGTAGAGCAGGCCCGCGTCCCCGGCGATCGTGGAGGCCGATTCATTCTCCAGGCGCTCCCGAAGAGCGGTCGCGCTCACGCCCGCGAACAAGCCTGGTCCATCCGCGGGCTCCGCGTGGCCCAGCACGTGTCTGGCGTAGCCGAAGGTCGCCGCAAAATCCTGGGCGTTCACGTCGCCTGTCCGCCCGCCTGAGTTGTCGTAGCCCGGGAAAGCACCCACCTGGAATAGGTTCAGGCTGGCGCCGAAACTGCCGAGGGAATGTCCGGGGTAGACGTACGCGGCATAGTCCTGGCTGACCCCTTCCGTCCACTGATTATGCATGAACGAAACTTCTTGATAGTTGAGCAGCGCGATATTGGCCGGGTTGTAGGAAAGGCTGAAGGCGTCGTCCGGCAGCGCGACGCCCTGATCTCCCATGGCGATCTGCCGGGGACCGACCGCGAACTTCAGGAAATTGGCGCCGGTTGTTCCGGGGCCGACGGCTGCGGAAAAAGAGGCGGGCAGGCATAGACCAAAACCCAGCACCGGGACGAAAAGAAATCGCCGTAGGACCCTCACCAGACCACCATCAACTTGCCCGTCTTATGATTGCTTCCCGACTCGATTTTCCACAGATAGACACCGCTGGCGACGTTTTCCCCGCGGCCGTTCGTCCCAAGCCACGAAACCGTCGTCGATCCGGCCGGGATGTCGATGGAAGTGACCAGTTCGCCCAAAAGCGTGTAGATCCGAATCGTCCCCTGCGTGGGGAGACTGGTGAAGGTAATCCCGCCCGAGAGATTGCCGTAGTGCGCCGTGTCGCTGGAGCGCGGCTTCCAGGGCACCGGGAAGGCATAGACCGCGGACACGTTCGTGTCATTGCCGCCGATGAGTGCATAGACCGAGAAGTGCGGGATCGACGCGATCACGATCTTGGCCGCGGGATCGTTGAACGCTCCAGGGACCTTCACCCAAAGACGCTTCTGTTCGTCGAGGGTCCACAGCTCCAGCGTGGAGGAGCGTATCGGCGAAAAGCTGCTCGTCACGTAACCTTTCGAGTCCGCCTCGTATTTGACCGCGATGGACGCCGGGGCCGAGCGCGCGATCTCAATAGAGTTGCCGGACAGATCGTAGGCGTTGATCTCACGGATGGCGACCGGGGTTTGGAGGGACCCAAGGCTCGCCGCCATCTTGGCGTTGGCCTCGGCGATGACGCTGGGGTTGACATGGTCGGGCTTGTGAACCGGGTCCGTGTTGATGACGATGTAGCCGTCGCTGGGAAGGGCATGGGGGGCCAGCGTGATGACGGTGGAGCCGTCGTTGGCGTCCACGAACGTGTTGCTCTGACTCCGGTCGAAGCGCGTCTGGAACTGCTTCGTGAAGGCGGCGGCCAGGTGCGGCCCGCCCG
>JAHFCE010000029.1 GCA_023249675.1 Elusimicrobiota bacterium | reverse complement strand
CACCGCGCAGCCCTCCGCGGGCGCGGGCACAGCACCGCCGCGAAGCCCGTGCTCCGCGCCGTCGCCGAGAAGAACGACCGCGCGCCGCCGGCCGCGCGGCGCGTCCTCGAGCGCCGCTTTCGCGGCGGCGAGAGCGGCCGCATCGTTCGTGCCGCGCCAGCCGGGTCTCGCCGCGGCAAGCGCGGCGTCGGCTGAACGCGCGTCGCCCCAGGCGAGCGGCGCCTTGAGCTTCTCATCGAAGACGCCGACGGCCACGCGGTCGCCGGGCGCGAAGCGCTTCAGCAGGCGGCGTCCCGCGCCTCGCGCCGCGTCAAAGCGCGCGCGCGCGCCGTCGCGCGCGCGCATCGAGTACGACGCGTCGAGCAGCAGCACGAGATCGAGGCCGGAGTCTCCCGCCGCCGCGTGGCCGCGACGGGCAGGGGCGGCCGCCGCGAGGATCAGCGCTGCAAGCAGCACACAGCGCGCGGCCATCAACAGGATCTCGCGCAGGCGGGCCTTCGGACGCGCGCGCGCATCGGCGGCCCGCAGCAGGGTAAGATCCGAAAAGGAAATGCGCCGCGCGCTCCGGCGCGACAGCAGATGAAGAACGATGGGCAGTCCCGCGAGCGGAAGCGCCCACAGGGCGGCCGGAAAGCCGAATCTCACCGAGAGAGCAGGCGCCCGAGCGCCGCCTCCCAACGGCCTCCCGTCTCCATGACGACGTACGGCAGGCCCGCTCGGCGCAGCGAACCCGCATACGTTTCAGCCTGGCGCGTAAACGCGGCGCGGTAGGCGGGTGCGGCCTCGCGCGCGTCGATGAACAACGGTGGACCTCCCTCGAGGCCTTCCATCAGACAGGGGCCCTCATAGGGGAAATGGCACTCATCGGGATCGAGCGTGCGCACGATCAAGACCTCATGGCGCTTCGCGGCGAGCGCGCGGACGGCCTTCAGCGCGCCTGCGGTGTCGCCCATCAGATCGGACACAAGCACGACAAGGCCGCGCCGGGGCAGTTGGGTCGCGGCCGCCTCGATCGCACTCGCTAGATCAGTCTCCTCCGCCGCGACCACGGCCGAGAGCGCTTCATCGAATGCGCCCAGATGGGCGGCACCCGCGCGCGGATCCAGCACGAGCTTCGCCGCGGCCGCGAACGTCACCAGACCCACCTCGTCGCCCTGCGCCAACGCAAGCCAGGCGATCCCGGCCGCCACTGTGCGGCCCAGATCGAGCTTCGAGGCTCGGCCGGAGCCCGCGTAGCCCATCGAGCCGGAACAGTCAAGAAGAACGAAAACGGGAATGCGGTCCTCGGCGCTGAACTCGCGGACGTAGAAGCGATCAAGCCGCGCGTAGGCCTTCCAGTCGATGCTCCGCGCCTCGTCGCCGACGGCATAGGGACGGTGCTGGGCAAAGTCGCGCGAACGGCCCCGTGCGAGCGTACGATGCTTGCCCGGCGCGCCGGAGAGGCCCAGGGCGCGTCGCGGTGAAAGCACTAGACCCTTGAGGCGGGCCTGAGACGCGGGATCAAGCCACCGCACTGAGGAGGCGTCCGATCAGGTCGTCCGCCGACACGCCTTCGGCCTCGGCTTGATAATTGAGAACCAAGCGGTGGCGCAGAACGGGCTTCGCCACGCGCACTAAGTCCTCGGCCGACGCGACAAGCCGTCCTTCGAGCAACGCCCGCGCCTTGGCGCCGAGCACGAGTGCTTGGCTTGCCCGGGGGCTTGCGCCCCACGACACCCACTGCACAACGCTCTCGGAGGCGAGCGCGTCCCTGGGCCGCGTCGCGCGCGCAAGCCGAACGGCCATGTCCACGACGGGCTCGGGCACGGGGACGCGCCGCACGAGATCCTGAAGCTCAAGGACCTCGGCGGCCGTCAAGACAGGCTTCAGGTCAGGCGCCAAGGCGCCGGTCGTTTCGGTGACGATGCGGCGCTCCTCCTCGATCGTCGGATAATCCAACAGGGACTGCAGGAAAAAGCGATCAAGTTGGGCCTCGGGAAGCGGATACGTCCCTTCCTGCTCGATCGGGTTCTGCGTCGCCATGACAAAAAAAGGCCGCGGCAGCGCGAGCGTCTGCGAGCCCGCCGTGACCTGGCCTTCCTGCATTGCCTGGAGCAAGGCGGACTGCGTCTTCGGCGGCGTGCGGTTGATCTCATCGGCGAGAACGAAGTTCGCGAACACCGGGCCCTTCACGAAGCGCAGCGCCCGAGCGCGCGTCACGGGATCTTCCTGCAATATCTCGGTGCCGGTCACATCGGAGGGCATCAGATCGGGGGTAAACTGCACGCGCGCGCTCCGCAGATCGAGAATGCGCGCCAAGCTCGTCACGAGCAAGGTCTTCGCCAGGCCCGGCACGCCCTGGAGCAGGCAATGGCCGCGCGCGAACAGCGCGATGAGGACTTCCTCGACCGTCCCTTGCTGGCCCACGATCACGCGCCCGAGCTGATCGAGAATCGCGGCGCGCGCCTCGCGCAGGTGCTCGGCTTTTTTTACGTCGTCCTTCATGGCGGTAGGTTAGCGTTTTTGCGGCGCAGACTCCAGGCCAAGAAGAGTGCCGCGCCCAGCGCAGCGGCGGCGCCGAGCAGCAACTGACGCGAGGGAGTCCCTCCCTGAACTGGAATGCGCGGGCTCGCGGCGAGCAGTCCCGGCACGGCCGCGGGGCCGGCCTTGAGCGCTGCGAGCGCGCCGACAAGCAGCTCATCGGCCGCCGGCCCGCGTCCGAACAGCTGATAGCCCCAGTAGCCCCACGGAAGATAGCCGACCGAGATCTTCTCGCCGGCCGCAACCGGCGCCCAGGAATAAACGGCGATCGGACCGGCCGCGCTGGGAGCGGCGAGGACACTCGCCGCCTTGGCCGAGGGCACGCCCGCCGAAGCCGCCGCCAATTCGCGCACGATCGCGGCCTGTTCCGCGGGCCTGGTCGCATCCGCCTCCGATAGCTTCTGGAAAAGGATTTCCGAGCCCGCGCCCTGGATGACGAGCACGAAGCCCTGGGCGGCTTCCGCCTCAAGCAGGGAGCGCGCGCGCAGGCCTCCGCCGAGTGCGAGCTCAAGCTGGCCATCGAGGCTGCGCACGACCCCGCTCACCTGGACTTCGCCCTCGACCGCGCGAGACTGGATAGCGCCGAGCAAGGAAGGCAGCATGGCCTCCGGCGCAGCGCTCACGAGCACGGCCACGTACGCACTGCCCCCGGCCCCGAATACAGCAAGCACAAGACGATCCTCGCCGCCCAGCTGGGCGCGCAAGAGCGAGGCCGTCAGGCCGTTGCGGAACACGCGCGTTTCCACGCGCCCGGAGGAGCGATAATCCTTCCGGCTCGCGTCGCGCAGGCCGCCGAGCACGTCGTTGAGATAACCGCGCACGCCCGCGGGGTTGTCGAGAGGCGCCGTCGGCGCGCGCTTGACGATGAAGGAGCTCGTCTGCGGCCCCTTGAGCGCGATGACCGTGTTGCGCACCCGACTCTGGTTCCTCGCGTCGCTCCAGCCGGGCGGCGGCTCGATCGTCGGTCCCATGTACGGGGCCGCGGCTTGCGCAAGCGTCACAAGAAGGGGGAGAAGGAGTGCTTTTTTCATCGAGCGGCATTATAGGTATAATGCGCCCATGGGACAACAGTCCGGAATAAAAGAGATCCTCGTCGCCGGCGGGCCCGTTCTGATCGGGATGATCCTTCTGTCGATCTATTGCGTGGCCCTGATCTGGGAGCGCTACAAGTTCATCCAGAAAGCCGCCGGCGGCTCCACGGAATTCCTCGCCAAAGTGCGCGCCGCAGCGGACGCAGGCAAGCTCTCCGACGCGGCCTCGCTCGCGAAGGGCCATAAGGGCCTTGCCTCCGGCGTGGTGCTGGCCACGTTGTCGGGCCCGACGAACCGCGATGAGCGCCGCCGCGCAGCGCAGCGCGCCGCCGGCCGCGCCGTCTCCGCGCTTGAGCGCGGAATCTCGACGCTCGGCACGATCGCCTCGGTGGCCCCCTTCATCGGGCTGTTTGGCACCGTACTCGGCGTCATGCGCGCATTCAAGGACCTCGCCAACGCCGCGGGCGCGGGACCGGGCCTGGTGGCCATCGGCATCTCCGAAGCGCTGATCTGCACCGCGGCGGGCCTGCTCGTCGCGATCCCCGCCGTCGCCGCCTTCAACCACTTCAACCAGAAGATCGCCCGGTTCGAGGAAGAGCTGCGCTGGATGATCGACGAAGTGCTCGATGGCCTCGTTGAGCGCGCGCCCCGCTAAACCCATGCGCGCCGACACGCCGGGCTCCGAGCGCCGCCGCGTGTTCGCGGAGATGAACCTCGTTCCGCTCATCGATGTGTCTTTGATCCTGGTCATCATCTTCATGGTGCTGACGCCAATCCTGGTCAACCATCAGCTCACCGTGAAGCTGCCGAGAGCCTCTGCCGGCGAGCCCGCCGCCTCCGACTCCGCCCTGACGATCTCGATTTCGCGCATGGGGGCGGTCACGATCGAGGGCGTCGCCGTGAAATGGGAAAAAGTCGAGCGCGAGATGACCTTGCGCCTGTCGAAAGCCGCGGGCAAGACCGTGCTCGTCCAAGCCGACCGACTGACGCCCATCGAGAAAGTCGTCGCGGTGCTCGACTACGCGAAGAAGCTCGGCGTGGGCAAGCTCGGCATCGGGGTCACGCCGGACGGGAAATGACGGACGCGCTCAAGCCGTTTATCGCCCGCTCCGCCGGATTCCACGCGGCCTTGCTGATCGCCGCCGCGCTCTACGCGCCGGCCGCGCTCAAGACGGTGGACAAGACGTACACGATCGATTTTGTCGGCGGACCCGCCGTCCTGCAATCCGCCGCCCCCGCGACGACGCCGTCCCATCCCTCCGAGATCCAACCGCAGAAGCCGGCCCCGCAGGCGGATCCCGATTCGTTCGCGACCAAACGTCACCGAAAAGTCGCTCTGCCCCGCCCCAGCCTGCTCAAAGGCTGGGCCGATAAAAAGGCGCCGCCCAAGCCCTCGATATCCGCCGCTCCCGAGGCCGCCATGATCGGGGCGCCCGGAGCGGCCGCCGGCATGCCCGGAGACGCCGCGGGCGTGGCCACCGATCTGCCCAACTTCCCGTATCCCTGGTACATCAGCCAAGCACGGCAGATGCTGTGGGCCGCATGGCAAAAACGCATGCCCCCGACCTCGGGCGAAGGCATCGTCATGTTCGCGATCGTGCGCAATGGGGCGTTCACCGACCTGCGCATGGAGTCGAGCTCCGGGGATGCGGCGTTCGACCAAGCGGCGATCGAGGCCGTCGAAGCCGCCGCGCCTTTCCCGGCGTTGCCCTCCGATTTCGCCGAGCCGTTTCTGAAGATTCATCTGACGTTGAAGTCGGAGGCCTCATGGCGCTGATCCGGTCTTTGGTTCTGGGACTGTCGGTGTACGGCGCAATCGCGGTGTGCTACCCGAACTGGAGCAGACAGGCCTACCACGTCATGGTCTTGTCGGCGATCGCCGGCGGAGCGGTCGGCGTCTGGGCGCTCCACAAGATTTTGGACCTCGGCGACGGTATCGCAAAAATCGTCGTGGAACTCGCCTTCCTCGCCGCGATCGCGCTGTTCCTCGGCTACACCATGCCGCAGAAGTCCGGCAAGCCGCCCTTTCAGCAATGGGCCGAGGGCGTACGACCCAAGCGCTGACCGGGCAAGCCATGGTATAATTCCCCTTCGATGCCTACCTTCTGGCACGGCCTTTTGCTCGGATCCGTGCTGCTCTCCTGGGTTTATTGGATCACCGTCGCGATCGCGGTGGCGATTTTCTTCACGCGCAAGGCCCGTCCCGCGCCCGAAAGCTACCGACCCTCGGTCTCACTGATCAAGCCGGTCTGCGGCCTGGAAAAGGACCTCTACACCAACCTCTCGAGCGCCTGCGCGCAGGACTATCCCGATTACGAGGTGATCTACGCGCTCCAAAACCCCGAGGATTCAGTCTTGCCCATCCTCGAACGGATCCGCGCCGAGAACCCGCCAAACCGCGTGCGCATCCTTATCGATCCCACGGCCGCCGGACCCAACGGCCGTCTCTGCAACATCCTCAACGCCACCCGGAAGGCGAAAGGCGACGTGCTGGTCTATTCCGACAGCGACATGCTCCTGGCTCCCGACTATCTACGCGCGATCACCGCGCCCTTGGCCGACCCCGCGGTCGGGGTTTCCTGTACGCTGTACCGCGCGCACGGCGCCGTCAATGTCTGGGAGTCCCTTGAACTTCTCTCGCTCAATGCCGAGTTCGTGCCCTCGATGATCTTCGCGACCGTGACCGGCGCAGCCCTGGCCTGTCCGGGCGCCTCCCAGGCCGTCCGACGCGAGACGCTCGAAAAGATCGGCGGGCTAGCGCCCATGGCGGACAGCCTCGTGGAGGATCTTGAACTGGGACGACGCATCGTCGGGGAAGGACTTCAAGTCGTGATCGGACCTCACGTGGCTGCCACCGGGGTCGACCTCGGCAGCTGGCGTCCGTGGTGGAGGCATCAGGTTTATTGGGACCAGAATACCCGCGCCGCAAGCCCGGTTGGATTTTTCTTCACCTGTCTCGTGCGCGGCGTACCCCTGGTCGTACTCTACAGTTGCGCCCTGCTGCCTCACGGGATCTTCAAGCTCGAGCTGCTGCTCGCGACGCTCGCGCTCCGCCTCATCTCCGCCGCGTCCAGCTGTCTGTATCTGGGCGACGCCGAGGGCCTGCGCACGCTGTGGCTTCTGCCTCTGCGCGATCTCACCGGAGCGGCGACGTGGGCCGCGAGCTTTCTCCAAAGAGAGGTCCATTGGAAAGGCCGCGTCTTCGTGCTGTCCGGCAACCGGCTCGTGGAAAGCGTTTGAAGCAGGTCATCGTCACAGCGGACGATTTCGGTCTCAGCCCCGAGGTCAACGAGGCAGTACGGCTTGCCCATGAGGGCGGCGTCCTGACCTGTGCTAGCCTCATGGTCGCAGCGCCGGCCGCGGGGGAAGCCGTTGTTCTGGCGCGTTCGCGGCCCGGACTCAAGGTCGGCCTGCACTTAACACTCGTCGATGGGCGGCCGGTGCTGCCCGCCAACGAGGTGCCAGATCTCGTGGACGCTTCGGGCCGGTTTCGGCCGGGGTTGGTGGGACCGGGAGCGCGTATTTTTATGTCGCCGCGCGCGCGCCGGCAGGCCATCGCCGAGTGCCGGGCCCAGGTGGAGGCGTTCACGAAAACCGGGCTCGAACTGGACCATCTCAACGGTCATAACCATTTCCATATCCACCCCACGATTCTCGACGCCGTGCTGCAGATCGCCGCGCGCACACGTATCCCCGCCGTGCGCGTGCCCCACCAACCGTTGGCAACCCTCTCGAGGCAGACAAGAACGCCTTCGGCGGTCTTGATGGCCGCCGTCATGGCGCCTTGGATCGCGCGCACCCGCTGCCGACTGCGGCGCGCGGGCATCGCCGTCAACGACTGCCTCTTCGGCTTGTTCGAAACCGGCGCGATGGTTGAAAGCGCCTGGCTACGCCTGATCCCGCTCCTGCCAGACGGCCTCACCGAAATCTACTGCCACCCCGCGACGTCCACGGTCGGCGTGCTCCGGGAGTCTATGCCGGAGTACCGGCACGCCGAGGAGCTCGCGGCTCTGAGGAGCCCGCGCGTGCGCGCGGCTCTCGCAAAGGCGGGCGCCCGCCTGACCTCCTTCTCGTCGGACGTCGTTGCCGCCGCATGATCGCGACAACATGTATTCTTGTCTTATCGGTCGCCTGCTCCGCCTACGGCAATGTGCTCACGCGGCGCGGCCTGACCCAGCTCGGCCCCCTGGAAGATTTCCGGCTTCGTCACCTCCTGCGCTACGGTTGGACGGCCGTGCGCAACAAATACGTTCTTAGAGGGGTTGCCGTTAATTTTGGGCAGTTCCTGACATGGCTGATCGTCCTGTCCTGGGCGGAGCTCAGCTGGGCGCTGCCGATGAACGCGCTCGAATACCTCATCGTCACCTTTCTGGGCTGGAAGCTGCTGGGCGAACGCATCGAGCCGCGGCGGCTAGCCGGAATCGGTCTCGTCAGCGTCGGCGTCCTGCTGACGATGCTATCCTGGAAGGCGCGCTGATGCGGCGCGCTTTGGCCTTCGTCCTCGCCGCGACGATCTGCGGCTGCGCGGGCAATCTTTGCCTGCGGCAGGGGATGATCGCCGTGGGCGCTTTGCCCGGCGCGGCTCCGGCCGAACTGCTCGCCTTCTTCGCGGCGGCGGCGGCCAATCCCTGGATCTGGCTCGGAATTGCCCTTGAGATCGCCTACTCCTTGCTCTGGCTCGCGGTCCTATCCTGGTCCGAAATCTCCTGGGCGGTGCCGATGAATGCGCTCGAGTACGCGCTCGCGGCCGCCGCGGCCTACGCTTTGTTGGGCGAGCCAGTCGGCCCGCTCCGGCTCGCCGGGATCGCGCTGATCTGCGGCGGCGTAGCGCTCCTCAGCGGCTCGTGGGTTCAGGCCGGAACGGCGGCCGACGTCTCGTTGACCCACCGGATATAGAGCTCGGAACCCTCGTCGAAACCGACCGTCGGCTCCCAGTCGAGCAGCTTCTTGGCCTTGACCGCGCTGACCAGCTTGGGGTCGAGGTCGCCGCTGCGGGCCGGGGTGTAGCGGACCTCGGTGCCGGGGAAGGACGACTGGACTTTTTCCGCGACCTGACGGACCGAGACCCGCTCCGAGCCCTCGAGGTTGAAGATCTGGTTGGCGGCCTCGGGCCTGAGTGCCGCGACATTGCCCCAAGCGAGATCCTCGACGTAGACGAAGCGCCGCCACTGGCTGCCGTCGCCCTGGATCACGATCGGCTGGCGCTGAAGCGCGCGCGCGACGAAGGTGGCCAGCACGGTTCCCATCCGAGCGCGCGGCCCGTACGGGATTCCGTAGCGCAGGATCGTCGTCTCGATCCCGTACAGCTTCTGGTAGGCCACACAGGCCATCTCGGCGGCGACTTTCGAGGCCGTGTAGACGTGTCCGGTCATATTGATGGACAGCGGACTTTCCTCGTCGACTTCCGGCGCGGCGGTCATGCCGTACACCCAGGTCGTGCTGGCGAGGATCACACGCTTAATGCCCGTGCGCCGCGCGGCCTCGAGCACGTGCGTCACCGCCATCACGTTGGTGTTCATGCTCTCGACGGGGATGTGGTAGACGTCGTTGACGTTGGCGACCGCAGCGAGGATGTAGACCGCGTCGTAACCACCGGCCAGGGCGACCGTGGTGCGGCCCTGGTCGGAGATGTCGGTGACGATATGCCGCACGTCGCGCCGGTGCGGGGTCATGATGTCGAAAACGGTGACTTCGTGCCCCGAATCCATGAGCTTGTCGACCAGATGCGAACCGATGAATCCCGAACCGCCGATGACTCCTACGCGCATGATGGCGTCCTCTCCGCTTTGAGCGCTGAGCTCAAAGCCCTCACGACTTGATCGACCTCCGCGGTCGTCATTCCGGCGTAAACGGGCAGGCAGATATGCCTCCCACAGGCTTCGTCGGCGCCCGGCAGCGGTCCGGTCGCGTACGACGCGAAAACGGGCTGGCGGTGGCAGGGAATCTCATACACTTCCCCGCTGAGACTGACGCCGGATGTCTCCTTCATAGTCTTCTTGAGCCGCGCCCGGTCGATCCCCGGCTCGAGCCGGACGATGTACTTATAGAAGTTGGAGAGCGAGCCCGCCGCCGGCAGCACCGGCGTGAGCCCCTTGAGCCCGCGCAGGCGGCTAGTATACTCATCGGCGGCGCGGCGGCGGTCGGTGAGGAACTCGGGCAGGCGCTTAAGTTGCGAAACTCCCACCGCGGCGTGAAGCTCGGAGAGCCTCCAGTTGTAGCCGAGACGGACGTGGAAGTTGGTCGTGAAGCCCTCCTTGCCCTGGTCGCGGTACTGCAGAGCCTCCCGGTAGATGCGCTCATCGTCGGTCACGATCATCCCGCCCTCGCCCGAGGTCATGACCTTGGTTGGGTAGAAGGAGAACGACGCGGCCACGCCAAAGGTGCCGGCTGATTTTTGGCCGAGCGTGCTGCCGTGCGCGTGCGCCGCGTCTTCGAGCAGGAAAAGGCCCTTCTCCCGACAGAAGGCCGCGATCGCGGGCGTCTCCGGGCTCACGAGCCCGCCGATATGGACAAGGACCACGCCGGCCGTCTGCGGCGTGACCGCGCGGCGCACGGTCTCCAGGCTCAACGCGAACGTCCTCGGATCGACATCGGCGAAGCGCACGCGCCCGCCGGCGTGCAGGACCGCGGCCGGGGTCGCGAAAAAGGTGTTCGACGGGACGATGACCTCGCGACCTTCGACCCCGAGCACCCGCAGAGGAATCTCCAGCGCCGAGGTCCCGCTGTTGACCGCGATCGCGTAGCGCGAGCCGGTCAAGGCCGCGAAGTCCTGCTCGAACTGCTTCGTGAGGGGCCCGAGCGTCAAAGCGCCCGTACGCAAGGACTCGTCGATCCGCGCGAGGATCTCCCGGCGGTCGGACTCAGGTATGACGATTTTCGCGGCAGGAATGTTCGGCATCAGGCCTCCGGGACAACGACTGTCAATCGAGGGGTGGCCGGCAGCGGGCGCAGAATCGGGAACATGGACCCGTTTATTCTAGCAAATCACCCTTGGTCTCGTCCCGCCGGATTGGCGGCGATTTTTTGCTATCATGAGCAGAATCCAGGCGCTGAACAATTTGCGGAGAGGTGGGTGAGCGGCTGAAACCGACGGTTTGCTAAACCGTTGTACGGCGTAAAGCTGTACCGAGGGTTCGAATCCCTCCCTCTCCGAACTTTACAACATGAACGGCCGGCCCACGACGCTCGACGAGTTCTGGCCGTTCTATGTTTCCCAGCATCTGAACCCGGTCAATCGTCGCCTGCATGTTTGCGGAACGACGTCTGGACTTCTCCTAGGAATCTCCGCGCTGATTGGGCGCGCTCCTCTGCTGATCGTCGCGGCTATCGTCTTGGCGTATGCTTTCGCATGGGCCGGTCATTCTTTTTATGAAAGAAACCTCCCCGCGACCTTCGCTCATCCGCTGCTGTCTCTGCGCGCGGACCTCCGCATGTATTGGCTGACGCTGCGCGGCGAGATGGACGCTGAGATCCTGATGCGGACACAGCAACTCAAGCAGCTTCGGGCAGACTGAAAAACTTCGCAAGCTCATCGAGGCTGTTGATCGTCCGCGAGGGGGGCAAAGCGCGCAGGAACGTCTTGCCGTAGCCCTTCTTGAGCACCCGCGAGTCGAGACAGATCACGACACCCCGGTCGGTCGAGGTCCGGATCAGGCGCCCGAAGCCCTGACGAAACTTCATGACGGCTCGGGGCAAAGACCAGTCCTTGAAATACTCCCTGCCGTTCTCCTCGAGCCACCGCCGCCGCGCTTCCTCCAACGCCGAAGAAACATTGGGAAAAGGAAGCTTCACGAGCACGACGCACGATAACGCTTCGCCCGGCACGTCGATCCCCTGCCAAAATGTGTCCACGCCGAGGAGCACGGCGTCGCCGGCAGACTCAAACTCGCGCACGAGCGCCTCGTGGCCCGTCGTGCCCTGCGCCCACACCGGGCGGTTTAAAATTTTCTTGCGCAACAGGCCGTGCACTTTTCGCAGGAGCTTCCAGCTGGAGAACAGGAGGAAGACTCCGCCCGGCACCCGAGCGACCACGTCCGCGCAGGCCTGCGTCACGGCCACGACGTGGGCGTCCTCGTCCCTCGGATCCGGAATGCCCTCCATCGCCCAAAAGGCGGCCTGTGTTGAGTAATCGTACGGCGAGTCGAGGATCAACTCGCGCGCCTCGGGCAGGCCGACGCGCGACTTGAAGTCCTTGAGACCGTCGCCGGTCGATAAAGTCGCGGACGTGAGAATTGCGGGAATGCCGCGGGAGAACAGCCCCTCGGACAGGCGCCGACCGACGTCGAGGGGCGCTGCGCGCAGCTCCGGCCCCGAGCGCGGCCAGGCGACCCACCTCGCGGTCGCCGACGAGTCCGGTTTGAGCACGGCCATGAGATCATGGCCGTACTGCGCCACGCGCGCGTGGAGCAGGCGCATCTCGTTTTCGTCGGAACGGCCCTCGGCCGCCGCCGCGGCCTCGGCCAGCGCTTTGTCAAGCGCCACGAGCGCTGCGGGGGGCAAGGAAGGCGCGCTCTCGAGAAGCTTCCCCTGATTTTCTTCGTCGGGCTCCGCGAGGCCATTGTCCCTGGCGAGACTTTCAAGGAAACGGCCGATGTCCGAGGCCGCCTCATCGGCGAGGGCCGCGAGCCCCTCGTCGGCGCACGCCTTCGCCGCCTCGCGAACCTCCGCGGTCAACGACACCGCGCGGCTTAAGCCCGCCGATACGCCGTAGCGCGCGGCCGCGGCGTCCTCAAGGTTGTGAGCCTCGTCAAGAATCATGGCGTCCGAGGGCGGCAGGCGCGCGCCGGACAGCAAAAGCGCGTGATTGACCACAAGGATGTGCGCACGCTCGGCGCGCTCACGGTCGCGCCGCCACAGGCAGCGGTCCCAGTACGCCCCGCCCGGCCCCAGACACAGGTCGGTATCGCGCGCCAGTCGATCCCAAAGATTCTGCGGGACGAGGTCTGGAAGCGCGGAACGATGTCCAGACTGCGCTTGACGCGTCCAGTCATCGAGACGGTCAAGCATCGCCTTGCCGGCCTGGGAAACGGCATCCGGGCGCGCGCGTAGGCGCGCGAGGCGCTGAACGCAGAGGTAATTGTCAGCACCCATGAGCATCGCGTAGCGCAGAGGAAGGCCGAGCGCCGCCATCGCGCGCGCCGCGGCGGGCAGCTCATGGTTCAAGAGCTGCTCCTGGAGGGCGCGCGTGTGCGTCGAAACGATGACGCGACGGTCATGCGTCGCGGCCCACAGCGCTGCGGGCAGAAGATAGGCGAGACTTTTCCCAACGCCGGTGCCGGCCTCGACAACAAGGTCTACGCCCCGCTCCAGGGACTGCCAGACCGCGCCGGCCATGGCTTCCTGCGCAGCGCGGGGCTCCCAACCGTCGCGCGAACGCGCGAGCGCGCCTGCGGGGCCGAACAGCGCGGCGAGATCCATGTAACTTTGTAGCATTTCGCCCGGCGACTCCCCCATTGGACCCAACGATTCCGCCGCCAAGACCTATATGCCCATAGACCGTAGGTCCTATACTCAATAGGTCCTTTGTCCCAATCAAGTGCCTGATATTAAGATACATATATCAGTCGAAAATTAATCTTTTAAGCCTGGCACTATATGACGAATATGCGGCTATCCACGGACTTATCCACTTATTCACAGGACCTTTGGCCATGCGTCCATCTAGGGCTCACGCTCTGGATCCCACGGTCTCCGTTCCCAATGGGCCTACCCCGGAAACAGGCGGTTTGACTCCGCCGATCTAAATGCTAAACTGCCGCCGATGCAAGCTCCGTCCACGGCCGATTCAGTCGAGCGCCTCTGGAAAACCGCGCGCTATCTGCCCCAGACCGTGCGCCTACTCGGCACACGCTACCGGACGCTTTTTCTGGCCCACGCCCAACGCTGCCGCCCGCGCGGAGAGGCTGGCGTCGTGGCCGACGCCCTGGCGTTCACCGATTACCTCGCCAAGCAGGAGCGCGTGGGCCTGCTCGCACCCGAACGCGCCGCGCTGCGCCGCGACGCGCGCGCTCTGCGCCGCCGCTTTCGCCTGCGCCGCGACGGCGACGAGATCGAGGCGATCGAGAAGTGGAAAATCCTGCAGTGGCTCGGTCTCTAGGCCATGCCCCATCGACCCCGCCCCCAGCTTGACTTCGGGGAGCGAACCAAACCCCTGCTCGACTTCGTGACCAAGACGATCGCCCGCGAGGACGGCGTCCTGCGCGACATCCGGGAGTCGACTCCATCCCAGGGCCTGCCGCCGATCAGCGTCGGCCCCGATGAGGGACGCCTGCTCCATTTCCTCGCCTCCGCCTGCGGCGCTAAGAAGATCGTCGAGGTTGGCACGCTTGCCGGCTACTCAGCGTGCTGGCTTGCCCGAGCGCTCCCTGAAGGGGGAATGCTGCACACGATCGAATACGACCCGAAACACGCCAAAGTCGCCAAGGAAAACATCGAGCTCGCGGGCTTAACGCCAAAAGTGATCGTTCATACGGGTGCTGGAATGGACGTTCTGCCCCGCCTGTCCGCCTCGGGACCTTTTGATCTTGCGTTCATCGACGCCGACAAGACCGGCTACGAAGACTACGTGCTCTGGGCGGCCAACAACGTGCGCTCCGGAGGCTTCGTGGTCTGCGATAACGCCTATCTCTTCGGAAACTTGCACCGCGACGACCTGCCGCCCGACCACGATGACGCGCCCAAGGTCGCACCCATGCGCGCCGCGCTGAAGCTCCTCGCCGATGAAACCGTGTTCTCATCCTGCGCCATGATCCCAACCGGCGAAGGCATGGCCGTCGCCGTCCGGCGCTGAATGGTGTCAGGCCTATAGTTACTTCAAATTCTTTATTGCGGAATTTGAAGTAACTATAGGCCTGACACCACCATTTGCTAGATTATCCGGGATGAAGGCGAGCGAGGCGTCGCTGAAGCTGCCGCACCGGCCGTTGGGGAAAACTGGGCTGTCGGTCTCCGAAATCGGCTTCGGGGGCTGGGGCATCGGCAAGTCCATGTGGGGCCCAACGGACGACCACGAGTCCATGCGCGCCCTGCACGCCGCCTTGGATTCGGGCATCAACTACTTCGACACGGCCTATGCCTACGGGCATGGCCACTCCGAACGCCTGATCGCGCGCCTCTTCAAAGAAGCCGGACAGCGCGCCGTCGTCTCGACAAAGGTGGCGCCAAAGAACATGGAATGGCCCGGCCATCCGCGCGCGAAACTGGCGCTGGTCTTCCCGCCGGACTGGGTACGCCTCAGTGTTGAGCGCTCGCTGCGCAATCTCGCAACCGACTCGATCGATCTGTACCAATTTCACGTGTGGCATGACGCTTGGCTCAAGGACCCGCTGTGGCCCGCGCTCGCCGCTGAGATGGCCAAGCTCAAGGCGGAAGGCAAGGTCCGCCACTGGGGCGTCTCGATCAACAACGACGACCCCGACTCCGCCATCGAGCTGGTGAAGACCGGCCTTGTCGGCGTCGTGCAGGTCCTCTTCAACATGTTCGATCAGCGCGCGGCCGACAAGCTTCTGCCGCTGTGCCTCGACAGGGGCGTGGGGGTGATCGTGCGCTGCCCGTTCGACGAGGGAAGCCTGACTGGAACCTTGACCACCGAGACGCGCTTCGAGCCCGAGGATTTCCGCTCGCATTACTTCGGCGGCGCGCGCCTGGCGGAGACCTGCCGCCGCACCGACCAGCTCGCGCGGAGCGTGATCGGCCCCAAGGCGGAGACGCTCGCCGCGGCCGCGCTCAAGTTCGGACTGAGCTTCGATGCGGTTTCAACCGTGATTCCGGGGATGCGCCGCGTGTCGCACGTCACCTTCAACGCGCGCGTCTGCGACGGCAACTACTTCGGCTCCAAAGACCTCGCGGCGATCGCCTCCCACCGCTGGGTGCGCGACTTTTACCTCTAAGCCGCGCGCAATTTAGCCTTGTATTTGTAACAGAATCCCGCTACTCTGGGTGGGCTATGCCTTCACGGCTGATCACGACTGCCTTCGCCGCGGCCCTCGTCTTTTCCGCCCTGCCCGCCCGGGCGGCCGACAAGAACGGGGCGCGCCGCGCCTTTCTCGAGGCGGAGAACCTCTATCGGCGGGGCGAATTCAAGGACGCCCTGCGCGCGGTCAATCCGGTCTTCGAGTCCGATTCGCGCTTAGGCGCCGCTTACGAGCTGCGCGCGCGCCTGTGGCATGTCGTCGGCGATAGCGTGCGGCAAAAGGCGGACGCAGCGCGCGCCCTTGATCTGCTCGGAACGAAAACCGGCTCCCTGAGCATCGATGATCTCGTCGCGCAGGGCGGCGCCTTTCTCCTGCTCGGAAAGACCGACCAAGCTTTCTCCAGCTTCAACGCGGCGCTCAAGACAAGCCCGCAAACCCCCGCGGCACTTGCCGGCCGTGCGCGCGCCTGGCGCGAAAAGGGGGACTTCGCTAAAGTCGTCGCCGATCTCGATGACGCGCTCGTGCATGAGCAGCCTCCCCTGTGGCTCTACGCGCGGGCCCGTGCGCACTACGACCTCCACGAGGACGCCAAAGCCCTCGCGGACCTGACCCTGGCGCTGCGCGCCAATAAAAACTTCCCGCTCGCCTTCGCGCTCGTCGGAGCCGCGCTCGCCCACTCGGGCGACCACAATCGCGCGGTGAAGGCCTACGACAAGGCCCTGTCTCTCGATCCAGGCTACCTATTTGCCTGGCTCGGCCGCGCCGCGGTCAAGCTCCGCTTAGGCAACGAACCCGGAGCGCTCAAAGATTTCGAAGAGGCCGTCCGGGCCGACGCCTCAAACTATGCGCCCTACTACAACCGCGGCGAACTGCACTGGCGCTCGGAGCGGCGCGAACTGGCCCTATCCGACTACCACAACGCCATGACCTCCGCTGAGCTGACCCCCGAGGCAGCCGTCGCCATCGGAGACCGCTACTTTTCGCTTCAAAACTGGAAGGACGCCCTCGCCGCCTACGGCCGCGCGCACGAACTCGGCTCAGGCGCTCAATCCCTCCTCCGCCACGCACGAACTTGGGAAGCCATGAAAGATCTCAAGCACGCGCGCGCCGACCTCGATGAGGCCGTTGAGCTCGAGCCCGAGAACGCCTCGGCGATATCGGCGCGCGGGGCTTTGCTGGCGCGCATAGGCCTAGAAAAGTCCGCGCTCGAAGATCTGACACGCGCCGTACGTTTGGCGCCGGCCGATCTGGATATCCTCGTGGCGCGCGCGAGCTTGTACGCCAGGGTCGGCAAGCCGACCCTGGCGCTCACGGACTTCGATAAGGCCATCGACGCCGACCCCAGGCACGCCGAGGCCTTCAACGGCAGAGGCGCTCTGTACGCGAACGCGCTCAAGGAGCCTGAGAAGGCCCTGCGCGACGTGATGAAGGCCGTCGAACTCAAGCCCAACGAACCCGGCTACCACTATAATCTCGGCTCCCTGCGCCTACGCAACCTCCTCTACCTCAAGGCCATCGACTCCTTCGACGCCGCTCTCACTCTCAAAGGCCCGGCCGCCCGCGTCCTGGAGCGCCGCGCCGACGCCAAGTCCCTCCTCGGCGACCTCTCCGGGGCAATGCACGACATTGAGTCGGCACTTGAAAAAGACCCGCGCAACGCCTCCCTCTACGACACCCTCGGCCGCGTTCGCCTGCGCGCGCGCGACTACGAGCAGGCCGTGCGCGATTTCAGCCAGGCCCTCCAGCTCGACGAACGCCTGGCGAGCGCTTCTCTGCACCGCGGCCTGGCCTACGGCGCGCTCGGCCGGCTCAAGGCGGCCCAGGCTGACTTCAAGCGCGCACTCGATCTCGAACCTCTGTCGAAAGAAACCTGGACTTATCTCGGACAGGCCTACCGCCTCGCCGGCGATCCGCACAAGACGATCACAGCCTGCGAGCGCGCCCTCGATCTCGACTCGCAGTACGGCCCCGCCTATCTCGAACGCGCACTCGCCCACTTCGCGCTCAAAAAGCATGCGCACGCAATCGAGGATGTCGACAGCGCTTGGCAGCTCGGCATAAGGCGCACCGAAGGCCTCCTCGCCAAATCCATCTCCCACGCCGCGTCGCGTCAGTACAAGGAAGCTCACCGGGCCTATCTTCGGGCTATCAGCCTCGACCCCGACGCACGCAGCGCCTTCATCGGCTTCACCGCCGGCCACCCGGAGGGCGATGACTACCTCTCGGCAATCGTCGATCTTGATTCCTCGATGCAGAAAGACCTCAATGATCCGTTCGTGTTCATTCTGCGCGCCGACTCGCTGCATAACTCTGAACAGTTCGACAAAGCCGTGCTCGAATACACGAAAGCCATGGAGATTGATGGCTCCGTGGCCGACGCCTACGTGGGCCGGGGCATGGCACTGGCAGCCCAGGATGCGCTTGAGGCCGCCCAACAAGACTTCGCGCGCGCCCTCGAACTCGCTCCCAACGACGCCGAAGCCCGCGTGAAGCTGGCCATCGTGCTCACCATGCGCCGCAATTACCGCGCCGCTACCGCTGAACTCGGCAAGGCGCTACAGGCCGCCCCCCAGAACGCCGAGGCCTACCTACGCGCCGGCAACGCATACTATTTCCTCAAGGAGTACCCGAAGGCCCTCGAGAACTACGCTCTCGCCGTCAAGACCGACCCTCTCGACCCCAATGCTCTCAATGGCCTCGGCCTTGGCTACTTCGCTCTGGGACGTCACGACGAGGCCCTGGAAAGCTTCAGCCGGGCGATCGCCCTCAATCCTCTGATCGACCGCTACTACCGCAACCGCGCCGCGGTGTGGACCGCCTCGCAGAAGTTCGACAACGCGGCCGGAGACTTCAAGACCGCGAGCCTGGTCAATACCGATCCCGCCAGCATTGAGGAATATAAACGACTCATCGAGGAGTCGCAGTCGCAGTCGCGCTCGGCGAAGGCCAAGTCGTCCTAGACCCCTGGATCACATTTAGTAGAATCCCCGCCGTGCGCGAGATTCCTGAACTTTTCGGCAAGGGGCGTCCGGTTTTTTCCTTCGAGTTCTTTCTGCCCAAGGCTCCCGAGGACCTCGATCGGTTCGTCCTCGACGTCAAGGCGCTCAAATCGCTGCGGCCCGATTACGTCACGCTCACCTACGGGGCCGCCGGAACGGGGCGGGAAAGGACCGTCGAGGCGGCAGGCCGGATCCAAAATGAGACAGGCCTCACCACGGCCTGCCACCTAACCTGCATCGCGCACACACGTTTGGAGATCGCCGCCGTGCTTGACCGCCTGAGCGCACTCGGCATCCGCCACCTGGTCGCGCTCCGCGGCGACGCGCCCAAGGATCTCGCGGTGCCGCCCCCAGGCGAACGCGACTTCGGATACGCCGCCGATCTCGTTTCCTTCGTGAAAAAGCGGGGGGGATTCAAGATGGCCGTCGCCGGCTATCCCGAGACTCACCCCGAGGCGCTCTCAGCCGAGGACGACCTGAAGCATTTCGCGCAGAAATCCGCCGCAGGCGCTGACTGGGCGATCACCCAGCTTTTCTTCGATAGCAAGGACTACTTCTCGTTCGTGAAACGAGCGAGAACGGCTGGCGTCACTTTGCCGATTGTTCCGGGCATTATGCCGGTCACCTCATACGCCCAGCTCAAGCGCTTCGTCGCGATGTGCGGCGCGAAAATCCCCGACGAGCTCGAGGCGCGCTTGGCTCCGCTCTCGGCCGATCCCGAGGCCGTGATCCGCGAGGGCATCGAGTGGGGCGCGCGCCAGTGCCGCGAACTCCTCGACGGCGGCGCGCCGGGGATCCACTTCTACACCTTGAACCGCTCGCGCTCGACGACCGACATCCTGACGCGGCTTCGCCGCAAATGACGAGGCTGCGGCTTAGCCTCCTCGCGCTGATGCTGCTCGCGCGCCAAGCCTCCGCCGACCAATCGCCCAAGCCCCCGCCCGAACTTCCTAGCGCGACGATCGGAGATATCCGCGTGGAGCGCGTCAATGTGTTCGACCCGACGGTCCCCGGCGAGGACTGGTGGGCGTTTCGCATCGCGAACAAAATCCACTACCCGACGCGCGAGATGGTCATCCGCCGCGAGCTCCTGTTCGCGCCCGGCGAGTTTTGGGATCCGCTGAAGGTCATCGAGTCCGAACGAAACCTGCGCTTAAACGGCGCGTTCCGGCGCATCGACATTCTCCCGGTGAAGCGGCCTGACGGCCTCATCGACGCGGTCGTGCGCAGCCAGGACAGCTGGACCACGAACCCGCGCTTCTACGCGGGCACGGAGGGAGGCGAGAACTTTTTCAGCATGGGCATCGAGGAGGGCAATATCCTCGGCTACGGAAAAAGCATCGCGTTTGATTCCGGACGCACCGGCAACAGAACGGGAAGCTCTCTGAACTACGGCGACCCGCGCTTCCTGGGCACGCGCCTGGCCCTGAACGGAGGCTATTCGCGCGGCTCAGTCGGCGACTCGGGCACGACGTCCCTGACGAGCCCTTTTTACTCGCTCGACTCCCCGCGCGCCTCGGCCGCGGCCTGGCGACGCTCGGTCTCAGATGAGATCATCTACCGAGATGCCGCAGAATTCTCCCGCTTCCGGCAGAAGCGACGCGTCGCCGAAGCCTCGCTCGGCCGGCGGCTTGCGGCGGACCATCTGTTCGTCCAACGCGTCGAGGGCGGTTGGTACGCCGACCGCGCGCAGTACGAACCGCTGCTCGAAACCGCGCCCGGCACCTTGCCCGCCGACCGCGAACTCTCCGGCCCGACGCTCGGCTACTCCTGGGTCCGACCAGACTACATCAAGGAGAACTACATCGACCGCATGGAACGCATCGAGGACTTCAACCTCGGCAACGAACTGTCCGTGCGTGGCGGCTGGATGGGCGTCAAGACGGGCGGCGACCGAGACCGCCTGATCTTCAACGCCGCCAATCAGCAGGGCGTGCGTTTCGCGCCCGGCCGCTTCGCGATCGGGCGCGTCGGCCTGACGGGACGAAGCGTCGCGGGGCAGTGGGAGAACATGCTCGCCAATACCGACCTTAACTTCTTCTGGAAGACGAACTGGCGCGGCGACCACACTATGGTCGGCCACGCCGAGGGCGCCTTCGGCAAGCGCCTCGACCGAAACGCAGCCGTCGCTCTCGGCGGCAGCACCGGCCTGCGCGGCTACAAGAACAACAGCTTCGTCGGAGGCAAGGCCGTCCTGCTCAACTTCGAGGATCGCTTCTTCTTTGCGGGCGAGTGGTTCCATCTCATACGCTTGGGTGCCGCGGTGTTCGTGGACACGGGCATCATCGCCGATGAAAACGCCGACCTCACGCTGCGCCGCATCAAGTCCGACATCGGCGCCGGCCTGCGCGCAGCCTCGACCCGCTCGCGCGGCGGCGGCGTGGTCCGCGTCGACCTCGCCTACGCGCTCAACCGCGGCCCCGGCGGCGGCTCGCGCTGGGTCGTCTCGATCAAGGGCGGCCAGGCGTTCAGCCTGTTCAACAGCGCTGCGCGCGGTGTGGATCCAAGCCCGCCCTCCCGCCTGAATTAACCGCGTTTTTGCTAGGATAGGCTCCCATTATGAGGAATGCGCTGCTCCTCGCGGCCATCGGGCTTGCCGGCTCCGGCTGCGCCTCCATCGACCACTACGCCCTGCGCACGACCGCCGCCATGCTGGAGCGCGGACGCAAAGCCGCTCTCGAGGAGCCCGACTTTCAGCTCGGGCGCGACGCCGTCGCTGCCCAGCTCAAGCTGATCGAGACTATGCTCGTCTCCGAGCCGAAGAATCGCTCGCTGCGCCGCCTGGCTGCCGAGGGCTTTGGCGGCTGCGCGTTTCTGTTCGTCGAGGATGATGCGCCCAATCGGGCCAAAGGCCTGTACATTCGCGGCCGCGACCACGCGCTCGAGGCCCTCTCGCTCAAGTCGGCCTTCAAAGACCTCAAAGACACGGACATCGAGAATTTCGAAAAAGCCCTCTCGCGGGCGACCCAGGACGATGTCCCCGACCTTTTCTGGGCCGGCTTCGGCTGGGCGGGCATGATCAACCTCTCTAAGGATGACGCGACGGCGCTCGCGGACCTCCCTAAGGCGAGCCTCCTCATGAAGCGCGTCGGCGAGCTCGACCCGGCCTTCCACTTCGGCGCCGCCGACCTATTCTTCGGCGTCTACTACGCCTCGCGCCCCGCGATGCTCGGCGGAGACCCCAACAGGGCCAAGGCCCATTTCGACCGGGCGCACAAACTCACGCGCGGCCAGTACCTGATGACCCACGTCCTCAACGCGCGCTGGTACGCCGTGGCGGTACAGGACCGGGAGCTGTTCCGGCAGCTGTTGACGAAGGTTCTCGAGGCGAACGCCGGCCTCCTGCCCGAGGCGCGCCTGACCGATGAAGCGGCGAAGAAGAAGGCCGCCGCCCTTCTGGAGAAAATCGATGATTATTTCTAGACGCTATGAAGCCTTCCTCAGCCGCGTCTGTGCCGGGCCCGAAGGGTCCCGGCCTAGATGTTATAAGGCTCTCCTGAGCGGCATCTGTGCGGGGCTGCTTGCAGCCCCGGCCTACGCGCAGACCACCGTCATCAAGTTCGCGACCTTGGCCCCCGAAGGCTCCACCTGGATGAAGGTGCTCACCGAGCTGTCGCAGGATCTCGAGAAGAAGACCGGCGGCAAGCTCAAGTTCAAGTTCTACGCCGGCGGCGTCTCCGGAGACGAGAAAGACGTGGTCAAGAAGATCCGCATCGGCCAGCTCCACGCCGCGGGATTTACCGGCGTGGGCCTCGGCTTAGTCGCGCCCGAAACGCGCCTGCTGGACGCGCCCTGGCTGTTCCGAGGGCGCTCGGAGCTGTCGGCCGTGCGCGTGAAGTACGCCGCGGAGCTGAAGGCCGCCGTTGAAAAAGGCGGCTTCATCCTGCTCGGCTGGACCGACCTCGGCTCGGTGTACGTGTTCAGCAAGAATCCGATCGCCTCGCCCGAGGACATGAAGAAGGAGAAGATGTGGGTGTGGGAAGGCGACCCCATCGCGCAAGCCGCCTACGCAGCGCTCGGCGTGAGCCCCGTGCCGCTCTCCGTGGTGGACGTCATGCAGTCCCTGCAGACCGGCCTGATCAACGGCGTGTACGGCCCGCCGCTCGGCGTCGTCGCGCTGCAGTGGCACTCGCGGCTCAAGCACATCTACCCGCTGCCGATCGCGGAATCCACGGGCGCCGTTCTTGTCTCCAAGAAGTTCTACGAGGGCCTGCCCGATGACCAAAAAAAAATCCTGATCGATGTCTCGGCGCAGCACCTCAAGCGCCTCAACGAACTCACCAACGCCGAGAACGACAAGGCCCTCGAGGCGCTCAAGAAGCAGGGCCTCGACCTCGCCGCCGATCCCGGCCCCGCGACGCATGGGCGCTACGAGGCGCTGGGCGCGACCGCGCGCCAGGAGCTCGTCGGCAAGCTGTTCTCCGCGGAACTGCTCGGGAAGTTCGAGAAGGAGCTCGCCACCCTCCGTGCGCGATCAGCTAAGAAAAGCTGAGGCCCGGCTCGCCGCGGCCGAAGGAGCCCTGCTCGCGGCTCTGCTGGCCGTCATGGTCACGCTCGCCTTCGCGCAGGTGATCCTGCGTCATTTCAGCCTCGGCCTGCTGTGGGGGGAGACCGCCCTCAAGCACCTCGTTCTGTGGACCGGCTTTATGGGGGCTGCGCTTGCGGCCGCGAGCGAGAAGCATTTCGCCTGGGAGGCCGCGCACGTGGGGGCGCCCCAGCGGCTGAAGCCCTGGCTGCGCCTGAGCGCCAATCTGTCGGGCGCGGTGATCACCGCGCTCCTGCTCAAGGCGTCATGGACCTATGTATTGGACGATCGCGCCGCGGGTGCTGAGCTGATGACGGTCGCAGGAGTGGTCGTGCCCTCTTGGATCGCTTCGGCCGGAATCCCTCTTGGCTTTGCGCTCGTGCTGACGCACCTGCTGTTCAAGAGCGTTGACGCGGCCGCCGAAGCCGCCGGAACAACCAGGTGACGGCACTGGCGCTGCTCTTGTTTGTGGGGTTCGCCCTGTCGGGCACGCCCGTGTTCGCGCTGATGGGCGCTCTCGCGCTGTGGCTGTTCCACGGCGCCGGGATTTCCTCATCGGCCGTCATCATCGAACTCTCGCGCCTGTCCTCGCTGCCGTCCTTGATCGCGGTGCCGCTGTTCACCTTCGCGGGCTACGTGCTCGCGGAGAGCAAAGCGCCTCAGCGCCTGGTGGCGCTGGCGGAAAGCCTCATCGGCTGGCTGCCCGGAGGCGTGGCGATCGCCGGCCTGTGCGCCTGCGCGCTGTTCACCGCCTTCACCGGCGCCTCGGGGGTGACGATCATAGCGCTCGGCGGCCTCATCTTCCCGCTGCTGCGCCGGCAGGGCTACCCGGAGGGCTTCGCCCTCGGACTGATCACCACGACCGGAAGTCTGGGCCTGATGTTTCCGCCGAGCCTGCCGATCATCCTCTATGCGCTGGTCGGCAAGATTTCGATCGACAAACTATTCGCGGCCGCCGCGGTCCCAGGCTTTCTGATACTCCTCGCGCTGTCGCTGTATGCGTTCGTCGTCGCGCGCCGCGAAAAGGTCAAGCCGATTCCATTCTCCTGGAAGGCCCTGCGCTTGGCCGCGCGCGCCGCCGCCTGGGAAATTCCGCTGCCCCTCATCGTGATCGGCGGGATCTACGGCGGACTCTTCACCGCCTCGGAAGCGGCCGCCGTCATGGCCTTTTACGTGATGATCGCCGAGGTCCTGATCTACCAAGATGTGCCGTGGCGCAAGCTCCCCGAGGTCGCGCGCGAGAGCATGATCCTCGTGGGCGCGATCCTGATCGTGCTCGGGTGCGCCTTGGGCCTGACGAGCTACATGATCGACGCCGACATCCCGGGGAAAATATTCGCCTTTCTGCACGAGCACGTGAAAAGTCCGTGGGGCTTTCTCGCCTTGCTCAACGTGTTCCTGCTCATCGTGAACATGGTCGAGCTCTTCTCCGCCATCGTCATCGTCGTGCCGATCATCGCGCCGGTCGCCGCGCAGTACGGCATCGACCCCATCCATCTTGGCGCGTTGTTTTTGCTCAATCTCGAGATCGGCTACATGACGCCGCCGCTCGGCCTGAATCTTTTCCTTTCCTCGCGGCGCTTCAACAAGCCGCTTCCCGTTCTCTACCGCGCCGTCTTTCCCTTCTGGATCCTGCTTGTCGGGGCCCTGATGGTCGTCACCTATTGCCCGCGCCTCAGTTTATGGCTGCCACGCCTCCTCCAATGAACCCAAAAACCACCCGTGAACTCCTTCCGGAAGAAAAGAACGCTCTACTCCAGAAAATCCGCGAGTCGCATGCCTACCTGAAGGCCTACGCCGATATGGACTTCATGAGCCGCAAGGACCTGCGCGCCGTCAGGCTGCAGCTCGAGCTGCTCAAACCCGAGCTGGTCCTGCGCGAGCAAAAAATACGCTCCACGATCGTGGTGTTCGGTTCGGCGCGCATCCTCTCCGGCGAGGAGGCCCGCCGGTTTCTCAAGATCGCGCAGGAGAACCTCGCCGAGCACCCGCGCGACGTCGAGCTCAAGCGCCTGGTCGTCCTCGCGGAGAAGAAGGTCGAGCTGTCCCACTGGTACGAGGAGGCCCGCCGCTTCTCGGCCTTGCTCTCGAAGGCCCAGCAGGCGGGCCAGGACCTCGAGCATGTGATCGTGACCGGCGGCGGCCCCGGGATCATGGAAGCCGCCAATCGCGGCGCGTGGGAATGCGGAGCGAAGTCCATCGGCCTGAACATCACCCTTCCGCACGAGCAGGACCCAAACCCGTACATCACGCCGGAGCTCTGCTTCCAATTCCACTACTTCTCGCTGCGCAAAATGCATTTCCTGATGCGTGCGAAAGCGCTCGTCGCGTTCCCCGGCGGCTACGGGACCCTCGATGAGCTCTTCGAAACCTTGACCCTCGTGCAGACAGGCAAGAAGCGCCCGCTGCCGATCGTCCTCGTGGGCAAGACGTTCTGGAAGCGTCTCGTGGACTTCGACTATCTCGCCGAGCAGGGCATGACCCACTGGGAAGATAACAAGCTTTTCAAGATGGTCGACACCGCCGAGGAGGGCTGGGACCACATCCGCAAGTTCTGGAAATCACACAGGGAGGCCGCCGCCGCGAAATGACGGCTCCTCTCGTCCTTCTTTTGCTCACCATCCCCGCCCGCGCGCTGACGCCGTTCGTCGAGCAGCTCCGCCGCGCCGAGGCGCGCGGCGCGGACGATCCCGAGCGCGTCGAGTTCGCCACGCGAGCCCTGCGCGCTTGGCAGACTTCCGACGGCCGAGCGCTGCTGGCCCACGCGCACTTCGCGCGCGCGGAAGGAGAAATCTCGTTGTTCGACGACGCATCCGCCGAGGAGGACCTCACCAAGACCCTTGAAATCGATGCTCGCAACGAACGCGCCCGGCTCCTGCGCGCCCGAGCCCGCGTCGCCCTCGGGCGCGGAGTCGAGGCCGAACGCGACGCCCTCGACTATCTCGCGGGCAGGCCCGACGACGCCGAGGGCTGGCTGGCGCTCGGCGAAGCGCGCCTGGCCCAAGGCGCGCCCAAGGCGGACCAGGGGGCGCGCGCGGCCTTCAACAAAGCCGCGGCTTTGCTGGGCGGCGAGGACCCGCGCCCGAGCCTGGGCTCCGGCCGCGCGTACCTATCCGCGAGGCGTGATCAAGACGCACTGGCCGCCTTGTCCGCCGCCGCGGAGCGCCCAAAAAAATACCGCGCCGAAATCCTGAACTGGCGAGCCCGCGCCTACACCGCGCTCGGCGACTGGAGCGCGGCGCGCAAAGATCTGAGCCAGGCGCTTCCAGACCTCGAGCGCGTCCTGGATGAGCGCCGCCGCGCGGGCGCGGTCAAGCGCGGCCGCGACGCGGCGCAAAGCACGCTTGCCGACGCGTATTTTCGCCGCGGCCTTTCCAACGAGATCTTGGGCGTCCCGGACGGCGCGCTCGCCGACCACCGCCAGGCCTGCGATCTCGGCCTGCCCCCGGCCTGCGCGCGCGTGAACGCGCTTGAACAACAGAGGCCGCCGGCGGCGCTGAAGCCGAAGAAGAGACCGCGCCGAAAAAATCCTCAGAGCGAGTCCGGGGACCGTATCTATGCGAACTAGCGTCCTCGCCCTGCTGATCGCTTTGGCGCCCGTATCCGCGCCCGTCTCCCTTCATGCCGGCGGCATGCACGCGTCGAGCTCCGCCGAAGCCCGGCTCGAGGAAGGCCTGAACGCGCTGTACGGCCTCGACTACGCGAAGTCGCGCCTGGCCTCGCGCAAACTCATCGAACTCGAGCCCGACAGCCCCTTCGGCTACCTGTTCGAGGCCGGCGTCATCTGGTGGCAGGCCTCCCAGGAGTACGGCCTGTTCAAAGACACGCCGACCTTGCAGGGGCTCTTCGAACGGGACGTCGAGGCCGCCGTGCGCAAGGCCGACGCCTACATCGATTCGAAAGACAAGCAGCTGAAAGCCGACGGCTACTTTATCTCCGGCATGGCGCTTGGCACACGCGGCCAGTGGAATCTCATGAAGGGCAAGTGGCTCGACGCCTACTTCGACGGCAAGAAGGCCCTCAAGCGCCTCAAAAAGTGCGTGAAGCTCGATGACGAGTACGAGGATGCCTACCTGGGTCTCGGAGTCTTCGACTATCAGGCCTCCCATCTCTCCGGCATCGCCAAGCTCGGCTTCCTCTTCGGCCTACGCGGCAACGAGGAACGCGGACTTCTGCGCATCCAGCGCGCGGCGGACAAATCTCGATTCTCGCGGCGCCAAGCAGCACAGTTCCTGTCCTCGATCTACCTGGTCGACCTGCATGACGACGCGCGCGCTCTCGCCCTCATCTCCCAGCTTCGCAAAGATTTCCCGGGCAGTTCCTACTTCGTCTTCCTCGAGGCGCTACTGCGCCACCGCCTCGGCGACTGGGAGGGCTCGTTCGCGCTCGGCCGCGAGCTGCACAGGATCATCGCCGCCGACCCGAGGGCCTTCCGCCATAAGTGGCTGACCGTGGTGTGCGGCCTCTCCGGCCCCGACTGCCTCGCCGCGACCGACATGGAGCGCACGGTCGTCTGGCTCGACCGCGCGCTCCATGAGACCTCAAAAGAAAAGCCGGACAGCTTCAAGACCTTGCTTTACCTTCTGCGCGGCCAGGCACTCGACATATCAAGACGCCGAGACGATGCCATTGCGGACTATCAGCAGGTCATGATCCTGCCGCCGCTTGGCGAATCGCGCGAGATCGCGCACGCCTGTCTCGCAACACCCTGCGGCCGCGAAGCCGTCCTCAAGCGCCTGCGCGCAATGTCTCAAGAAGACTGACGTCCCTGCGGAGCGTCCGCCCGCCTCTCACCTCAACCCGCGACCTCTGCCGACCTGACGGAGCGAGCGAGGTTATTCTCAGCGTTTTCAGCGTTGAAAGTGTTGGGGATATCTTGAGGCGTTGATATAAGCAGTGTGCGAAATCGTCGGGTGGTTTCCGGAGCCTCGCCTGTTCACGGGGATTATCATCCCAAAGGGAGCGGGCGCGCGGTCGCCCGGCCCGGAGGGGTGATAATCCCCGGCGCCGCAATGAGGCGCGCAAGGAACCACCCGACGTCGGCGGGCGTATTGAAATCGTAACGCAGAGGCGCTATCCTCACTCTCTATGGTGAACATCAGCCTATGGGTTGGTCTTTTTTCGTCCGGGGGCGTGCTGGCCTGGATTCTCATGCGCCCCGGCGCCGGCCGAAACATCTTCGACCCCCACGGCCTGCTCATCGTCTTTGGCGGCCTCCTCTCCGCGCTTCTCGTGAACACCTCTCTGTCGCAGATCCTCGGAACTCTGCGCACCATCGCCTGGGTGATGTTTCCCGCGAACCTGCCCTCGCCGGCTGAAGCCGCAGCCGAACTGGCCCGCCTCTCACGGCGCGCGCGCGCGGAAGGCGGCATCCTCGCTCTGCGCGGCGAGGGGGGCGATTTCGCGGGCGGCTTTCTCCGGTATGCTCTTGAGACCATCGCAACCTGCGGGGAAACCAACAGCGCGCGGGAGATTCTCGAAATCGCGATCCGCCGCAAGCGCATCCAGCGCCAGGAGGACGCCAACGTCCTGAGGACCCTGGCCACTTTAGCTCCGATGTTCGGCCTGCTGGGCACGCTGGTCGGCATGCTGCAGGTGCTCAATTCGATGTCTGAGCCCACGCGCCTTGGCCCGGCCATGGCGTTGGCGCTCTCCTCGGCCTTCATCGGCATCGGCATGGCCAACTTCATCTGCGTGCCGCTGGCGGGACATATCCGCTCCCAGGCCATGAGGGAAACGATGATTCTCGAGATGATCATCGAGGGGATGCTCGAGATCACGATCAACCGGCCGACCTTCCAAGTGGAGCTGCGCCTGGCGGCCTACCAGGACTTGACGGTCAACGCCGCGGCGAACGCGGAGGCGGTGCGTGAAGCACCCTAACGACTGGGACGAGCGCGAAGAGGAACTCGAGAACCAGCTCAACCGCGGAGCGCTGTGGGCCATCACCTACGGCGACCTGATGAGCTATCTCATGATCTTCTTCCTGCTGCTCTACGTCGCCACCGCGACGCGCAGCATGGGCATCCAGATCAGCGTGAAGGCCGCGGAACAGCGTTTTTCCAACGACACCCAGACCATCCAGCACATGTTCACCCGCTACGGCACGCAGAAGATCGCGCGCCTGGAGATCGGCGAGAACAAGGTCCGCATCGTGTTCATGGCGCCTGTGCTGTTCGATTCCGGCGGCGCCTACCTCAAGGGCGATTCCCTTCCGATTCTGCGGGAGATCATTCAGAGCCTCAAAGACCTGCCCAATGCAATCCAAATCGAGGGCCACACCGACGACCGGCCTCTCGGCACAGGCGCCAAGTTCGCCAGCAACTGGGAGTTGTCGGCAGCACGGGCTTTCGCCGTCCTGCGCTTTCTGGAGACCAACGGAATCGCGCAGCAGCGTCTGTCGGCGATCGGCTACGGTGAGTTCCGTCCCGTGCAGAAAAACGACACCCCAGAGGGCCGCACGGCCAACCGGCGCATCGAAATCAACATCATCCGGCGCGAGCACTGACGCCGGCGGAGGCCGCGGCCGGACGCGCGCTCGGCACGAGAAACACGAAGCGGCTGCCTTGGCCGGAGGCCGACTCCACCCAAATGCGCCCGCCGTGAAGCTCCACGATCTTCCGGCAGATCGACAAGCCGAGGCCGTAGCCGGCGCGCGCCGCCGTGTCGCGGTCGAGCTGCTTGAATTTCTCGAACACGGCGTCGAGCTTGTCGACGGGAATGCCCGGCCCGCTGTCCTGCACCGAGAACTCGACGTCTGAGCCGATCGTGCGGGCCGCGAGCTCGATGCGCCCGCCCATCGGCGTGAACTTCATCGCGTTTCCGATCAAATTCGTGAGCACCCGCTCAATCAGCGGCGCGTCGCAGGACAGCTCGACGCCGGGCGCGGGCGCGGCCGTAATCGCGATGTGCTTGCCGTCGGCCGGAATCTGATAGAGCCGGCGCACCGATTGAAGCAGGGCGTCCGCCTGCGTGCGCGTGACGTTTATCGTCATCGTGCCGGACTCGATCTTGGCGATGTCGAGGATATTTGTGATCAGGACGGCCAGCTGCTTGGAGGCATGCTCGCCGAGCTCCGCGTAGCGCTTCTCGCGCTCATCCGCGTTGGCCGACAACTTCATAGTGCCGACGATCGCGTCGATCACCGTCAACGGCCCGCGGAGGTCGTGCACAAGGGAATGGAAGAACTCATCCTTCATCTGGTCCAGCTCGCGCTCGACCGTCACATCCCGCATGAGCACAAGCACGCCGAGATGAGTCGCGTCGCGGGACACGGAGAGGGCCTGGCACGAATAGATCAAAGACTTTTCGCCGTCCTTCATCTTGATCTCAAGCACAGAAGTCTGGCCGTTCTTGCTTCCCGCGCGGGCGGACTCGATGAGCGCGATCAGCTTGGGCGATTTCACCCGAAATGAGGCGCCCTCGAACTTGCCCGCCGCATTTGCGCCCAGAATCCTGACCGCGAGGCTGTTGACGTAAAGCGCTTGACCATCCTGCCCCGCCAGCAGGACTCCCTCGGGGATGTTCTTGACCAAGGCGTCGATCTTGGCCTTCTCCTCCATGATTTTATCGACCTGGAAGTCCTGATAGCGGCGAACCTTTTCGGTCATGGCGTTGAAAGTCGAGCGCAGTCGTTCGAATTCGCCCCAGCCCAGGGGAGGCACGGGACGGGAAAAATCGTTGGCAGAAACACGCTCGGCCGCGGAGAGGAGAAGCTCGACTGGACGCACCAGGCGGCGGCTGAGCATCGAGGCGCCTAAGGCAACCATCACGCACACCGCAAAGAAGAAGGCCGCGGCCCGCGCAGCGCCAGCCGACTCCTCCGCATAGGCCTCCCGCCGCAGCTGGAGACTGACCGCGCGCCAGCCCAAGGCAGGCACGGGCGCTGCCGCGGCGACCCACGTCCCGCCCTCACCGGCGACGTCGTCAAGCCAGGATTCTCCCTCCGCGTTCGCGGGCCAGCGCCAGCCCGCGGCCGGAGAAGGCCCGCCGATGCCGGCAATAGGGTCGCCTTGGGCGTCAATGAAGAGCAGGCGCCCAGCGCTCGTGCTGATGCGCTTCATGCGCCGGGCCAGGCCGTCCAGCGAATAGAGCAGGTACAGGCAGCGACCATCGGCCAGCGGGTGCGCCGCCGAGATCACGGCCCGCCCCTCGGCGGAGCGCGACACGCCCAGAGAGACCTGGCCCGTTTTCCTCGCCTCGAGAACGGCCGGGTCGGCCGCGCGATCCTCGAACGCTGCCGTAAACGCCTCCGGGTCGGCCACGCGCATGACTTCACGTCCCGACGCATCGACAATCGACATCAGCGCGACCGCCGTGTCCGCGATCGCGGCCTGACGCACCACGCTCTCCTCAAGACGAGCAAGACCACGGGCCCTCTCGATCTCCTCGACCACGCCCAGAGAGCGGTTGAGCTGCTCGAGCGTGCGCTCGGCCTGCTCCGCCGTCAGCGCCGCCAGCCGCCCATGCATGACGCGGGCGTTGTCGCGCACCGCCTGGCGCCCGAACATCATCCACGCGCCAAGGCCGGCGAGAGGCAGCGTGGCGAAGAGCATCAGAATGAGAAAAAGGCGGGGGAAAAGCTTCACTTCGCCTCAGGCCGCGCCGGCGCCGGCGCAAAGGTCAACGTCAAGCAAGCGCCGCGCCCATCCGTGGAGTTGATGGCCACGGCGTCGCCGCCCCAACGGCGCAGCGCGCGCCGCACGGCCGCCAACCCCAAGCCCGCGTGGCCCGGACGAGGCGAAGCGAA
The DNA here is from genome assembly GCA_023249675.1 of Elusimicrobiota bacterium. GTDB lineage: Bacteria > Elusimicrobiota > Elusimicrobia > UBA1565 > UBA9628 > GWA2-66-18. The sequence goes on along the minus strand of JAHFCE010000029.1, from coordinate 5,599 downwards.
CGGCTCGAACTGCCTCTCGAGCCAGGCGAGAGGGTAACCCGGACCGTCGTCGCGGAATTCGAGTTCAGCGACATCCGTCGCTGATTTCCTAAGATGCACACGCAAGGTGGCTCCCCGCGCAAGCGCCTCCACCGCGTTGCGCAGCACATGGTGCAGCGCCAGGCGCAGCTGCTCCGGGTCATAGGACGAATCGGGCACAGTCGAGGTCAATTCTCGCGCCAGCACGATTCCGCGGCGCCGGAATACGGCCTCCCAGGCCGCCAGCGCCGACTCGAGAATCGGAAGAACCGATGCCGCTTCGCTCGTCGCCGGCGAATCGGCGAGTGCGAGCTCGATCGTCGCCAGGGAATCCGCCGCCGCGCTGAGACTGGAGCCGGTCAGGCGCAGGATGGCGCGCTGGCCCGCCGACATGGGTCCCGCTGAGAGCCGGCGCAGGTGACCGTACGCGGCCTGCAAGGGCGGCTTCACGAGGCCAAGCAACTTCGCCCAGCCGGGCTCAAGGGCGTACTCCAGGGCGGGATATTCGACGCCGACTTCCTCCCCGTCTCCCAATTCACCACCGGCCGGCGGCAGAGGCGGCGATTGCGCCTCAGACAGCTCCCGCCGGAGCGAAGCGATGACGGCCTGAGCGGCTTCAAAGCGGGTCCCGGATTCAGCCGCGGCCCGGTCGAACGCGGTATGCGCGTCACGCAGGTCCCGCCTCAAGGTCTCCTCGAGAGAGCGTCGGGACGCCTCGGAATCCGCCCCAGAAGCCTCGGTCTTGCGCCGCAGGGCCTCTAGGCGCACGTGCTCGGCGCTCAAGAGCGCCAGGCGCTCCTTGAGCTCGGCGACCTGCTGGGTCAGCTCCGTGGCGCGGCGGGTCGCCTGCGACTCGCCCGCGGCGCGGGCCTCCTCGAGCTTGCAGGCCATGTCCTCGCGGTGAAGGCGGTTGAGCGCCTGGTCAAGACGCTTGCGCATCTCCTCGATCTCGGTGACCGCCTTCGCCTCGCGCGTTCCGGATTCGGCTGCGGCCCGGTCGAGCGAGGCATGCGTGGCGCGCAGATCCCGCCGCAAGGTCTCCTCGAGGGAGCGTCGAGACGCCTCGGAATCCGCTCCGGACGCCTCGGCCTTGCGCCGCAGGGTCTCCAAGCGCACGTGCTCAGCGCTCAAGAGCGCCAGGCGCTCCTTGAGCCCGACGACTTGCGCGGCCAGCTCCGCCGCGCGACGGACCGCGTCCGACTCGCTCGCAGCACGGGCCTCCTCGAGCTCGCGCGCCGTCGGCCGCGCCGCCAACTCCCCGCGCAGGCGCCCCATCTCCTCAAGAAGCGTCGCCGCCCGCGCGCGCGCGGCTTCCAGGTCCGCCGCCATCCGGCGTAAATCCTCGCGAGCGGCCGCCAAGGCCTCGCGCCGCACGCCCTCCGATGCGGACCCGGCCGGCGCCTCGGGTGCTGCGGGCGCGCCCGTCAAGCGACGCATGCCGTCGAGGGCGCCAGCCGCCTCGTTAAGCCTGCGCCGGGCCTCTTCAAGAGGGTCGCGCCGCGGCGGCGTCACAGCGTTTCCTCCGCGCCCGCACTTTGCTCGAGTCTGACCTGGCCCTTGGCGGCCAAATCGAGAACCGTGTCGAGAATCTTCGAGCGAGCGGCCACGACCTTGTCCCTCGGCTGGGGAGTCGCGGCTTCCTCTCGAACCAGGCCGCGGGGGCCCTCCGGCAACTCCGACAGAACGCGGTCGACGAGGCTCTGCGGAGCGCCGCGCAGCGCCAGGCCCCACGACTCGTAAGGCACGGCTCCCATGACCCTCCTCAGGTCCGCGGGAGACAGCGTATCGAAATCCTCGAAGGCGAACAGCTGGCTCTGGATTTCCTCCACGCCGCTCGAGTCCGAGCCGGCGAGGCGGCCCAGGAGCGTGGCGCGCTCATCTCCGGGAAAGCGGCTTAAGATCGTCGCCAACCGCTGAGAACCCCGCAGACCGTTGACGACCAGGACCTTGAGGCGCTCCTCGATCACCAAGAGCCGGTCCGGGTCGACCGACTTCAGCTTCAAGAGGGCCGCCGATGCCTCGGCTTGGACGTCGGCCGGCAGCTTCGAGAACAACCGCGAGGCGGTCTCCGGAGCCAGCTTGGCGAGATACGCGAAAATCTGCGCAAGATCGGCAGGGGGTTCCTCGGCCAGAATGCGCGTAGCGCCCGCGACGTCGGCCGTCTCCAGGAAGTCGAAGCGATGGCCCATCGCCGCGACGGGAACTGTCCCGCTCTCGCCGCCGAAGCCTCCTTCGACGAGCCCCGCGGGCGAGCCGGGCATGAGCTCCGGCAGAGGCTCTCCCATGGCCGCCGCCGGGCCAAGCGCGCTCTCGCGGCGGGAGACCAGCTCCTTGGCGAAAACGCGCGCGCCGCGCACGAAGGCCGCCGCAAGGATGATGACGAAGATCAAGGCGCCCAAAAGCCCGGACGCGGCGAAGGCGAGCTGTCGCCAGTCTCCCGGGGTGGCAAAGGCCGTCTTCCAAGCGGGACGCATGGGCGCGCGCACGATGCTCAGGACGTCGCCTCGCGTGGCGTCGATGCGCAGCAGCTGCGGCGCTATCTGCGCCGCCTCGCGCGCCTCGGTCTCCGTCAAGGCCGAGTCCAGAACGACCGTGGCCTCTATTTTCTTGATCTCGAAGCCCGCGTCCCTCAGGCTGTGCTCGAAATCTTTGTGGAACGGCTGGAGGGATTGCACGGCCACGGGATCCGCTTTTTCAGCGGGCGCAGACACGGGGCGGTCCTTATAATAGCCGGGCAGATCGAGCAGACGCAGAGCTTCCTTGACCCCGTTATGAGCGCCGAAGGCGCCCTCTTGGGGGAGGGGGGTGAGAATCTCCGTCTCCGTGCGGACCTGCAGGCGCTCGCCGCGGACCTCCACAAGCACCTTCGCGCGGCCCGGCCCAAGCATGCCGTCGAGCACGGCCAAAGCGCGGCTTGACAGCCTCTCGGAAACGAGGCTCTCATCCGCCGAGGTCTCGGCGGCCGCCGCAGGAACGGCGAGCAAAGCGACCGCGATTAAAAACGCTGGCACGCGCATGGCTATATAGGATAGCTCATGCGCACAGGGTTTGCGATTAACGATTTGTATCAAGGGGAAGCCGGAAATAGAACCGGCTGCCGCGCTCCGGAATCGACTCCACGCCGACCACGCCTCCGTTGAGTTCCACGAGAGACTTCACGATCGACAGCCCAAGACCGGTGCCGATCGCGGAGACACTATTTTTCACCTGGCCAAACGGCTTGAACAAAGTCGCCAGAGCCTCCGGCGCTATGCCCACGCCGGTGTCCGCCACGAAGCACTCGATGCTCTCGCGCTCGATGCCCGACAGCCTCTTGAGACCGACCGTCACCCGCCCTCCGCTCCGAGTGAATTTAACGGCGTTCGACACGAGATTGGTGATCACCTGAGTGATCAGATCAGGGTCGATCTGCAGAGGGGGTAGGCCCGGCTCGATCTCGACGACGAGAGTCTTGCCCTCCTCTTCGACCAAAGAACGCTGAAACAACGCCGCGTCCTCGACGAGACTTGATATGTCGCACAAGCGCGGATGAAAGTCCATGCTGCCGCGCTCGATCTTGGCCGTGTTCAGCAGGCTTGTCACGAAATGCGCCAAACGCGCGGCATTCTGCTGAATGCGGGACAGCTGCTGGCGGTCCTCCGGACGCAGACCCGTGGCTTCCGCTAACAGCATGCGCACGTAGCTGTCGATGGAAAAAAGCGGGGAGCGCAGCTCATGGGTCACCGAGGCGACGAAGGTCCGCTTCATGTCCTCGAGCTCGCGCAGGCGTAGCGTCATCGCATTCACGCCCTTGGCCAGCTGGGCGACCTCATCGGAACCCCCGTCCGAGATGCTGCGGTCCAAGCGTCCCGACCCGACGTCGGCCAGCGCGCGTTCGATGACGATGAGCCGCCGGGTCAGAGACCAGGCCAGCGGGACGCTGAACAAAGCGCCCACGAGCAGCACCGCGAGCGCTGCGCCCCCCAGATCATGGGCGAGCGCCTCGCGCGCCACAGCTATTCTTCGCTCCAGGACTTGCGTTGAGAAATGCAGCGCCACGACGATGCCACGATGCCCCGATGCCCCGGGCACGGTGATGAGTTCCATGCGCCTCTTGTCGCCGCTCGCCGTGGGCTTAGCGCCCTCAACCTCCTGCCAGCGGCCCACGAAGTTGACGCGCGCCGACAGGACTTCCGGGCGGTCTCGCGATAAAAACGAGAGGTAGTCGAGCAGCATGAGGGGATCTTTGGCGAGCTGCGATTCGGCGGCCATCGTCCGCACGCTTTGCGTCAGGATGCGGATCTTCTCCTCTTCGCCCGCGCGCAAGGAGGAGCCTTCGATCACAAAGAAGACGACGGCAGCGGCCGCCGCCGTGAGGGCGATGGCCGATGACAGAATGCAGACGAGCTTGAGCCGTATGCTCATCGCGGCTTACGGCGCTCGATGCGCTCAAGCGCCTTTCGAGCCTGCTCGTTCTCCGGATCGATCGCGATAATGCGCAGGAACATGCCGCTCGCCTGTAGGTACTCGCCGCGCGCGTAATGCTCGACACCCTTCTGGTACAGCGCCTGCACGTCGCGCGGGTCCCCGGCGCGGCGCGTCGCCGGCGCGGCGGACGGGGACGTGGCCGCGGGCGCCGTTGCTACGGGCACGGTCGGCGCGAAGTCCCCGGGCAGAACCTTGCCGCTGGCGCGTTCGGCGGCGAGCTTCATGTACGTGCGCAGGGACTCGACCTCCTTTTCCCTGGTTTCGAGCTTGAGCGCGGCCTCCCATGTCTGGTTGGCCTCGAGGTAGCGTCCCGTCAAGAAGCGCAGCGAGCCGAGGCGCTCAAGCGCTGTGACCGACTCTGGCTCGAGCTCGATGACGTCCTTGAGCAGCGCCTCAACGCGCCCCTGGTCGCCGCGCGTGTTGGCGAACTCGATGCGGTAGAGCAGTTCATCGATGAACCCGCGGGGATGATCAGGCGGCAGGCGGTCAGCCTTGAGCCCCACCGCCTTCTCCATCTCCTCGATGTAGTGGGTCGTGAGGGCGTCATCGGGCCTCAGGTTGTAGGCGTACGACGCGTGCAGCATGGCCACGCGATCCTCGCCGTACAGGAAACCGCGCAGGGCCGCGACCAAGTTGGTCTCGTACTTGTCGCGGGGCTCGGGCAGCTCCGGGTAATACGAGGCGGTCAGGCCGAGGCGGTTCGACAGCCGGATTAAAGAGGACCCGAGCGGCTGCTTCTGCATGAAGTCGTTGAGTTCTTTCTGGGCGAGCCGGTATTTGCGCTGCTCGATGAGCGTGCGCACCGAGGCCAGGCGCGGATCGTTCAAGTCCTGGGGCTTGAGCTCCTGGCTGTACTCATAGCCGTAGTCCGGACCGTGCTCGCGCAGGCGCTTGGCCTGCTCGAGAAGCTCGCGGCTGATCTCCTCGTCGCCGGTGGGCGCGCCGAAGTGGAAGGTCAGGGCGATGCGGTGCGAGCCGGAATTGGCCTTGACGGCACCCACCGGCACGAGGAACGCGTAGTCGGCCTGGATCTTGTTGATGCGATAGGAAGCGCCCATCGTCATCTGGCGCCAATCGTCGGCGCCCACGCCCAAGGAGCCGCGGACGCCGAACT
>JAHFCE010000028.1 GCA_023249675.1 Elusimicrobiota bacterium | reverse complement strand
GCCGAACAGGTAGGCGATGTCGGTGTCCTCGAAGGCGACCTTCAGCCAGGTCTGATAGCGCGGGACTTCCTGGACGTCCTCGACGCGACCACCGACGCTGACGTACTTCTGGACCTTGACCTGCCCGCCGAAGTCGAAGGCGGGCTTGGTGAACTTGCGGCCCGCGATCGTGCGGTTGCGGCCGAAGTCATGTCCTTGCGCCGTAACGGATATGCGGCCCAGAATCGGATCCCTGTGGAAAGGCGTGAGGGTCACGCGCGCGCCGCCGCCGGAGCGGATCACGCCGATGCCGACGTCGTACCAGCCGTTCTCCCAGCCGAGCAGGGCGTCGATGCGGTTGGGCTGGGCGTAGTCCGCCTTCGCGCCACGCGTCGCGTCGTTGAGATTAGCGAGGTTCGAGCCTCCGACATAGTAATAGCGCCCCTCTTGGGGCGATATTTTGAGGCCGATGTCCACGCGCGAGGTGCGGACCGCGTGCTCGTAGCGCCAGTCGTAGTTCCAGTAGACCTTGAACTGCGTGATGCGGCCGAAAATGTCTTTGGCGGTGCCGGCAGCCTCCTTGACGGAGGCGACGGTCTCCTTGATGTCGTCCTTGATCTTCTGGTCGTTGAGCAGCGCGCCGATCGTGCCGCTGCTCGTGTTGAGGCTCGCCATCATCGTATTCGACCTGGCGAGCAGGGCGTCGAGCTTCTCCGTGATGTCATCGGTGCGGCCAAGCGCTCTGTCCAGCTTCGGCTTGCTGGTCTCGATCAAGTCATTGAGGTTGGCCGTCATCTCGCGGACGTTGGCGACGGTCTCGGTTAGATTATCGGTGAGCGTGCCGCGCGGGCCTTCCTTGGTGAAGCTGTCGAGAAGCTTCTCGAGCTTCGCGAGTGCCTTCGTGAGTGATCTCTCGATGGAGAGCGGGTCCTCGCCGCGCACGGTCGAGTTCGCGGCGATCACGCCCTGGCTGCGGCGGCCCTGGTCGATCTGCAGGTACTTGGAACCGATGATGCCGGTCGAGCCGATCTGGAACACCGCGTCATTGTAGACGTCCACGCCTTTGCGAATCGACATCACGACGCGCGCGCCGCTGTCGACCAGCTCGATCGAGCGAACCTGCCCGACTTCGACGCCGGAGAGCTTGACCGGGGCGTCCTTCGACAGGTTCGCGACGTCGGAGAACTGCCCGTAGAGTGTGTAGCGCTTCTCAAAGGAAATGTCGCCAAGCAGAAAAATAGCGGTGGCGAGGAGCGAGAGGCCCCCAAGGACGAACGCCCCAACCTTCGTTTCGAGCGTCACCAGACGTTCTTGAGACCGTTGGCCGCCGGTTCAGCCTCGAATTCCTTCAGCTTCATCTTGATTGGACCTTCGCTCTTGCCGTCCACGAACTGGCGCACGCAGGGGTGCACGCTGACTTTAATGCTGTCCGGCTGCGCGACCTCGAGCACTTTTCCCTCGTGAAACATCGCGATGCGGCTGGCCACCTTGTACGCCGACTTCATGTCGTGCGTGACGACGATCGCCGTCACCTTCAGCTGCTTCTGGAGGTCTAAGATCAAGTCGCTGATCACATCCGACATGATCGGATCCAGGCCCGTCGTGGGCTCATCATACAATATGTACGAAGGCTGGGCAGCGATGGCCCGGGCGAGCGCCACGCGTTTTTTCATGCCGCCGGAAAGCTCCGCGGGTTTAAAATCTTCGATGTCCTTGAGGCCGACGAGAGCAAGGCAGTCCGAGGCGATCTTCCGGTACCGAAACGGCGGGATGTCGGTCAGGTAGCGCAGGCCGAAAGTGACGTTCTCCCAGACGGTTAGGGAGTCGAACAAAGCGCCTTCCTGAAAGAGGTAGCCGAAACGACGGCGGTAGTCGGCGATCTCGGCCTCGGTCTTGAGCTTGGCGACCTCGATGCCATCGACAATAATCTTGCCGTCCTCGGGATGATGGAGGCCGATGACGCACTTGAGGAAAGTCGACTTGCCGCAGCCGGAGCCACCGATGATGACCAGCGTCTCGCCGGTTTCCACGCGCAGGTCGATGCCGCGCAAGATGGTGCGGGGCCCAAAACGCTTGACCACACCCTCGGCGTCGATCATGTGATCCCGAACGCGTTGAGCACCGCGGTCGCGAAATAATCGAGGACCAGGACCAGGACCATGCTGATGACCACAGCAGAGGTCGTGGACTTGCCCACGCCCTCGGCGCCGCCCTGGGTCGTAACACCCTTGAAGCAGGAAACAAGGGAGACGACCGCCGCGAACACGAATGTTTTAAGAAAACCATGCACAAAATGGCGAATTTCCATGTTGTTGACGATATCGTGCCAGTACACCGTCGCGGGAATCTGGTATTTCGCGTGGGCCACGAGGTAGCCGCCGAAAATGCCCGTAAAGTCCGACGCGACGGTCAAGAGCGGAAGGACGAGCATGAAGGCGATGAAGCGCGGGATCACCAGGTAGCGGATCGGGTCTGTGCCGAGGGTATAGAGCGCGTCGAGCTGCTCGGTCACCTTCATGGTGCCGAGTTCGGCGGCGATCGCCGCGCCCGCTCGGCCGGCGACGACGATCGCGGTCATGACGGGCGCGAGCTCCATGACGAGGGAGAAGGCGACGACGGTGCCGACGAATAAAGGCTCATTGAAGAAATGCTTCGAGGACGCGCCGGTCTGAAGCGCGATCACCATGCCCGTAAAGAAGGCGGTCATCGCGGTGACGGGCAGGGAGTCCACGCCGACGCGCGCCATCTGGATCAAGGTCTGGCGCCATTCGATTTTGCCGCTCGCCATCCAGCCGAACGTCGAGCGCACGAGAAACGCGAACCGGCCCGTCTCCTCGGCCGCGTCGAGGACGAGCCGGCCGAAACCGCCGACCGGGCTCTGAATCATCCGCCCACCGCCACGCGCGGCACGCGGCTGGAGAGGGCGGTCACGGTCTCGTACGCAATGGTGCCGCACACGCGGGCCAGTTCGGCGGCGGAGACGACCGCGTCGTCCTGGCGGCCGATGAGCACGGCGTCATCCCCGACGCGGGCGCGGGGCGCGTCGGTCACGTCAACCATGATCTGGTCCATCGTGACGCGGCCGACGACGGGGCAGCGCCTGCCGCCGACAAGGACCGCGGCCTTGTTCGACAACGCGCGCGGATAGCCGTCCCCGTAGCCAATCGGCAAAGTCGCGATACGGCTGACGCACTTGGCCCGCCAGGTCGCGCCGTAGCTGACGGCCGCCCCCTTCGGGGCGGTCTTAATATACACGAGCTTGCTCTTGAGCGTCAGCACGGGAGAAAAGCCCGCGTAAAGGCCGTAGACGGCGAGGCCGGGGCGGACGAGATCGAAGCGGGCGCCGGCATGGCGCAGCGCCGCGGCGGAATTGGCCGCGTGCACGAGCGGCGGACGCAGTCCCTCGCGGGAAAGCGCGAAGACCACGCGCTTAAAATCCCGAAGCTGGCGCGCGGTGAAAACCCGGTCATCCTCGGCCTTGGCCATGTGAGTCAACAGACCCTGGACCCGGATTCCTTTCCAGGCAGAGAGGTCCCGAACGAGTGCCAGCGCCGCCTCGGGCCGCAGGCCGATCCGACCCATTCCGGTATCCACCTTCACATGAATATGAATATTGCGGCGCAAGCGCAAGGCCGCTTCGGCGACGCGCTTGGCGGATTCAAGGGAGGCGACGATCGGAGTCAGGTCGTGCGCCGCGGCGGCGAGCACGCTCTCGAATGGGTAAAGAGAGCCGAGGATGAGAATCGGCAGGCGCACACCTGCGCCGCGCAGGACAATGCCTTCCTCGACCGAGGACACGCCGAGCCAATCGGCCGCACGCGCCTTCTGGGCGGCAAGCGAGCAGAGCACGGCGTCGTGCCCGTAGGCGTTGGCCTTCACCACGAACATGATCTTAACGCCGGAGCCGACCCGTTTCCGAAAGAGGCGGAGATTCCCGACGAGCGCGCCGAGGTCGATCTCGGCCCAAGTCGGGCGGAAGAAGCGCCTCATCATGAGAACTGCGTCTGCGTGTCCTCGCTATACGCCGGCTCCTCAACGTTTGTTTCATCGAGGAACCGCGTAATTTTACGCTGGAAATTGACGGCGACGGAACCGGTCGGACCTTGGCGCTGCTTGGCGATAATAATCTCGGCTTTATTCTCCAAAGTCGGGTCCATCGGCTTGTAGTAGCCCTCGCGATGAATCATGGCGACGAGATCGGCGTCCTGCTCAAGCGAGCCGGACTCGCGCAGGTCGGACAGCTTCGGACGGTTGTCCGCGCGCGTCTTGTCCTCAGAAGCGCGGGACAGCTGAGACAGGGCGATCACGGGAACGTTCAGCTCGCGAGCGAGTTGTTTAAGCCCGCGGGAAATTTCGGAGACCTCCTGCTGGCGATTCTCCTGACGTCCGCCTCCGCCGCGCAGGAGCTGGAGATAGTCGATGACCACCAGACCCAGCTCCTTCTTTTCTCGTCGAAGACGAGTCATCAGCTGCCGGGAAATAGCGCGCACGTTGAATACGGTCATGCCGGGATTATCATTGATATAAAGCGGCGCTTCGGCGAAATGAGCCGCCGCATTGGTCAAATCCTGCCAGAGCTCGCGCTTAAAATAGCCGGTGCGGATGTCCATCAAATTCACCTTCGCCTGAGCCGCGATGAAGCGCTGCATGATCGCATGGCGGTTCATCTCGAGAGAGAAAAAGAGAACGGGAATGTTTTTTTCCACGACGACATGCGCCACGATGTTCTGCGCGAGCGCGGTCTTGCCTTGCGAGGGACGCGCCGCGATGAGAATCAGATCGGACTTCTGAAAGCCCGTCGTCATCTTGTCAAAAGCCTTGAGACCGGACGGAATTCCCGTGACTTGCTGCTTGCTGTGGTGCGCGCGCTCGATCAAGTCGACGACCTCATGAACGAGGTCCTTCATCTCGATAACGCCCTGCATGGACTGACGCTCGCTGACCTTAAGGATCGAGGACTGGGCTTCGTCGAGGATCGCCTTCGGCTCCTTCTCCTGCGTATAGCAGGCGGTCACCACTCCCGTGGCGGCCGCGATGAGGTCGCGCAAAATCGCCTTTTCCTTGACGAGGCGGGCGTAGTACTCGACGTGCGCGGCAGTGGTGACCTTGTTGATCAGCTCGGCGAGGAAGGAGCCGCCTCCGACGCCGTCAAGCTCCGACTTCTTACGCAGTTCCTCACAGACGGTAACGACGTCGATCGCTTGTCCAGCCGAAAACAGCGCGTGAATGGAACGGAATATCCGCCTGTGCGCATCGAGGTAGAAGTCCGTCTCGTGGAGGAGGTCAAGGGCCTTTTCCGCCGCCTCGCGCTCAACGAGCATCGAGCCGAGAACGGCCATTTCAGCCTCGAGGGCTTGCGGGGGCGTGGATGGGTTCTGCGCCATGCGCCCCGCGGTTACTCGCGCGCGGTGACGGTGACTTTGACCGTGGCGATGACTTCGGGCTGCAGCCGGAGCGACACTTCATGCTCACCCGTGGTCTTGATCGCGGTCTCAAGGTGGATCGAGTTCTTCGGAACCTCGTAGCCCGCCGCCTTCAGGCTCTTCAGCAGATCGGCCTTGCCGATCGAGCCGAACAGCTTGCCTTCCTCGGAGGCCGGCACCGAGAAGGCGAGCTTGACGCCGGCAAGCTTCTCCAACAGCTCCTTGGCGGCCTTGATGTCGGCGGCGACAAGGGTCGCGCGCTTTTCTTTGCCTTTCTCCCAGTACTTAAGAGAGGACTCGGTCGCCATCTCCGCGAGCTTGCGCGGGAGCAGGTAGTTGCGGGCGTAGCCGGTCTTGACGTCCTTGACGTCGCCGGGGCGGCCAAGATTGTCAACGGTGCTGCGAAGAATAACTTTCATGACGGTGCTCCTGCTTCTATTCTTTACCGGGAGACGTACGGCAGAAGCGCCAAGTTGCGCGCTCGCTTAATGCAGCGGGTCAACTGGCGCTGGTGCGACGCGCAGTTGCCCGTGATGCGGGCCGAGAGAATCTTGCCCGTGTCGGTCGTGAAGGTGCGTAGAATCTGAATCTGCTTGAAGTCGATATCGCGAACCTTTTCGGCGCAGAAGCGGCAGACCTTGCGGCGAACCGGATAAGGCGCGCGGCGACCGCCGGGGGCGCTGCTGCTGGGGCGACGCGCGCCGGCGGCGGATGGGGTGGAAGCGGCCTCGGGGGCCGCGGCGGCGTTGGGCTCAACGGACATCAGAACGGTACCTCCTCAATCTCTGCGCCGGTCGACGGCTCCGGCTCCCCGACGCCGGATGGGCCGGCCGACGAGGCTTTTTCAAGAATCTGAACGCGACGCGCTTCGACTTCGATGCCGGAGCGCTTATTGCCTTCCTTGTCCTGGTAATCATGGCTGCGCAGGCGGCCCTCGACGTGCACGGGAGCGCCCTTCTTGACAGCCTTGCCGACTCGTTCCCCCGCTTCGCGCCAAATCACGCAATTCACGAAAGCCGTATCGTCCTTCCACTCGCCGGACTTCGGGTCCTTGTAGCGGCGGTTGACGGCGAGGCCAAAACGGCACATCGCCGTCCCATTGGCGGTGTACTTAAGCTCGGGATCGCGAGTGAGCCTTCCCGTCAGAAGAACAGTATTCTGCTCGGGCAGGCGCAGCTCTGCGGCCATTTTACGCCTGAACCGCAGCCGGGGCGACGGCGGGCTTGATCTTCTTGGGCTTCTTCTCGCGCATCTTGCGATCGCGGACCAAGACGGTCATTTCGCGCAGGACGGTGTCGGAGACGCCGAAATTGTGGGCCATCTTCTTGAGAAGCGCCGACGTGCCCTTGTACTTGAGGTACACGTAGATGCCTTCGCGCGCCTTGCCGATGATGTGGGTCAGCTTGCGCCGGCCCCAGATCTCGTGGGCGACCAACTCACCGGCTTCGCCGGAGATGGTCGACTTGGTCTTCTCGACGAACTCCACGACTTCCGGATCGGCGAGGACCGGCTTCAGGATAAGGACCGTCTCGTAAACTTGCATGGTGTCCCACACTATAGCAAAAGCCTTCCGTCGATGACAAGCGTTTTTTCGAGAGCGCTTGACGCGCAAGCAAGCCCGTGTTACGCTTTCCACTGATAAGCCATGAGCCTGCGCCTGACGCTCGCCGTCATGATCGCTTTTTTCGCCGCCGCTTCGGCCGGCGCTGAATCGTTCAAATCTTGGGCGGCTCGCGGCGCCCGCGAGGAACGGGAGAAGGACCCGAAGGCGGCCTTCGCATCCTACTCCAACGCGCTTTCCGCATGGAAAGACGGCGACGGGAACGCGGTCAAGGCAAAGGTCCTGTGCGCGCGCGCGGGCCTGCGCGAGAAAGATGGCGACGATGCGGGCGCCCGCGATGATCTCTCGGGCTGCCTGGCGCTCGACAAAAAAAATGCGAAGGGCTTCCACCATCGCGGCGTGCTGCTGCTCAAGGCAGGCAAGACCTCGGCGGCGATCGATGATTTCTACCGGGCGGTGGCGCTCGACATCGGCTTCGCGCAAGCCTACGCCGACCGCGCGCGCGCCTACGACAGCCAGGGCGAGAAGGGCTTCGCGCAAGAGGACGATCGCCGCGCCTGCGAGCTCGGCGTGAAGGCCTCCTGCGCGAAGGCCCCGGCGTCCGCCAAATCCTCATACCAGCCTAAATTCAAGGACTGCCTCACAGCACTCGACGCCTGCGTCGAGAAGGGAACCTCCTTCGGGGCCTGCGTGCGTGCGGCGCCCGACTGCGGCGTCAGGACGGTCAAGGGCTGCTGCCCCACGGCCTGCCTCAAGGCCTACCAGTTATCCATCGACCGCGAGCGCAGCGAGGCCGCAGCGTATCGCGAGCACTTCAGACCCGGCGCGGCATGTGGAATACTTGACAAAAGATGATAGAAGGACATACACTCTGAGCGTTCCGCGATTCTAAACAATAGAGTTCAACGCTCGTTTCATGAAAAAGAAGAGAAAGTCGGCGAAAAAGGGCCTCAGCGGTCCCGTGCCTGATGTGATGGACATCAAGACGCTCGCTCTGTACCTGAGCATGGGCCGCTCCAAGATCTACGGCCTCATCCGCCAAAAGCGCATCCCCGCCTCGCGCATCGGCCGCCAGTACCGCTTCTCTCGGAATCTCGTCGACGCCTGGCTGAAGGAACGCCTCATCATGCCCCAGGAAACGCAAATCGCCCTTTTCGACAAATCCGGCAAATAAGCCGCCCGGACCGAGGCCCGACGAGAAAACCGCCGGGCCTCGCTTTTTCTCCGTCGATCCTCCGTCGAGAAAAACTTGCATCTCCGTCGGAGACTATGCTAGATTTTTGCCGTTGCACCCCAGGGATCTCGGGGTATCGATCCCGGCGTCTGTACGGAGGTCAAGACAATGGCTGAGAAGGTTCAGAAGGTCGGCGTTGAGCGGGTTCAAGGTTTCCTTTACTACATCGACAAGCAGGGCGACGTGTCCCGCGCCAAGATGGCCCGCGGCGGCAAGAAGGGCGGCAAGAAGGAGAAGGTCGCCAAGGTCGGCGTGAAGAAGCAGGCCGGATTCCTATACTTCCTCGACAAGAAGGGCGACGTGTCTCGCGCGAAGATGGTGAACGCGTAAGGCGAACGCCTGACGATTCTCAAAAATCGCCGAAGTCGGTCCCCGGCGCGCAAGCGCCGGGGACCATTTTTTTTGCCATAATCCGGACGTGCCCAAGCCCGTCCTGGTGGTCGGCCCCGGAGCGATCGGCCTCTCTCTCGCCGCCGGCCTGCGCCGGGCGGGCGTTGCAGTCGCAATTCTGGGGCGCGACGCCGCCGCCGAGCGCCGCTTGGCCCGCTCCGGCTTCATGGTCACCGCCCCGGACGGCCGCCGCGAACAGATCACGGGGTTGGCCAGCGCCCGAACCCTCAAGCCCCCCGCCCGCGCCGCCTTCTTCTGCGTCAAATCCGGCGACACTCGCCGCGCCGCAGCCGCCGCCAAACGCTGGATCTCTCGGGAAACCGCCGTCGTCGCCCTCCAGAATGGAATCGGCCACGAGAAGGTGTTTCGACGCGCCTACGGCCCGCAGCGCACCGTCATCGGCATCTGCTATTTCGCCGCAGACCGCTCTGCGCTGGGCGAACTCAAGCTCAACGGCGGCGAAGACGTCCTGCTCGCGCGCCATACCGGCAACGAAAAAGCTCTCGAGGCCGCCCGCGCCTTGCTGGTGGAAGCGGGCTTTCGCGTGCATCTCAAGGACTCCGAAGACGGCATGCTCTGGACCAAGGCGGCCTTCAACGCCGCGGTCAACCCCCTCGCCGCCGCCTGCGCGGTGGAAATGGGCCGCATCGAGGCCGACCCGGCCCTGCGCGAGGTCGCCCTGGCCGCACTGAGCGAGGCCGCCGCCGCCGCGGCCGCATCCGGCCACCGCCTCGACTACACGGACATGGCCGACAAGCTCATGCAGTCCTGCCGCAACACCCCGCGCCAGCGCAACTCGATGCTTCAAGACCTCGCCGCCGGCCGCCGCACCGAAGCCCGCGCGATCATGGGCCCCCTGCTCCTCGCCGCCAAGCGCCGCCGCATTCCCGCGCCGACCCTCGAGGTCCTCGCCGCCGTGATCGCGCGCCTAGAACAAAGTCTAAGGAAGACATGAGCGCCAAATTCCTAGACGGCAAAGCCCTGGCCGCGCGCCTGCTGGCGGAGGCTCGCCGCCGGGCGGGCGCTGTGACCCGCCGGCGCGGCCGCGCCCCGCGCTTGGCGATTGTCGCGGCGGCCGACGCCTCCGCGGGAAGCTACCTCAAGGCCAAACTGAAGGCCTGCGCCGCCGCCGGCGTCGACGCGGTCGTGCACCGCCTCTCCCCCGGCCCCCGCGCGAAGACCTTGGGCCTGCTGGCCGACCTCGCGGCCGACGCCTCCGCGGATGCTCTTCTCATCGAGACGCCCTACCCGCACGGCGTGAGTCCGGCCGACGCGGCCGCGACGATTCCGTCCGACAAGGACGCCGAGGGCGTGACCCCCGGCGCCTACGGCCGTCTGTTCCTCGCCAAGACCTGGAAAGAGACGAGGGGGCTTGTCATGCCCTGCACCGCGCTTGCCCTCGCGCGCCTGGCCCTCGCCGCGGGCGCGCCTCTCTCCGGGCGCCGCGCCGTCGTCGTCGGCCGCTCCGCGACCGTGGGCCGCCCCGCGGCGCACCTGCTCTCCACGCTCGACATGACCGTGACCTTGGCCCACTCGCGCACGAGGGGCCTCGCCGCGCTCTGCCGCGAGGCCGACGTGCTCGTGTTGGCCGCCGGCGCGCCAGGCCTCGTCAAGGCGTCCTGGGTCAAGCGCGGCGCCTTGGTGCTCGACGCGGGAGTCAGTCTCGTGCGCGGCCGCCCCCTCGGTGACGCCGCGCCCGCAGTCGCCTCGCGCGCGGGGCTTCTCACGTCCGTTCCCGGCGGCGTGGGCCCCGTGACCACCGCCTGCGCCGTGCTCAACGCGGTGCTGCTCGCCGAACGCCGCGGGCGGGCGCGACCTTAGGGTTTGGCCGCGCCGTACTTTTTGAAGGCCCTCAGGGTCAAGAACGTGACGACCGCCGCCAAGACATTTTCAAGGATGTAAAAAAGATATGCGGCGAATGGGTTGCGGGCCTCGGCAGGAACGCTCAGCACGGAGGTCAAAGAACCATATCCCAGGCCGAAAATCGCGGCCATAAAAATCGAGAGAGCAACGAGGCCTGCGAGAGAGACCACAGTTTGACGAGACAATGTCCAGGGCCCGATCCGAAGGCTTTGCGGCATCCACTTCCACTCGCGCTTCACCAGCCAGCCGAAGAAAGCAAAACTTGCCGCGGTAGCCGCCCCGGTAAAAACAAGAACGGCCGCCAGATTAGTAGCGGCGGCGCTGACGGGGACCATGGCCCCTTGATAAACAGCCCAAATGGCCCCGCTGGCCATCGCCAAAAAATAGGACCATGCCATCCCTTTCGAGGCATCCCCGATCGACTTCTCCTTCTCAATCTTGAGATATTCAGGAAGCATCAGGAAGGCGAAGCCGACCCCGGCCAAAACCATGAAGGGAACGATGAGGCTTGCCATGGGCAGCATGGGCAAGACGAACATCAACAAACGGCCGAGGGCGTAGGTCAAAACCCCCACCACCGCCACGCTCGCCCCGGTCTTCATCACCAGAGACTTCCGGGAAGGCGCCGGCGCGCCCTGCGCCGGAGGGTGCCGGTCATACCAAAGTTTTTGGGCGATAAGGAGCCCGAAGGAGAGAACCCCGACAAGATTCTGATAGGCCGCGAAATCCGCTCTGAGAAAGGACCAGTTGAGTGCCAAGAGCAAGGAAGCCGCTATTCCCGTTAAGATTTTGGCGAATGAAATGTTGGCCGAGCGGTTCTTGAAGACCGTATCCACCTGCTGAAAGGCGAAAATAAAGCCGAGGCCGTTGGAGACGTAATAACCTGGAACCGCGGCGACGCCGAAAATCGCCACGACCACCCCATGCTGGCTTAAAACAGCCCCCAGGGACTGCCCGAGGGCCGCGACCACCAGAGACTGCGCGCCGGCCGCCATGGCCGCCGGAAAGAAAACAAAACCGCCGATAATGGTTGCGGCGGCAACCCCCAACCCCGCCACCAGCCAGGTGGGAACACGGCGGCGCGGAGACTCCGGAGAACCGGGGCCGGCTCCATTTCCTTCGGACGGCGGGGGCCCGGAGAAATGCGGCGGGCCGCGGACAGAGCCCTTGCTGAGACCCTGATCACCCGAAGAAGCCGTTTCAACAACGTCAACCGGCTCCCCTCCTCTGCTCGCCTCTCCCGTGGGCGCAGTCGCGCGATCCCAAGCGATCGCGGACGTTGCCCAGGCCGCCTCCGTGCCGAGAGCGGGTGAGACGGCGACGTCCCCCGCCCGCGTCATCTGCTCCAAGGAAACTCTCGGCCCGGGAGAGTGCTCCTGAGGGACTCTCGGTGTTGGACGTGACGCGGCAATCACCGCGCTCTTGACTTCGGCGACAACCGCAACGGCATGGGGTTGTGGAACGGGCGTCAATCCAACGGACGGCGATGTTCCCGGGAACATCGCTCCGTTTAAGCCGGGCGGGAGGCCCTGCGACATGTCCGGGAGATTGACCGGCTGAGGCATGCTCGCTGAGGATCGCCCGCTTCCGGCGATTTGAGAGCCGACCATCTGGGCGGCGGCCGAACCAGGCGCGGTCAAAACCAAGGACGCGGCGACGGCCGCGGCAATGGCCTTGCGGAACAACGTCAGGAAGACCGCGATTTGTCTCACAACGACAGCATAGCCGTCTCGGCGCGGCCGCACCAGAGTCATAAGTCCCGGCTCAGACTGGGCCCTTCGCCAGAGAGCTCGGGGGCCTGCGGATTAGGCCGCGTCCCGAGCGAGGAACGGGTAGCGGAAGTCCTTCGGCGGATCGAAGGTTTCCTTGATGGTGCGCGGCGACACCCAGCGCAGCAGGTTCAAGTAAGAGCCCGCCTTGTCGTTGGTGCCCGAGGCGCGCGCGCCTCCGAACGGCTGCTGGCCGACGACGGCTCCGGTGGGCTTGTCGTTGATGTAGAAGTTCCCCGCGGCGTTGACGAGCGCTCGCTCGGCCTCCAGAACCACATGTCGATCGCGCGCGAACACGGAGCCCGTCAGCGCGTACGGCGAGGTCGAGTCCACGAGAGCCAAGGTCTCCTTCCATTTATTGTCCGGATACACGTGGACGGTCAGCACGGGCCCGAAGACCTCCTCGCACATAGTCAGGCTCTTCGGGTCCGAGGACTCAATCACGGTCGGCGTCACGAAGTAGCCTTTCGACGAGTCGTAGGTGCCCCCGAAAACGATCTTGTTGCCCTTGACCTTCTTGGCGGCGTCGATGTAGCGCACGATGCCCTCATAGGCGCGGCGGTCGATGATGGCGTTGACGAAATTGCCCGGATCCTCGGGCGTGCCGACTTCGACGGCCGCCAGCATGCCCTTCATGGACTTGCGCACCTGAGGCCACAGCCCCGCCGGGACGTACGCCCGCGAGGCGGCCGAGCACTTCTGCCCTTGATACTCGAAGGCTCCGCGCACGAGGGCGGTCGCGACGGCCTCGGGATCGGCCGACGCGTGCGCGAGCACGAAGTCCTTGCCGCCGGTCTCGCCGACGAGGCGCGGGTAGGTCTTGTAGCGGGCGATGTTGGCGCCGACGGTCTTCCACAGCGCGTGGAACACGCCGGTGCTGCCGGTGAAGTGCACGCCGGCCAGGTCTGGATGGGCCAAGATCGCATCCGAGATCTCCGCTGCGGGGCCGCTGACGAGGTTGATCACGCCCGGCGGCAGGCCCGCCTCTTGAAAGAGCTTCATCAGAAAGTGCGCCGTGTACAAGGCCGAAGTCGCCGGCTTCCAGACCACGGTGTTTCCCATCAACGCGGGGGCGGTGGGCAGGTTGCCCGCGATCGCAGTGAAGTTGAAGGGCGTGACGGCGAAGACGAAGCCCTCGAGCGGGCGGTACTCGAGCCGGTTCCACATTCCGCGCGAGCTGTTGGGCTGCGCGGCGTAAATGCCCTCCGCAAAGTGCGCGTTGAAGCGCAGGAAGTCGATGAGCTCGCAGGCAGAGTCGATCTCGGCTTGATAGAGGTTCTTGGACTGGCAGAGCATGGTGGCCGCGTTGAGCGTCCAGCGCCAGTCGCCCGCCAGAAGGTCGGCGGCTTTCAGAAAAATTGCCGCCCGAGCCGAGAAAGGCATGCGCGACCAATCCTTGCGCGCCTTGAGCGCGGCCGTGATCGCCCGGCGCACCTCCAGCGCGCCGCCTTGATGGGCCTTGCCCAACAGCTGCTCGTGATCGTAGGGCGAGCGGAGGTCGATCTTCTTGCCGGTGCGAATCTCCTCGGCGCCGATATAAAGAGGAACGTCGACCTTCTTGGACTTCATCTCGTTGAGGCGCGCGAAGAACTTGGCGCGCTCAGGACTGCCGGGCGCGTAGGAGAGAATGGGCTCGTTGACAGGGGCGGGCACGAAGGATCTGGAGTTCATGCCGGGATGATAACAAAAGGGGCGGAACCCTAGAACCCTTTCAGCTCGTTGCGGATTTCCAGCACTATATTCTTAATATCGTCCGTCTTGAAGAGCATGCGTCGGACCTGCGGGTAACGCCCCACTTCGGAGCGGTTGCGGCGCACGAAATGCGTCGCGGTGACAACGATGACCGGGATCTTGGACAGGCGGCCGTCTTTCTGGAATTCCTGCAGCATCTGGATCCCGTCCAGCTGAGGCATCCCGATGTCGGTGATCAGGAGATCCGGGTTTTCCGCGAGACACAGCTGCTTCCCCTCGTTCCCGTTCTTTCCGACCCGGATATCGCATTCGCCTTCCAGGGCGGCGACCAGCAGGGCGGCAAAAATCTCGTTGTCGTCCAGGACCACCAACTTGGGTTTCCGTTGCATCGATGGTAGTGTATAAAAATAGGCGAAATAACTTCTTAACGACGGGCGGCTACACTCCAAACGCCGCCATGATCAACACTGAACGATCCCCCGAGACCGTCGCGCGGCTTCACGCCGAGATCCTGCGTGAGCGCGCCGAAGGCCTGCATGAGGCCGCGCAAGCCGCCAAGACCCGTCTCGCCGCGCATGAAGAAAAACTGGATCACCTGCGCACTCAGGTGGCGCTGCTCAAGATATCCTTGAACCCGAAGCCGGTCGCAACCCAGTCCTCAGACCGAAAGGCGCCGCTTCTATGCGTCGTTGCAAAGCGGACCGTCAACTGGACATCGTTTGCGCCGTACGCGGCGATCGTCGCCTGCGCCGTCCTCCTCGAAATCGGCGGCTCGCACCGCCCAGCGTCCGTGGAGCCGAACCTGACCGCCTTGATCCGTCCCGCGCCCGCCCCTGTCGCAAACGCCCGGCCCGCCGCGACAGGCGCGCCCATCGTCACCGATGACGACCGCTCGCAGGAGGCCCTGCTGCTGGTGCGCGAGTGGACTTTGCCCGGCGACGCAAAGCCCCTCGGCGAGCGCCTGGGCGGCGAGCTCGGCCTGCCCGGCGGCCGTCCATCCTGGAGCGTTGAGCGCACCGGCGCGCACGACTACCGCGTGACGTTCCAGCCCGCGGAGAAAGACCTGCCCTACGCCTTCGAGGCCGACATCGAGGCACGCGTCGTCTGGCCCACTCCCGAGACGCAGGAGCTGCTCGCTCCGCGCGTCACCGCCGCCCTTCGCGACTCCGCGCGCTGACCGCGGACTTGAGGGCCTATCGCGCCGACAGGGCGATCAGTTCGGCGATATCGACATAGCCTTTCCGGATGGCGAGATCGAAGGCCCGCTCTCCGGTCGTCTTGGCGGCGGGCGTCGCATCGGCCCCCGCTCGGAGGAGGTCCTCGACGGTTTCGCGGCGACCGCCCCAAGCGGCGGCCATCAACGCCGTATAACCCTGGGAATCTCTGGCATTGAGCGCAAGTCCCTTGGAACGGCCTTTCTCCAAAAGAACCTTAACCGTTTGAGTGAATTCCCGATCTAAATCCGGTGATTTTTTAGCCGCGACATGAAGAGCGGTTTCCGACCAGAAATCCCTGGCTTTCAAATCAGCCTCGTGATCGATCAATATCCCCACGACCTCGGCATGCCCCGCCTCAGCGGCGCGCAAAAGCGCGGAGGAATTCGAGGAGGCGCCGGCATTGACGCAAGCCCCGTACTGAAGAAGAACTCGAACCGCGGCCGTCGAGCCGTTGCCGCTGGCCCACATCAAAGCGGAGACGCCTTGCTCCTCGGCGTCGACATGAGCCCCGGTCAAAATAAGACGTTCCACGGCCTTGTCATCGCCATGCGTGGCCGCTTGAAGAAGTTTCGCATCTTTGATCTGTTGTAAGACGTCTTCTTGCGCGCCGCGGAAGGCTTCTGGAAGAGATTGGGGCTCCTGAACTTCGAAAGCGCCGGCACTCGAACACAGGGCTAGGCTGAGAACGGCTATTTTGGAATAGAGCATGGCGGGCACCTCTCTTGTGGTGATTGTAGGCTTCTCGTCTCTCGGGATGCAACCGGTTAAAAGAATATCGGCTGTTTCCGGAAACAGTCGGTCTATTTGATCAGCGCCAGGCTCGACGTATAGCCGTGGACGAAGTTGCGGCCGCCGACGGGGCCGAACTCGCCGTTGGCGAAGAAACCGGCCATCGGCACGGGACCGCGCAAGCTCTGCACCAAGGTCGCGTCGTGATCTAGCTCGCCGTACAGGCCCTTGCCGCGGCCGCAGCACGAAAACAGCAACGCGCCGCGGGGCGCCGCGTCGTTCTCCGGCAGCCGGCCCAAAAGCATCGAAAAATCCTGGTCGGAAGTGTGCGCGTCGCGCAGCTGGAACTGCAAAGTCTGGCCGCGGCGCAGATTGGCGCCGAGCACAATCGAGCCCGACTTGTCATCGTAGCCGAGCAGGTTGCGGATGAGGAAATCGCCGCGGCGAAACTCGGCGCGGCTCTCGTTCATCACGAGACCCGCGAACAGCGAGCTGCGCGCAAGGCGCTGATCCTCGGGCGTGCACTTTGCGAGCGTCTCGCGCAGGACCTCGAGCGGGTTGCGCCCGCCGAGCTCATGCAGGACATTGCCCACGGATTTTGTCACGATCAAGGGATCGCCGATCGGGCGGCAGCCCTGCGCCACGACGGTTTCAATCTCAACGGGGCCGGTCAGGGCCACGCCGGCGAAGCCCTGCTCAACGACCGAGGAACCGAGCAGCAGCCAGGAGGGTTTGTGCAGAAGCAGGCCGCTGGCCATGCCGCCGACAAGCGGCGCGCCGGGGTATCCTTCGTTGAACAGCGCGGCCATGCGCTCCGGGTCGCCGCTCATCGGATCGCCGAGAATCATGAACTTCGGATTCTCGTTCGGATAAAGATCGAGTTCCTTGACGAGCGCGGCCCCGTTCTCAAGCCGGGCGAGCTCCCCCTGCGTGAACGTGAAGGGCTGGACGCGCACCCCAGGCAGACGCATGGCCAGAATTGAGATCGCGGGCTGCATTTCGACCTCGCGGCAGCCGGCGATGACACCGCTCGCGTTGCAGCCGAGCACGCGCAGGGGTGCGAGGTTCTTGGCGAGAAGTGTGGAGAATTCGCCGGGATCAAAGTCATTGAACGCCTCAGAGACGAACACGAGTGCTAAGTCGCAGGGACCGGAGCCAAGGCGCGCGCGCGCCGCCTTCGCGGCCGCGACCGCCGCCGCTCTCCAGTCTTTGTCATCCGAGAAGCCTTCGGCGAACTGTTTGCCTGCAATCACGAGGAGGCCTTATCCTCGGAAAGCTCGAACATGCGCTGAATCGGGCGCAGCGCGCGGGCGGCGACTGCGGCCGGAACGTCGATGCGCTGGGCGGCCGACGGGCTCTCCAGGGCGGAGAGGACGCGCTCCAGGGTCACGGACTTCATGTGCGGGCACAGGCGGCACATCGGCACGAAGACCTTGTCCGGAAACTTCGTGCGCGCCAAATCGCCAAGACCGCACTCGGTGATCAGCATGTAGGAGGAAGACTTGTGGTCGGCCACCCACTTCATCATGTCGCCCGTGCCGCCGATGTAGTCGACGACGGACGTGAGCGCCGGCGTGCACTCGAAGTGCGCAAGGATCTTCACGCCCGGATACATTTTGCGGTAGAACTCGACCGACGTCGCGTCGAAATTGTTGTGGACGATGCACGTGCCTTCCCAAATGATCAGCTCCTCACCGAGCTTCTTGCCGAGCTCCTTGGCGAGGTTCTTGCCCATCATCGCGTCAGGCGCAAAAATCACCTGCTCGTGCTCCGCAAAAAGCTTCCGCAATATTTTTGGCGCGTTGGCCGAGGTCACGACCACGTCGCACTCGGCCTTCACCGCGGCGGTCGTGTTGATGTAGACCGCGACGGGCGCGCCGGGATGCTTTTTCTTCAAGGCGCGAACGTCGGCCGCCGATATAGACTCAGACAACGAACAGCCCGCCTCCGGCGCCGGCAGCAGCACTTCCTTATCCGGGCTCAGTATCTTCGCGGTCTCGGCCATGAAGCGCACGCCGCAGAAGATGATGCTCTTCGCGTCGGCGTCGGCGCACAGTTTGGCGAGCCGATACGAATCGCCGACCAGGTCTGCGACGCCGAGAAGTATCTCCGGGCGCTGGTAGACGTGGGCCGGGATGACCGCGCGCTGTTCCTTCTTGAGGCGGTTGATCCTCCAGGTCAGCCGTGCGGCGCGCTCGAGCTCTTCGTCGCGGTAACCAAGGCCGGCCAGGCCCTTGTCGGCCAGGCGCGCGGCCTCGATCTCAAGCTCGGACGACGTGGGGGCGACGGCCGCGGGCTTTAGCGCCACAGATTGAGCTCCGGGTAGTTGCTGAAGATGCCGTCGACGCCGAGGGTGTTGAGACGGTCGCGCTCGGCGGGCGTGTTGACCGTGTAGACGAGGACCTTGCGGCCGCGGTCGTGAGCCGCCTTGACCGTGCGGACAAGCGTCTGGCGGACGCTGAGGTTGAGGCTCTCGGCGTCGATTTCCTGCATCTCGCGCAGGGCGGTCTTCAAAGTCGTGAGGCCCAGCAGGTAGCCGATACGGACCTTCTCATCCAGCGAACGCACGGAATACAGCGCCGCGTGATCGAAGCTCGAAACGACGGTGCGCGAGGACGCCGCGCGCTTGTGGATCAGATCCACGACGCGTTCCTCAATGCCGGGATAGACGGAGGAGCCCCGCTTGATCTCGATATGAAGCTCGACGGAAGCGGGAAGGAGGTCAAAGACGTCCTTCAGGCGCGGCAAACGCTCTCCGGCACAGCTCTTGTCGAACCAAGCTCCGACGTCAAGGCCGGCGATGTCGTCCCAATGGACGTTCTTGAGGCGGCGCTTGTCACGCGCACAGCGCTTCAAGTCGTCGTCATGGGCGACGACGAGCTCGTGATCAAGAGTCTGGTGGACGTCGAGCTCGATCGCGGGCGCTCCCATCGCAAGCGCGCGGCGGAAAGCCGCCAGCGTGTTCTCGGGCGCGTGGCCGCTGGCGCCGCGGTGGGCGATGACTAGCATGTTTCGATCCGTTCCATGACGGCGGCGTAACCGGCATCATCGTACTCAATTCCGAGACGCTCTTCTCGGCCCGTGCCCGGCCCGTGAAAATCCGATCCGCCGCAGACGAAGAGAGCGCGGCTCGCGGCGTAGTCGCCGTAAGCGCGCAGCTGCGATAGGGTATGGCCCGCATAGAGAGCCTCGATGCCCTGAAGACCGGCGCGGTGCAGCTCGTCCAAATCGGTTTCTTTTCCCGCCGTTTGCGGATGAGCCAGGCAGGCGGTCCCGCCCGCGTCGCGGATGAGCGCGATCGCCTCCGCCGGGCTCGGCCCCATCGACTCCACGTAGCCGGGCTTGCCCTTGATGAGGAAGCGCTCAAACGCCTCCTTGCGGCTTTTCACAACGCCGAGACGGCGCAGCGCATCGGCGACGTGCGGACGGCCCAGGGTCTCGTGCGCGCCAGACTTAACGTCCTCGAACTCGATTGCGATGCCAAGCGCGCGCAGATTCTCGACGATGCGCCTCGACCGCACGACACGGCGCTCGCGAAACTCGCCCAGATGCTCAGCGAAGCCGGGGGCCTGGGGATTGAAGCCGTAACCAAGGATGTGGACTCGGTCGGCGGCGCCCGCGCCCGCGCAGTTGATCTCGATGCCGAGGCGGACGTCGATATCTGCTGTCTTCGCGGCGGCGAACAGATCAGGCCCGCCCGAAATGCTGTCGTGATCGGTCAACGTCAGGAGCTCAACGCCGTTCTTCACCGCGCGCGAGACAAGCTCCGCCGGGGTCAACGTCCCATCGGAGAAGATCGAATGGCAGTGCAGCTCGACGCGCTTCGGCACCTCAGACCGCGACGACTTCCTTAATTTCTGGAATTTCCTGCTTGACCATGCGCTCGACGCCGCCCTTGAGGGTCGCCGTCGAGCTCGGACATGTGCCGCAAGCGCCGGACAGGCTGACCTTCACGATACCGTTCGTCTCGTCCACGGAAACCAGGGAAATGTCGCCGCCGTCGGACTGGATGTAAGGCCGAATCTTCTCCAGAACCTTCTCGACTCGCTCGTGGATCGTCATAAAAAGAGCCCCCTTTATTTCCCCGACGCCAGCTTCTCGAGCCATTCCGGCGGCGCGCCGCACGCGCCCGCCTTCTGCTCGAGGATCGCGGCCAAAGTCACGTCCTCAAAATACCGCGTCACGAGCTCGCCCAGCTTCGTCCATACGGGCGAAATCGCGCATTGCCCCTGATGGCGGCAGTCTTTCGCGCCGACCTCATATCGTCCGCAGACCTCCTCGAAAACAGCCCCGTCCACGGCGCGCACCACCTGCGCGAGTGTGATCTCAGCCGGCTTGCGCGAAAGCGCGTAGCCGCCAGCGCTGCCGCGGTGGCTCGTCACGAGCCCCGCGCGTCGAAGCTTCACCAAAATCTGGCTCACGAAGTCGGCGGGGACGTTGTCGGCCTCGGCCAGGCGTTCGGCCGGCACCGGATCGCCGCCGTGCTCCGCGGCCAAGGTCACCATCAAGCGAGTCGCGTATTCGATCGAGCTCGTGATTCTCATGGTCGCCTCAGTACAACCCCATCTGCTCCTTCGCATCCTCGGTGGCCATCGTGCGCGGGTCCCAGCCCGGCGTGAAGGTCAGGTCCACATCGACATCCTTGATGCCCGGCAGCTTCGTCAGAGCGGTGTGCACGGAGGCGAGCAGCATCGGCCCGTACGGGCAGGCGGGCGAGGTCAGGCTCATGCGCACCTTGACGCAGCGGCCCTTCGGTGACTCGCCGAACTCCGCGCCGTAGACGAGGCCGAGGTCCACGATGCTGATGTGGATCTCCGGGTCAACGACAGGCCAAAGCGCTTCACCGACCTGTTTGAACGTCGCCTCCGTCGCGGCCGCGGTTTTAGCGCTCATGGTTTGTTCGCCTCGAAGCCCTGCAGAATGGTGTTCCAACCCAAGGTCGCGCACTTCACGCGCAGGGGAAATTTGCGCACGCCCTCAAGGGATGCCAGCGGCTCGAGCTCGGGCGGCAGGTCGGAAACCGCCCCGTTCTCAAGCATCAGCTTCTTGAACGCGGCCACGAGCGCCTTCGCCTTCGGGATGTCGACGCCCTCAAGCGCCTCAGCCATCATCGCCGCGGAAGCCTGGCTGATCACGCAGCCATGCCCCGCGTAGCGGAGCTTCGCCACCGTGCCGTCTTTGAGCTCGGCCGTAATCTCAAGCTCGTCGCCGCACACGGGGTTGATCCCGTGGGCGCGGAGATCCGCCGGGTCGCACTTGCCCTTGCGGGCCCCGGAGCGAAAATAATCGAGCAGAACCTCGCGATAGAGATCCTGGAGCTCCGCGTCGCCTTCCGTTCCGAGAGCCATACTCAGAGTACCCCCGCCTTCGGCTTGACCTTGAAGAATTCAAGCGTGCGCTTGAGCGCGCGCGCGAAAGACTCGAGGTCCGATTCATCGTTGTAAAGATAAAAGCTCGCGCGCACGGTCCCGCCGCACTGCAGCTTGTTCATGAGGGGCTGGCAGCAGTGGTGGCCGACACGAACGGCGACGCCTTCGAGATCAAAAGTCGTGCCGACATCATGAGGATGCACGCCCGGAACGTTGAACGAGACGACGCCCGAACGCTTGGCCGAGTCCTGCGGACCCAATATCGTTATGCCCTCGGCTTCAAGAATCGCGCGGGCCTTCGCGGCCAAAGCGTGCTCATGCGCAGAAATATTCTCAAGACCGACCGAGGTCAAATAGTCGAGCGCGGGGCCGAAGGCGACCTGGTCGGCGAAGTTCGGCGTGCCCGCCTCGAACTTGTACGGAAGCTCGTTCCATGAGGACTTCTCGAGCGTGACGCGGGAGATCATGTCGCCGCCGCCGAGAAACGGGTCCATCGCGGCGAGCAGCTCCTCGCGACCCCAGAGCACGCCCACACCCGTGGGCCCCAGCATCTTGTGCGCGGAGAAGGAGACGAAGTCGGCGCCCCATGTCTTGAGGTCTATCGGGCGGTGCGGAGCCCACTGGCAAGCGTCCACATGGATCGTTGCCCCCGCCGCCCTGCCGAGCTTGATGAGTTCGGCAACGGGGTTGACGGTACCGATCGCATTGGAGAGCGCGGTAAAAGTAAAAAGCTTGGGGCTCTCGGCCAGCAGCGCCTTGACCTTGGCCAGGTCAAGCGTGCCATCGGGCTCGACCGGCACGAACTTAAGCTTGATGCCGCGCTCGGCCGCGAGCAGCTGCCACGGCACGAGGTTCGAGTGGTGCTCCATCTCGGTGGACAGCACCATGTCACCCGCCTTCAAAAATTTTCGCCCCCACGCGTGGGCCACAAGATTGATCGACTCCGTCGCGTTGCGCGTAAAGATCAACGTCTCCGGTTTCGGCGCGCCGACGAATACGGCCAGTTTGGTCCGCGTCGCCTCCGCCATGCCCGTCGACTCCTCGGACAAGGTGTGGACGCCGCGATGCACGTTCGCGTTGTGCTTCTCGTAGAAATCGACAAGAGACTGGATCACTTGGCGCGGCTTCTGCGTGGTCGCCGCGTTATCGAGATAGGCAAGGGGCTTGCCGCGCACAAGGCGCTTCATGATCGGGAAGTCGGCGCGCAGCTTGGCGGCGTTGAACGCGCTCATGCGGCCTCCGCGGCTTCGGGCATGCGCGCGCGCAGGGCGGCCGCGAGCGCGACGCGCAGGGGCTCGAGCTTGACGCGCTCAACCATCTCGGAGCCGAATGCGTAGACCAGCAGGCGGCGGGCCTCGCCCTCGCCAATGCCGCGCGAGCGCAGGTAGAACAGCGCCTCGGGGGAAAGCTGGCCGATCGTGCCGCCGTGCTTGCAGGAAACGTCGTCGGCGTAGATCTTAAATTCGGGGTTCGTGTTGACCGAGGCGTCCTCGGACAGAAGGAGGTTTCGGTTGTAGACCTGCGCGTCGGTTTTCTGCGCGCCGGGACGGACCGCGATCAGGCCGTCGAACACGAAGCGGGACTTCTCATCGAGCACCGCCTTGTAAAGCTGGCGGGTCGTCCCCCCGATCGCCTCGTGCGAAACGAGCGTGTGGTGGTCAACGATCTCGCGGCCATGCTGCAGCGACAGGCCGTTGAGCACACAGTGAGCGCCCTCACCGTCAAGGGTCACGCGCAGATCCTTGCGGACCAAAGCGCCGCCCAAGGTGAAGACATGCGACTCGTAGCGCGCGTGACGGCCGACGCGGACTAAGGTCGCCAGGCTCCGAACTCCTTCGTGCGCCTCGCGCTGGAGGCGATAGTGCTTGAGCCCCGAGTTCTCGCCCAACTCGACTTCGATCAACGCATTGCTCCAAAAGGGCGCGCCCGGCTCGCCAAGAGACTCCTCGACGACTTCGGCCTCGGCGCCAGGTTCGAGAACGATCAACGAGCGCAGATGCGCCATCGCCGGCCCGCGCGACGCGTCCGGCGCGGAAGATTCGAGGATATGAATCGGCCTATCAAGGCGAACGCCTCGACCGAGGCGTATGAACACGCCGTCGCGGAATAGTCCCGCCGCGAGAGCCGCGAAAGGCAGCCCCTTGGGGACTTTCTCAAGGAATGCGCGCAGCGCATCGGGTGAATCGGCCAACGCCTCAGCCATACCCTGCACGGTCACGCCCTTGGGCAGGCCCGAGAGGACCGAGCGCTCGCGCGACAGACGCCCATTCTCAAGCACGATTTGATGGAAGGCGAGCGGACACAACGCCTTGCCCGCCCCGGCGCCGCGGCGCTCGGGACGGCCGGCACAGCGATAAGAAATCGAGGCGATGGCTTCGATCGGGGTAAAGCGCCAGTCCTCGCGCCGGGATGTCGGCGCGCCCTGCGTCTCAAAGGAAGCCAAGGCCGCCGCGCGGGCCGCCGCGAGCCATTGCGGCCCCTCCGGCACGGCCGCGTAGGCCTCGGCCATACCCGCCATGAACGCGGGTGCGGCGGAAAGAGTCGCGGTCACACGGTCACCCGGGCGGTGCCCGACTGATCCTCGATCCAGCCGTAGCCCTCCTTCTCGAGCTGCAGGGCAAGTTCCTTGCCGCCGGACTTGACGATCCGGCCACCGGAGAGAACATGGACGAAATCGGGCACGATGTAGTCGAGCAGGCGCTGATAGTGCGTGACGAGCACTACGGCGCGCGCGGGATGGCGCAGCTTATTGATTCCGTTCGCGACGATCTTGAGCGCGTCGATGTCGAGGCCGGAATCGGTCTCATCGAGGAGCGCCAGCTTCGGCTCGAGCACCGCCAGCTGGAGAATCTCGTTGCGTTTCTTCTCGCCGCCGGAGAAGCCCTCGTTGACCGAACGGTTGAGAAAGGAGGGATCCATCTCGACGAGCTTGGCCTTCTCCTTGATGAACTTAAGGAACGCACCGGCGTCCATCTCGGGCTCGCCGCGGTGCTTGCGCTGGGCGTTGTAGGCGGCCTTCAGAAAGTACTTGTTGGAAACGCCGGGAATCTCAACAGGGTACTGGAACGCGAGGAACACGCCCTCGCGCGCGCGAACCTCAGGAGCCATCGCCAGCAGATCCGCGCCCTGATACGTCGCGGAGCCTTCGGTGACGGCATAGCCCTCGCGGCCGGCCAGCACGTAGGAAAGCGTGCTCTTGCCCGAACCGTTCGGACCCATGATCGCATGGACCGCCCCGGCCTTGACCTCCAGGTCGAGCCCCTTGAGAATGGCCTTGCCCCCGACTGTCGCGTGCAGACCCTTAATTTTCAGCATATCAGCCGACGCTCCCTTCCAGCGAAATATTCATAAGTTTGTGCGCCTCGACGGCGAACTCGAGAGGAAGTTCGTTGAAAACCTGTTTGCAGAAGCCGTTGACAATCATGCCGACCGCATCCTCGGCGGACAAGCCGCGCTGGCGCAGGTAAAAAAGCTGGTCTTCGCCGATCTTCGAGGTGGAGGCCTCGTGCTCGACGGTCGCCGAGGTGTTCTTGACCTCCAAAGACGGGAAGGTGTGTGCGCCGCACTCGTCGCCGAGAAGCAAACTATCGCACTGGGAGTAATTGCGGGCTCCAACGGCGGATTTCGCGATACGCACCTGCCCTCGGTAGGCATTCTGCCCATGTCCCGCCGATATTCCCTTCGAGATAATGGTTGATTTCGTGTTCTTGCCGATGTGGATCATCTTCGTTCCCGTATCGGCCTGCTGATAATGGTTGGCCAAGGCCACGGAATAGAACTCACCAACGGATTCGTCGCCCAAAAGTATGCATGAGGGATACTTCCAGGTGATCGCCGAGCCGGTCTCCACCTGGGTCCAAGAAATCTTCGAGCGAGCGCCCGCGCACTTTCCGCGTTTGGTCACGAAGTTGTAGATGCCGCCCTTGCCGTTCTTGTCGCCGGGATACCAGTTCTGGATCGTCGAGTACTTGATCGACGCGTCCCCCATCGCGACGAGCTCAACGACGGCCGCGTGCAGTTGATTTTCGTCGCGCATCGGCGCCGTGCAGCCTTCGAGATAACTGACGCTCGCGCCCTCATCGGCCACGATCAAGGTCCGTTCGAACTGCCCTGTGTCTTTGGCGTTGATGCGGAAGTAAGTCGATAGCTCCATGGGGCACTTGACGCCTTTGGGGATGTAGCAAAAAGAACCATCCGAAAAGACAGCTGAATTCAGCGTGGCAAAAAAATTGTCGGTGTACGGCACGACACTCCCGAGGTACTTCTCAAGGAGCTCGGGATACTCCTTGACCGCGTCGGAGAACGAGCAGAAGATCACCCCCGCCTCGGCCAAAGTCTTTCTAAACGTGGTCGCCACCGAGACGCTGTCGAACACGGCGTCAACGGCCACGTTGGAGAGCATCTTCTGCTCCTCGAGCGGGATGCCGAGCTTCTCGAAGGTGGCCCGGATCTCGGGGTCCACCTCGTCCATCGAGTTCAGCTTCTTCTTGGCCTTGGGCGCCGAGTAGTAGATGACGTTCTGATAATCGATTTTAGGATAGTGGACCGCGGCCCAGGTCGGCTCGGTCATGCCCAGCCAATGCTTGTAGGCCTTGAGGCGCCACGCGAGCATGAAGGCAGGCTCTTCCTTCTTCTTGGAGATCAGACGGACGGTCTCCTCATTGAGACCACGGGGGACCTGATCGGTCTCGATCTCCGATTTGAAGCCGTATTTATACTCGCGATCGGCGAGCTCCTTCAAATCTTGGTTGGCCACGCCTCAGTATATCATTCCTGACTGTTTTAGTCAAGAATGGACGGGTCGGTCCGGATTTGGTAGTTTCTCCCGGT
Organism: Elusimicrobiota bacterium; assembly: GCA_023249675.1. Taxonomy (GTDB): domain Bacteria; phylum Elusimicrobiota; class Elusimicrobia; order UBA1565; family UBA9628; genus GWA2-66-18. The sequence continues at coordinate 12,384 of JAHFCE010000028.1, read as the reverse complement.
GCTGAAGATTTCCCCGCTGCTGCTGGCGCTTTTCGCCCCACTCTCCTCTTTCGCTCAGACCCACACTGAGGCCCCGGCATCGACGGCCACCTTCCGGGGCGTGCACTTCACCGGCTGGGCCGCGGGTTCGACCAAGGCCCGCCGCCGCTTCGTGGGCGACATGAAAAACGGAGGCTTCAACGCCGTCGTCATCGCGCTCAAGGACTATGACGGGCAGGTCTTCGTGCGCGACGTGCCGCTCGCTGTGAAGACCGGCGCGTTTGCCAACGCGATCGCCGATCTCCCGCTCGCCGTCAAAGATTTCAAGGATAACGGCATCTACACGATCGCGCGCATCGCGATCTTCAAGGATGACCACCTCGCACGCGCCCGACCCGACCTCGCAGTGCATTTTCCCGATGGTCGCATCTGGACCAACGACAAGGGCACGGCCTGGGTGGATCCGTACAAAAAAGAGATCTGGGACTACGCGATCGACATCGCCTCGCGCGCCGCGGCCGCGGGCTTCGATGAGATCCAATTCGACTACATCCGCTTCCCCTCCGACGGCAAGACCCGCCAGTGCCGCTACTCGCGCCAGGACCACTCCCCCGCGACGGCGTCCGCGGCTCTGCGCGAGCTGCTCACGCTCGCCGGCGCGCGCCTCAAGCCCCTCGGCGTCAAGCTCTCGATCGACACTTTCGGCCTGACCACGAGCGTCGACGACGGCATGGGCATCGGCCAGACCTTGGACCGAATGGCGGACCTCGTCGACTACGTCTCGCCGATGATGTATCCGTCGCATTACGCCCACGGCGAGTACGGTCTCAGAAACCCGAACCGCTCCCCGTACGAGACGGTCCATCACGGCGTTGCGGACGCGCTCGAGCGCCTCGGCTCCCGCCCCGGAACCCTGCGCCCGTATCTGCAGGACTTTTCGATGGGCGTGCGCTACACCCCCGCCCATGTGCGCGCGCAAATCCTCGCCGCCGAGGAACTCGGCGTCCGCGGCTGGATACTCTGGAACGCGCAAAACCATTACTCGTGGTCGGCGATACAAGCCGGACCGGTCGTTAAGCTCCAGGAGAAACGATGAAAATGTTTGCCTCATGGATCCTCGCCCTCACCTTCGCCGTTCCGGCAGCGGCCAAACCGAAGCCCCCCATCTCCCTCGCGCCGACCGTGCCCGCGGTGCAGGAAGTCCCGCGGCCCGACGACGCGCTGGGCATCACGATCCACCGGCTTTCCAACGGCCTGACCGTCTACCTCAGCCCGAACAAAGGCGAGCCCCGCGTCTCGGCTCGCGTCATCGTGCGCGCCGGCTCCAAGAACGATCCTGCCGACAGCACCGGCATGGCCCATTACCTTGAGCACATGTTCTTCAAGGGCACCTCGCGCCTCGGGACGCTCGACTACGAAAAGGAGCGCCCGCACCTGGAGCGCATCCGCGCGCTGTACGAGGAACTGTTCAAGAGCAAGGACGCAGCCGCCCGCGCCAAGATCTATAAAGACATCGACGCGGTCAACGGCCGCGCCTGCGCGTTCGCCGTCCCCAACGAGTTCGACCGCTTCTACCGCAGCATCGGCGCCGAGGGCCTCAACGCGTATACCTCCGATGAGCAGACGGTGTACGTCGTGAGCATTCCCGCCAACCGCCTCGAAGCCTGGGCCACGGTCGAAGCCGAACGCTTCAAAAGCCCCGTCTTCCGCCTGTTCCAGACCGAGATCGAAGCCGTCTACGAAGAGAAGAACCGCGCGCTCGACAACGCCGAGCGGATTCTCTATGAGGAACTTCAAAAACGCCTCTACAAAAATCACCCGTACGGACAGCAGCCGACGCTCGGCAGCATCGAGCACCTGAAGAACCCGTCGCTCGCGAAGATGTACGCGTTCTACGACCGCTGGTACGCGCCCAACAACATGGCGTTGGTACTCTCCGGCGACTTCGACCGCGCCAGAACGCTCGAGCTCATCAAAAGGCATTTCGGGACGTGGACGCCGCACCCGCTGCCCGACCTGCCCAAATGGGAGCTGCCCAAGCCCAAGGGCGAGGAGAAGTACGAGGTCAAGTACGAGGCCGAGCAGAAAGTCGAGCTCGCGTGGCTGACCGCACCGCATTCGCACCCCGACGCCGACGTGCTCGCGGTCATGGACACGCTTGTCGACAATGCGGCGGCGGGCCTGCTCGATCTGCGTCTCAATCAAGCCCAAAAAGTGAAAGCCTCCGGCTCGTACACCTACCTGCGCAACGATGCCGGCTCCTGGAATGCCTGGGCCGTGACCAAGAAGGGCCAAACGCCCGAGGAAGCCGCGGCCCTTCTGCTTGCGGTGATCGACGCCCTCAAGGCCGGGGACTTCAGCGAGAACGACGTCGCCGCCGTCATCGTGCAGTACGAACTCCACGAGAAAGCCCGGCTCGAGTCCAACGAAGCTCGCGCCGACCTGATGGCCGGCTCGTTTATCGCCGTCGAGCCCTGGGAGCGCGCGGCCTCGCGCCTCGACCGCATCCGCAAAGTCACGAAGGCCGATGTCGTGCGCGTGGCCAACAAGTATCTAGGCCCCGATCGGATCATCGTCTACCGCCGCGACGCCAAGCCCGCAGTGCCGAAAATCTCCAAGCCCTCCTTCACGCATATCACGATCGACCCCTCCCGCGAATCGGCGTTTATGAAGGAAATTCTCGCGATCCCGGCCCCGCCGCTCGAGCCAAGGTGGCTCGTCTCCGGACGCGACTATCAGATCACGGCGACCTCCGGCGGCCGCCTGTACTCGGCGAAGAATCCGTACAACGACCTGTTCTCCCTCGCGTTCCGCTACGAGCGCGGCTCGCTGGCGGAGCGCGAACTGTGCGCCGCCGTCGACCTGCTCGAACTCTCCGGCGCCGGCCCCTGGTCGGCCGACGAGTTTAAGAAAAAGCTGTTCGCCCTCGGCACCGCACTGTCCTACTCCTGCGGCGAGCAGGACACGGCGATACACCTATCCGGTCTCGACCGAAACCTATGGCCCTCGCTCGAGCTGATGGCCCAGCGATTCGACTGGCCCAATATCGAGCCCGGAACCCTGCAGAAAATGATCGAGGTCGAGCTTGGCGCGCGCGAGGACGAAAAGAAGGACCCCGGCGCGGTGCACGCCGCCCTCGGCCAGGTCGCCGCGCGCGGGCGCGAGAGCAGCGTGCTCAAGCGCCTCAACAACGCGGAACTCAAGACCCTCAATGAAGCCCGGCTCAAGACGCTCATCCGCGACTTCATGCTCTATCCCGCGCGCGTCGCCTACATCGGCAACCGCTCGCCGCGCGAGATCGGCAAGCTGCTCGACACCGGCCGGCGCCTGCGCCCCGTTCCGCCGCGCATCCCGCTCAAACTCCTGCGCCCGGCCTCGCCGCGAGTCCTGTTCACGCACCGCGACATGGTCCAGGCCCGGGTCGGCCTGTTCGCCGCCGATGAGATCTTCGACCCCGAACACGTCGTCGATTACCAGTTCTACTCCGAGTACATGGGCGGCGACATGAGCGCGGTGATCTTCCAGGAAGTGCGCGAATCCCGCGCGCTGGCCTATTCCGCCTCAGGCGGCCACACCGGCGTCGCCGACAAGGGTGATGACACCCAGCTTTGGGGCCGGCTCGGCTGCCAGGCCGACAAGACGACGGAGGCCGTCAAGCTCATGCAGTCCTTGTTCCAGGATTTCCCGGGCTCGGAGAAGCGCTTCCGCGAAACGGCGAAATCAATCGAAGAGTCCTACCGAACGAACCCGGTGCCCTTCCGCTCGATTCCCGGGGCGGTGATCGGCTGGGAAGACCAGGGCCTCGCGGATGGCGACCCCGGGCCAAAGCGCTTTGAGCGCTCGCTGAAGTACACCTTGCCGGAACTCCAGTCATTCGCCCAGCGTTTCAAGACGAAGCCGCTGACCGTCTGGATTCTCGGCCACCGCGACCGCGTCGGCCTCGATGGGCTCAAGACGCTCGGTGAGTTTGAGGAGAAGCCCCTCGACGCGTTGTTCCCTTACTGAGCAGGCGCCCTCAAACTAAGACTGCCTGTCTTTCAGTTGTCCGCGAGCGTACGCGCGTGGCGGGAGGCGATGATCTCCGAAGTAAATATCTCGAGGCTGCGAGTCGTCTTCTCAACGGTCGTCAACCGCATGTCGACGCCGTCCAGTCTGGTTTCAACACCGGCCAGCTTGGTTTCGACGCCGCTCAGTCTTGTTTCGACACCGCTCAAGCGCGTTTTGACTTCGTTCATTTCCTGACGCATATCCTCAGACATTGTACCCATACCCCCATCGGCCCACAAGGGTCGTAGGGCCTACCAGACGATCGAGGGTGCCGAAAAGTTCCCTCAGGATGCCGATTAAAGCGCGGCCGCGGCCGGCGTAAGCTTGGCGCGCAGGCCCGCTATCACTTCATCGCCGGGAAAGCGGCGAGCGGCCGCCGCCGCGTAGCGAGAGGCCTCTTCAGCGCGCCCGATGGCCGCCAAAGCGCGGATGCCGTTGATGTGGAACGAACGCTCCTCTGGATACTTCGCCAAGCCCCGCACGCACAGTTCCGCGCACTCGTCCATGCGCCCGCAGCGCCCGTAGATCGCAGACAGCCCGACCCAAGCGTAAGCCTCGTGACCACGATGCGCGAACCACTCGCACAGCGCCTCCGCCTCGCCATACATCTCGAAAGCGAGCAGCGACGCGAATAAATCCTCGAGATAGCGGCCGCCTCCGCCGCCGAGCGCCTGCAGGCGGCGCAGCATCTGGAGAAAATGCCGGACCGGCACCCACGCGTGCTTGGCACCCAGAGGCAGACGCACCAGACGCCGTAGATCCTCGGGCGCGAACCGCCCCGCATCAGGCATCAGCATGAGCACCGGCTTCTCCTCTCCGACCCACGGCTTCATCCTCCCGAAAGACAGACGCGCCCCGGCCGGAATCACGAGCCGCTCGAAGGGCAGTTCGTAGCGCTTCGGGCCTTCATCGGCGATCTTGCCCTCGGCCAGAGCGCGCACCTCCGTCCACGGGACCGACACGGACAGGCCGGGATCAAGAAAAAGCTTGATGCCCGCAAACCGATGAACGCCGCGCAGCAGGTTGAACACCTGGCCGGGCATGTGGCCCATCCACAGGAATTCCTTGCCCTTCGGTGTCGTCAGCCGGCGCGCCGCGACAAAATCCCGCACGCGGTCGCGCGCGGGAAATAACGGCACCCACACCCCGCCAAGCTCGGGATCCTTGTCGGCCCAGACCGGAAACGACGCGTCGGACTTGGTGACGCGCTTGACCTCGCCGTCCTCGAGCGGCGCGTCGACGGTCAGCAGATAGGTTTCCGAGCGCAGCAGCTCCCTATATAGAGCGGTGCGCGGCAGGCGAGGATCCACGGCCGCGCGTCGTATGAGGTGCTCGAGATTTTCGACCATCTTACCCTCACTTTAACCCCGAATCCTGGGGGCGTCAAGGCCCAGAAACTCCATGTTCACGGGGTTTGATGGTCGCGGTTCGTTGAGCTCGAGTAGTCGCGTCGGGAGGGATGATCCGGGCCCGGCGACCGCGCGCCGGCTCCCTGCGGAGCGTCCGCCCGGCCTACCCTACAAAACTATACGGGCTCGTGGGATAGGTTCTTAATCTCAACCAACCGTAACAAGGGATTTCGAGAAGGCCCACTCTATTTCTTCGCGGTCTTCAATACCTGCGAGACGAAATACATCAAACCAGCATTCCGACGGAGCAAACCGTCCCTGCCCGAAGCGCAATACATTGCATACATCGTCTTATCCTTTTTTGCCTGGGCGGTCCAAGAAACATCTCGATTCTGTCCATACTGGGTGGCCCAAAACCGTCCTTCGAGAGTTTGAATTTCTCCTTCCATTGCGGTTGCGCTCTTTATCTTTGGCTCAACTCGTGCATTGAGTTCTTTGCCCTCTTGTTTTGCCTTTGCATCGGCATCGGCCTCTATTGCTTCGGCATCTTTGATGAATTTGTCTCCCAAGTCTCCGCCGAATTGAGCGGCCATTTGCCTGGCATTGTCGGCCAACTTCTGAGAGAAACTTTTGCTGACCATTATCCGCACCATGCCTTCCAACAATTCCTTTTTGGGGTCGCCCAATTGTGCCTTCTGGTGATACAACGCACCCAGCCGCAACATAATGCCGACAGCCTCCTTCTGGTCCGGAGTTGCCGCTGCTGTCGCACTTTGGGCATAGGCTAAACTTCCCCAGACCGTTGAGAGAATTATAACGGCAAAAAGAATGATTGTCTTTTTCATAATTCCAGTGTAGCTCACCTTCAATGCGTCTGCCTGGGCCGATTGGGTACTAAGATTTGTAAAATGGGCCCATTCCAATTATAGGCCGAAAGGGAAACATAGTCCAGACAACGCTGGGAATGCTGTGGATATGGCAAAATGACCGCATGAGCGCGAAAATCGTCGGCGTCGGCATCCGGAAGGTCACGCAACTGGGGCATCCCGTCCTGCGCAAGACCCTGCGCAGGCTCACGCCCGAGGAAATCCGCTCCGCGGAGATCCAGCGCCTCATCCAAGAAATGGCCGTCACGATGGCCGAGTACGATGGTGTCGGCATCGCCGGCAACCAGGTCGGCGAGGACCTGTCGGTCTTCGTCATGGGGCTGCCGAAAGGAACCAAGCGCCACCCTGACGGGATCGCGCTGACTGTCGTCTTCAATCCGGTGATCAGACCGATCGGCGACGATTTCGAGGAGGATTGGGAAGGCTGTCTCTCGGTTCCCGAGCTGCGCGGCATGGTCCGCCGCCATAAGAAGCTCGAGCTGATCGGATACGGCCCTGATGGCAAGCCCTTCAAGAAAATCTATGAGGGCTTTCCGGCCCGCGTCGTCCAGCACGAGACCGACCACCTGAATGGACTCGTCTACCTCGACCGCATGGACGGCCTTAAGACTCTCGCCTACATGAACGAGATGGGCCGCAGGGGTTAAAGACTTGGCCGCCGCGATCGAGACGAAAGGTCTCACTAAAGACTACCGCTCTCCTCTCAAGGAGCCGGGGTTGTGGGGCGGCGTCAAATCCCTGTTCGACCGCCAATATAAGGACACGCGCGCCGTCGACGGGGTGTCCTTTCAGATCGAGGAAGGCGAACTCGTGGGCTTTCTCGGCGCCAATGGCGCGGGCAAGACGACCACTCTTAAGATGCTCTCGGGACTGCTGACACCGACCGCGGGCTCGGCGACGGCCCTGGGCCACGTTCCGTGGAAGAGGGAGTCCGATTTCCAGCGTTCAATCTCGCTCGTCATGGGCCAGCGCTCCCAATTGTGGTGGGAAATTCCCGCCTACGAGACGTTCAAGCTCAACCAAGCGATCTACGGCCTGTCGGAGGCGGACTTCCGCGAACACCTCGATGAGCTCGTCGAACTGCTCGACTTGGGCGAGCACCTGTCGGTGCCGGTCAAGAAGCTCTCGCTCGGCCAGCGCATGCGCGCAGAGCTGGCGGCCGCGCTCCTGCACCGCCCGCGCCTGCTGCTTCTGGATGAGCCCACGATCGGCCTCGACGTCATCATGCAGAAGAAGGTGCGCGAGTTCGTGAAGGTCTACAACAAGCGCTACGGCGCGACGATCATGCTTACCAGCCACAACATGACCGACGTCGTCGAGCTGTGCAAACGGGTCATTGTCATCGAGAAGGGCCGTCTGCTCTACGACGGCCCGCTCGACCGTCTCGTCGAGCGCTACGCCGACCACAAGATCCTGCGCGCGCGCTTCACGACACCCGTCGATCCCGCCGATTTGAAGATCCTGGGCGCCGTGATCAAATACGAGGACTCGACGATCACGCTTGAGGTCCCGCGCGCGCAAATGGCAGCGAGTGCCGCAGCCCTGCTGCGCTCCTACCCCGTGGCCGACCTCAACGTGGAGGAGGTCGCCATCGACGACATCGTGCGCCGCCTGTTCACGCACGGATGAAGACATACTGGGTCGCCTACCAGATCGCGCTCCAGGAAACCCTTCAGCGCCGCTCGACCTTGATCATGGACCGCCTCGGCGGCTTCGCGGTCGTGGTGAGTCTCTATTCGTTCTGGATCGCGCTGATCGGAAACAAGGCGACCTTCCTCGGCTACACGCGCGCCGAGATGCTGACCTACGTGCTCGCGCTGAACATCCTGCGCTCGTTCGTGTTCACGGGCCGCGGCTGGCAGCTCGTCGGGGAGATATCAACTGGAAAAATTTCTTCTTACCTGGTCCGGCCGCTCAGCTACCAGGGCTACGCCCTGGCGCTCGACCTGGCGCAGAAGACCGTCCACGTCGCCGCGGCCTTTTTCGAAGTGGGCTTGCTTGCCCTCCTCGTCCGCGGCGGGCTGTTCCTGCCGAGTGACCCCGCAACCTGGATTTTATTCGGCGTCGCCGTGCTGCTCTCCTCTTTGCTTTTCTTTTTTCTCGAGTTCATGGTCAGCTCGCTGGCCTTCTGGACCTCCGAATCGGGCGGCCCCCTATTCTGCTTCGAACTGTTCCTGCAGTTCGCGGCCGGCGCCTTCTTCCCGCTCGACGTCCTGCCTTTGGCTCTGCGCCGCGCGCTCGAGGCCACGCCGTTCCCCTACATGGTTTATTTTCCCGTCAGGATCTTTCTGGAAAAGGTGTCGCCGGTCGAGGCTCTGCGCATACTCGGCATGGAAGCGCTGTGGCTTGCGGCCGTGTACGCCGCGGCGATGACGGTCTGGAGACGCGGCGTGCGCTCCTACGCGGCGGAGGGCGGGTGACGACGCTGCGCAAGTATTGGCGCATCTGGCTGCGCACCGCCTCAATGGCGATGCAGGCCCAGCTCACCTACCGCCTGGGATCTTTCGGCTTCCTGCTTGGCAAGATGATCCGGCTGTTCTTCTTTTTCGCCTTCATGGCCGCCGTGTTCTCTCATGTCGAGACCGTCGCCGGCTACTCGCTCATCGAGACGGCCCTGTTCTTCATGACCTTCAACCTCGTCGACATGACCGCGCAAATCCTCTTTCGCGGCGTCTATGGAGCGCGGCGCACGGTCAGCGAGGGCGACTTCGATTTCTACCTCGTCCAGCCCTGCTCGCCGCTGTTTCGCATGACCTGCTCGAGCGTGGACTTCCTCGACATCATCACGATCATCCCGGTCATCGTGATGACGGGCATGGTCTTCGCGCGCCTGCCGCCGCTCGGCTGGCAGAGCTGCGTCGCGTACGGCCTGCTGATGGTCAACGGCGTGGCGCTGATCTACGCGATCCACGTCCTCGTGGCCGCGCTCGCCGTGCGCACGCAGGAGCTCGAGAGTGCGATCTGGATCTACCGCGACGTGATGTTCATGGGCAAGTTCCCAGTCGACGTCTACGCGCCCGCCGTGCGCTGGGCGCTGACCGTGGGCGTTCCGATCGCGGTGATGACCACCTTCCCCGCCAAGGCCCTGCTGGGCCGCCTGTCGGCCGCCTGGATTATCTATGCGTTCGCGCTGACGGCGGCGGCACTCCCGCTGTCATGGCTTTTCTGGCGAGACTCCGTCGCCCGCTACACCTCGAGCTCCAGCTAAAATTACGCCGCAGCGGCGTTCTCCTACGAGGCGGTACTATCCTCAAGGATAGGTCCGGTTTTTCTATAACTTTGTGAGGAGAAACCGAAGGTTAGAGAAAACATGAAGCCAGATTAAGATTGGGATATTCTTTGTAAAACGAAACAACAGGCAGAGCGCAAACCCAAATATAAAGTGATTGACGAATTTCCATAGTTGCTGCTCCACGGGAAGCGAAAACGATCCGCCGCCATTGAAACCCCAGTGCATCAGGGAAAAAGACGCCGATGAAACGGCCGCAAGCGCCAGATAAGGAATCCATCCTTTTCTTAACCAAGGCGTCAAAGAGTTGCGCGCCAATAACTCCTCGAACACTGGCGATACAAGTCCCCCAAAAACGAACCATTTCCCATACCAATGATTGAATGTGAAAATGCCTGGGATTGCAGCAATGTATGCAATCCATAAATAGAACACCGGCGACCCCAAGGAGAGGGCGGTTTGCCCAATGTTGACGGTCAACCGCTGCTCCGAGTGGAGGTTCAGCTTCTCGAGCCATCTCCAAAAGGGAATGACAAGCGCCATTTGTAGCAACCACAGCCAAATCCACCAAGGAGTAAATCCTCGAGGCAGGCCGGGCAGGCGCGGCTGCAACACTGAAAAAATAAGAAAACTAAGCACGCCCCAACCCAATGGAGCGAAAACCAAGGCAATGAAAACTTTACGGTTTCGAGAACCATTCATCATGACATCAGGCCACATCGAGAGAAGAGACTCGGAAAGTGGGGGCGCCAAACGATCCCTGGAAGGTTAGATCTGAGGCCACTCCATCCACGCGCGACAGAAGGTCGAGAAGGCTCCCAGAGATCATGGCACCCTTGACGGGGCCGGCAATACGGCCCTTTTCAATCGACAGACCGGAGACGCCGACGGAAAAAGCGCCCGAGACCGGGTCCACCAGGTGCATGCCGAGCACCTCGGAAACAAGAAGGCCCAACTGGGTGTCGGCGATCAAGGCCTCGCGCGTCACCGGGCCTGGCGCTAGATAAAAGTTGGAGGCGCCGGGACCGGGAAGGCCCGCGTAGGAGCCGCGAGAAGCGCAGCCGTTGGAGGCTAGGCCCTCTCTCGCCGCCGAGAACGTATCATGAGAAAATTCACGCAGAACGCCGGCCTCGATCATGACCTTGTCGCGCGTGGGCACGCCCTCGTCGTCGAAACATCGGGAGCCGAGACCCCCGAGGAGGCGCGGGTCGTCGCGCAAAGTGACGAGCGGCGAGGCGACGCTGCGGCCGAGCCTCCCGGCCAGCAGCGAGCGCCCGCCTTGGACCTCGTCCGCCGCGAGCAGCTCGGCCAGCAGCTCGAGGAACTCGCCCGCGACCCAGGGCTCGAAAAGGACGGCGCGTTTGCCCGCCTTGGCGCGGCGCGCGCCGAGCAGCGAAGACGCCCGCAGACCCGCCTCGCGGCCGGCGGCGGCGAAATCAATGTCGGACGCGCGGCGCGCGGCGCGGAACCCTTCGCCAAGCTGGACTGCGGCTCCGTCCTCGGCGGCGACGACAAGCGAGACGCAAGCCTCGCCGCCGCGCTCGCTCGCGAACAGGCCGCTTGTGCCGGCGACGACGACGGTCCCGCGGCTTTCCGCGTACTCGACGCGCATGAGCTTGACCACGCGCGGCGAGTCCTTCGCCGCGGCCTCGGCCTCCCGCAGGCGCGCCTCAACCGTCTCCCACGGCGACGTGAACAAAGTCTCGTCCCACACACTGGCGGAAAAAGCCTCATCCTCGAAGGGGGCCTGCGGCCCCGGAAGAACGCGGCGCGCGTCGGACTCGGCATGGGGCAGCTGCTCGATGGCGCGGTCGTAGAGGCCCTTGATCGCATCGAGGTCGGCGCCGCCGGCGGCGGCAAAGCCCACGCGGCCGTCGCGCACGACCCGCACGCCGGCACCCGAGGTCTCGGACGCCTCAACGCCGTCCCGTTCGCCCTCGCGGCGCGACAGCGCGCGCTCCTCGCCGCGCGCGAGGTACAGCTCGGCCTGCGTTTCAAACGACCGGGACTTCATCCAGGCGACGGCGTCGCGAGCCAAAAGCTCGAGGGCGGTCATGGAAGCGTCAGCGCTGGAGAGCGGCCCAGCCCATATATAGGAATAGAAAGGAGACCAGGAGAAAGAACATGCCCCACTTCTTGCGCTCGAGAGCGATGTAGGCGTCATTGAGGACGTAGTCGCGTAGAACCCCGTTCATGCGCTCGATGAGATCTGGACGATACAGATAGCCGAGCCCGAGCAAGCCGCTGAACAGACCGACGATGAGCTTAAGCGCAGGCGTCATGCAGCGGGATTATAGCGGTTCATGGCGATGTCGAGGCCATTCTCGACCGCGACGCCGATCGCCTCGACGGCCCGGTCCAAAACGGCCTCAAGCTCCGCTTCCTCGGATTTGTTGAACCGCCCCAGGACGAAGGCTGAGGCATCCACGCGCTCGGGCTGCGGCCCGATGCCGACGCGCAGGCGAGGCACCTCCTCGGTGCCGAAGTGCTGGAGGATCGAGAGCATCCCCTTCTGCCCGCCAGCCGTGCCCTTCGTACGGATGCGAATCTTGCCCAAGGGTAGGGCCAACTCGTCGTAGACGACGAGGATGTCCGACGCGGCGGCATTGTGATAGGCCGCGAACTGCTTCACGAACTCGCCGGACAAATTCATGTACGTCATCGGCTTGATCACCCACAGGCCGCAAACGGTTTTCGCGGCGACGCCCAGGCCCTTGAAGTTCGAAAAAGAATCCGCCTCGCCGACCAAGCGGTCGGCGAGGCGGAAGCCCACGTTGTGGCGCGTCTTCTCGTATTCGGGACCCGGGTTGCCCAGACCGACGACGAGCTTAAGCGCCACTGCGGGAAGGGATTACTTGCCTTCCTTCTTCGCGGGCTCCTTCTTGGCGTCGGC
>JAHFCE010000045.1 GCA_023249675.1 Elusimicrobiota bacterium | reverse complement strand
TGCGTCGCTTGGCGGGACCTTCAAATCGCCGGTGGTGGACGTGACGCCGAGCATGAGTTTCGGTCACCTGCTTCTGGCTGAAACGACCTATCAGCGCAGCTACGGACCGAGCCTGCGTCTCGACAAGAGGCTCAGCCCGCGTCTGAGCGTCTTCGGCACGGCCGGCCACCAGCGCCAGGAGTACGCGCGGACCCAGGTCGTTCCCACCGCCGACCAAAAGACGGGAGACCAGCATTCCGGCGGCGCCGGCCTCAACTACGCACTGGCTCAGGGCTTGAGCCTTTCCGTGAGCTACACCCATACGCTCCAGGGCGCTCGCGAGGCTTTCAACGCCTATCAGCGCGAGGCTTTGAGCGTGAGCATGACGAAGGTCCTCGCGCAGGGTCGCTTCGCGGTCCTCTCATTGGTGCCCCAGCTCGATAGCTACAGATCGGCCGATCCCTCTATCAGCCCCAAACGCCGCCGGGACTACACCTACCGTGCGAACCTCAGCTTCGGCGCGCCGTTGGGCTTTATTTCCCCATCCCTGAACGCCTTCCTGATGACTCTTGCCTACGAGTACTTCCATGCCCGCTCGAACATACCGAACAACGCCTACACCAACAACAAGGTTTCCGCGTCGTTGACTTACCGCCTCGACCTCTAATCCGGGCGGTTGTATGTCTTTCGCATGTGTGACCATAAAGCTATTGACTTTTTTTGGTACGGGGGCTACAGTCAGATTATGAAAGCACGAAAACTCTTTGCGTCTCTTGTTGCTGTCGTGTTCCTTGGAACCGCTATCGTTCCTCCCGCGGTGGCGGCTCCGATGGCCGCCATGACCAGCATCGGTGTGGCCGGGGCGGTGAAAGGCCTGGTCAGGGCCGTGCCGACCTTGGCCCCGGAGAGCGCGGGGCGCGTCATCGAAAGCGGCAAGCCGCTTTATGTGAACGAGCACGTGACCACGGGCCCCGGCGGGCGCCTGCAGATCATGCTCAAGGACGAGACGATCTTTACCATTGGGCCGAACAGCGACATCGTCCTTGATGAGTTCGTCTACAACCCCGAGACCGAGGCCGGCAAGGTCACGGCCAGCGTGGTGAAGGGAACCTTTCGGTTCATTACCGGCAACATCGGCAGAAAGGACCCATCGTCGATGGAAGTGAAGCTTCCGGCCGGGACGATCGGCATACGCGGAACCGCGGTCGCAGGCCAGGTCACTCCGACCGGCAGCATGGCGGTGCTTCTTGGTCCCGGCCCCCGCGTCGAGCATGGGGGTGCCCGTGTTGAGAAGATAGGAGCGTTCAGTCTCAGCAATTTGAAGGATCCTCCCGTGCTCGTCACGAAGCCGGGATTCGGCTCCACGTTGCCAGGCGACGGAGCCCCGCCCACCACGCCGGCCATAGTTCCTCCTGTGCAGATGAATGCCATTTTGAGCGATCTTGCGCCCAAAACGATAGTGCAGAGAACGGAGGACGCCCAGAAGGTGCTGACGGAGCGCTTGGTCCAAAAGATGGTGGCCGGCAAGGAGGGGGCGCCGCCGGTCGGCAAGGATGGAGCGCCACCGGTCGGCAAGGACGGGGCGCCTTTGGTGGGTAAGGATGGAGCTCCTTTGGTGGACAAGGACGGGGCGCCTTTGATCGGCAAGGATGGAGCGCCGTTGGTGGGCAAGGACGGAGCGCCGTTGGTCGGCAAGGACGGGGCACCGTTGGTCGGTAAGGGTGGGATGCCGATGGGGACGATGGGCATGATGGAGCCCCATCCGCTCACGAAGGAAGAGCAGAAGATCGCCGAAAAGCTGGTATCCGGTCAGCCTCTGACGCGGACGGAGCAGGCATCGGCCCTCAAGGGCATCGAGAGGGGAAACATGTCGGAGGCGGAGCGGGCGGTCGCCGTCAAAATGGTGACTGGCGGAAGCTTCACTCCCATTGAGAAGCAGCAAATGAGCGGGATGATAGCGGGCGTGCAGATGATGGAAACTATGGGTGGCGTGAAGATGCCGCCGGAAATGATGAAGATGGCCGAAAGAATGATGACGGGCACCCTGTCTCTGGCGCAAGAGAAGAATGTGGGTGCGATGATGGCTGGCGCGCAGGTGTTCGGGGCTATGGGTGGTGCGGAAAATATGACGCCGGAAATGAGGGTGATGACCGAAAGAATGGTGGCGGGCACCATGTCTCCGGATCAGCAGCAGGCCATGATGCAAAGGATGCCCACCGATCAGAAGGCGGTGATGGGGGCGGTGATGGGAGCGGCCATGCTGGAAGCCGGGATGATGATGGCTTCCGCAGGAATCATGCCGCAGGCGGGGATGTTGCCCCCGGGTATGATGCCGCCGCCGGGTATGATGCCGCCAGGAATGCTTCAGCCTGGAACGATGCCTCCCGGAACGATGCCTATGACGGGGATGCCGCCGGTCGGCAAGGATGGAGCACCATTGCCCCCAGGGACTATGCCCCCCGCTGGAACGATGCCTCCGGGAACGATGCCTCCGGGAACGATGCCTCCGGGAACGATGCCCATGACGGGCATGATGCCTCAGCCGGGGATGGATATGGCTTATCACGACACTGCGATGGGTGGTACCTTTCTGGCCTACACCCCGCCCCCGACGAGCCCCTTTGGCCCCATTGCCGGGGACAGTCTGGTGCAGGTGGTGAATACCTTCGCTGCCCCCGTATATATCGATCCGGCCCTCGCCACCTATGTGAACACGACTATTTATGCGGGTATGACTCCGCCGCCCGGAACCACTGCCATTCCCAACGGGCCCTCGAGGTGGGAGGATATTACGGCCAATATCGTCACGGGAACAGGCTATTTCCCCGCCACGTCGGGCGCCTTTACCTTTACTGTCTGCAACGGCGGCGCCTGCACCGGCCAGAGCGCCGGCGTCTGGGGGCGTGATCAGACCAATGTGGATTTCGCGGCCAGGACCATTAGCGGAAGGGTCTACATCAATAGCGTCTCTGCCCAGGGGGTTGCTCCAATCAGTGATAGCAGGACGTTCAACACTGATTTTTCTCATCTGTCGGGGGATGCGGTGCTCACTCCGGGCGGAACGGTCACGAGTGGGGTAGGCACTGTGCAGTATTCGCTTGCCATCGGAAATGAGGCAGGGGTTCGCGCCGCAACGCTCGTCGGGAACGTCGTGTACGGTAACACAGGAACGGGGACCGCCGGAACGGGAGTACCCCTCGTGTCGGCCCGAGTGGGCCCCTGACATACTGAGGCGACTATTTCGAGGTCAGTTCGAAGACGCCGGTCCAGTCGTCGGGCGGGGGCAGGACGGCATAGTCGCTTCCCACCTGTTTGTATAAGGCGCTGGGCCCGTCTTTGGGGATGAGCGTGAGGACCTTTTCAAAGCCTTCCAGGGCCGCCGAGAAATCCCGCTTGCTGAAGTCGGCAAGCGCCTTCTCATAGATCGGCAGCGCCTCCCGCCAAGCGGGGGACAGCTCTCCCTTCTTCGCCAATAGCTCGTAGACCCGGACCGGGTCTTCCTTGCCGACCACCTTAACCCGTCCAAGCTCCCGGGCCACGACCGCCTCTCCCGCTTCTTTGACGGTGGACTCGCTGACCATGATGTAGGTTCCGAAGAACTTATTGGCGCCCTCCAGACGAGAGGCGAGGTTGACGTCGTCTCCCAGGACCGAATAATCGAAGCGTTGGTTGGAGCCCATATTGCCGACGATGCACGAGCCGGTGTTGAGCCCGGTTCGTATGCGGATCGGTATGAACTCCTTTCCGGACTGCTGGGTTTCCGCGCTCCACTGCTCATTGAGCCCCTTGAGCTTGCTGTGCATTTCGAGGACGGCGAGGCAGGCGTTCTGCGCGTGGTTGGGATCGTCGAGCGGCGCGTTCCAGTAGGCCACGATGCAGTCCCCGACGTACTTGTCGATCGAGCCGTTGCGGCTGAGGATGATGTCCGTCATCGGGGTCAGGAAGCGGTTGAGGAGCAAGGTGAGCTCCCGGGGTTCCCGCCATTGGGACATCGCGGTGAATCCGGCGATGTCGCAGAAGTGAAACGTCATTCGCTTCTGTTCGCCGCCGAGTTTCAGCATCTCCGGATGCTCGGCGAGCTTCTCGACGAGCAGGGGCGACATGTAGCGGCCGAAGGCCCCGCGGACTTCGGCCTTTTCTCTTTCCGTGCGCAGAAATCCGATCAGAGACGAGGCAAAGTAGATGAGAAGGACCACCGCCGCGGGATAGAGCGGGTCGACCAAAATGGACTCGCGGGTGAAGGCGAACCAGGAGAAGCCGCAAGCCGATCCGGCGGCCAAGAGTGCCAGGGCGGCACCCCCCGCGGCGCCGAGGCGGCTCATGAGCAGGATCAGCAAAGTCCCAAAGAGAAGGAGAAAGGCCAGTTCCGCGCCATCCGCCCAGTCGGGCCTGAGGAGGAACTTCTTGAGGAGGATCTGCTCGGCCACCTGGGCGTGGATCTCGACTCCGGGAGCCAAGGGGTTGAGCGGAGTGTGCCTCTGGTCCATGAGTCCGGCCGCGCTTGTTCCCAGGAACACGATGCAGCCGGAGAGCGTTGCAGGGTTAAAGTCACGCTCGAAGATCTTCCAGATCGGGATCGTGCGCTGGGGGGCGGTCTTGGTGAAGTAGAGCCAGACGCGTCCGTGGGCATCGGTGGGGACGACGAGGCCGCCTATCTTGATTTTGCTGATCCCCGTCTTTGCCCCGAAAGACCTCTCCCCGCTGGCTCCCGATGATTTGATGGAGATGCTCGAAGCGCCCTGGACCACGCGCAAGGCTTCGGCGGCCAAGGAGGGGATGATCGCATCTCCGACCCGAAACAGCAGGGGCACTCGCCGGATGATCCCGTCGCGTTCGGGGATGGTGTTGAAGCTCCCGCTTCCTTTGGCACTTTTCTCGAGGATGGGAAGGTTGACCACCGCGCCCTTGAAACTGTAAAGGAAGGGAAGTGGAGAATCGCCGGCGACGGCGAAGGAGGCCTTGATCGTCGGCAAGATTCCGTTAGCCGTGCCGAGCAGAGCCGAACCGACGACGACGTTCGACCCTGAGATGGCCTTGGCCAGGACATCGTCATGGTCCGGGAATTTTACGAGGATCCGATTCAAGAGCGCCGAATCGGGGGCGGCGCTCCATAAGGGGAGCATCTGCTTGGGAGATGTGCGGTCCGGTTCGGCGAAGACGATATCGAGGCCGACGGTCGCCGCGCCCTGTTTGGTCAACTGCCTGATCACCTGGGCGACCATGGTCCGAGGCCACGGCCACTGGCCGAGCTTGGCGAGGCTTTCGTCATCGATGTCGAGGATCCGGACCGGGGCGTTCTCATAGACGCGCGGCTTCAGCCGGTTGTAGGAATCGAAAACCCAGGACCGCGCCTGCGAGACCGCCTCCGGGTCCGCGACCCGCACGCCTGCCGCGGTCAGGAGCAGCACGGCGGGCAGGGCGATATGAAGACGCTCCTGGAATTTCCGGAGGCCGCCGACGATCGATAAGAGAGAAGTCAGTCGCTTGAGCACAGGCAATTATAGACCAAATCGCCGCTTATTGCGCGAGCTTGATGACGATCGGTTTCAGGGAGAGCGCGACAGCCCGCACGCGCGCGGAGGCGTCGTCGAAGCCCGCGTCCTTGTAGAGGACCGTGATGAACTTCTTGCGGTGCCTGATGGTTGCGATGCCGCAGCCTGGAGGTCCGGCGAGGAAAATCGCCATCTGTTCGGGGAAATGGACGGTTGGTGGCCCGCCCGGGAGGCCGGCGGCGGCCCAGGCGGCCGAGAGCGCCTCGGAGCCTTTCAGGGCAATGGCTTTAACGGCCGGGCCTTGTGGGGCGGTCACGGCGCCTTTGTCGAGAATCTTGGCGATGCCCATGCGCTTCTTTTCTTCTTCAAGGCCTTTGTAGAGGCGCTCGTTGACGGCGGAGCGTTCTTCCTCCTCGAGAATTCCAAGAGGTTTTCCCGGAGCTCTGACATCGATCGAGGGGGGCGCTTCGGCGGCGGTCTTGACCGTCGGAGCGCTCAAGGCCAGCGGAGAGCGCGTTTGGTCCCAAACGATGAGCATGACCACTCCGATCGACAGCGCGAATACGAGTGGGCGGTAGGCGGGGGGCAGGAGGACATAGTCTCGCTCAGGTTTGGAGGCCAGAATGTTCCTTTAGCGGGCGTAGGCGGCGATGTCGGCCGCGATTTTAAACGGGGCGCCCGTCAGGGCCTTCACGGCGTCGACGGTCGCGTCGGGCGAGAGCGCGGTCAGGACGAGGCCTTCCTTCGTGATCTCGAAGGTCGCGAGCTCGGTGACAATCGAGCTGACCACGCCCTTGCCGGTGAGCGGCAAGGTGCATTGGGGCAGAATCTTAGGCTTGCCGTCCCTGGTCGCGTGCTCCATCGCGACGATGACGCGGCGAGCGCCCGCGACCATGTCCATAGCACCCCCCATGCCTTTGACCTTCTTGCCCGGGATCATCCAGTTGGCGAGGTCGCCGCCCGCGGAGACTTCCATGGCGCCCAGCACGGTCGCGTCGAGATGACCGCCGCGGACGATCGCAAACGAGTCGTGCGAGCCGAAGTACGAGCAGCCGGGAAGCTCGGTGACGGTTTCCTTGCCGGCATTGATCAAATCGGGGTCCTGTTCGCCCTCGTGCGGGTAGGGGCCGTAGCCGAGCATGCCGTTCTCGGTGTGCAACGTGACTTCGACGTCCTGAGGCAGATAGTTTGGAATGAGGGTCGGTATTCCGATGCCGAGATTCACATACCAGCCATCTTTGAGCAAGGCGGCGGCTTGGCGGGCGATGATGGCGCGGCTGTCCTTGGGTTCAGACATGGGAGACAGCTCCCCTCACGGTGAGTTTTTCGATCGGTTTTTTGTAGGAGGAGCCGGTGAGGACGGCGTCGACAAAAATGCCCGGAGTGTGGATGTGCTCGGGGTGCAGCCCGCCGATCTCGACGAGCCTTTCGACTTCCGCGACGACGCAGTGCGCGGCGGTCGCCATGACTTGGTTGAAATTGCGCGCGGTTTTTCGGTATTCGAGGTTGCCGAGCACGTCGCCCTTCCACGCCTTGATGAAGGCGAAGTCGCCCTTGAGCGGCTTCTCGAAGACCATCCAGCGCCCGTCGATCAGGCGCGTCTCCTTGCCTTCGGCGACGGGCGTGCCGTAGCCGGTCGGCGTGAAGAAGCCGCCGATGCCGGCGCCCCCGGCGCGCAAGCGCTCGGCCAAGGTACCCTGCGGGTTCCACTCGACCTCGAGCTGCTTGGCGAGGGCCATCTCCTCGAAGGCCTTGCACTCGCCGCCGTAGGACATGATCATCTTGCGGACTTGGCCGTTCTTGAGCAGGGGGCCGATGCCGAAGTCATCGAGACCGGCGTTGTTGGAGACGAGGGTGAGATTTTTGGCGCCGCTGTCGCGCAGGGCCTGGATCAAGTTCTCGGGCAGGCCGCAAACGCCAAAACCTCCGAGCAGAATGATCGATCCATCCTTGACGCGCGCGGTCGCTTCAGCGGCGGTGGCGATGGCCTTGTTCATCGGCGTGCCGCCAACAAAGGACCCTTAGGCGACGGCGAGGGCTTTTTTCGCCTTCGCGCCCTTGCCGAGGACTTCCTCGCGCAGAGCGTCCGCTTTATCCGTCTTCTCCCACTCGAACCCCTGCTCCGTGCGGCCG
Source organism: Elusimicrobiota bacterium (assembly GCA_023249675.1). GTDB lineage: Bacteria > Elusimicrobiota > Elusimicrobia > UBA1565 > UBA9628 > GWA2-66-18. The sequence continues at coordinate 3,604 of JAHFCE010000045.1, read as the reverse complement.
AAGTGGCCGTAGGCGGCGGTCTGGCGGTAGATTGGGCGGCGCAGCTTGAGGGTCTCGATGATGCCTTTAGGGGTCATCGGGAATAGTTTGCGAACGGCGGTCTCGATGCGTCCCTCCGGAGCCGCGCCGGTGCCGTGCGTGTCGAAGTAGACGCCGACGGGCTCGGCGACGCCGATGGCGTAGGCGAGCTGGACCGTGCACTCCTCGGCGAGGCCGGCGGCCACGACGTTCTTGGCGATGTAGCGCGCCATGTAGCACGCGGAGCGGTCGACCTTCGTCGGATCCTTGCCGGAGAAGGCGCCCCCGCCGTGCGGGGCGCGGCCGCCGTAGGTATCCACGATGATCTTGCGGCCGGTGAGGCCGGTGTCGGAGGCGGGGCCGCCGACGACGAACTTTCCGGTCGGGTTGACCAGGAAGCGGGTTTTCTCATCGATGAGGCGTTTGCCCAAGACGGGGCGGATGATCGTGTCGATGATCTCCTGGCGCGCTTTCTCGGTGATCTGGTCGCCGGATTTGTCGAGAATCTCGGGCCCGTGTTGGGTCGAGAGCACGACCGTGTCCACGCGGACGGGGCGGCCATCTAAATATTCCACGGAGACCTGCGACTTGCCGTCGGGGCCGAGGTAGGAGAGCTGGCCGGAGCGGCGGACGTCCGCCAATTTTTTTGTCAGCTTGTGGGCGAGCATGATGGGAAGGGGCATGAGCTCGTCGGTCTCGCGGCAGGCGTAGCCGAACATGATGCCCTGGTCGCCCGCACCGCCCGTGTCCACGCCCTGGGCGATGTCGGGGGACTGGCGGCCGATGGCATTCAAGACGGCGCACGAGGCGGAGTCGAACGCGTATTCGGGGCGGGTATAACCGATCTCCTTGACGACTTCGCGCACGAGCTTGTCGATGTCGATGAAGGTTTTGGTGGTGATCTCGCCGCCGACGATGACGAGGCCGCGGGCGACGAAGGTTTCGCAGGCGACGCGGCCGGCGGGGTCATCGGTCAGCACGGCGTCTAGAACGGCGTCGGAAATCTGGTCGCAGACCTTATCGGGATGGCCTTCAGTCACCGATTCGGAATTGAAAAAGAACTTGCCCTTGCGCTGCATAGTCGTGAGTCCTCCGGGCCGTGGAGTCGCGTGATGACCATCGACGGCCGTCGGGACGATTATACAAATTTTACGCCGGCTCCCATGCGCCCGCTCGGGAGGATCATCCATCCCGACGCGACGACGCGAGCTCAAACGCGGCGCGACCATAGGCCGGATGGGTCCTAAGTCTTGATGCTGGCTGCCCTTTTGGCCCAGCCCCGCCGGTCGATCCTTATGTATCCTGCGGCCATGACGAGCCGGTCGGGCTATTTATTGTTGGCGGCGGCGTTCTCCTTGTCCGCGTCCGGCGCATTCGGCGCGGTGCTTTCGGTTCCGGAGACGCTCGGCGCGCCGGCTGTCCTCGGTGCTCATCCGGGCGCGGGCCTCGCGCTCGCGCCGACGCCGTCCGTTAGTCTCGGGTTTGTCTTGCCCACTGCGCTCCCACTCGCGCCCACATTGGCGGCCGCGCCGGTCGTTGCCTTGACTGTCGCCGACGTTTCCGCCGCAGTGAGTCCAGACCAGAGCGCTCCACCCCCCGCCGGCCGTGTGCGGCTTTTCCGGGACTTCAACTCCCGCATCCTGGAAAATCGTCGCGACGTCGCGGTTTACCTTCCGCCGGGTTACGATGAGGAAACCGCCCGCTACCCCGTTCTTTACATGCAGGACGGCCAGAACGCCTTTGATCCCGCGACGGCCTACGCCGGAGTCGATTGGGGCCTAGCACGGACCTGTGACCGGCTCATCGCCGCAGGCGAGATGGAGCCTGTCATCATCGTCGCTCCCTACAACACTCCGAGTAGGCTTGACGAATACACCCCGGTCGCCGACGCCGGAGACGGGGGCGGCAACGGCGACGCCTATGGCCGTTTCTTGTCCGATGAGCTCAAGCCCTTCGTCGACGCGAAATTTCGCACCCGCCCAGAGGCCGCAAATACCGCCATCATGGGCTCCTCTCTCGGGGGCTTGATTTCCCTGCATCTGGCCCTGACGCGATCGGACGTCTTCTCGCGCGCCGCCGCGCTATCGCCGTCGCTGTGGTGGGCGCAAGGCCGCATGGCCCGCTGGACCCGCCGGGCGCGGCTGCCCGAGCCTCGTCCAAGGCTTTGGGTCGACATGGGGACCAAAGAAGGCGACGGCGTGAGCGGTCTCGAGAGCCTGCGCGCATTCAGCGCGGTCCTTCGCAAGCGTGGCTGGCGGACCGGCGCCGGCCTCGAGGCTCGGGAGATCGAGGGCGCTGAGCACAATGAGCGCTCTTGGGGCGCGCGGGCGGCGGAGGTGATGAAGTTCCTTTTTCCGCCCGTGCCGCCGCGATAAGTCCTATTTTACTTTCCCGTCGATGGCGGACCCGGCGGCGGCTAAGGCGGAACGGGTGGGCGCGATCATCCATGCGGCGGGCTCGTCGCGGTCGGTGACGGCGAACAGCAGACGTCCGTCCGCGGGGTCCGTCCCGAGGAACCGGCCGCGGTGCGAGGTCCAGGGCGCTCTCCAGCGCTGCCCGCCGCTCTCAACGACGAGCAGGACCCGAGGCGCGAGAAAGTCCTTGCCGGTCGCGTTGCGCCGGGTCGGATCCTTGGCGATGGCGTACAGGCCGCGGTTTGTTTCGAGGGCGCTCTCGATTTCGCCCTCGGCCTCGAGCAGGGGAACTCGCCGGCCCGTTTTCGGGTCGTTGGACTCAAGGACGAAGCGTCCGGTTTCCGGCATCCAGCGCGCCGACAGTGCGGTCCCGTCCGTCCGCAGTGCCAGCAGCGCGCCGGTGAGCGCCACGCGCCACTCGACGATCCGGCGATTGACGAGCAGGTCGTAGGCCGCCAGGCGCGGCCTACCGGTCTGCTTCTCAGCGACGATGAGATAGGGTTCATCAAGTAGAAGCGCTTCCCACGCGGCCGGCCCGTGAAGGATGCCGCCGACCGAGCCATAAGGCGAAAAGGCTTTCCAACGGATGCCCTCCATGCCGTTCCAGACGGCGATGGGGTCTGGTGACCAGGCGGGGTGGCCAAGTGCTACGATGCCGGTGATCGGGTGTTCGGACAGGACGCGGCCGCTGTTCGCGTCGACGACCAAAACGACGCGGTCGGTCGGCTCGGAGCGCGAGGCGAAGCGGCCTATTTTCCCGGCCTCGAGCAAGACGCGGCAGCCGTCACGCGAGAGCGCTGCGGCGCCGCCCAGCACGAAGCCCTTGAGGCGTCGCCGCATCTCCGCACCGGAGGAGCGGTCGAAGACGACGAGGTAGGTGCGATCGGGAAAGCGCCCCTCGATGTAGGCCAGGCCCCGCGACGTCGGGCTCCAGGCAAATGCCTGTGCGTCGGGGGCGTTCGTGATCCGTTCCACGCCGGGGGGCAGAGGCGGACGGCAGCCGGCCAGCGTCAGCAGCGCGAGAAGAATCTCGCGGTGCATGGATTTAAGCGGGGATGTTGAGCACCGCCGCCTCGTAGACGGAGATGTTCTCGCGGACGTGACCGTTGGGGCCGATGATGCAGTTGGTCAGATTGACGTTCTCGCCGACGGTGACGTTGTCGAAGAGGATG
>JAHFCE010000027.1 GCA_023249675.1 Elusimicrobiota bacterium | reverse complement strand
CGCGACGCCGATTTTCTTGAGGCCGCGCGCTGGAATGAAGCGGATCTGTCGAAATACGGGACCGTTCTTGTGGCCGATGCGGCCCGGCCCCCGCCGGGCCTTTCCGCCGGACTGGAGAGCTTCGCCGCGCGCGGCGGCGGCGTCTGGTTCGTGCCGGGAGCGCGCGCGGCCGCGGCCGATCTCGCGGCGTATCCGTGGCTTCCTGCGCGTTTTGGGCCCGCGGTTCCGGCCTCGGCCGGAAACGGTCTCAAGATCCTGCGCGCCGGCGAGGCCACGGCGGGCTGGGATGAGCTCGATCTCGCGCGCGTCTCGATCCAGCGCCGTTTTCTCTTGGAACCGGCCGTCGGTTCGCAGACGTGGGCCGCGGACGCGGCGGGGGCGCCCCTGCTCGTCGCGGGCGCGGTCGGACGCGGTCGGGCCGTCGTGTGGGCAGCACCCCTCGATGCCGAATGGTCGAATGTGGGATTGAAGCCTCTCTTCATCCCGTGGGCGCGCGGGTGCCTGGCGCTCAGCGTGAGCGAGTTTGCCTCCGATGCCGTACGTCGCGTGAAAGTCGGAGAGCCGATCATGCGCGCGTGGACGGCGGACGAGGCCGCTCCCGATCGCGCGACCGTGCGCTTGCCCGATGGGCGCCGCACCACGCTTGCGGTGTCGGGCCGCCGCGTCCTCCTGCCTGAGGCCGCGATGCCCGGCCTGTATGCGTTCGAGGAGCCAGGAGGCGGCGAGGCGGTGTATGCGGCGAACCTCGATTCCTCGCGCGGCGAGAGCGACTTAAGTCCGGCGGCGTCCCCCCCCTGGCGCTCCGCCGACCCAGATGCGCTCGAGGGGGAGTTTTTCGATGTCGTGTACGGACGCGACCTCGTGGGCTGGTTTCTCGCCGCGGCGGCGCTGGCGCTTTTGCTGGAACTGTTTCTCTCGCTGCCGACCCGGTTCGCGGCGGCCGCATGTCTTCTGGCACTCGTGCTCGCCGCTCCCGCCGCGGCCCAGCAAGGAGACCGGTTCATCTGGACGCAGCTGCAGCTTGGCGAGACCTGGGACCCTTATCCCGATGCGCCCGGTCTTGTCGCTTCCTGGATATCGGAGGTCACGAGCGTGCGCGCAGCACCCGAGCGCCGAGTTATCCTATTGGGGGATCCGGCGCTGTTCTCCTCGCCGTTTCTGTATCTCGCGGGCGCTGTCGCCCCCTCGGAACTGCGCGATGAGCAATTGCGGCGGCTGCGGCAGTTCATCTCAGGCGGAGGCTTTCTCTGGGTCGAGGACTCCGGCGGCGGACCGTCCGGTTCGTTTGACCGTTGGGTGCGCCGCGAGCTGTCCCGCGCTCTTCCCGACGCGGACTTAAGGCCCCTGCCGGCCGACCATGTGCTGCTGCGCACCTTCTTCCTGCTACGCGGGCCGGCCGGACGCGTGCGCGTGCACGGCGTGCTCGAGGGCGTCGAGTGGGGCGGGCGCATCGCGGTGCTCTACACCCGTGACGACGCGCTCGGTGCGTGGGCCAAGGATGCGCTCGGCAAACCCTTGCGGACGTGCGTGCCAGGCGGCGAGGCGCAGCGCGAACTCGCTCGGCGTTTGACGCTTAATGTGATCATGTACTCGTTGACCGGCTCGTACAAAGCCGATGCGGTGCACCAGGCCGTCATCCTCGACAAGCTCAGGGTGGCGCCTTGAGCTGGGGACTCGAGTCCGGCGCCGGCGCGTGGACATGGGCCGCCGCGCTGCTCCTAGCCGCTGCCTTTGCGGCGCACGCCCAGCGCAGCCCCTCGGGGCGCGCCCTATTGGTCCTGCGTGGTTTGGCTGTCGCGGCGCTGGCTCTGGCGCTGCTGCGCCCAGTATTTCTCACGCGCGAGGGCCGGCTGACGAAGCCGCGCCTGCTGATTCTGCTTGACGCGGGACACGCGATGAAGGGCAAGGCCCCAGGAGGAGGCTCGCGTCTGGGGCAGGCGACGGCGTGGCTGAATAGATATCGCGCCGTGATCGAGACGCGTGCGGACGTCTCCGTGGCGCTTGTCTCCGACCGCGTCCGTCCGCTCGGCGGTCTCGACAGACTCGGCGCGGCCTCCGCTGAGAGCACATCCTTCAAGCCGGCGCAAAGCCTTCCGGACGCGCTGCCCGCCGAAGGTCCACCTGCGCGCGTGTGGCTGATCACGGACGGCGTTGCCGAAGGCGGAGGGGACCTGGGTCTTCTCCTGGCCGGATTGGGCGCGCCGGTTGACGCGCTCGGCGTCGGGCCGTCGCGTCGAGAGACCGGGGCGGCCTTCCTCGACCTAAAAGCGCCGGACTTCGCCTTTCTGCATGGGGCCATCCCGGTCGCGGCGGCTCTCGAGGCGACGGGCCTTGCGGGGCGCGATGCGGTCATCACCCTGTCGCGCGCGGACGAAAGCGCGCCTGGCGGCTGGCGCGAGGTCGCCCGCGTCAAGCGCCGCATCCGCGCGGATGTCGAGGCCTTTCCCGTCAATCTTTCCGCCCCCGCCGACGCGCTCGGCACGGCGCGCCTGCGCCTTGTCGCGTCGGGTGGCGGGCGCGAGCGCTCGCGCGAGTTCCGCGTGGAAACGGTGCGGCAGAAATACCGCATCATGTATTTGGCCGGCCGCCCGAGCGCGGAATATTTCGCTCTGCGCGAATTCCTGAAGATAGATCCGAACCACGAGCTCGTCTCGTTCGTGATATTAAGGAACCCGGAGAACCCTTCTCCCGCGCCCGATCGGGAACTGTCCTTAATTCCTTTTCCGGCGGATGAGATTTTCGGCCGCGCCTTGCCTCAGTTCGATCTGTTCATCCTGGAAAACTTCTCCGCCGCGCGCTTTCATCTGCCCCCGCAGCATCTGGACGCCCTCAAACGCTTCGTCATGAATGGCGGAGCCTTGCTTGTTAAGGGAGGAGATAACGCTTTTTCCTCAGGCGGCTACAAAAATTCTCCATTGGAGGATGTTCTGCCCGTTGTCCTGTCGTCCCGCAGCCCGGATTTTATCCCCGGATTATTTTCCCCCAAACCTGGTTCCTCTGAGCACCCCCTTGTGCGCCTGTATGAGACGCCGGAACTCTCGAGTCGGATCTGGGGCGCCCTGCCGCCGCTTGACGGCTGGGGGCGCTTTGCGTCGGTGCGTTCCGGCGTGACGGTATTAGCCTCGCATCCTGTCCAAACGACGGACGATGGCAAGCCCCTGCCCGTCATCGCCGTGCGCTCCTTTGGCCGCGGCAAGGTCATGCTGATCAGCACCGATTCCTCATGGCGCTGGAAACTGGGCGCGGCAGCCGATCCGGACGCGGCGAGCTTCTACGCGCGGTTCTGGACGCGCGCGGTGCAGTATCTGACGGGGAGCTTGGATCTCTCCAAAGTCAAGTTCGCGCCGCTGCCGGACCGCATGCCGCCGCGCGAGCCTGCGCGCCTCTCTCTGCGCGTCTTCGATGAGGGCTTTGGCCCAGCGCCCGCAGCCGACACTCGCGTGTCCGTGAGTTGGACCGGTCCCGATGGCCGTGCGCGCGAAGCCGCGGCGCGCGAAACGGAGCCCGGCGCGTACGCAGTCGAGTTGACGGGGCTCGCGCCCGGCCCTCAGAAGGTTCGCGCCTCGGCCCGCGTGCGCGGCCGCGCCTGGGGCGACGACGAGGTTCGTTTTTTCTGGGAATCCTCTGCAGAGGAGCCAATGGACCGGGCGTGGCTGACGAAGGCGGCGGAAGTTGGCGGGGGCCGATTCGTTGATTTATCTTCCGTTCGTCCCGATGAGCTTCTCGACTTCTTGCCGCCGCCCGGTTCCCGCGAGGACACGGTCCGTCGCCGGCGCCCCTTCGCGTCTCCCTATTGGCTGGCGTTGGCCGCCTACCTTTTCCTTCTCGAATGGGCCCTGCGCAGACGCGCGGGATACGCTTGAGCGGGCTGTTCGGCGCTACTTCTTGGGGAAGTGGTTGTAGCGGAACTGGAAGAAGCCGAGCAGGTCGTAGCCGCCCTGATACTTGAGCAAAGCCAGATCGAAGTTCAACTTCAGGAAACGGCCGAGCTTGAAGTTTATGAGCATCGGCGATCGAGCGGCGCCGTTGAACTTCATGACCTCGACGCCGATCGGGTAGTCGGGCTTGATCAGGTAGAAGGCGCTTGCAAACGGGACGGTGCGCGAGACGACCTGGGTGCCGGTATTGTCTCCAAGGTAGAACTTGAGGGCTTCGGGCGACAGGAACTCGGACATATTCGCGGCCAGATTGCCGATGGTTCCCTGCATGAGCCCGGCGCTCGTGCGGATGGGGCCGAATTTCTTGGAGGCCACGAAGTAGCCGTCCGTGAGGATCTTCGTGTTCTTGGTGTCGATCTTGACCGAGACGCCGGGCGCGGTCACCGTCGGTTGGGGCGAATCGCGAAACACCAACATCGCCTGTCCGCCGACTGCGACTGCGGGCCGCAACGACGATTCGGACTGGACCTGCATTTTTCCGTCGGCGGTCAAGGTCCAGAGGCCGATGCGGTCGATGTAGTTCGTCTTGCGCGGCGCGTCGGGATAGGAGGTTTTGCCGTACAGACGGCCGATGAAGTAGGCCGCGTTGATGTCGAGAGCCATGCCGGGATTCTCGAAGCGTCCCGCGCCGCGCCAGGCCGTCGGAGTCAGCAGCACGCCGCCGACGGCGGTGGGCGGCGTGACGAACTTGACTTTCGGGGCCTCGACGACCTTCTCGGTCACGTCGAAGACGATGCGAACCTGGTTGGTCGAGACGGAGACGGCGGAAAACTCGGACGGCACAGGCGTGCCGGGGATCGCGTAGACCGAGGGCGCGAGTGTCGTGAAGCGCCCCAAGGTCATCAGGTCCTGCACGTCGCTCTGGAGGTCGGCGGCGGTATATAGATGCCCTCGCCGCGCGCGGACGGAGTCGCGCCAAGCATAGTCAGCGACGACGCGGCCCGCGGAGAAGAACAGGACCTCGGCTGGAACCCAGGGGCCCCCGGAGACGGAGAGCGGCGAGCCAAGAGAGGTGCTGGGCGCCGCGACGGGCGCTGTCGCGGCGGCGACCTGCCAAGGATTTATCTGGGCGGCGGCGGGAGCGGCCGCCCCGAATAGGGCGACCAGAGCTCCGACCGCGAGATCACGCGCGGAAGTATTTGAAGTAATGAGAGGCCTGACACCCATTGTCTACACTAAAATCAAGCGTGCGAGAAGGTTCGCGACGATCCCGGCGCCGACGTCGTCCATCACGATCCCGGTTCCTCCGGGCAGTCGTTCAAGCCATTTGTACGGAGGCAGCTTGACCGAATCGAAAAAACGAAACAGAACAAAGGCAAGTCCGGCCGCCGTCCAAGTTCTGGGCAGCCATGCGGCCGCGACCCAGAAGCCCACGATCTCGTCGAGTACGATGCGCGAATCGTCATGCGTCTTCAGCGTGCGCTCAGTGCTTGCGCAGATCCAGCATGCGGCCGCGACCGCCGCGGCGACGACCGCCGCATACGGCCCTGGAGCCGACGGGAGCAGAGGCCAGAGCAATAATCCCTCGACTGTTCCAAGAAACCCGGCGCCGGTCCACTTCCGCCCGCGTCCCGTCGGGGCAATATAGCTTATCCCCAGGCCCGTCGCCAACCAGAGGCAGGCTCGTTCGCGGGTCATCCGTTCAACCCCATGATTTTTCGAGCATCGCGCGGTACTGCCGCAGGTAGGACCAGAGGCTGGAGAGGGCCAGGACCGCGCACAGGACCGTCAGCGGGTACACCATCTGGATCATCCAGGCTTCGGCTCGGCCGAGGTCGCGCAGCACCACGACGCCGACCATGAGCATGATCGCGATGAGTTGGATGACCGTCTTGATCTTCCCCCACCTGTCGGCGGCGAGCACCTTGCCCTGAGCTCCGGCGATCACGCGCACGCCGCCAATAATGAGCTCGCGCATGACGATGAGAAAAACGGCCCACAGAGGGATGGCGAGCTCCTTCGTGCGGATCAGCGCGATCAAGGTCCCGAGGACGAGGATTTTATCCGCGATCGGGTCGGCGACCTTCCCGAAGGGGCTCACGGCCTTCATGCGGCGCGCGAGCCACCCATCGAGCCAGTCCGTGATGATCGCCGCGATGAACAGGATGAGCGCGCCGGCGTGCCAGGCGGGTTCATCGGCCATGAGCGCTGCGAACACCGCAGCCGCCAAGACGATGCGCAGCATCGTCAGGCGGTTGGGAAGAGACATGGGCTAGGCCGGGGTCGATCGCATCTTTAGGGAACCTCGATGCGGTACTGGCCGTCGGGTCCTGGGGCGTTCAGCGTGGCCAGCTGGCCGTTGAGGCTGAGCTCGAGGGCGGCCGGCTCGGTTGTGCGCAGGTCCACGAATTTGGACGGCTTCCACTCCTGCACGGCGCCGCGCGGGGCGCGGCCTTCGAACACGACCATGCCATCCACCGACACGCGCAGCCAAGCGTCGTTCTTGAGGCGCACAATAAGCCGCGGCTCGATGGCGCGCGGCATCGGCTGGAGCGCGGCGGGCGCTGCCGGGGCGGGCACGGCGGCAGACTTGTCTTGATCTTTGAACAGGTAGACAGCAAGGCCAAGAGCGAGCAGCACGGCGAGCACGATGGCCCCAGCGGCTCCCGATCCCTGCGGATGATCGGCCGCTGGGGGCGCGTGAGGCGGCGCGGCTTGGGGCGTCGCCGGTCCGGCAACCGCCGGCGATTCAGCGGCCGCTGCATTCAACATGGACCAGATCTCCTCGAAGTTCACATCGAGATGTTCGCAATAGCCCTTCAGGAAGCCGCGCAGATAGACGACGGCCGGGAACTCCTCGAAACGGTTTTCCTCGAGGGCCTCGAGAAAGCGCTTGGAGATGCGCGTCTGACGGGACACGGCCTCGAGCGACTGGCCGCGCTTGAGCCGTGCCGCGCGCAGGATCGGTCCGATCTCGGCGCGCAGGGCGGTCGTATGCTTGGTCGGGATGCGGCGCAGGGGATCGGGCTCTTGTTCGAGGGTCATTTCGGCTCCGGGGATTTAAACATATCGGCATCCGCGGGGGGCGTGAACCGGAACGCGGTCTCGGGAATCTCGGGGTTCAGGCGCACGTCTTCGAACAGCGAACGCACCGCGGCGCGTCCGATGCGCAGGGTCGCGTCGCCGGGAAAGAAATCCTTGGTCGAGGCCTTGAGGGTTAGGATGAAGTCGCCGCCCTCGTTCTTACGGTCGGAAGCTTTCGGCTTCAACAGCAGAGTGAAGACGCGGTGGCCGTCGGCGCCGGGAGCGGAGACCGTGGTGATCTCGGTCGCGTAGCGCGCGAGCAGGTCGGCCGACTTGCCAAAATCAAGGAGGCCTTGGGCCAGCGGTTCGGACTTGCGCCATGCGTTGAGACGGCTTTGGATCACTTGGTTCGTGCTGTTTCGGTATACCCACAGAAAAGTTCCATCGGACACGACGGTCTGCGGCTCAGGGATGCGGTGCGTCAGCCGCAGCAGGTCGGGTTTCTTGAAGAGGACCTCCCCCTCCACGGTCTGCGTGACATCCGAACCCTCCAGGCGCACGAATTGGTGGAACGTTGCTTTTAGGGTTGTTATTTTGGCGTCGGTCTCGGCGAAGCGTTGTCTGATGAGCGGGATTGTGATCGGGGCCGTCGACGGCGCGTACGCCGCCAATTCCGTTCCGGCCGCGGCCGGCAGAACGAGCAAGAAGACGCCAAGAAGGTTGCCCATCAATCCTTACGGTCGATCGGGACCTGAGGGAAATGCACTTTCATATAGTCCTCGATGGTGTCGAAGCGTATCTCCCAACGGTTGGTGCCCTCGGGCTTGTGGATGAATTCCTTCACCTCAAGTGCCGAGAGGATATTGGTCGCGCGGGCCGATGAGCCGAACTGGCTCTTGAGCAAGTCCTGCGAGATGCGGCGGCGCTCTAAAATGAGTTTGAGCGCCTGCGAGAATTCAAGCGGCTCCACGCCGAACTGAGAGAGGTCGGCGGCGGCGCCCCCCTTGACCGCCATCGTCTCAAGCATCGGGTAGTCGGGCTTGCCTTGCGTCTTGAGGTAGTCGACGAGCCCGCGGATCTCCTCCTCGGACACGTACGCGCCCTGGCAGCGCTCCGGCTTCTGCGCGCCGCTCGATAAGTAGAGTAGATCGCCGCGCCCTTGGAGGCTTTCCGCGCCCGAGCCGTCGAGGATCACCTTCGAGTCGATCTTCGAGATCACCTGCAGGGCGATGCGGGAAGGCAGATTCGCCTTGATCACGCCCGTGATGACGTCCACCGATGGGCGCTGGGTTGCGAGCACCATGTGGATGCCGACCGCGCGCGCCATTTGCGTCAGGCGCTGGATCGCGTCTTCGACGATGTCGCCGGCGATGAGCATCAGGTCGGCGAGCTCGTCGATGACGACGACGACGTAGAACTCCCGCGGCAGGCCCTTTTTGTCGGCGATCGCGTTGTAGCCCTCGAGGTTGCGCACGCCGTGGAGCTGGAGCCTCTCGTAGCGCTTGTCCATGAGTGCCAGCAGCGCCCTGAGCGCTTTCGCGGCGTCTTTGGGGTTGGTGATCACGGACACGCGCGCGGGCTCGACCATCGGGTCGAACAGGTGCGGGATGCCTTCGTAGAAGGTGAGTTCGGTGCGCTTGGGGTCGATCATCACAAACTTCACTTCATCGGGGCGCGCGCGGAAGAGGATCGACATCACCATCGAGTGGATCAGCACCGATTTTCCGGATCCTGTCGCTCCGGCGACGAGGACATGCGGCATCTTCGCGATATCGGCGGCGACGGGTTCGCCGGATGCGGAAAGGCCGAGCCCGAAGGACAGCAACGGAGCGGATGCGGGGATGGCTTCGCTTTGCAATATCTCGCGCAAGACGACGGCGGCCTGGCGGGGGTTGGGCAGCTCGATGCCGACCGCGGCCTTGCCGGGGATGGGGGCCACGATGCGGATGCCCTTGGCGCGCATGGCGAGCGCGATGTCGTTTTCGAGCGCCACGATTGAGGAGACCTTGACGCCCGTGCCGGGCGTCAATTCATATCGAGTGATCACGGGCCCCGGCGAGTAGCCGGAGACATGAGCGTCGATGTCGAAGCTCCTCAGCGTGCGCTCGAGGTCGGCGACCGCTTGGGCGATTTCCTGCTCGGTCGGCTTGCCGCGCTTGCGCGCATCGGAGGGCAAAGAGAGCAACTCGAGCGAAGGCAGTGTGTAGTCTTTATAGGCGGCCGTGGGTGCTGCGGGCGCTATGCGTTCGCCCTCGAGGGGCTTGGCCTTGGCGCCTTTGTCCTCCACGAGTTTCGGCACGCCGTTGGAGCCATTCAGCGGCTTGATCGCGCGCGTGTCAACCGCTTTCGGTAGCGGGACCTCGATCTTGCTCGTCTTCTCAGTGCTCTTGGCATCCTTGGACTTGGATTTGACCGCGTCATCCTGGCTTGGGGCCCTGGCCTTCAGGTTCTTCATTTCCGCGCGGGCCTTCGTCCACTCTTGGTAATCCTCAGCGAGAAGTTTGGCGAAGGTCTGCGCCACGGATGCCCAACGAATCTCGAAGCACACTTGCAGCGAGAACAGGAACGCGCCGAGCGCGGTCAAGAACGAGCCGACAGCGCCCAGGCCGGATGTGAGGACGCCTGCGGTCGCCACGCCCCAGGTTCCTCCCGCGAGCGCTGCGTCGAGCGAGGCCAGGCCGCCGATCTGTGCGCTCAGCGACGTGCCCGCCAGCAAGCCGCCCAATGAGGCGAGACTTGTGACCATCCAGCCCGAGGACTTGCCGCGCAGGACGTGCTGCATCAGACCGTTGAACAGGAACACCGGGAGCAGGTAGGCGGCGATGCCGAAGCGTCTAAACAGGCACTCGGAGAGTCCCTGGCCGATCGCGCCCGAGTAGCGCGGGAATGCGAGCGCCCAGCCGAGATAGATGGCGCCGAGAAAAAACACCGTCCAACGCAGGGCTGACGGAAGGAGATCCTTGCGCTTGGTCGCCTTCGGCGCCTTGACCGAGGACCGGTACCGGTTGGTTCCCATGGAGCCGGATTATAGCGGTTTTCCGCTTGCTCTCAGCGTGCGACGATGATGAGGTCTTGGCCGGACTTGACCGGCTTGCCGTTTTCGACGAGGTATTTCACGATCGTGCAGGGATACTCGGCCTTGATCTCATTGAAGACCTTCATGGCCTCGATCATGCAGATTACGTGGCCGGGCTTGACGACCTCGCCCTCTTTACAGAACGGCGGGCTCGACGGAGACGGGGCGCGGTAGAAAATTCCCATCATCGGTGATTTGACGGCCGTGCCGGAGGGAGGCGGCGCTCCGGGAGAAGCGGAGGACGTTGCGGCCGTCTGGTGCACGGAGGCGTACTGAACTGGAACGGCGGATGCGACAGGGGCCCCCATGGGGGTCGGCACCGGAACCGGCACCGGGGTCAGATTCGCCTTGCGGCGCACGAGTTTGACCGCGGCGCCGTCCTCGATGATCTCAACGGAGTCGAGGCCATTCTGAGTCATGAAGTCGTAGACGGATTTAAGGATCTTGAGCGGACCTTCCGCCCCGTTTCCGATCGTCGGCGTCTTCTTGGCCATGGGCTAACGGATGAGATGAACCTTCAGCGTCGTCCACCGCGGTCGCCGCCGCGTCCGCCGCGTCCGGCGGGTTCGCGAGGAGGACCGTCTCGGCGCGGGCCGGGCGTGTCGTTTTCGGAACCCGGAGCCAGAACGGCCTTGCGGGACAGGCGGATCTTGCCGTCGCCGTCGATTTCGAGGACCTTGACATCCACCTCGGCGCCGATCTTGAGGACTTCCTCAACGCGCGCGATGCGCTTGACGTCGATCTGCGAGATGTGGAGCAGGCCTTCCTTGCCCGGGAAGATCTCGACGAACGCGCCGAACTCCTTGATGGAGACGACGTGTCCTTTGTAGATCTTGCCGATCTCGGCCTCGAGCGTGAGCGCCTCGACTTCGGCTTTCGCCTGGTCGCAGCCGATGGGGTCGGTGCCGGCTACGAACACGCTGCCGTCGTCCTCGACGTCGATATTGACGCCGTAGGTCTCCTGGATGCGGCGGATGTTCTTGCCGCCGGGGCCGATGAGGGCTCCGATCTTGTCGCTGGGGATCTTGATGCGGTAGAGACGAGGAGCGTTCGGCGAGAGCTCCTTGCGGGGCTCGGGCAGAATCGCGTCCATCTTGTCGAGGATGAACAGGCGGCCGCGCTTGGCCTGGGCCAGCGCTTCCTTCATGATCGAGATGGAAAGCCCCTCGATTTTCATGTCCATCTGGAAGCCGGTGATGCCGTTGCGCGACCCCGCGACCTTGAAGTCCATGTCGCCGTTATGGTCTTCGATGCCCGCGATGTCGGTGAGGACGGCGTACTTGCCGCCCTCGAGGACGAGGCCCATCGCGATGCCGGCACAGGCGGCCTTCATCGGCACGCCGGCGTCGAATAGCGCCAAGGATCCGCCGCAAACAGAAGCCATCGATGAAGACCCGTTGGATTCCCAGATCTCGGAGACGATTCTCAGCGTGTATGGGAACTCGTCAACGGGCGGCAGAAGAGCAGCGATGCTCCGGCGCGCGAGCGCACCATGGCCGATCTCGCGGCGGCCGGGTCCGCGCTCGGGGCGGACTTCGCCGACGGAGAAGGACGGGAAGTTGTAATGGAGCATGAAGCGCTCCTTGTATTCCCCCTCGATGACATCCATGATCTGCATGTCGCCCGGGGTGCCGAGCGTCGCGGAGCAAAACGCCTGTGTCTGGCCGCGCTGGAAGACGACCGAGCCGTGCAGGCGCGTAAACGGCTTCATCATGATGTCGATCGGGCGGATTTCCTCGAAGCCGCGGCCGTCAGGGCGCTGCTTCTCATCAAGCGTCAGCGCGCGGCTCTGGGTGTAAAGGATGTCCTCGACGATCTTGCCGACCCACTTGGATCCATCGAGGTAGGCGGGATCGGCTTTCTTCTCATCGAGCTCCTTCTTAACGGCGTCCTTGAGCGTGTCGATCTGCGCATCAAGACCATGCTTATCGTACTTGGAGCGAAGGGCCTTTTTGATGGCGTCTTCGCAGCGCGACTTCACGAGGGTCGTGACCGCGGCGGGGATCTCGACATGCTTGACCTGCTTCTTGGCCATCACGCGACCGGAAGCCGCGCTTTGCTTGAGCAGGTTGAGCTGGAGATCGCAGAGTTTATTGATCTCTTTCTGAGCGAGGTCGAGAGCCTCGGCGAACACTTCTTCCGAGACCTCCTGGGCCGAGCCTTCGACCATCAGCAGGGCGTCTTTCTTGCCGGCGACGACGAGCTCGAGGTCGGCCAGCGCTCGCTCTTCCCATGTGGGGAAGATGACGAAGGCGCCGTTGACGCGGCAGATGCGTAGGCCTCCGATGGGGCCGTTCCACGGCGCGTCGGAGAGCATCAGCGCTGCGGAGGCTCCGGTGATCGCGAGCACGTCGGGATCGTTCTGGAGGTCGCAGGAGACGACGATGGATTGAACCGAGGTTTCAAAATTCCAGCCCTCGGGGAATAGCGGCCGAATAGGCCGATCGACGAGGCGCGAGGTCAAAGTCTCCTTGTCGCGCGGGCGCATTTCGCGCTTGAAGAAGCCGCCGGGAACGCGGCCGGTGGCGTAGGCGCGTTCGCGGTAGTCGGAGGTCAGCGGAACGAATAGGACGTCCTTCGGGTTTTTTTGAACGGTTGCCGCGACGAACACGATGGTCTCGTCGAGGTGCACGGTGACGGCGCCGCCGGCCTGTTTGGCCAAGGTGCCGGTCTGCAAAGTAATGGTCTTGCCGCCCACAGTTTCCTGTAGGCTGATCTTCTGATTGAAGGACATGGTTTATTTCCTCAGATCCAACTGCTTCAGGATCGTGTTGTAGGACGTCAGGTCGCGCTTCTTGAGGTAGCTCAGAAGGCGCCGGCGCTGGCCGACGAGCATCAGAAGTCCGCGCTGGGAGGCGTAGTCCTTCTTGGAAGTCTTGAGGTGACCGGAGAGATGCTTGATGCGCTCGGTGATCAGGGCGATTTGGACCGAGGTGCTACCGGAGTCTTGGGCGCCCTTGCCATGCTTCTTGAAGATTTCAGTTTTATTCTCTTTCGTTATCATGATTGCGCTTATTCTATGAAAACTCGACGGAAGCGTCAAGCTCGTTTCCGGCGGGCATCGAGGGCCTCCTTCAGAAGGCCGAGCGCGGCGGTGGCGGCGCGGGCGCGGACGGTCTCACGCGGGCCGTGGATGTCCTGTCGCCGGACGCGCAGCGTCCGGCCGGGACCATCGACGGCCACATACACCAATCCGATGGGTTTTTCTTTCGTGCCGCCTTCCGGTCCCGCGATGCCGGTGACGGAGATTGCGATGTCCGCCCCGATGGCTTTGCGCACACCTTTCGCCATGGCTTGCGCGCATTCGGGCGACACGGCGCCGTATTTTTTGAGCAGCCGGGCGCTGACCCCGAGCAATTTCATTTTGACCGAGTTGTCGTACGCGATGACTCCGCCGTAAAACCACGCCGAGGCGCCGGGAACGGACGTCAAACGTCCCCCCAACAAGCCGCCGGTGCAGGATTCGGCGACGCCGAGCGTCAAATTCATTTTCTTGAGGCGTGCTCCCAGCGCCGACTCGAGCGTCGTGTCGCCCTCGCCGTAAGCCCATTGCCCAACGGCGTTGAGCGCGGCGCGCCGTAACCGTTTGAGTGCGGCCTTCGCGGTCGATATTGCGCGCGCGCGCATGGTCGCGTGAAATGAGACTTCCCCGCCCGAGGCGAGAATCGTAAACGATGCGGCGGGAAAGCGGGCGCGGACCGCGTCGAGTTTTTCATCGGCGACGGATTCGGGCACGCCGAGAAGCCGAAGAGAAAAGGAGGCGACGCCTACGCCGCGCGCGTGGCGCGCGGCGAGCCTTGGCAGCGCGCGCTCGAAGATCGGAGACATCTCGGCGTACGGGCCGGGAAGCAGGATCAGCGAACGTTGCCGTCCCTTCCATCGAAACTCGAGGCGCTGACCGGGCGCTGAGCCCGCGGCGTTGGCGAACACCGTCGCTCCCTGGATGACCTCGGCTTGGCGCCTGTTCTCCGCCGGGACGGCGATGTGGTAGCGCGCGAAGCGCTTGCGGATCGCGTCCCACAATGTCGGCGCGAAGCGAAGCTCCCGGCCGAGCGCTGCGGCGGCGGCCTCGCGCGTCAGGTCGTCGAACGTCGGGCCGAGCCCTCCGGACACGATGACTGCGTCTGCGGCGTTGAGCGCGCGGCGCAGGGCCGTTTGAATCATCCCGATGGAATCGGGAACGGAGGACTCGCCGACGACGTCAAAGCCGGCGCGGCGCAGGCGCACCGACAGCCATGCCTGATGAGTGTTCAGCTGTCCGGCGAGGAGCTCGCTGCCGACACAGACGAGATAAGCGCGCGGCGCGCGGACCGTCACTGATAGACGCCTGCGCGCGGCTCGCTCGGGGCTTGCCCCGCGTTGATCGCGCCGTGCCGCGCCTCGTACTTGTCCAGATTATCCTTGAGCGCCCACAGCAGGCGCTTGGCGTGCACGGGAGAGCTGATCAGGCGCGTGAGGACCTTCGTCTTCGGCGTCTGGGGCTGGAGGAACAGGAAATCGAACAAGAACTCGGTTTCGCTGTGCGTGATCAGAGCGAGGTTCGTGTAGAGTCCGCGCGCGACGGCCTCATCGATTTCAACCTGCAGCGGCGCTTGATTGTCTTCCATGGTTCGATCCTACAATTTATTGCGCTCCCCTCAATAATTGAATAGAATAGAGGACTACATGAGGAAAGGAGCGCTTCTCATCATCTCTGCCCCATCCGGCGCGGGCAAGACGACCATCTGCCGCAAGCTTCTCGCGCGCCGCAAAGACCTCAAATATTCGGTGTCGTGTACGACTCGTCCGCCCCGGCCGGGAGAGCGCGACGGCAGGCACTATTTCTTCCTGAGCCGCGAGGACTTCAAGCGCAAGATCCGGCGCGGCGAGCTTCTCGAGTGGGCGATGGTCCACGACGAATATTACGGCACTCCGCGCCGCTTCATCGAGGATCAGATCAAGCGGGGCTCCGACGTGGTCATGGCGATCGATGTGCAGGGCGCGATGTCGATCCGCCGCAAGCATCCGGCTGCGATCCTCGTGTTCGTGCTTCCGCCTTCGATGGAGGAATTGAAGGCGCGCCTCGCCGGCCGCCGCGACGCCTCCGAGATCGTGGCCAAGCGCCTCGCCAATTCACGCGGCGAGCTTGCCGCGGCCAAGGACTACGGCTACATCGTTGTCAATGACGCTCTTGAGAAGGCCGTTGACCAGATTTCTTGCATCCTCACCGCCGAGACGCTCAAGACGTTCCGGTTCGATCCGACTTATCTCGCGCCCGCGCTCGCTTAAGGAGAAACGCACCATGGCCAAGAAGGAAGTCGTCAAGGACGTCCCGCTCCCGAAGACCACCGAGGAAATGATCCTCAATTTCCCCCGTGGAAAATACTCGGCGATTCCGATGGCCGCGATCTGGGTGAAGGAGCTCAGGAAGCGCGAAGAGAACCGTCACCTGACTCCCGCGGAGCTGCTCGATCTTGCGGTTCGCGAGGTCCTGGGAGGCAAGGTCGACTGGAAGGACCTGAAGAAGGCCGCGGCCGCCAATGGCGATGAGGTCCCCTCGGACATGAAGTCCCGAAGCAAGGCGGAGTAGACCGTGGCGAAGTCCGTGCGCCGCGTGGTGCTGGGCGTGACCGGCAGTATCGCGGCGTACAAGGCCCCCCTCATCGTCCGGGGCCTCGTCAAGAAAGGCGCGGAGGTCCGCTGCGTGCTGACGCCGAGCGCTGAGCGCTTCGTCGCGACGCTCTCGCTCGCGACGGTGTCGAAGCATCCTGTCGCGTTGGGAATGGACGATTCCGCGCTGTGGGAGATGGCGCATCTTTCGCTTGCGAGCTGGGCCGATCTCGTTTTGATCGCGCCTGCGACCGCGGACTTTGTCGCGCGGCTCGCGCAGGGCCGCGCGCAGGGCCTGCTTGATGCGCTTGTCCTCTCGACCAAATCCCCTGTCGTCGTCTGCCCCGCCATGGACGCGGAGATGTGGGAGCATCCGGCGACGAAGGCGAACATCTCGCGCATCAAGGAATTCGGCTACTGCGTGCTCGGTCCGGAAAAAGGCGAGCTTGCCAGCGGGAAGATCGGCCGCGGGCGCCTTGTCGAGCCGGACGAGATCGTGCGTTCCGTATTCACGTGAGCCTCCGCGGCCGCACCGTCCTGATCACCTCGGGACCCACGCGAGAGTTCCTCGACCCCGTCCGCTTCCTCAGCAACGCGTCTTCGGGCGCGATGGGCTTCGCACTCGCGGCTGCCGCACGCGCGGCCGGGGCGAAGGTCGTCGTCGTCAGCGGGCCGACGCCCTTGTCGCCGCCGACCGGTGTTTGCGTCGTGCCGGTGACCACCGCGCTCGAAATGCTCCGCGAGACCCTCAAGCGCTCTTCTCGCGCCGACGCCGTGATCGGCGCCGCCGCCGTCTCCGACTGGCGCGTCGCGCATGCGGCCGCGCACAAGATCAAACGGAACGGCTCGCCGAGGCGCTTGACCTTGATTGCCAACCCCGATATCATCAAAGAGGCCGCGGCGAAGCGCCGGCCGGGGCAGGTCTTCGTGGGCTTCGCTCTCGAAACGCGGAGAGCGACGAAGTCCGCGCGCCGCAAGCTTGCGCGCAAGGGACTCGATTTGATCGTCGCCAACGGGCCCGAGTCCCTCGCCTCAGGCCGCATCGCCGCGACCTTGGTCGCGAAGGACTGGACGCGCCGTCTGCCGCCGGGGCCGAAGGCGCGCGTGGCGAAAATCGTCGTCGCTGACATTACGAGGCTCCTCCATGAGCGCCGAGCTTGATGAATTAAAGGACCTCAGTCGCGCGCTGCGCCGGCGGGTTTCTCTCTCCGACTCCTCGGACTGGACGTCCGCGCCGGCCGTCGAAACGAAAGCGCCGGCGACCCCGGGCACGCTCGCCGAGCTCGCCGCGAAGATCCACGCGTGCCGCGCCTGTCCTCTGGGGGCTTCCCGGATACAGGCCGTGCCCGGCGTCGGCAGTCCCGACGCGAAGGTCATGTTCATCGGCGAGGGTCCGGGCTTCCAAGAAGACCACCAGGGCGAGCCGTTTGTCGGCCGCTCCGGCCAGCTGCTCGACAAGATCATGGAGTCGATCGGCCTCTCGCGCCGGACGGTTTACATCGCCAACATCGTGAAGTGCCATCCGATGAAGAATCCGGCCGATCCCGAGAGCCGCGGCAACGACCGTCCCCCCACGCCGGAAGAGATGCAGGCCTGTCGCGGCTGGCTCGAGGCGCAGATCCGCACGATCAAGCCGAAGGTGATCGTGACTCTCGGGGCGGTGCCTGCCAAGGCTCTGCTTGGCGACCTGACTCCGATCACGAAGATCCGGGGACGGTGGCGGACCTACGATCCGGGAGGCGGGCTGCCCTTGATCAAGCTGCTGCCGACGTTTCACCCCGCAGCGCTTCTGCGCAATCCGGATCTCAAGCGCGACGTGTGGACGGACATGAAGAACCTCCAAAAGGAGCTTGCAACGATATGAGCGAGCCCGATCATGACGCGCTCGACAGCACGTTCATGGGCTACATGAAGGTGTTCCTGGACGACCCGTCCGTGGCGGCCGTCACACCCTCGAGCCGGTATCTCGTCGACCGCACCGTCAAGGCGATGGACCTCGAGCGCGCGAGGGTCATCGTGGAGTACGGCGCGGCGCGCGGCGTGATGACCAAGCGCATCCTCGAGAAGATGCGCCCCGATGCGACGTTGCTCGCCATCGAGTTCAATGCGGAGCTTTACGAGGAACTCGCGAAAATTTCCGACCCGCGCCTGACCACGGTCCAGGGCGACGTCCGTGAGATCGAGACGATCCTCGCCGCGCATGGCCAGGCCGGCGCGGACGCGATCGTCTCCGGCGTGCCGTTCGCTTTCTTCTCGGGCCGCGGCCGCCACGAATTGCTCGCGAAGACCTCGGCGTTGCTGAATCCCGGCGGGCGCTTTGTCGCCTATCAGGTGACGACGCATTTGATCCCGATGCTCAAGGATTACTTTTCCAGCGTCGATATCCAATTCGAGGTGCGCAACATGCCGCCGCACTTCGTGTTCACCGCGCTGAAGTAAGGGAGGGCTCATGACGAAAAATCGTGAAAGTTTGTTGAGCCGTTCTGAAGCTTCGGCGCGCAAGCTCGATGAAGCAACGGGCCCGAGGCCTGTAAAGAAACGTGCTGATAACGGCCTGCAACTCTCGGGGGCCCGTCACCCCGGAGCGGACGCCACGGAGGCCTTCGTTTTATAAAAAATAAGTGTTGTTTTTACAGCTTATTTCACATCGCGCGCGCGATGTGAAAAACTCTTATTCTATCATCGGTATTTTTTGAATTTCGGGGGATTGCAAGGGGAAAGTGTATGGGTGTTCTTTTGGTGAAGCGCACTCTGGAGCAAGCCGCGATGCTTTTCGGCCGAAGCTTTTCACAAAAATCCATCATAAACCTAAAGGGGAGGGTTCCGGATGCGCATCGCTGAAGTCGCTTTCCCCGTGCCTCTGCCGAGGGGTTACCATTACCGCGTGCCTGAGGGCATGGCGGCAGCGCCAGGACTGCGCGTACGCGCGCCGTTTGGCCCGCGCAAGGCGACGGGCGTGATCCTGTCGGTCTTCGATGGCGAGCCCGAGCGGCCGCTCAAGCTTCTCGACTCCGCGGTCGACTCGCGTCCCGCGCTGAGCCCGGAGGGTGTGGCGTGCGCGCGCTTCATGGCGCGCCGCTTCGGCGCGCCGATCGGCGAGGCCTTGAAGGCGCTGATTCCTCCCTTCGTCAAATCGCTCGATGAGCCTGTCGAGGTCCTCGCTTCGCCCGCGCGCGCCCGCGCGGAACCGGCCTTCACCTTGACGCCCGGCCAGGCCGACGCGCTCAGGCGCCTCGACGTCCTGCTCGACGCGAGGGCGCACGCGACGGCCTTGATCTTCGGCGTGCCCGCCTCGGGCAAGACCGAGGTGTACCTGCGCCTCATCCGCCGCGCGATCAAGGACGGCGGCCAGGCGCTGTTTCTTCTGCCCGAGATTTCTCTCACGCGCCCGTTTTTCGATGAGTTCGCGGCCTCGCTCGGCGTGCCCGTGGCGCTCTGGCACTCGGGCCTGACTCCGCGCGAGCGGCGCCGCGCCTGGCTTGCGATCTCGCGCGGGGACGTGAAGGTGGTGGTCGGCGCGCGCTCGGCCTGCCTGCTGCCTTTTAAACATCTGCGGCTTGCGGTGCTCGATGAGGAGCAGGACGAGTCGTTTAAGCAAGACTCGAATTCCCCTTTTTATCACGCGCGCGAGGTCGTCCTCGAGCGCGCGAAGGCCTTCGGCGCGCTCGTCGTCCTGGGTTCGGCGACGCCCAGCATCGAAGCCTGGAGCATGGCGCGGACGGGGACGGCGGAGATGCTGACGATGCCTGAGCGCGTCTCCGCGCTCCCGCGCCCGACCGTCACGACATTGCCGCCGGGCCGGTTTGGCGAGGTGCTCTCCGAAGAGCTGCTCGAGAAGATGGCCGAGCGCCTGCGCCGCGGCGAACAGTCGATTTTATTGGTCAATCGGCGGGGATTTTCCACGTTGACCACCTGCGGCAAATGCCGCTGGATCGATCGTTGTGCGGACTGCGGCGTGGCCAAGATCACGCATGAGAAGCCCGAGGGCGGGTTCGTGCTGATCTGCCACCATTGCGGCAAGAAGTGGCCGCCTCCCGAACAGTGCGGCGCGTGCGGCGAGCCGGCCATGCGTTCGGGCGGCGTGGGCACGCAGCGCGTGGCGGCCGAGGTCAAGCGCTGCCTGCCTGGGGCGCGCGTCCTGCGCATGGACCGCGACACCGTTTCGAAAGAGGCCAAGCTCGAGGAGCGGGTCTACGACCGATTCCGCGCGCGGGCGGCTGACGTCTTGGTCGGCACGAAGCTCGTCGCCAAGAGCTTCCACTTTCCCGAGGTGACGCTCGTCGGCGTGGTCGACGCGGACACCATGCTGCACATGCCCGACTTCCGCTCGGCTGAGCGTACGATGCAGCTGCTGGCACAGGTCGCTGGCCGTGCGGGCCGCGCGGACAAGCCCGGCGAGGTGCTCCTGCAGACGCTGTCCCCGGACCATGAGGCGATCAAGGGTGCCGCCAACGGTGACTACGCCGCCTGGGCCGACGCGGAGCTCGCCGCGCGCGTCGAGCTGAGCTATCCGCCGGCTGGAGGCCTCATTCGCGCGATTCTGTCCTGCGCCGATGAGGTGAAACTGACCGCGGCCGCGGCCGCCTACGCCGACGCGCTGCGCGCGTCTCTGCCCGCGCCCGCAGAGGTCGTGGGTCCCGCCCCGGCGCTCCTGCGCCAGGTGCGCGGCAAGTTCCGCGACCACATCCTCATCAAGCTTCCCGCCGCCGCGGTCGAGGACGGCCTCAAGATAGCGCGCGCCTGCCCTCTTGTCTCATCGGTGAAGCTGACGCTCGACGCCGACCCCTACGACTTTTTGTGAGCGTATGTTGTAATATTGCTCACGACATGGAGCAAAATCCACTTGCCCGTTTGAAACGGGGCGTTCTCTCGCTCGTGAGCGACGAGGAGCTGTCCAAGAAGCTGAAGTCCGGACGAGTTCTGCGCGTCAAGCTGGGGGTCGACCCGACCTCGGCCGATCTCCACCTCGGGCACAGCGTGGTGTTGACGAAGCTGCGCCAATTTCAGGACCTGGGCCATATGGCCGTCCTCATCATCGGCGATTTCACCGCGATGGTCGGCGACCCCTCCGGTCGCGATTCGACGCGCCCGACCTTGACCGCGGCCGAGGTGAAGGCCAACGCGCAAACCTATCAGGACCAGGCGTTCAAGATTCTCGATAAAAACAGGACCGAACTGCGCTTCAATTCCGAATGGCTGGCGCCGTTCATGCGCGACCTCCTGCTCGACACGCTCAAGCGCCACACCGTGCAGCAGGCGCTCGCGCGCGAGGACTTCAAGAAGCGGCTCGCGGAGAATTCCCCGATCTCTTTGCTCGAGGTCCTGTACCCGCTGATGCAGGGCTACGATTCCGTCGCGGTGAAGGCCGACGTCGAGCTCGGCGGCAACGACCAGCTCACGAACCTGCTGATGGGCCGCAAGATGCAGCAGGACGCGGGCCAGGAGCCGCAGGTCGCGCTCACCGTCCCCCTTCTGGTCGGCCTCGATGGCGAGAAGAAGATGTCGAAGTCCTATAGAAATTCGATTGGACTCAATGATGCGCCCAACGACATGTTCGGCAAGACGATGCGCGTGTCCGATGAGCTGATGCTGTCGTACTACGAATTGCTGACCGACGCGGACCTCTCCGCGGTGAAGGCCCAGCATCCGATGCAGTCGAAGAAGCGCCTTGCGCGCACATTCGTGGAGCGTTTCCACGGCCAGCAGGCCGCCGACGAGGCGCTCGCGTATTTCGAGAGCACGTTCTCCAAGAAGGAGCTGCCGACCGACTTGCGCGTTGCGCGCGTGGCGGCCGGCCTTCCGCTTGCGAAGATCATTGTTCAGGCGGGCGGCGCGAAGTCGCTGGGCGAGGCGAGGCGCCTCATCCTGCAGGGCGGCGTGCAGATCGACGGCGTCAAGGCGGCGGCGGACGCGCCCATGAACGCGCCGGCCTCGTTTACTCTTAAAATGGGGAAGCACCAATTCGTCAAAGTGGAGTTGATCCCATGAAGAATTTTCTCGCCGCGTCGCTGGCGTTCATCCTATTCGCCGCCGTTCCCGCGCGCGCGCAGCAAGAGCGCTGGGACGCGCGCCTGGCCGCTGTTTCCGGCGACGTGACGGTCATCGCCGCCGACGGCTCGCCCGAGGTCTCGGGCGAGGCCGGCCTGCCGCTTGAGGAAGGCGATCGCGTGGTCGTCGCCGAGGGAGCTTCGGCCGAGGTGGCGCTCGACGGCGGCAGCCTGATCACCGTGCGCGAGAAATCTGATTTCAAGATCGAGAAGACCGAGAAAGCGGACGCGTCGTTTTTTCTTTCAGTCGGCTCTCTTCTCGCTAAGATCCAGAAGCTCAGCGGCCAGCGCCTGCGGGTGCGCACGCCCGCCGCCGTCGCCGCCGTGCGCGGCACGGAGTTCGGCATCGAGGTAGAAGGCGAGAATTCTCATGTCGGCGTTTTCGACGAGGGCAAGGTCGAGGTCAGCGGCGGCGTCGGCGGTCCGCCGGAGCTTCTGATCTCGAACCAGGAGACCTCGGTCGCGAAAGGCCACGCCCCCGGGCATGCCGCCCAACTCAAGCGCTTCATCGCCCGCCGCAGCCAGATGCGCGGCCAGGGCCGACGTCTTGCGGCCATCAGATCCAAGTGGAAGGTCTTGCCGCCGGACCGGCGCCGCGAGATGCGCGGGAAGGTCATGGAGCGCATGCGCGATCATCGCAAGAGGCTCATCGAGAAGCGCTCCGTGCTTAAGCAGAATGTGGAGATTAGGCGCAATCAGAACGGGGAGCGCGGCCGGCAGCGGCATCAGGAGAACCTGCGCAAGATGGAAGAGCGGCGCAAGAACATCAACCGAGGCGGACGCAGAGAGCGGAAGTGAGCCGCCCCTCCGAAACGATGAAGCCCCCCGCAGTACCCGCCGGAGATCCGACGACGTTGTCGGGCATCCCGGTCAAGCGTGAGTACGGCCCGCAGGATGCCCCCGCGCCGGACGCGATCGGCCGACCGGGCCAGTTCCCATTCACGCGTGGGCTCAAGAGCGGCGGCTACCGCATGACGCCCTGGACGATGCGCATGTTCGCCGGCCATAAGACGGCCAAGGACACCAACGAGCGCTTCAAGTACCTGCTCGAGCACGGCCAGACGGGCCTCTCGACGGCCTTCGACCTGCCCACCTTGATGGGCCTCGACTCCGACGATCCTCGTTCGTTGGGCGAGGTCGGGCGCGAGGGCGTGGCCGTGGACAGCCTCGAGGACATGGAGACGCTGTTTGCGGGCATCGACCTCGGCCGAGTGTCGACATCGATGACGATCAACCTGCCCGCGCCGGTGATCTTCGCGATGTACATGGCCTTGGCCAAGAAGCAGGGCGTGCCCTTTGCGCGCGTGCGCGGCACCTGCCAGACCGACATCCTCAAGGAGTACATCGCGCAGAACGAGTACCTGTACCCGCCGGAACCGTCGATGCGGCTTGTGCTCGACCTCATCGAGTACTGCGTGAAGGAGGTCCCCCGCTTCTACCCGATCTCGATCTCGGGCTATCACATCCGCGAGGCGGGCGCCGACGCGGTCCAGGAGCTCGCCTTCACCTTGGCCGACGGCCGCGACTACGCCGAGCGCCTGATCAAGCGCGGCCTCGCCGTCGATGACTTCGCCTCGCAGCTTTCGTTCTTTTTCGACGTGCACAACCACTTTTTCGAGGAGATCGCCAAGCTGCGCGCCGCACGCTCGATCTGGGCGAAGCTGATGAAGGAGGATTTCGGCGCAAAGAAGGAGATCTCGTGGATGCTGCCGATGCACTGTCAGACCGCGGGCGTCTCGTTGACCGCGCAGCAGCCGCTCAACAACCTCGCCCGCGTCGCCTACCAGGCCATGGCCGCGGTTTTGGGCGGCACGCAGAGCCTGCACACGAATTCCTTCGATGAGGCGCTCGCACTTCCGACCGACGAGGCCGTGATGCTGGCGCTGCGCACCCAGCAGATCCTGGCGCTTGAGACGGGCGTGACCGACACGCCCGACCCGCTGGGCGGCTCGTACTACCTCGAATCGCTGACCGCCGAGGTCGAGCGCCGCGCGGGCCTGATCATGACCCGCATCAAGGAGCTTGGCGGCGTGGTGCCCGCGCTCGAGAAGGGCTATTTCCACCGCGAGATCGCCGAGACTTCCTACCGCTTCGAGCTCGATTTGGCCGCGCGCCGCCGCAAGACCGTCGGCGTGAATGTGCACGAGACTGCAGGCGCGATTCCCCCGATTCTCAAGATCGACCATGCCGTGGAGAAAGGCCAGGTGCGGCGCCTCAAGAGGCTTCGCCGCGAGCGCGACAACGGCAAGGTCGTGGCCTGCCTTAAGCGCCTACGCGAGGCCGCTCAGGGTGAGACGAATCTTCTGCCGCTCATCCTGGAATCGGTCGAAGCGTATGCCACCGTGGGCGAAGTCACGCGCGCTCTCAAGGACGTCTTCGGCGAGTATCCGGTGTTCGGAGGATGAGCCGGAAAGTCCTGCTCGCCGCCGCGGCGCTGGCGCTCGTCCTGGCGGGCGCGTGGGCCGTCAAGCCCGGGGCGCCGGCGCGAGTCGAGGTTCCCGAGGGCCTCAGCGCGCGGCAGACGGCGGAACTGTTGGGCGCCAAGGGCGTGGTGCAGTCGGTGTTCGTCTTCCGCGCCCTTCTCAAGATCACGGGCTTCGACCGGCACCTCAAACCCGGAACCTATATCCTGCGCATTCATGAGTGGCCGACCATCGTCGCGCGCAAGCTCACTCTCGGCCTCACCGATGACCTGAAGATCACGATCCCCGAGGGCTTCCGGGCGAGCCAGGTCGCCGAACGCCTGGAAAAGGCCGGGATCGTGGATGCCCGAGAGTTTCTCGCGCTTGTCAGCGCGCGCAAGCTTGAAGGCCGCCTATTTCCCTCCACTTACAATTTTCCCGCCGGCTACGGAGCGGAGCGCGTGATCCGAAAAATGACTCAGGAGTTTGAGCGGCGAGCCGGGCCGCTTTACTTGGCTGCGCGGTCTCAGGCGGAGCTGACTTTGGACCAGGTGGTCACGTTGGCCTCGATCGTCGAACGGGAGTCTTCGGTGTCCGCGGAAAAGCCGATGATCGCGGCGGTGTATCTCAATCGCCTGCGCCGCCGCATGCGGCTGCAATCCGTTCCGACCGTGCAATACGCGCTCGGCCATTGGAAAAAGGAGTTCGACGCGACGGATGTGACCGTGGATTCGCCCTACAACACGTATATCCGCTACGGCCTCCCGCCGGGGCCGATCTGCAGCCCCGGGCTGGATTCGATCGCGGCCGTGCTGTCCCCCGCGGCCGGCGACGCGCTCTATTTGATGGCCGACGGCAAGGGCGCGAATGTTTTCAGCGCGACGAACGAGGAGCATGTTCGCAATAGGCGCCGCTACGAGAAGAAAATGCGCGCCGCCAAGGAAGAGCTCAAAAAACAGGCTCGATCGGGCGCGGTCCCGGCACGCTGAGCGCCTGGACGTTGCGCCGGCTTTTTGGCATAATGAGGGTGTTAGGGCGTGTAGCTCAGCTGGGAGAGCGCATCCTTCGCAAGGATGAGGTCGCAGGTTCAATCCCTGTCACGTCCACCAAATTTGTAGGCCTCGCCGCGTACTGTCCCCCTGACCCGTTGTCGGCGCCCTTCAGCCGGCCCTTGATTATCCGAGAGACAGGACTCATACTTAACCGATGCCGCCCCCCTGTCGCGGAAATGCCTCGCGAGGAGGTTGGGCCATGGCCGAGGAAGATATAGAAGAAGAAATGCAGATAGGGAAAGAAAGAGACAAGATCACCGTTCTCAACAGCGATATCTTCAAGCTTCCTCTTTCGGAACTCCTCCTGCCTCCTGCCGCCGTCTTGGACATCGGCGCCACCATCGGCGAGGCGGTCGGCCTGATGCAGCAGAAAAAAATCGGATCGGTTCTGATCACCAAGAAGGGCAAACTCGCGGGCATCATCACCGAACGGGACGTTCTCAACAAGGTCATCGGCAAGATGGATGATTTCAGGACCCGTCCGGTCAGCGACGCCATGACGCCCAATCCGCTGCGGCTCATGCCCGGGGATATGATCGCCTACGTCATGAACAATATGCACGTCGGAGGCTACAGGCACGTTCCGATCGTCAACGAGAAGGACGAGCCTATCTCCGTCATCTCCATCAGAGATGTCATGACGTTCATCCTGGATTATTTTCCCGAGGACGTTACGAATACCGTCGGCGAACCTTACCGCGGTCCGACGGACCGCGAGGGCGCCTAAAGCGCGGCGGGCGGCAGGTCGAGCTTGATGTGCAGCTCTTTGAGCTGCTTCTCCGGGACCGGTCCCGGAGCCTCGGAGAGAGGATCGGTTCCCTTCTGAGTTTTCGGGAAGGCGATGACCTCGCGAATCGACTCCTCGCCGCAGAGCAAAGCGGTCAGCCGGTCAAGGCCCATGCCGAATCCCCCATGAGGAGGAGCGCCGAAGTCGAGGGCGGACAGCAGCAGGCCGAACTGCTGTTGCTGCGCGACATCATCATATCCCATGAGGCCTAAGATTTTGCGCTGCATGTCGCCGTTGTGGTTGCGAATCGAGCCGGACGCGAGCTCTACACCGTTGAGCACGAGGTCGTACTGGTGGCTGCGCACGCTGCCCGGGTCGGTGTCGAGCTTCGGGGCGTCCTCATCGAGCGGCCGCGTGAATGGGTTGTGCGCGAAGGTCCAGCGCTTCTCGTCTTGCTCCCACTCGAGGAGCGGGAAGTGCGTGATCCAGGAGAAGTGCCATGGCGTCGAGGGTTTGGGTTTGAGGCGAGCGATGATCTCCTTGCGGATCGCGCCGAGCACGGTTGCGGCGGGAATTTCCTTGTCGGCGGCAAAAAAGGTGTAGTCGCCGGGCGCAGCGCCGGTCTTCATCTTGATCGCCGCAAGCTCGGCGGGCGTCAGGAACTTCGCGATCGGCGTTTCCGGGCCCGTCGCGGTCCACTTGATCCAGGCGAGGCCTTTGGCGCCGTACACCTTCGCGAGATCCGTCAGCTTGTCGATCTCAGAGCGGGAGTAGTCGGACGCACAGGTAATCGCGCGCACGACGCCGCCGGCGGCGATGGCGCCGCCGAAGACCTTGAAGCCGCAAGTCTTGAGCTCCTCGGTCAGGTCGACGATTTCAAAGCCGTAGCGCTGATCGGGCTTGTCCGAGCCGAAGCGGCGCATCGCGTCGAAGTAGTCGAGCCGAGGGAAGGGTGTTGGGATGTCGACGCCGATGGCCGCCTGGAAGATCGCCTTCATCATCTTCTCGCAGGCCGCGTGCACGTCCTCTTCCTCGACGAACGACATTTCAGCGTCGATCTGGGTGTGTTCGTACTGGCGGTCGGCGCGTAGGTCCTCGTCGCGGAAGCAGCGGCCAAGCTGCATGTACTTCTCGATGCCCGACGCCATGAGCATCTGCTTAAAAATCTGGGGCGACTGGGGCAGGGCATAGAAGCTGCCCGCGTTGAGGCGGGAGGGCACGAGGAAGTCTCGAGCGCCCTCGGGAGTGGCCTTCGTCAGGATGGGCGTCTCGATCTCGAGGAAGCCTTCGCGGGCCAGCGCGTTGCGCGCGGCCATCGCGATCGTGTGGCGCATGGTCAGGTTGCGCAGCATGCGCGCGCGGCGCAGGTCCAGGAAGCGGTACTTGAGGCGGGATTCTTCGTTAACGGACATATGCTCATCGATCTCAAACGGGAGGATTTTGCAGGTGTTGAGCACGGTCACGGAGTCGGCGTTGAGTTCGACCTCGCCGGTGGGCAGTTTAGGGTTCTCCGTGCCCTGAGGGCGGCGCTGAATCGAGCCGGATACGCTGACGACGAATTCGGCGCCGAGCTTTCCCGCGGTCAGGAAGGCTTTCGCCTTTTCGGGGTGGACGACGATCTGGAGGAGGCCCGAGCGGTCGCGCAGGTCGAAGAAGTAGACGCCGCCGTGGTCGCGGCGGGAGTGGACCCAGCCCGCGACGCGCACGGGCTTGCCTTCAAACGC
The DNA here is from genome assembly GCA_023249675.1 of Elusimicrobiota bacterium. Taxonomy (GTDB): domain Bacteria; phylum Elusimicrobiota; class Elusimicrobia; order UBA1565; family UBA9628; genus GWA2-66-18. The sequence goes on along the minus strand of JAHFCE010000027.1, from coordinate 14,273 downwards.
TGCGTTCAGAATTCCGGCGTCATGGGAGCGCATGGTATTGGCCATCGGGGTAGCCTCGGAGGAGTCAGGCCTCGATGCAAAGTCCCGCGAGCTTGTCGGGCGCGGGGATGGAGTAGAGGCCTTCGCGCTGTTCGATGAGGCCAGCGCGGCGCAGCGACGAGAGCGCGCGGGTCAGAGGCTCGCGGGTGGTGCCCACGATGTCGGCGAGCTCCTGCTGGGTGAAGCGTTCCTTGAGCAGAAGGGCGCCGCCGCGGGTCTCGCCGGCGCGGCGGCCGAGTTCGAGCATGGCCTTGGCCACGCGGCCCAAGATGTTCCGGAACAGCAGGCCTTCAATTTCCTCGTTGGCGCGGCGCAAGCGTTCGCAGACGGTCTGCAGGAGGTAAAGGGCCAGCTTCGGGTCGCCGACGAGCAGGCGCTGGAAGTCCTTCTTGCGGATCATGAGCAGGCGCGAGGCCTCGACGGCCTGCGCCGCGGCGGTTCGCGTGGTGCCTGCAAGCAGCGACATCTCGCCGAAGAACTCCCCCTCTTTGAGATAAGCGAAGGTCTTCCGTTTCTTGGAGGCCGAGTTGGTGAATATCTTGATGCGTCCGGAGAGAACGATGTACATCGCGTCGGAGTCTTGGCGCTTGGCGAACACCGACTGGCGAGCGCTCAGGCTCAACTCCTCCGCCAGGCGAAAGACCTCATTGAGGTGCTTGGCGCTCAGGGCCGAAAGAAAAGGGATTTTTTTGAGGAGTCGAGCTCCGTTCATGGGGTGATGTTAGCTTTCTTGCCTGGGGCCGTTCAAGGCGGAGTCTGTTAAAGGCGCCAGGATGACAGCGTGCCGAGCATGGCGGCGTCGGTGCTGTCAATCTTCAGGGGCGTGACCGAGGCGAGGCCTTTCGCGACGACGCCGACATCCGTGCCGGGCTCATCGACGCCGCTGACGTGCCGGCCCGCGAGCCAGTAGTACTCGAGGCCGCGCGGGTCCGAGCGCCGGGTCACCTCGGTGCCGTAGATGCGGCGCCCCAGTTTCGCGGGCACGCCGGGCTTATAGGCCTTGCCCGCGCCTGCCGGGAAATTGACGTTGAGGCAGACGCCCTTCGGCAGGCCCTTCTTGAGCACCTGTTTGGAGAGCCTCTGCGCGAAGGCTGCGGCGGGGTGGTAGTCCTCGCCATTGGGGTCCATGGAAAACGCGATCGCGGAGATATTGAGCAGTGTCGCTTCCATCGCGGCGGCGACGGTACCGGAGTAGATGACGTCCTCGCCGAGGTTGTAGCCGCGATTGATTCCACTGACGACGAGATCCACTTTGCCCTTGAGGATTTCAAGCACGCCGAAGCGTGCGCAGTCAGCCGGACTGCCGTTGAGCGCGTAGACGCCCTCGGACTGCTTCCGGATGCGGATGGGCTTGTGCAGTGTAAGCGAGTGGCTATCGGCCGAGCGTTCATGGTCGGGAACGGAAACGGTGACGTTTCCGATGCGACGCATGGCGGAGATGAGTGCCGGCAAACCGGGACCATGGATGCCGTCATCGTTGCAAACAAGGATTTTGGGGCGTTTCATACAGCCAACCGTTCGAGCGCGTCAACAAAGAGTGTGGTTGTTTTTTCTGCCGGAGGCAATCCGAGAGATTCAAACCTCGTTGTTGTTGGTGATTGGAGCAAATGAGCCAACGCTGGTCCTAATTTGGCTGCCAGATCCGTTTCGGCTATTCGGATCGCCGTCCCCGCCTTTTCAAACACGCGGGCATTGGCGTCCTGATGATTGGCCGCCGCGTGAGGGTAGGGGACGAGAATCGCCATTTTTCGCTGCGCCGTCAGTTCCGCGAGCGTGCTTGCACCCGAGCGGCACACGACCACATCGGCGGCGGCGTAAGCCGACGCCATGTCGTCGAGATACTCATGTACCGTTGCCGTTAAGCCGGCGGTTTTATACGCGGCAAAGGTCTCGGCGGATCTCCCTTTTCCCGCGAGATGTAACACCTGAGCATCGACCCCGGCGGTCTTCATCGATGTTGGGACGCTCCTGTTGATGGCCTGCGCTCCCTGCGAGCCGCCAAACACAAGGAGCGTCTTCCGCGCCGGATCGAGCCCGAGGGCTCGTCTCGCCTCCGCCGCGTCCTTGCGCCCAAACAATTCCGGTCTGATGGGAGTTCCCACGACATCGCCGTTTCCATTTGCCGGCGGCAGTCCCCAAAACAAAGTCGCCCCGAATTGAAGCGACGCCGTGTTTGCCAGCCCCAAGAGCGCGTTCGACTCGTGCAGCGCGATCGGCGCCCCCCGCCGCCAGGCCGCGTAGGCGGCCGGGAAGGTCAGGTAGCCGCCCATCCCAACGACGAGATCCGGTTTGAAGTCGCGCGCCACGCGCGACAAGAGCCGCAGGCTGGCGATCAACTGAGCCGCAAAGGTCAGCAGCTCGGGACCCACGGTGCGAGGCAGTCCGCTGAGATTCACCTCAAGGCACGCAAGTCCCGCGGCCGCAATCCGGGCCTTCGCCGGATCGTCCTTCTTCACGATCAGAAGCGGCTGCCAGCCGCGCGCCTTGAGCTCCTGGGCCGTGACGAGGCCGGGATAAAAGTGTCCGCCCGTCCCTCCCGCCGCGATGAGCGCGCGCCTCATTTGAGGACCTCGGCGCGCGTTTGCCGCGAGATGTTGAGGAGCACGCCTATGCCAAGCATGGTGGAGAGTAAAGATGAGCCGCCGTACGAGAAGAACGGGAGGGGAATGCCCTTGGTGGGCAGGAGCCCGATCGACATCGCGATGTTGAAGAAGGCCTGCAGGACGATGGAGAAAGAGATGCCCGCGGCGAGCAAGGTTCCGAACAGATTGGGGGCCGCGCGCGCGATGCGCACTCCCCGGATGAGGATGGTCGCAAACAGTGCTAGGACAACGGCGGCCCCCAGGAGGCCCAACTCTTCGCAGACGACCGGAAAGATGAAATCGGTGTGCGGCGTGGGCAGGTAGAGTAGCTTGAGCTTCGAGGCGCCGAAGCCCTTGCCCGTCCAGCCGCCCAAGCCGACGGCCAGAATGGATTGGGACAGCTGGTAACCAGCGCCCTTGATGTTCTCAAACGGATGAAGGAAGCTCAGCAGGCGCGCGCGGCGATACGGCTTGCGCCACAGTTCGACGGCGACGATGGGCGCGGCGAGGGCCAGGGCTCCCACGATGGACCGTCCTCGCGCTCCCGCGACGAACAGCATCAGGACGGCGACGCAGAACATCAGGGCCGGTGTGCCGAGATCGGGCTCCATGCCGATGAGCACGAGCAGCACGCCGACCACACCGATCGGAAGCGCTATGCCCTGGAGGAAGTGGCCGAGCTTGCTGTGCTTCTTGTCGAGGTAGGCGGCGAGGAAGAGGATCGAGGCGAGCTTGGCGAACTCGGCCGGTTGGAGACCGATGGGGCCGATGCGGATCCAGCGCTTGGCGCCGGCCACTTCTGGGAAGAACAGCGCCGCGACGAGGGTCAATCCGGTCACCGTGAAGATCGGCATCACCCACTCGCGCAGGCGGTTGTAGTCGAGCCGGCTCATGGAGCTCATCGCGCAGAACGAGATGACGCCCCAAAGGAGCTGGCGCTGCAGGAAGTAAAATGGGCGGCCGAGGGTTTTTTCGGCGTAGATCGCGCTCGCGGAGTACACCATGACCACACCGATGGCGAGCAGAGCCATGACGGCTCCGAACAGCGCGTAGTCGATCGGCGCGCGCCGGCGGGTGGGTTTCTTCATCGGCTTTTCGCGGCGGCCGCGACGAGGGTCTTGAAGCGGCGTCCGCGGTCCTCGAAGTCCTGGAACTGATCGAAGGACGCGCAGGCGGGAGACAGGAGAAGAGTATCGCCCTTCGTCGCGATCTTGAGGCCGGTTGCGACCGCGGTCTCGAGGTCCCCGCACGGGAAGATCGGCACGAGGCCCGAGAGGTCTTCTTCGATGCGGCGCGAGGCGGAGCCGATCGCGAGGATGCCCTTGACCGTTTTCTCGATCCAGGGCTTGAGCGGCGCGTACGGAGAGCCCTTGTGGAGGCCGCCCAGGATCAGGAGGAGGTGCTTACCGCCGGGCTCGTGGGCCTTGAGCGCGACCAACGTCGAGTCCACGTTGGTGGCCTTGGAGTCGTTCACGCACGCGACGCCGCGCACGCCGCCGCACGGCTCGAGGCGATGCTCGATGCCCTGGAAGGTTTTGAAGGCCTTCTGTATGGCGGCGGGCTTCAGGCCCCGGGCGAAAGCGAGTAGTGCGGCTGCCATCGCGTTCTCGAGGTTGTGGCGGCCCGGGAGTTTTGGCGGGATGAGCGCGATCTCTTTCTTCCAGCCCGGGAGCTTGAAGCAGAGCCTGCCCCCCTTCTCCCAGGCGTGACTATTGACCCCTTTCGCTCCGAAGTACAGTCGCTCCGAAGGGCATTCGCGCGACAATTTGTAGACCGTTGGGTCGTCGGCGTTGAAGACGCAGGCGTCGCCCGGTCCCTGCTCGCGAAAGACCTTGGCTTTAGCGTTCAGATAGGAGGCCATCGAGCCGTGGTGCTCGAGATGATCCGCTGTGATGTTGAGGATCGCCGAGGCGCGCGGCTCGAAGTGGATGGAGTCCTCGAGTTGGTAGCTTGAGCACTCGATGACGAGCACATCTTTGGAATTCGACGTCGGTGCCGTTGCGGATATCGGCACGCCGATGTTGCCTCCCAGCAAGGCCTTGCGCCCGCGCGGGAGACCGGCTTTGAAGATCTCCCAGGCGAGTTGCGTCGTCGTGGACTTGCCGTTGGTCCCGGTGATAGCCACGATGGCCTTGGCCTTCGAGTACGCGAGCGCGATCTCCAACTCGCTATAGACCGGAATATGCTTCTCGGCAAGTTTCTTGAAGATCGGCAGATCGGGCTTCAACCCCGGGCTTTTGACGACGAAAGCGCACTTGAGAAGACGGTCGCTGTGGCCGCTCCACTCCCACTTCATCGCTTTTGGCAGGCTGAATATCGCTGCCAGCTCGGCCTTCGGGCGATGATCGGAGCCGAGGACTTTAAAGCCTTTTTTCAACAGCAGGCGAGCCACCGATTGCCCGGAACGTCCCAGGCCGAGAACACCGGCCAACGCTCCCTTTTTGCAGGACTTGGGGTCGAAGCCCTTCATCGCAGCTTGAGCGAGGCCAGAGCCGTCAGCATGAGCACGATGCTGACGATCCAGAAGCGCACGGTGACCTTGGGCTCGGCGAGGCCGCCCAGCTCGAAGTGATGGTGGATCGGCGCCATGCGGAAGATGCGTTTGCCCCCCCGCAGCTTGAAGGAGGCCATCTGCAGGATCACGGACACGGTTTCAAGGACGAACACGCCGCCGATGATCGGCAGGAGCAGTTCCTGCTTGACGCAGAGCGCGACCACGGCGATCACGCCGCCGAGGAACAGCGAGCCGGTGTCGCCCATGAAGATCTGCGCCGGGTAGGAGTTGAACCAGAGAAATCCCAAGCAGGCGCCGATCAGGCCCGCGAGGTAGACGGCGATCTCGCCCGCGCCCTCGACGTGGACGATGCGCAGGTAGTAGGCGAGCTTGACGTTGCCCGACGTGTAGGCGAGCACGGCGTAGGTCAGCGCGCAGAACATCACCGTGCCGGCGGCGAGGCCGTCGAGCCCGTCGGTGAGGTTGACCGCGTTTGAGGAGCCGACGACCATCAGCACCGAAAGCGCGAAGTAAAGCACGCCCAGATCGACGAACAACTCCTTTCCGTACGGGATGTTCAGCATGGTCGTGTAGGCGCCGTTCGGAGGCCGGATCGCGAGGTAGGCCGTCACGCCGAGGCCGACGAGCACTTGGATGAGGAACTTCGCCTTCGAGGGCGCGCCCTTGGCGTCTTTCTTGATGAGCTTGAGGTAGTCGTCCCAGAAGCCGATCGCGGTCAGGCACATCGTGACGGACAGCAGAAGCCAGGTGAAGCGGTTGTCGGGGCGCATCCAGAGCACGGTTGAGGCGACGACCGCGAGGAAGATCAAGGCGCCGCCCATGGTCGGCGTGCCCTGCTTGGACAGGTGCGATTGGGGTCCGTCGCCGCGCTGCATCGAGCCGACCTTGCGCTCGCGTAGGGCGCGAATCAAGGAGGGTCCGAGCAGGAGGCTCACGCCGAGCGCTGTCACCGCAGCGCCTGCGGCGCGGAAGGTGATGTACTGGAATACGTTCAACGGTCCGAACGCATCGCGGAGCAGGTGGAGGTAATAGAGCATGTTAGAGCGCTTGGGCGAGTTCCTCGAGCCGCATCGCGCGCGAGGCCTTGAACAACACGGCGTCCTGAGGCGTGAGCGTGGTTTTTATTTTGAACGGCCAGGCCTGGCCGTCGAGCGCGTACTCGACGGGCAGGCGCGGCTTGGCGGCAGACAATGCGTCGGCCGCGGGCTTCATTTCGGGTCCGGCCAGATAGACGGCCTTGAGATCGAGCGTCGCGAGCCACTCGCCGAGCTCTCGGTGATATTTGTGCGAGTTTTCACCGAGCTCTTTCATGTCGCCGAGCACCAAGGTCTTCGGCCGCGTCTTGAACTCCTCGCAGAAGGCTTCGATGGAGGCGCGCATGGACGCGGGGTTGGCATTGTAGGCGTCGAGCACGAGGGACGCCCCGCTCGGGTGCGGTAGGGGTTCCTGGCGCATCATGGCGGGTGCGTGCGCTTCGAGGCCGGCGCGGATCGCCTCGGGGGCAAGGCCCATCGCCCAGGCGGCGGCGGCCGCGCCCGCGGCGTTGTAGCGATTAAACGCGCCGAAGGTGCGCAGCTTCACCGTTAGGCGGTGCCGGTCTATGATCAGGCTGTCTTTGCCTTCGATGCGCACTTTGCAGCTGGCGCCCATGCCGTAGGTCACCGCGCGCGCGCCGAGGCGCGTCTCGAGGGCGGCGAGCCAGGGGTCGTCCATGTTGATCGCGGCCGCGCCATCTTCAGGCAGGACACCGAGGATCTCCGAATTCGTCTGGAACGTGGTTTCAATGGTGCCGAAGCTGAGGAGATGGTCGGGGCCGATATTCGTGAGCAGGGCGATGGTCGGCTGTGCGATGCGCGCGAGCTCTTCGATTTCTCCTTTGCGGCACGCGGCGAGCTCGAAGATTCCGTAGCGATGCTCGCGGCTGAGTTCGAGCACGGACAGCGGAACGCCGATTTGGTTGTTCCAGTTGCCTGGGGTCGCGCAGACCGGACCGATCTGCGCGCAGATCGACTTCAGCATCTCCTTTGTGGTCGTCTTCCCGTTGGAGCCCACGATGCCGACGATGGGAATGTCGAAGCGCTTGCGGTGAAAGTGGGCCAGGGCCGAGAGGGCCTTCAGCGTGTCGGGTACCTCGACGACATGGTTGGGACGGGGCGCGTTCGGGGCGAGTTTTCCCTCCGCGACGACCCAGCCGGCCGAGATTTTGGAGAATGCCTTGCTCAAAAGCGCGTGGGCATCCACCCGCTCGCCTGCGAGCGCCCAGAATGCCTGGCCGGGCTTGAGCGTGCGCGTGTCGGTCGTCAGGGCGTCGATGGACGATGCGGCGTCGCCGTGCGTCAGGCGGCCGCCCGCGGCCCGCGCCAACTCACCCCAGGTTAAATCGAGCTTCATGGTCGAGACTTCAACGCTTCGCGCGCGGCCTCACGGTCGTCGAACGAAATCGTGCGGTCGCGCAAAATCTGATGGTCCTCGTGGCCTTTGCCGGCGATCAGCACGACGTCGCCGCAACGGGCTTGCGCGATCGCCATTGAGATCGCTTCCGCCCGGTCGGGGACGATTCTATAATTTTGGAGTCCGGCGGTGTGAACCCCCGCTTCCACATCGTGAAGAATCGACGCCGGGTCTTCGGAGCGGGGGTTGTCGCTGGTGAAAATGGCGAGATCGCCGCCGCGGCACGCGGCGAGACCCATCGGTCCGCGTTTAGTCTTGTCGCGGTCCCCGCCGCAGCCGATGACGGTGATAAGACGTTTATGAGGCAGCGAGCGGAGTAAAGCGAGAATCGTTTCCAAGGCGCTTTCTGTATGAGCGTAGTCCACGAAGACGTGGAAGTCCTGGCCCTCATTGATGGATTCCAGCCGTCCCGGTACCGCGCGGAGCGCGCCGATGCCGTTGAGAACTGTTTCCGGAGACGTTTTTAATCCGAGCATGGCGGCGGCAGCCGCCAGGGCGTTCTCAACATTGTGGCGTCCCGGAAGCCGTACCTGGCCGTCGTACGTCTTGCCCCGGAAGGTTATCTCAAATATTGTGCCGTTCAAATCCGCCTTTCTGATGTTCCCTTTGAGGTCCGTCGCGTTTTCCGTCAGTCCGAAGCGTACGATCTCGCAGTCGACGGCTTTCTTGACCAGCAGATGCGCCCGCGAATCATCGAAGTTCAGCGCCGCCACCTTTGGCGTTTTTTTATTATCGGCCCGCGCGAGCAGATCAAAGAGGCGCGCCTTCGCGTCGAAGTACGCGTCGACGGTTTTGTGGAAATCGAGGTGATCCCTTGTCAGATTTAAAAATATCGCGGCGTCAAAGTCGACGTTTTCGACCCGCTTCAGCGCGAGGGCATGCGATGAAACCTCGAGGAGCCCGTGCGTGGCCCCGGCCTCTCGACATTTGGCCAGGAGTTTTGTCAACGTCAACGAGATCGGCGTTGTATTGACAGACTTTTCGAGCCGTACGCCGTTGAGGCGGTTCTCGATCGTGCCGGCCACGGCGGGCCGTCCTCCGGCTGCATTCACGATCGACTCTAAAAGGTAGCTCGTGGTCGTCTTCCCGTTTGTTCCTGTTACGCCGACGATGGTCATCGCCCCGGAGGGATGAGCGTAATACCTGTCCGCGATACGCGCCATCGCATCGGCCACGTCGCTGACTTGCACCCATGTTCCCTTCATCACGCTCGGCGGCGGAGGAGGTTCGAGCTCGCTGACGACGGCCAAGGCGCCGTTGTCGAGCGCCTGCCTGACGTGCCGGTTGCCGTCGGTTTTGGCTCCCGGCAGGGCGAAGAACAGGTCTCCGGCGACGACTTCCCGGGAATCGTGCCGGAGTCCGGCGATGGGCACATCCACGGCTCCGGCGACGCGCCGCGGAGGTGCGGCGCGCAGGAGCTCGGCGAGCGTCATGCGACCTTCCTAGCGCCTCGCCGTTCCGAGGGCGGGGTCAGTGGGGCGGTCGGGCGGCAGGCCTTCGAGTGCCAGCAGGCGGCTGCCCACGCGGGCGAAGATGGGCGCGGCGACCAGTCCGCCGTAGTAGGCGCCTTTCGGCTCATGGAGGACAACGAGGATCGTCCAGCGCGGCGAGGAGGCGGGGAGGAAGCCCGCGAAGGAGGCGGTGTAGGCGGTGTTTGAGTATTTGTGCGTGAGAGGGTCGATCTTGCGCGCGGTGCCGGTCTTTCCCGCCGCGCGATAGCCGGCAATCCGAGCGCTTGCCGCGGTGCCGCGATCTACCACGCCCTCGAGCATCCGCGCGATCTCGCGCACGGCGCGTTCGGACGCGATGCGGCGGACTTTGACCGGGGGCTTGCCATCGGCAAGGAGCTTTGGCTCCCACAGCGTGCCGCCGTTGGCGATCGCGGAATAGGCGCCCAGCATCTGCAGGGGGCTGACCGCCAAGCCATAGCCATAGGAGGACGCGGCGAGGCCGACCTTGGTCAGGTCGGACAAGGGTTTGAGTCCCCCCGAGGTTTCGCCGGGCAGCGGCGTTCCGGTCTTGGCCCCGAAGCCGAACGCGCGCGCGAGGCGGTAGAAGCGCTGCGGCCCGACTCGCTCCACTACCTTCGAGATGCCGATGTTCGACGACCTCTCTAAAATCTGCGTCAAGGTCATGTCGCCCTCCGGCTCATGGTCGGTAATAGTGACTCCGGGGGTGATTTGATACTGACCGCCCTCGCCGTTGAAGACTTCGTCCGGGCGCACGAGATGGTCGTCCACGGCGGCGAGCGCTGCGACGACTTTGAAGGTCGAGCCGGGCTCGAAGGCATCCTGCACGAGCGGGTTGCGCAAAGGGTTCGGCGGCCAGGCGGCCATGCCCAGGATCTCGCCGTTACGCGGATCCTGGATCGCGACGATGCCTTCCCTGAACTGGCCGCGCTCTCCGCCCTCGCGCAAGGCTTCCTCGGCGAGAAACTGTGCAGTGCGGTCGAGCGTGAGGCGCAGGGGCTGCGGCTCGTCGCCTGCATCGGCAACGTTCTTGTAGATCGTGCGGCCCCGGCCGTCGCGGATCACGTCCATGCGGCGGGCGCGGCCACTCAAGCGCTTGTCCTGGGAGAGCTCAAGGCCGGCAAGGCCCTTGCCTTCGGCGCCGACGAGGCCGAGCACGCCGCGTGCCAGGTCGCCGTTCGGATAGACTCGCTCTCGCGCCGGCACGAGGCCCAAACCCTCGACACGCGCTTCGGTGAGCTTCTCAAATTCCTCTTGGGTCATGCGAGTCTTGAGCCAGGCGAAACGGACGGCGGAACGCGTCTTGCGCGTGATCTCGGAGGCGGGGATCTCAAGCAGGGGCGCGAGCTTCGCGCCGAAAGCGTTCGGGTCCTTGACCATCGCCTTGTCCACGAAGCAGGACCAGGACGGGATCGAGCGCGCGAGCACGCGCCCCTGGCGGTCGAGGAGATCGGCGCGCGGGGCCGCCTCCTGGGCGGTGCGCGCGAATTCGCCCGACGCGCGCGTGGAGAGATTGTCGTGCCGCAGCACCGAGAGAAAGGCGAGGCGCGCGCCGAGGGGCAGAAGGGGTGCTAGCGACAGCGAAGCGGCGACGGTCAGGCGAAGTCCGAGATCCATTGGGTCGCCTTCAGCTACGTAAGGGCCCAACGAGCGGCAGACGCGCCCACAGGCGGGGTAGGAGGCCGCTGGTTGCATCGGTCTCTTCAGCCAGCGAGCGCAAAGCGCCCGGCGAAGCGGGGATCATGCCGAGTTTGGAGCCGGCGCGCGCAGCGAGAGCCGCAGGGGCCATGGTTTCATCGACTTTGAGGCGAAGATCCGCGACGCGGCTACGCAGGGCGCGGGCCTCGCGCCGGGTGGATTCGACGCGGTAGCCGATCCGGGTGGCCTGAACGTGCTGCCAGCATAGGAAGAGGAAGAGGGCGCCCAAACATGCGAACCTCGCGACCCGTCGTGGATCGAATCCCATGAGTGCGTCCATTATACCATGTTCCTTTTCGTCGAGTGGCGGGCGGGCGCCCCCGCCGAGAGGGACGCCCGCCCTGATCTGTCGGCGGCTTTCCCCCGCCGAGAGGGGGAGCCGCCTAAATCGGGCGGTCCCCCCGCCGAGAGGGGGCCGCCTTTAACGGCGGCGGGTGGTTGGCCTCTCCACCCGCCAAAACTATCGAGGGTCTATCGACTCCCTCCCTTGCCCTTCAAGAAAACGCGCCGCCACACATATCCGGGGGAGGAGACCTTGCCCACCGGCGAGACCGCGACAGTTTGCCGTCGGTCGACAAGGAAGGACACCGTGGTGTCCAGCTTCGTCAAGGCCGCCATCGCTGCCGCCGAACCGCTCAGAAACGACATGCTTTTCATCATCGTGTCCTCCTATCGCTTTTTTTCGATGACCCGCAGTTTTGCGCTGCGGGAACGAGGATTGCGCGCGATCTCCTCCTCAGTCGGGACGATCGGCGACTTTTCATCGCCCTTCCCGAGGTAAGCGCACGATCCCTGCGCGACGAACGAAGAGAAAATATTCTTGACGATGCGGTCCTCGAGAGAGTGGAAGGTAATGACGCACAATCGCCCGCCGCTCTTGAGGTACGGCACCGCCGCTTCAAGGCCGCGCGTGAGCGATTCGAGCTCCTGATTGACCGCGATGCGCAGAGCCTGGAACGTGCGCGTCGCGGGGTGATGTCCGGTGCGCGGCACCACGGACTCCACACAGGCGGCCAGCTCCAACGTGGTGGCCAGCGGCTTGATTGCGCGCCGCGCGACGATCGCCCGAGCAATGCGGTCGGCCTGCGGTTCTTCGCCGAATTCCGTCAAGAGCATCGCGATCTGTTCCGCCGGCCAGCGGTTGACGATTTGTTCCGCGGTCAGCGCGGCGTCGGGTCCCAGGCGCATGTCGAGGGGTCCCTCGCGCAGGAACGAGAAGCCGCGGGAGGGTTTGTCGAGCTGTAGCGAGGAGACGCCAAGGTCGAAGAGCGCGCCCGTCAGCGGAAAAAAACGCTCCTTCTCCAAAACGCCGCCCAGGAAACGGAAGTTCGAGCGGACCGAGGAGAATCTTCCCCTGTGGGCTCCGAGCCGGTGGCCGGCTTCAGCGAGCGCCTCCGGATCCGCATCGAGACCAAGCACCTTTCCCTGGGCTGAAATCGCGCGAAGAATCGCCTCGGAGTGGCCGCCGAGACCGAGGGTGGCGTCGAGGTACAACCCCCCCGTGTTCGTGACGAGGCGTTCCAGCGTTTCCGCCGCAAGAACGGGCTCGTGAGTGTAGCGGCCTTCTTCCAAGATCATATCTCCAGGCTCTTTGCGATCTTCTTGTACGCTGGAGCAATCGTCGACTTCTCGTAGGCTGCCCAGCGCTTTGAGTCCCAAATTTCGGCGCGGTTTCCCGCTCCCTGCACCAGAACGCCGCCGCGCAATCCCGCGTGTTCCTTGAGATACTGCGGCACCAGGATGCGGCCTTGAGCGTCCGGCTCGACTTCGACCGCCTCGGAGAAGAATTTGCGCTTGAACGCCCGCTCCTGCTCCTTGTCCGGAAGCGCGAACATCTTTAAATCGCCTGCGAGCAGCTTCTCCCACTGGTTTGGCAGGAAGAGATACAGGCAGCCTTCCATGCCGCTCGTCAGATAAAACGACCGCCCCTTCTCCTGGGCCAAGGCCTCGCGATATTTCGGCGGCACCGCGAGCCGGTTCTTGGGATCGAGCGAGTAATCGTAGCGGCCGATCAGAAGAGCCATTGATCCCCACCCTTGCTCACTTTGTAGATATTTCTCACCACTTTTCCCCACCGGGATCAGGAGTATAGAGGACTCATGCGTTTCTGTCAAGAGACGTTTTCTCGGAGGAAGGATCCACCGTCGAGAAACTCTGAAAAAATGGGGCGCGAATGCGCGGGGTGTCTTTGGATTTTTAGCGGCGGCTGTTTACGGCGTGCCGAGCTTGGCCATCTGCGAGCGCGACAGCTCGTAGCGCCATGCGTGCTCGAGTGCGATCAGGCGCGTGTACGGCGCGCCATAGGCGCGGTAGAGGGCCTCGGGCACGGGGCGCCCATCGCGCAGGTGCGCGGAGAACTTGTAGAAGGACGAGCGGTACTGCGTGCGGATCAGGAAGCGCACGAGGCTGTAGGACTGCGCGTACCAGAGTCGAACCTTCGCGTCGGGCCAGCCCGCGGTCGAGGTGACGGCGGTGAGCTTCTCGATCGGGAAGCCCCCCCCCGCTTCGAGGAGCTCGAGGTTCTCGCGCAGCCAGTTCGGCGCGGCCAAGCCGCGCTCGACCTGCACGAGCGTGGCCATTCCCTCGGACAGCCACAGCGGATCGCCCGCGCCCGCGAGAAAAAATCCGTCAAAGTAGATGTGCGTCAGTTCGTGCGCGATGATGCCAGGGAGTTCTTCGCTTTCATAAACGTAAAGCTTGTGCTTGCGCACCGAGCTGGCGCCGCCGGACCAGACCGGACGGCCGGTCAGGCGGCGGTAGGTGGCCTGATTCTTGAACAAAAAAATCATCGTGCGCTCGCTGCTCGTCCAGGGCGAGAAGGGCGCTAGGTCGAGCATGAGGTTCGAGTGCAGGCTCTCGATGAGTTCGATGAAGCGTTCGGAGGCCGGAGAGCGCTCGGCGAAGACCGTGAAGTGGCGCGAGGTGGTGCGCACGAATCCGGGGGGTGCGGGCATGTCCGCGACGGAGGGTGTCGCGCGGTCCTCGACGCGGCGTATTTTAGGCGGCGTCGGACGGGCGCTCGGGGCGGGACCGAGGTGCTCGGAGGAAGGAAGGACCTTGAGTCCCGTGCCAGAGGCGGGCGGAGCGGGTGTTGGCGCGGCCGCGGGCGTCGGAGAGACGGCGGGCGCGTAGCTCGGGGCGCTGGGGATGGGCTGAGCCGCGTCGTATGGCGCGATGCGCTTCATCACCGCGATTTCCTTTTCGTCTTCACCCAAGTATTGATAGACCATCATGCCCCAGAGGCTGATGACCAAAATCCAGATGAGGACACGGAGCCGTAAAAGTACGTCCACAGGTTTAGTTTAGCCCTTCCTCGCGGGTTTCTCCATCTGACTAGCGCAGAGAGGCGCGCAGGAGAAAACCCAAGACGAGGGCGCCGATGGACCACCAGATCTGCTGCGTTCCTCCCTGCAGTCCGAGCCAGAGCGTGGCGGCCACGCCGATCAGGGGCAGCGGCCAGGTTCCCGGGAGTCGGAAACGGCCGGGAACCGCGGGATGGCGGCGGCGCAAAAGAGGGAC
>JAHFCE010000026.1:38028-43949 GCA_023249675.1 Elusimicrobiota bacterium | reverse complement strand
AAGAGCCTGACCGCGCAGCGCGACGAAGCGAATCGCGCGCTCGGCCTTCGCCTGCGCGTTGCGAAGCATGAGCTCGAAGTCCTCTCGCGAGACGTGGTGCGAGCACGTCGCGGTCGCAAGCAGGCAGCCCTTGGGCAGCGCGCGCATCGCCTGCGCGTTGAGCTTGGTATACAGGCGCAAGGCCTGCGGCAGGTGCTTCTTCGCCGGCACGAGACTCGGGGGATCCAGGACGATCATGTCCGGCTTGAACGGCTGCTGGCCGCGTGCAAACGACTCGAGCGCGACCTCCGCGTCGCCCTCATCGGCGGACACGATCCCATCCACGCCGTTGAACTTCGCGTTCTCCCGAGCCAGCTGGATCGCGGGGCCCGAGCTGTCGAGAGCCAACACCGACTTCGCCCCCGCCTTGGCCGCGGCGATGGCAAAGCCGCCAGTGTAGCAGTACAGATCAAGCACGCTGCGTCCCAAAAAGTATGGGCGCAAGAGGGCGCGATTTTCACGCTGGTCGAAATAATGTCCGGTCTTCTGGCCCTCGCCGAGCGGTGCCGCAAAACGCAGGCCGTTCTCCGTGATCGGCACGCGCTCGGGAACGGCACCCGTCAAAGTCCTGCACTCCAGCGGCAGGCCCTCGAGCGCGCGAACCTTGTGGTCGTTTTTAAGGAAGATGCCCTTGGGATTGACGAGCTCCTCAAGCGCCGACTGGATCCATGGCATGCGGCGCTCGATGCCGGCGGACATCACCTGCAGCACGAGGTACTGGCCGTAGCGGTCCGCGACCAAGCCGGGCAGTCCGTCCGACTCACCGTAGCAAAGACGGTACGAGGTCTCGCCCGGCAGGACTTTCTCCCTGTACGCAATCGCGGCGGCAAGGCGGCGTCGGAAGAATTCCGCGTCGATCGGCTCCTTCGGGTCGCGCGTCAGCACGCGCCCGCCGATCAGGCTGTTCGGGTTGTAGAAAGCCGTGCCGAGCGGGACGCCGGCCGCCGTCACGATGACGCCGAGATCCCCCGGCAGCGGCGGATGGTCCGACAACACCTCCTTGATCTCGTTTGAGAAGATCCAGAGGTGTCCGGCTTTGACGCGTTTGTCGCGCTCCGGGTTAAGGATGATGCGCAGCGGCTTTGAATCGACGGCGGATTCGGGCGCCTTGGCGATGGACTCGGTCACGGTAGTTCTCCTTGGGTTCGGCTACAGGCAGCCGCCCCTCTTCAATATCTCACGCGCCGAGGCTCCATAAGGCTCCAGCGAAAAACAGGCGTCGAGCTCCTTGGCTGACAGACGCTTCGAGACGTTCCGATCGGCGGCCAGGTGCTCGCGCAGCGGGTGGCCGTCCTTCCAAGTTTTCATCGCGCTGCGCTGGACGAGGTCGTAGGCCTCCAGGCGGCCAAGGCCCGCGTCGATCAGACGCAGTAGCACCTTCTGCGAGAAAACAAGGCCGTTCGTGCGCTCGAGGTTCGCCTTCATACGCTTGGGGTGCACCTGCAGACCCTCGAGCACCTGCTCCAGGCGGTGAAGCATGAAGTCCAAGGCGACATGGGCGTCGGGAATAATCATGCGCTCATTCGAGGAGTGCGAGATGTCCCGCTCATGCCACAACGCGCAGTTCTCCGTCACCGCCGACTCGTAGCTGCGGATGAGGCGCGCAAGCCCGCAGAGATTCTCGCACAGCACGGGATTGCGCTTGTGGGGCATCGCGGACGATCCCTTTTGGCCCTCCGAGAACGGCTCCTCAAGCTCG
Source organism: Elusimicrobiota bacterium (assembly GCA_023249675.1). Classification (GTDB taxonomy): domain Bacteria; phylum Elusimicrobiota; class Elusimicrobia; order UBA1565; family UBA9628; genus GWA2-66-18. The sequence continues at coordinate 42,211 of JAHFCE010000026.1, read as the reverse complement.
AGCGTCTCCGTCTTCTGCAGATGGCGGATCTCAAGCGCGATGCGCTCGACAAAGCACGCCGTCAGCACGAGCGCGTGAAAGTACTCGGCGTAGCGGTCGCGCGGAACGACCTGCGTGGAGACCGGTTCAGGGCGCAGGCCGAGGGCGTCGAGGACCTTCGCCTCGACGTCGGACGAGAGCTGGGAGAACGCGCCAACCGCTCCGGAAATCTTGCCGTAGGCGATGATCTCGCGCGCCGCGCGCAATCGGCGCAGTCCGCGCAGTCCCTCGGCGTGCCAGCCGGCGACCTTGATGCCGAATGTGATCGGCTCGGCATGCACGCCGTGCGTGCGGCCGACCATCCAGGTGCGCTCGTGCTTGCGCGCGAGGGTCTTCAGCCGCTTGAGAACGGACTCGAGGTCCGCGATGAGGAGATCGGCCGAGTCGCGCAGCTGCAGAGCCATCGACGTGTCGAGCACGTCGGAGGAGGTCATCCCGAAGTGCAGGTAACGGTCGACCATCGGAGCGCTCGCCTTCAATTCGCCGGCAACGGCCGAGAGCATGCCGATGACCTCGTGGCCGGCGCTCGATTCCTTGCGGCGCGAGGCGTCGAGCAGAGATTTCTCAAGCAGGCGGCGCAGGGTCTTGAGCTCGGAGGCGGGCACTCCCTTTTCGCCGGCGATCGCCTTCAGCAGCTCCTCTTCGATGCGCAGCATCGAACGCAGGCGGTTGTCGTCCGACCATATGTCGCCCATCGCGGGCCGGGTGTAGCGTGCAATCATATCACTCTCCGTCCGAGCCGAGCTCGATCTCGCGCTTGGCCGTCGACAGGGGAACGCCGGCCGCGCACTGCGGACAGGTCTCAAGCGACGCGGCCTCGAGCGGATAGCCGATCAAGCTGCGCACCGGAACGCCAAGGCACAGCGGCGCCTGCGAGCGGTCCACCATCGCACCCACGCCGACGACGCGCGCACCGTAGGCTCCAGCAAGCGCGACAACCTCGCCATTGGAGCGGCCCGTCGTGAGCACGTCCACGACAATGAGCGCGCGCTCGCCGCGCTCCAGGTGGAAGTCGCGCCGAAACGCCATCGAACCGCCCACGCGCTCCGTGAAGATCGCGCGGCTCTTCTTGGCGCGCGCGACTTCCTGGCCGAGCACGACCGAGCTCATCCCAGTCGAGATCACGACGTCGACGGGCGCGGCGAACTTGGCCGCGATCGCTTTCGCGACCTTCTGCGCCACATGCGGATACTGGAGGACTAAGGCGGGCTGTAGGTAGACCGGCGTGTGCAGGCCCGAGGCAAGCCGAAAATGCCCCCTCGCCACCGCGCCGTGCTCCTGCAGCAGCCCCAGCACGTCCATCTTGTTCAATCGACTCATCTTGTTCTCCTGTGTGGTGTCAGGCCTATAGTTACGTGAATTGTTTGTCTGAGGATTTCCATTGCAAACAATTCACGTAACTATAGGCCTGACACCATGTCCCTTACAAAGTCTGAAGCTTCTCGATCGCCTCGAAGCGCTTTTTGCCGCTTGCGCGTCCTTCCTCAAGCTTGCGTTCGATCTCATCGACGGGAATCTTTTTAAATCGCGGCTCCAGCTCGGGCTTGTTGAGGTCGCCTTTCACCCTGAAGCCGATCGATGGGCGTCCGGCCTCGTCCACCCACCACTCGGGCAGGACGCCATCGTAATGCGACAGCCGCGTCAGCACGCTCATGTCCACCTGCTCGCGCCCGAAATCGGCCTCGCCCTCGGCGAACGCCGCAAGCTGCCCGGAATCCACATGGAAGTAGCGCGTCGTGGCAACTCCCCTGTTCAGCGCGTACTCGCTTTCGATGCGGACGAAGTCAAGCGTCTTCGGGTAGGCGGTCGCGGTGCTGAACACCGAAAATTTATTCATCTTGTGCATGTAGATGAACGGAAGGAAGATCACGCGGAGCAGCTTGTGCGCGTCTTGCACCGCCGGAATGTCGGCCACGCGCCCGGGACCGAAACGCACGCGGGCTTCGCCGCCGACCTTGTCGAGGGCCGGCGTCACGCCGCGGATGGACCAGAGAAGGTCGAGGTCCTTGCACCAGAAATTCTCCTGCCGGACCTCGCCGACGCGCAGGTGGCCCGCGGTGTCGGGAAAGCCGCGCGGGATGACGTACTTGAAGGTACTGACCCAAGGGCGGCCCTCGCGCGCCGCCGCCGTCCGTGTCGAGACGGACGCCGCGATGCCGGTCACGAGACGCTGGGCGTCCTCCCAGACGAGCTTGTCCAGGTTCCCGGAAATCAGAACTTCCTTCGGCGCGGACAGACGGTCCACCCGTCCGCGCAGGCGCAGCCGCGAGTTTCCCCAACGCAAAGCGAGATTCTCAACGGTCAAAGTCTGTTTGGCCACCGATAGGGAGATCGCAGGCTCATCGAAGGTGTTGCCAAACGCCGTGACCTTTCCCTTCGTGACCGATGCCTTGACCGAGGCGAATTCATCGGCGACCAGCACGTCCAAATCGACGCCTTCGACGCGCCGATCGCCCCAGGCCGCCGTAAAGCCGCGCAGAGTGAGCGCGGCATCCTTGATCTGCAACGCGCCAAGCTTGCCCGACACGGCCCCGCTCAAGGTGAGCCTGCCGCGGGGCGCACGGGCGGCCCAGGACGGATGCCAGTCCGCCGATGTCTCAAGGACGGCGTCCTTCGTCGCGAACTGGGCGCGCAGGCAGGCGCTGTCCGCGCTCAGATCGAAGACGCCACTGCCGGTCACGACGCCGGCGGGTGTTTCAATCGACAGACGCTCGATGTCCCAAATCGGGGGCGACGACCAGTTCACGCGCGCCCGCCACCGTGTGGCGGGCACCGCTATCTTAAGATTGCGGCCCGTCCAGCGCGGCCAGCGCTCGGGACCGAGGGCGGGAAGCGAAACCTCGATCTCAAAGACGGGGCGCAGGAAGCCTGTGACCGAACCCTTTCCCATGACCTTGACGCCGTCCGCCTCGGCGATGAAGCGGTCGGCTCGGGCGGACGCGCTCGACCAGCGCAGGTTCGCGAGGTCCATGCTGCCCTCCGCCGAAACGCTCGTCGTCAAGGTCCGCGTGCCGAACGTGACGGCATTCACAAAGGATAGCGCCAGCGGAAAGGAGCGGCCCTGGTCGAAGCCGTCGGCGCGCAGCGCCAGCCTCTCAAACGAGATCTTGCGGCCGCGCTTGCGGTCGTCGACCCTGAGGACGCCGTCGTTGATGATGGTCTCGGCTGCGGCAAGCGCCAGCGGCAAGGCGCTGCTACGCGTGGTCTTCGTGCTCGTGAACAGGTCAGCCACATCCCATGCTCCGTCCGACTCGCGCGTGAGCGATATCTGCGGCGACTCCAGACGCACCGTGTCGAACTCGAGTCGGCGGCGCAGCAGCGGGCGCAGCTTGACGGTGACAAGCGCTGTGTCGCAGGCAAGCAGGTCCCCCTCGGCAGCACCGGCGCGGCGCACACGCAGGCCCTTGAGCTTCAGGCCGCGCGGGGTGAGGACCATGCGCTCAATTGAGACCTCCCGGTGCAGAAGCGCTTGGAGCTGGCTGATGGCAAGCACGCGCGCCTCTTCAGGGCCGAACTTCCGCTGGACATAGACCGCAAGACCCACAACAAGCAGCACGAGCACGATGAATGAGAGTCCGAAACCGCGCAGGACGGTCCGGAAGGCGGCGAAAAGGAGGCGAAGCGCCCGTTTAAGAGCGTCCATGGAACCCCATTGAGCGAGTATTTTACTTCTTTATGACTCCGCCTCACAGACAGACATAGGCCCTTTGCCTTCCATGGACTAGGACCAAGAGCCCTTCGTTGCGCGACGCCGCAGAAGTAATCTACAGTAGCGACTTGAACTTCCTTCGCAAGGAGTCTAGACCATGAACCATCTCTCCCGCAATCTTCTGCTGGCCCTCGCCTTCCTGACCCTCTCTGGAGCACGCGCCTCAGCTGAGACATTGGCCCAGGTCTGCAACCGCTTTTCAAACACCGACCAGCTCATCTCTTGCCTCAAAGCCGCGCGCGGCCTGCCCATGGATGAGGGCGCCCTCAACGTCTGCAGCAGTTTCTCCTACTCGGCTCAGATAATACAGTGCATCACGGTGTCCGCAGGAAGGGAGTACACCCAAGAGGAGATCGGCGTCTGCACCCGCCTCTCGTATACCGATAAGGTCATGCAGTGCCTGGGTTCGGCCGGCCGGCTTGCCCGCCAAGGGAG
>JAHFCE010000026.1:30974-38018 GCA_023249675.1 Elusimicrobiota bacterium | reverse complement strand
CTCGGACGAACTTCGCGTCTGCCGCCGCGCCGGCGGCGATGCGCAGTCCGTGCTCGCCTGCCTAGAACGATCCCTGGGGTTATAGCGCCGTGAGGCGTTCGTAGAGGTTGAGAAGAGCGGAAGCGCCCCGGTCCCACGCGCAGGGCAAGGCGACGGCCGGACCGAGCGCGCTAAGCCGCGCGCGCCGAGTCTGATCGGCCAGAGAAATCATCGCGTTGATCAGAGCCTCCCCCGAGGGATCGGCGAGAACGACGCTGCGTAATTCGCCCGTGAACAACTCGGCGGCGCCCACCGAGGCGCCGGTGATCACCGGCAGGCCGCAGGCCAGGGCCTCGAGCACGCTCATGCCGAATTCCTCCCAACGCGCGGGATGAACGTAGACGTCGAGGGCATGGTAGAAGCGCTGGACATCGGCGATCGGCTCGCGGAAGACGACGCGGTTAGCAATTCCAAGATCTCGCGCAAGCACGCGGTAAGGACCAGGCCGGGACTCCTTGCCGACGACGAGAGCGCGCGCCTCGGGAAGTTTCTGCGCGACGGCGGCGAAGGCGCGCAGAAAGGCCTTCAAGCCGCGCTTCTCGAAATCGCCGGAGGTCACGAGACCATAGAGCAACTCGCCCGTCTTGACGCCTAATTCGGCGCGCATCGGCGCGCGGACATCCCCCCGGCCGCCCAGATTGAAGCGGCACGAATCAAAGCCCGGGTAGATCACCTCGACGCGCTCAGCGCTCACGCCGAAGCGGCGCGTCACGTCGTCCTTCATCAAATTCGAGTTTGCGACGAGAATGCGAAAGCGTTGGCCCGACAGCTGCAGCGCGTGCATGCGCCCGACCGCGTCCTCCGCCGGAAGTGGGGACTTATAAATCGTTTCATGCGCCGCATGAACGCAGTTGTGCAGGCTCAGCACGTCCTGGTCGAGTAGGTCGCCGTGGCCGTGCACAAGATCGAAGCCCTTCGCCATGCCTCCCGCCGCGGCGGCGAACGCGCGCCGCTTTAGCCAAGAGCCCCAAGGCCACGCCGGAACCCAGTGCGGTACCGCGCCCGCCTCAAGCAACGCCTTCCTATCGATCTTCTCCGCGAAAACGTGCACTTCCCAATCCGAGTTGGCGAGGCGGCGCGCGTGCTCGATGATCATACGCGCGGCGCCCGACAGGCCTTCCACGCGCCGCGCGGCGACCGCGACGCGCTTCTTCACCGCGCTCCCGCGAGGATGAGAGCCGTCGCCGACGCGACTGGAATCCAGAGGTTGTCGTTGAACCAGGGTGTGGTCGGCACAAGTTCGGCAAGCGAGCCCGCAAGCGCCGCCGCAAGCGCCGCGCCCGGCCGCACCCCGCAGGCGAGCGCGGCCGCAAAGCCGACCGCGAAACCCGCAAGGCTTCCCTCAAACGATTTTGCGCCGCCGAACAGCTTCGTGCGGCCAAACGCCTTGCCCACGAGCGCGCTCGCCGCGTCGCCGAACGCCAGCTGCAGGATCGCAGCGCCCACGATCATCGGATCGCCGCGCGCGATCAGCATGGCGGCAAGGCTCCCAGCCGTCGTGTGGAAGATGCCGCTGAAGTGCTTCCGCTCGCTCTCCCGGATCATGCCCTGGAAGAATCCGATTAAGGCGCGCTCGACTTGAGGAATCTTGAGCCGCGCGGTCTCAATGACGAACACGATGAGCAGCCAGACGGCCGCCGCCCAGGCGGCGCGCGGCCAGCCGAGCAGAAAGAACGCGCCGAGATAAAGCAGCGACAGCATGTGAAAAGCCTTGCGTGCGAACTCCCGCTTCAGATCGCTCACCACGCGAGTGCCCTCCTCTTCGCCGCCAAGAACGCAGGCTTGCTCCACAACCACGCCATGCTCCAAAAGCGCTTCGTGTACCCCCCCGCCTCGCTCAGGCGCGCAAGCAGCGGCACCGATTCCGGGAACAGCCCCTTGAGCAGAAGCATGATCATCAGAGCATTGACGATCGCGATCAGCGCCACGGAAAACAACACGCCGCCCGCCGCATCGAGATCCGGCTGGCGCGTCTGCGTCAGCGAATCCCACGTGAACAGCAGGTGCGCGCCCAAGGAGCCGCCGAGCAGAAACAAAAACAACGCCTCGCCGCCGGCGTCGGGCTTCGCCCACAGCAAGAGACGGTAGCCCACCGCGACGAGTAAGGCGTAAAACGGCACGCAGTACGGCGCGAGCGCTATGAAAACGCTCGAACGAGACAAGTCCACATGGCCTTCCTTCTCGCCCACCGCGATCGCGTACACGCTGCCGCCCGTCGCCCAGGCCGCCATCGCGTGCGTGAGCTCGTGGCCGAGGACGTAGCTCCAGCGCGCGCCCCGCGCGGCCCACCCGGCAGGCCCGGTCGGATCAAGGATCAGCCAACGACGCATCGCCCACAGCGCGAAAGTGATCCCGAGGCCGGCCCCGAACGGTGCGGCCATCGATGAGTCGACCGTGGCACCCGCAAGAGTTTTCGCCGACACCCACAGCAGGGAGCCCGATAAGGGGAGCAGCAGCAGCCCGATCAGCAGGCGTACCACCCCGCCTACTCCAGCATGTCATCTGGCTCAGGGATAGCCCGGGCGTCGAGCTCTTTCTTCCAGCGGCCCGCCGTCTTACTCATGCGGCTTCCGGCGGCCGAGGCCTGAGCAGGCGCCCGAGAGCGGCGCCGAGCACGTTGGCCTTGATCGGCTTCTCAAGGAAATCCACGACGTTCGATTCCTGAAGGATCATCTCCGCCGTTGAACGATCGGTGTAGCGGCCTGTAACGACCACGATCGGAATCCGGGCAAGCTCCCCCGACTGAAGCTGGCGCAGAAGCTCGAAGCCCCCGTAGCGGGGCATCATCAGGTCGAGGAGAATCAGATCGGGCCTTAAGCGCGCGGCTTTCTGGTAACCGTCCTCGCCGTCGACGGCGGTGTCGGCGCGGAAGCCCTCCTTTTTAACCAGGAATGTCAGAAGATCGCGCACGTCCTCGTCATCATCGATGACTAAGACGAGCTTGGCGTTTGCTTCGGAAAGAGTCACGGCGTCATTTTAGCGTATTTTTCCGTCAGAACACGGGGACTCGCCGTCAAGCGGACTACTTGGCGGCGGGAACCGGAGCGGCCTCGGCCTTCTTGTGCCTGTGCTCCTGCCTGGCCTGATGGCGCATCTCCTTCATCTTCTCACGATGAGCCTTGCGCTTCTCGTGCTGCTTTTCCTTGAAGGCCTTACGGTCCGCCTTCATTTCTTTATGGAATTCATGCCTTTCGGCCTGGGTCTCCGGATTTCCGCCGGCGGCAGGCTTATCCTCGGCGCGAACGGGAATGATCAGAGCGGACAACAGAACGGCAGACAGCAGGATTTTCATGAGGTTCTCTCCGTGGGTGCGGCGTTTCGACATGCTAGCATAGCACCCGGAAATGAAACTCGCCAGCCCCTCCGTTTTCCAATGATGGTGATCGAATCCGAGGTTCAGAGCGCCTCGACGAAGCGGAATTCCTCAAGCGGCTCGGCGCTCAAAGAGTAAGGCAGGAAGCCGAAAGTATTCGAATAGAAGCCGGCTTCGCCGCTCCAGCCGCTGATCAGGCGCAGCGGAATCGGGCAACCCAGACGCGTCTCCTGGACGTTGGCCATAAGACCCCGCTTCGGCTTCAGGATATTGGAATTGACCCGAGGGATAATGACAACGTCGCCGGGCTTGACGAGGTCCCAACCGCCCTTCGACCAGTCGAGCTCGGCTCCACCCGCTTCCTCGACGTAATGCTGAAGGCCCCAATGGGCGGCGCACCAAAGCCGCCGACCCTTGGCCGCGTACTCCGTAGCGGCTCGACGGGCCATCGTCTTCTGGGCGCCGGCGTATTGAAAGTCGACAGACGAGAGGGCAAAGCTCAGGGCCGCGACGACAGCCAAGCTCGCAGCCTGCAGGCGCCACAATCGGCTCGCGGACCAACGCGCCTCAAGCGCCTCGGCCAAGGAGAAGACCAGTGGAGGAATCAGGAAAAGGATAAGGCGGGCAAGAACGGACCAGTAGACAAACAACACAAGCATGGACACGGAAACGACCCACGGACCCCAAAGCCTCGCGCCGGCTCCGCCAGCACGACAGAGGCTCAGCAGCGCGAGCAAAGTCCCGAAGGATAAGAGCGCGCCCGTCCAGCGGTCGATGGGACGCACGATCGGAGCCAGGTCGAACCAGGGAAGGAACAGGACCGCCACGATTGCGGCACACATCCATAATACGGCCTTCGGCGGCCTCGGAAGCAGGACCGTCCAGAGGACGGTGACCACACCGCAGCCGCCGGTAAAGGCCAGGAAGGAGCGCAGCGTGTGAGACCAGGCGGACCAGGGCATGTGGGACGAGTCCGACGTCACGCGCAGCGCCGAAGCCAAAGCCCCGCCCTCGAAGAGCGTGTTGCCAAGAAGGTAGCACAGGAGCGGCAAGCCCGCGACGGCAAAGTAGCCCGCCAGTCGGCTGAGCGAGACGCGGCGCCCGAGGTAGAAGAAGGCCGGCAAGGCGATGAAGATCGCATTGTACTTGGCCAGCAGCGCGGCGGCAAAAAGAGCGGCCGAACCCCAAAGCCAGGCCGGACGGTTCTCGTCGACTCCGCGCACAAGCGCGTAGAGGCTTGGGAAGGCAAGGCCCGCCATGACCTTTTCCGCCATCAGATGATTCATGTTGATCATGTAGGCCGGAGACGCGATCACGATGAGCACAGGCAAGAGCGGGGATTGAAGAAAACGAGCCGCAAGCAGGTAGAGCGCCAGACTCGCCATAAGGTCAAAAGGCAAAAAGGACAGGCGCATCGCCGCTTCGCCTCCACCCGTGAGCCGGTAGGCCGCGGCCAGGAGGTAGCCCAGAAGCGGGGGCGTATTGTTGATGCTCGCCATCGGCACGGCCTTGCCATACCAGTTGTAGTCGAAGGCGAAAGGATGCCAGGGGTCGCGCAGAATCTGGCGAGCAATGGCAAGAAAGAACGGCTCGTCCATGTGGAAGGCTTTACCCAAAAAAGGGAACAGGACGAATCCGGTGAAGGCGGCGACGATCAGGAGCTCCCGGTCGCGCCGCGTCACCGGATCACAGGTTCGTGGTGACGAGAGTCTCGGTCGCGGAAACACCGTCCACCGCCCGGATGCGGCTGACGATCAAGCTTGACAACTTGTCCACGGTGTCCGCCTCGGCCGCGAGGATCATGTCCCAGCCGCCGAACACCATGTACACCTCGGTCACGCCCTCAAGCGCCCGGATCGTGCGCACGGCCGTCTGCTCCTTGCCCGGCGCCAGCTTGCACAACACGAAGGTCTTCATGCTCATCTCCTTTCGTTCCACTGCGCCGACCGGTAGCGCGCCCCGAGACGCCTTCCCTCTTCCAGCCATTCTGGACGAAGACCAAGAGAGGGCCGGCCGAATTCGTATGAAATTCCGTCGATGATGACCTCGTGCGGCACCTGGACCCTCAGAGAACCCTGATATAAGCCTTTTGCCCATTTCTTGCGCAAGGCTCCGCCCAAAATTTTCCTGCCGTCGACGCCGACCAGGTCGGCCTTTTCAGACCGTGAAAAGCAGGCGGCGGAGACTCCCTCCGGCTTTTCCCTCGGGCTCCAGAGTCCGCTCGCCGTTCCGTGGGCCTTCAAGGCACAATGGATTCCCCGATGAATATTTTTATAGATCGTCTCGGGAGCGCAGGTCCGATCCCAGGGAAAAACGAGGCTGAACGTGACGTCCCCGTCGTGGAAGACGATTCCTCCGCCCGTCGCCCGTCGCACGGGCTCGATTCCTTTTTTGCAGACCGCCTTGACGTCGGCGTATGTCTGCGAGAAGCCGAACGTGCAGGCTTCGCCCTCCCATTCATAGATGCGCAGGATGAGGGCATCCGGCGGCGATCCCAACAGCACGGCCTCATCGAGGGCCATGTGCCCCGCGGCGTCCAAGGCGCCGACCGCCGTTAGGAGAGGGCCGAGCACGAGCAGAAGAAGTTGCGGTCGCCGTAGGCGCCGTCGACACGGCCCACCGACGGCCAGAATTTGCGTTCGCGCAGCCAAGCCGCGGGATAGGCCGCCGTCTCGCGCGAGTACGGATGGGTCCAGGCGCCCGCGACAACGGACTCGACTGTGTGCGGCGCGTTCTTCAGGGGATTGTCGGTCTTGGACCACTCCCCCTTCTCGATCCTGCGCGCCTCCTCCCGAATCGCAAGCATCGCGTCGCAAAAGCGGTCGAGTTCGGCCTTCGACTCCGACTCGGTCGGCTCGATCATCAAGGTCGCGACGACGGGAAACGACACCGTCGGGGCATGAAAGCCGTAGTCCATCAGGCGCTTGGCGATATCATCGACAAGTATGTCTGCCGTTGATTTGAGGGCTCGCGGATCCACGATGCATTCATGAGCCACCAGGCCGTTCTTGCCTTTGAAGAGGACCGGGAACTGTTCTCCAATCCGTTTGGCGATGTAGTTGGCGTTCAGAATGGCATTTTTCGTCGCGTTGGCGAGCCCATCCGGCCCCATCATTCTGATGTACATCCACGAGATCGGCAGAATAGAGGCCGAGCCCCAAGGCGCCGAGGACACGGCGGGCACTGCCTTCGAGCCGGGCAGGAAGGACGCCAACTCCTTCACCACGCCGATCGGACCCATGCCGGGACCGCCGCCGCCGTGAGGAATGCAGAAGGTCTTGTGCAGGTTAAGATGGCAGACGTCCGCGCCGAGATCGCCCGGGCGGCACAATCCGACCTGCGCGTTCATGTTGGCGCCGTCCATATAAACGAACCCGCCGTGGCCGTGAACGATCTGACAGATGTCCTTGATGCCCTCCTCGAACACGCCGTGCGTCGAGGGATAGGTCACCATCAGGGCGGCTAGATCGCTCTTATGTTCCTCCGCCTTTTTCTTCAGGTCCTCAAGATCGATGTCGCCGTCCTCGAGGCAGGCGACGGTGACGATGTTCATGCCGGCCATCGCCGCGGACGCGGGATTGGTGCCGTGCGCGGACACCGGGATCAGGCAGGTCTTGCGGCGCGCGTGGCCGCGCGCGTCAAGTGCTGCGCGGATCGCGAGCAGGCCCGCGTACTCTCCCTGCGAGCCGGCG
>JAHFCE010000026.1:0-30964 GCA_023249675.1 Elusimicrobiota bacterium | reverse complement strand
CCACTTCTCGAGCTGGCTCGTCATCTCCTGGTAGCCCGCGGCCTGCTCGGCGGGCGCGCACGGGTGCAGGCGCCCGAACTCGGGCCAGGTCACGGGCAGCATCTCGGCCGCCGCGTTGAGCTTCATCGTGCAGGAGCCGAGCGGGATCATCGAGTGGACCAGCGACAAGTCCTTGCCCTCGAGACGGCGGAGATAGCGCAGCATCTCGGTTTCGGAACGATGATCGGAAAAAACTTTGTGGGTCAACAATTGAGAGGTTCGCTTCAGGGCCGAGGGAATCGGATCGCCGTCCCCAGTCGAGACATCCGTTTTGACCGCGCCGAAAATCTCCAGCAGATCCGCGAGATCGGCCTCCGTGACGGTCTCATCCAATGAGACCGTCAACGCAGTCTTGCCGATTGGACGAAGATTGATCTTCCTGGCCTTGGCCGCGGAGAGGACCCCCGCCATCCGCGTAGGCGAGCCTTTGACCAGAATCGTGTCGAACACGACATCGGACCCGACGTCATAACCCGCCCGTTTAAGTCCGGCGCGAAGCTTCAACGTCAACGCGCGGACCCGAAGAGCAATTCGGGTCAAGCCTTCCGGTCCGTGGTAAACGGAGTACATCCCCGCGATAACGGCAAGAAGAACTTGGGCGGTACACACATTACTCGTCGCCTTTTCGCGGCGGATGTGCTGCTCGCGGGTCTGCAGGGCCAAGCGTAAGGCGGTCTTGCCGTGCGCGTCCTTCGACACGCCGACGATCCGCCCCGGGATGCGCCGCTGAAACGCTTCCTTGACCGCGAGATAGGCGGCGTGCGGGCCGCCGAAGCCGAGGGGCACGCCGAAGCGCTGGGTCGTGCCCACCGCGATGTCGGCGCCGAACTCGCCGGGCGCCTTGAACACAGTCAACGCCAACGGGTCCGCGGCCACGACGAGCTGGCCTCCGGCCGCGTGGACTTCGTCCGCGAACTGGGACCAGTCCTTCACGGCGCCATATGTGTCGGGATACTGGACCAACGCCCCCAACAACCTCTTGCCCGCGATTTGAGACGGGTCGCCGACCAGAACGGCAACGCCCAACGGCTGCGCCCTCGTTCTGACGACTTCGATCGTCTGGGGATGACAATGGCTCGAGACGAAGAAAACCCGGCCGGCGGGATCCTCCGAGGCATGAAGGCAGATCGCCATGGCCTCGGCGGCGGCGGTGCCCTCGTCGAGTAAAGACGCGTTGGCGACCGGCAGCCCGGTGAGATCAATGATCAATGTCTGGAAGTTCAACAAGGCTTCCAGTCGGCCTTGCGCGATCTCGGGCTGATAGGGGGTGTAGGCGGTGTACCAGCCGGCGTTTTCCAGAACCTCGCGGAGAATCACGGGCGGCGTCACGGTGTCCGAATACCCCTGGCCCAGATATGAGCGCCAGACCTGATTTTTCGATGCGATCGTCTTCAGCTCGGACAGCGCCTCGGCTTCGGAGAGCGCCGCGGGCAGGTCAAGCGACTTTTTAAGACGAATCCCCGCGGGCACGACGGCATCGATCAAAGAGTCGAGCGTCGGACGACCAAGCGCGGCGAGCATCGCCTTCTGATCGGCGGGGCCGGAGCCGATGTGGCGGCGGGCGAAGTCGTCGGCGGGCGGAAGGATGGTTTTGCTCGGACTTTCCCTAGTGGCTTCCATGCGCGGCCTCGGCTTTCAAGAACTCCTCGTACGCCGCGTGGTCCATGAGCTTCGACGCCTCGCCGGGAGAAGACGCCTTGAGCTTGAACAGCCAGCCCTTGCCGAAGGCCTCGGTGTTGACGAGCGCAGGATCCTTCACCGCGTCCGCGTTCACCGCGACAATCTCGCCGGAAACAGGCGCGTAGATATCAAAAGCGGCCTTCACCGACTCGACGACACAGCACGCCTCGCCCTGCTTCACCTGACGACCGACCTTCGGAGGCTCGATGAAGACCACATCGGTGATCTCCTTCTGCGCATGGTCGGAGATGCCGACCGTGCCCGCGTCCCCGTTCATATCCAGCCACTCGTGAGACTTCAGGTACTTGAGCTTCTTGGGGTCGAGCATGTCAGAGGTCTCCCTTCTTGAGATTGGACGAGAGGTAAAAAGGCGTTTTGACGATTTCAGCCGGGATCTCGCGGCCGTGGAGGACGACGGAAGCCTTGGTTCCGGGCGCCAGGTCCGGGCGATCGAGGTATCCCGTCCCAATTCCAGACTGCAAGCTTGGCGAATAGGTCGCCGAGCAGAACTTCCCGGCCTCCCGCCCATCGACCAGCACCGAGGCTCCCGCGCGCGGCACGCCGCGCTCCAAAAGCTTCACGCCCGTCAACTTGCGCAGGATCCCTTCCGTCCTCTGCTTCTTCAACGCATCCTTACCGATAAAATCGCCTTTCTCGAGCTTCACGACCCACCCGTAGTTCGCCTCGTAGGTGGTGATGTTGTCATCAAGGTCCTGGCCATAAAGCAGGTAGCCCGCCTCGAGCCTCAAGGTGTCCCGCGCGCCGAGGCCGCAGGGTTGCGCGCCGAGCGAGCGGCCCTGCGCGAGCAGGTCCTCCCACACGCGGACCACGATCTCGTTGGGCACGATGAACTCGAAGCCGTCCTCGCCGGTGTAGCCCGTGCGCGTGATGAAGGAGGGCTGGCCGTACAGCTCGAGCTCGAGCGCGCCGAAGCGGGGCAAGGAAAACGCCGCGGGTGCGATGAGAGCCGTCACCTCAGCCGCCCGCGGCCCCTGCGCGGCGATCATGCCGAAATGATCGGACTTGTTTTCAAGCGCCACGTCGAAGCCCCGCGCGTGCTTCTGGAACCAGGCGAAATCCTTGTCGGCCGTGGCCGCATTCACGACGACGAGGTAGCGGCCTTGGGCGAGGCAAGAGACGATCACGTCGTCGACCACACCCCCTCTCTCGTTGGGCAGGTGCGAGTAGATCGCCTTGCCCGGCCCAATGCGCGCGATGTCGTTGGCGTTGACCTTCTGGAGGAAGGCCAGAGCCCCGGGACCGGTCACGAACACCTGGCCCATGTGGGAGACGTCGAACAGGCCGCAGCGGCGGCGCGTCGCCTCGTGTTCCTTTATGATCGACTCGAACTGCACTGGCAGCTCCCAGCCGTGGAAGTCGACGATCTTTCCGCCCAAACTTTTGTGCGATTCGTACAGCGCCGTCCGGCGCAGGACCGCCGAGGTGGACATGCGCCTAAACTAGCATTTCACCCGGGGAACCGCCAATGCCGTGCGCCGGTTTAGTCGTTCGGGAAGGTTTGGCGGAGCGTTTTCGCGAGCTCGGAGTCTTCGTCCGCCACTCCCAGAGATTGGGCCAGCAACAGGGCGCGCCCAATGACGACGCAAGTTGCCATGAAAAAGAACGCGTACAATATGCCCGCCTGTACGGAAAGCCCAGGGATCGCAAGCATCCCCACACCGATGGCTCCCACGACTCCCAACGCGATCAAAATGTTGTGCAGTATCCGCATGAAGGTCAAGTTATCGATCGCCCGAAATCGCTCCCAAGACGGGAGGCCGCCCGCGCCGTTGCGGATCGCGGCCAGGACCCGAAGGCGGTTGGAAGCCGGCATCGGGGAGTTCAAGGCCTCCTTGTAATACGTCTCAACGGTCAGGATGTGGCGGGCGGCGACGGGAAGGCCTGCTCGGGCGTTCCACTGAAAGGCCTCGCGGGCGCTCATCAGGGGCTGGTTCTCAAGGAAACTTTCATACGCATGGGAATTGATACGGCCGATCCACTGTCGCGCAGGTTCGCTCCAGGCCTTCTCACCGCCGATGTCGGGACGATCGAGAGCTTCACCAAGGAGAGTGGCCTCTCTTATGGTCCAGAGGCCCTGAGGCGCTTTTCTCAAGGCTTCAAGCCGACGCTCGTAGAACTGGGATAGATCGCGCCCGATCGGATACGGGGATTCATCAGCGGCGACCCACCCGTGCTCCGTCTTGACGAGGATGTTCGCGGCGTCGAAGGCTTCCGCCGCGATCTTCTGGGGAAGCTCCCGACGGAACTTCTCGACGTGCTTGCGCCACCGCGACTGGAAACTCGCCACCGAGCTACGCATCCGGGCCACTTCTTCCCGGCGGGGGGCGTTCAGATAGAAGGCGACGTCCTCGGCCGTGGCGACTTGTTCGGAGATCCGGTCCACGGAACTGGGATGAAGGGGGTGAGACCTGGCCGCGGCGAGGGACTGATCGGCGATGGCCGCCGCTTCGATCTCGGCATTCTTGGCGGCCGTGCGTAGGTATTTCAGGAAACGGTACTCGGTCACGTCCGACAGAGGGGCAAAGTCCGCCGGCGTGACGTTGTACAACTCGAGGTTCTTGACGAGCAGGTCAAGAACTCGCGGGGTAGCCACGAAGGGATAGAGCGAATCTGAGTTAAGAGTGGACAGCGCCGTCAGAGAGGGTGAGCCAAAAGTCGCGATGCGCGCGGCCCCGACGGAGGAGAATACCCCCGCCACGGACGACGCCCAGGGATGGGCGCTCGCGCCCGCGGGGGCCACGACGCCCGCTCGGGCGGGCACGGCGAGAATGAGGGCGGCCAGAACGGCGACGAGGTTTCTGTTCATGCTTCCATGATAACGCAAAAGCCTCCGTCGGCCCAGAGTCGAAAGTCCTACCCCCCCCCAGGCATTGGGCCCGGGCCTTCCGACCCAGATGACCACGCTATTTACTTTTTTATATTACTAGTATAAAATAGTTCACATGAAGATAACTCGCCGCTGTTTCGAGGGGCTTGTCCAGGAGATCGGGCGGAGCGAAATATCCATTCTGCTGGGGCCACGCCAGGTCGGAAAGACCTTCCTCCTGCGTGAGCTGCAAAAACAAGCGCGCAAGGCCGGCCTCAGAACGCGGTACCACAACCTGGAGATTCCCTCGGATCTCAGAGCATTCAACAAGACAGACGCCGAAGTGTTCCGTCTGCTCACTGAGACAGTGGACGTCGTCTTCATAGACGAGTTCCAGTATCTGAAGAACGCCTCGAAAATATTCAAAGCCATCTTCGACAGCCGGAAGAAGGTCAAGATTTTCGCTTCCGGCTCGTCCTCAATCGAGATACACAAGCACCTCAAAGAAAGTCTGGCGGGAAGAAGGCTCGTGACACGGATCGCGCCGCTCAACTTCGACGAGTTCAGCCGGAGAACTCCTCGGGGCGCGAGGTCAAGCCGCTACGAAGAGTACCTTACCTATGGCGGCTTGCCGGGACTTCTCCATCTCCCCGACGCACCGTCAAAAATCAGGCTTCTGGACGAGCTTCTGGCGACTTACATTCAAAAGGACGTGAAATCCCTGATCAGGGAAGAGAACATTAGGGCCTTCAACAATCTCATCTACTTGCTGGCTGAGAACCAAGGTTCGCTGGTGTCCGAAAACAGCCTATCGCGCGAAATCGGATTGACCGCCGCCACCGTCAACAAACATCTTTCCATCTTGGAGAATACCTACGTCTGCCATCCCGTCCACTCTTATTCGCGCAGCCTCGGAAATGAACTAAAAAAGTCCAAGAAGATCTATTTTTACGATCTCGGAATGAGAAACGCCTTGCTGAAAGATTTCGGCGCGCTACGGCACAGAAGCGATCGCGGTGTTCTCCACGAATCTTTTGTTTTTTTGCAACTGGCCTGTGCTCTTAAACCGAACATGGAGATCAAATTCTGGAGAAACAAGTTGGGGCAGGAAATCGACTTCGTGATCCTCAAAAATAGGAAGCCCTTTCTCATCGAGGTCAAGACGACGCTCTCCAACCGCGAAATCCCCCCGGCGATCAGAACCTTTCTCTCCCACTACCCGGAAACGCTTGGGGCGATCGTCTTTTCCGAGAACATGGTCGGTGAGGAGAAGTTCATGGGAAAAACCGTCCGCTTTGAGCTTTTAACATCCGCTTCAAAGACCCTCCAAACGCTATGACGGTCCTCGGCCTTAATTCCGACCGACAAGGGCTTCTTGAAGGCGCCGGGACACCCAGCGGGGCAGCCACAACAGGTGCAGAATGGCGGTGTAGTGGCCCAGGGGCAGCCAAACCTGGCGGGAATCTGGGAAGGCTTCCTTGAGGAGCAGGGCATTGGTCCGGGGGATGACCGTGTCCGAGCGGGCGTTGATCAGGAGGGCCCGCTTGCCCGCGTTGGCGGACTTGTAGTCGAGGGGATCGAGGCCGGCCCAAGCCGAGCGCAGGTCCTCGGCCTTGAGGCCCATTTTTTTGGCGAAGGGCCCGCTGAGCGAGCCATTGAGCGCGATGCTCGGAAAATCCGCCCCACCCAGCAGGAACACCCCGGCGGCCGGACGCGGGTCCACGGACCAGGTCGTAGCGCCCACGATGGCGCCCAAGCTGATGCCGAATAGGGCCACGCGCCGGGCGTCCACCTCGGGCCGGGCGGCCAGCACGCTGAGCGCACGGCGCGCGTCCGCCACCGACTGGCGGAAGTTGCGCGCGAGCCGGCCGGGCGAGCGCGCGAGGAACACCTGGCCGCTCGGCAGAGACGGATGCGGCCGACGGTGGAACTGCGTGGGCATCTCGATCCACATCGTGATGAACCCATCTTGGACAAAGCGGTTGACGAAGCGCGTCTCGATCCAGACGTTCGGCGCGGCCATCACAGGCAAAACCAGCACCGCCGCGCCCCGCTTCCCCTTCGCCCAATTCGGAACGGACAGGTGCGCCCACACCGTGTCATTCGCCGGCCAGGGACTTTTAGCCGCCGAGGGAAACTTGAGCAGATAATCGGTTCGTCCAGAAGCAGCGCTCGTCTCGACGACCTCGACCTTGAAGTCGGCTTTAGGCGCTTCCAGCGGGGCCGCGGCGACCGGCGCCGCAAGAAGCCAAACAAGCGCTCGAAGCATCAAGCCGGCCCCAAGGGGCGCGGCACGGACGCGTCCGCGGAAATCCTCATCGCGTCTAGAACCCCATGACCAACGAGAACGCGTTCTGGTACACGTCGTTGATGCCCAGCGAAGTGGGGCTGAGAACCGTGGACTTGCCCATCACCCAGTACGAGTACTCGAATTTCGCGGCGAAGTGATCCGCCAGCTGCCAGTGGAGGCCCGCGGTGTATTTGCTGATCTTGCGCGTGACGAACGGCGCCCCGGAGTTGTAGGCGGTCATGGAGTCGAAAGTCGTGGTGCCATCGTTGAAGTTGAGCAGGAAGTCGAGCAGCGGCCCGCGTCGATACATCTCGTTGTACACGAGCAGGCCGGTCACGCGCTTGCCGTAGGGCGGGTGGCGCATCAACGGGAACGCGCCTTGGACGAAATAGCCGTACAGATGCTCGACCTGGCGCGTGTGGGTGACCGGAGAGACCAGCACGGGTGCCGCCGCCGTGGAGCTCGACGCCAGGATCGGCGTCAGGAACTGGTTCTTGCTGTACATGACCTCACCGGACAAGCTGACGCCCCGATACTCGAAGGACCAGTCCGCGCTCCACATTTCATAATTGAGATAACCCTCGAGGTCGTAGTTGCCGCCCATGCCGGACAGGCCCAGGTGGGTGCCGGTCAGATCGGCCGCCCGCTCGGGCACGGGCCAAGGCAGGCGCAGGTCCCCGAGGGCGAAGACGACGCGTCCGCCCACGGTCTTGGCGTTGTTGTTGTCGGCGAGATTGTTGTTTTCGTGGCCGAAATCGGGCGAGACGCCGTTGGTGCCGGGGCCTGGGATGCCGAGGTTCGAGGGATTGGGGAAGGTGCGCAGGCGGTTCTTCGATTCGCCCATGCCGTTGACGATGAACAAGGTCAGCTCGCTTGGAACCAGCGGATGCACGCGCACGGGATACCAGCTCCAGCGAATGCCGATGTCGCTGTAGCCGTAGCTGACTGGCGGACGCGGGGAGTTCGGGCGCACGACGAGATCAAGGCTGTCGGGCGAAGCGTAGAGCAGCGGACGCGTCACCGCCAGATACTGGTCGGGCCGGTACAGCTCGTTGTAGCGGCCGAACGGGACCATGAACTTGCCGAACTGGAACTTGATGCGGCGCACGCCGTCGTACTCCGCGTAAGCCTGGCTCAGGCGCGGCGCGCCCCGGCCCGCGGTCGGTAGGTTCCACTCGAGCAGCACCGGCACGTCCTCGGTTACGGGCCCTTGGGTCCCAAGATACATGTCGGCTAAATAAACCTGGTTCTGGATCTGGGTCTCGAAACCGGGCTCGCGAGGGCCGACGTTGCGCCAATTGAGGGAAGCGGCGCCGAACAGCTTCATCTTGGCCGGCAGCCCCAGCACGCGCTCAGAAATCGGGCTGATCGCCGCGGGGGCGGGCGCCGTCGCGCCGTAAACGGGCGCGACGAAAGCGGCCGAAGAGAGAAGGCCGACGAGAATTTGACAACAAATGGACGATGATGTACGATGGACCACGCTGGTTCAGTATAACCTGTTTTTCGGAGAACCTCCATGACTCATATCATCGTCGAAGGCTGTCTGGGCGAAGTGTACGCCGCGTGCGTCGACGTCTGCCCGGTCGAGTGCATCCACCCCGGCCAGTACAAGGACGAGAAGTTCATGATCATCAACCCCGAAGTCTGCATCGACTGCGGAGTGTGCCTGCCCGAGTGCCCCATCGGCGCGATCAAGGGCTCGGCCGATGAAGATCCCGCCTGGGCGAAGGTCAACGCCGACCTCACCCCGTCCTTCAAGGACAACCCCAAGGTGACGCCCCGCGCCCCCAACGATCCTCCTCACAAGCCGATGAACAAGCTCGTCAAGTAAGTGTCGCCCGGCCCCCTTCCAACGGCGTGTGGAAGGGGCACTTCCTCGCTCATCGCTCGGTCGGCTTTTTATTTTCCCCGGCCGCCGCGCACGCCATGAATCACACCGTCCTGCACCGCACGCCGCTCGACGTCGCCGGAGCCCGCGCCGCGGGACTTGCGCGCCTGCCGTTCGCCGAGGGGCTGTTCCGCACGAAAGCCGCGACGGCGACTCTCGAGTCGCGCGATCTCGAGACCCCGTTTGGATTTGACGATCTCGTCGGCTCGCTGACCGCGGACGTGCCCGCCGGCGGCGAGGTGGAGCTGAGCGTGAAGGTCCGCTTGGAGACAGGCTGGACCGAGTGGTTCTCGCTGGGCACGCTCCGAGACACGGGCTGGACTTCTCCCCTCAACGCCCTCGGTGCGGCGGGAACGGTGGACGTCGACACGCTCAAGCTCGACAAGAAGGCCTCCGCGTTTCGCTACCGCCTCAAGTTCAAAGCCGGCAAGAAAGCCGTGCGCCTGCGCTCGGTCGCGGTCGCCGTCTCCGACGGCCAAAGCCCGGACGCGCCGCCCGCGTTTTCACCGGGCCCGTGGGTCCGAGACCTCGGGCTTTTTCCCCGCTCGCAAGGAGACGCTCAGGAAAAGTACAAGCACGACATCTGCGCGCCGACGTCGCTGGCGATGGTCCTCGAATACTGGGGGCTCAAGAAAAACCTCGAAGAGGTGGCGCTTGCGGCCCAGGACCGCGGTTCCCGATTATTCGGCAACTGGCCCGCGAACGTCGCCTACGCCGGCTCGCTCGGGCTCGAGGGTCACGTCGCCCGCCTCGAGTCACTGGCCGACGCCGAAGCCGAGATCGCGCGGGGCCGCCCCGTGATCGTGAGCGTGACCTTCGACGAGGGAGAACTGCCCAACGCCCCGATGGCGAAGACGCGCGGCCACGTCCTCGTGATCGGCGGCTTCACGCCCGAGGGCGACATCATCGCCTATGATCCCGCCGGCCCGGGCCGGGACCAGGTGCGCCGCGTCTACGCACGCGCCGCCTTCCACAGAGTTTGGCGCGTCAATAAACGCGGCCTCGCGTATCGGATCGGCCCCGCGTTTCCCCGCGAGTTCACCATTGGAACGCCCGTCGCCGATCTGTGGGCCAGGCCCGTGCGCCGCGCCCGCGTCAAGCTCGACGACGAGGCGCATCTGTCCCAGATTCTCTACGGGGAGACCGTGACCGCCCTCGAGGCCAAGGGCGAATGGGTCCGCGTTCGCGCCGACGAGCAGGAAATTTTCAGGCCCGCCGGAGGGTGGCAGGGCTACCCGGGCTGGATCAAGGCCGAGACCTTGGTCTGCACCGCACCCCCCCAATCCGGGCCGGTCGTGCGCGTGCGCCAGGCTCTGCTCCAGCGCGGAGACGACCTGCTGACACTCTCCGTCGGCACGCGCCTCTCGCGCATCTCGGAAAAGGGCGGCGCGGCCGTGGTGCGCCTGCTCGACGGCACGCTCGCGGAGATTCCGTCTGATTCGCTGTATGCCGCGCCCGCCCAGCCGACCGCCGCCTCGCGCGCCGAGATCATCCGCACCGCCGAGCTGTTTCTCGGCACCAGCTACTACTGGGGCGGGCGCTCCGGCGTCCAGCCCGACCCGAGCATCGGCGTCGACTGCTCCGGCCTCGTGAGCCTCGCCTACCGCATCCACGGCCGCGACGTGCCGCGCGACTCGCACGAGCAGAAACTCCATGCGCGCGCCGTGCGGCGCGCTCACCTGGAGAGCGGCGACCTGGTCTTCCTCACCGATGACGAAACAAGCGAGCGCGTCACCCACGTCATGATCTTCACCGGCGGCGACGGCCTCATCGAAAGCCGCAAATCCTCGGGCCGCGTGCTGCGCACGACCTTCCTCGAGCGCTTCGGCCGGGCCCTCCCCGCCATCGAGTCGGGCGACGCGGTCAGCGACCTCTCCTTCGCGCGGCCGCGCCGCCGCCGCCTCTTCTTCGGCTCGTATTTCCAAAGCGAGACGGCGAAAAAACCCCTTATCCATTTCGTCGGCATCGGCGGAGCGGGCATGAGCGCGCTGGCCCAGATCCACGCCCTGGACGGGGGCCCGGCCACGGGCTCCGACCGCGACTTCGACCGCGGCCGCAGCGCGCCGCTGCGCGCCAAGCTTGAGGCTCTCGGCGTGCGCCTGTTTGCCCAGGACGGCAGCGCCCTGACACGCGCAACCGACCTCGTCGTGCTCTCCACCGCCATCGAGGACGCCAACCCCGAGATCGCCGCGGCCAAGGCCTTGGGCGTGCCCCTCATGCACCGCTCCGAATTCCTCGCGCGCCACGTGTCGCGCCTGCGCACGGTCGCGGTCACCGGCACCAGCGGCAAGTCCACCGTCGTCGCCATGATCTTCGAGATTCTCGAGGCGGCGGGACGAGGGCCCTCGGTCATCACGGGCGGCAGCCTCCTCGCGCTTGAGCGCCGGGGCCTCAACGGCAACGCCTGGCGCGGAAAATCGGAGCTGCTCGTCATCGAGGCCGATGAGAGCGACGGCTCTCTCGTCAATTACAAGCCGGCCGTGGGCGTTTTCCTCAACCTGACCAAGGACCACCTGGAGGTCGCCGCCTTGCGCGACATCTTCCTCAAGTTCCGAGCCAACGTCGCGACGGCCCTCATAAACTCCGACGACCCCGAGCTCGCCGCCCTTCGCGCCGATGGGACCTTCGGCCTCGAGTCCGGCTCCGTGCGCGGCGAGGGGCTCGAGCTGGGCCCCAACGGCTCGCAGTTTCGCGTGAGGGACACGCCGTTTCATCTTCCCCTCCCGGGCCGCCACAACGCCGCCAACGCCGTGGCCGCCGTGGCGGCGTGCCTCAATGAAGGCGTGAGTCTCGCCGACTGCAGCCGGGCCTTGGCCTCCTTCCAAGGCGTGGCGCGCCGCTTCCAAAGCCTCGGAACGGCGCGCGGCGTCGAGGTCGTGGACGACTTCGCTCACAACCCGGCCAAGATCGCGGCGACCTTGACCGCGGCCCGCCTGCGCGCCCGCCGGATCCTGGCCGTCTATCAGCCCCACGGCTTCGCGCCCACCCGCCATCTCAAAAACGAGCTGATCGAGGCCTTCGCCCAGGGCCTGCGGCCCGACGATCGGCTCTGGCTGCCGGACATCTATTACGTCGGCGGCACGGCGAGCAAAGATATCTCGTCAAGCGATGTCGTCGAGCCGCTGCGCGCCCAACACCTCAATGCCTTCCACGTCGCCGATCGCTCCGAGATCATTGGCTTGATCGCGGCCGAAGCGCGCGCGGGCGACCTCGTGCTCGTGATGGGCGCGCGCGACCCCTCGCTCGCCGACTTCGCCCGCGCCGTTCTGGCGGCGCTGCTCGGCTGACGCGACCGTCAGCCCTGTGTAGCCTCCGTGCAGCTGTTTCTGGAAACAGTTGCACGCGGGGTACGTCTTGACAGATCTCACGACCCGACTACACTTTGGACATGCGCCACCGTTTCGCGGCGACTGGACTCGTCATTTCCTGCGTTGTTGTCGCCTGCCTGTCGAGCGCCCTCCAGGCGGGGGTTGTCGCGCCGGGAAGATCCGGCGGCGCGTCCTTTTCGCCGGCGGTCGTGCGGGACTGGACGATTGCGGTCGGCGGCTTGTTTAACTCCTCGGCCCCCGACCTCACGACTTTGAACCCCCTCCTGTCTTCCTTGAAGGGGGTTGATCTCAGCGACTTGCAGACCCGCACGGCCCTTGCCCCCGTCTACGCGACAGTGCAGGCGCAGATGCAGCGGCTCCCGACAAGCGCCGCAGCGGCACGGGCCGCCCCCGCGGACCCGACGCTGGCCGCAAAATACGTCGCTCTCGACCTCTTGGGAGATTTCCAGCTTCCGGGGACTCGCCCGCAAGTGGCGGCGCTCTCCCGCGCCTACCATGACGCGCTGCCCAGCATGGAAAAAGAAAAAATCCGAGCTCAACTGCTCATGCTCCACATGGAGTCCATGGCCGCCGCGTTGGGGCAAACGCAAGCGGACGGCGCGCGGGCCGAAACCGTCACGGCAAGCATCGGCGATGCCGGCCCTATCGGACGCATGCCCAGCCGGCCCGCCTCGTGGAATTTGCAAGCCGCACACAAGGTCGCGCTGAATAGCCCGACCTCCCCCGAAAGAATCCCGGCCACGTCCCCGCGCATTAAGCGCAAAGGACGCCCGAACGTTCTACAAACGGCGCGTGAACGACTGAAGCTGGCTTACTATCAATTGGATGATTATTTTGACCGAGCTCTGGGTTATTCGGACCGAGCTCTGGATTATTTGGAGGGAATGATCCAAAGCGCTTGGAATTCCAGTCACCGACTCCCGCACGTCATTTCGATCAAGTACTATTCGATTCCGGACAAAATCTGGGATGCCGCCACAGCGCTCGGCTGGAACAATAAATCTTGGCTCGATAAACCAGGGATGACCGTCGCCGTCGCCGGCTGGGAGATCCCCGGCGGAGTCCGGCTCGACTCCGGATCAGAGGAAACTACCGCAGTCTTTCTCACCGACTATTTCTTCAAGAGTTTCGGCCTGCCCGTGCCCGAAGGCGCCAAACCGGCCACGCTCTGGGCCTACCGCTACTACAGCACAAGGGAAAAAAGCTCCAGCGGCAGCCGCGGCAGCGGACGTGACCACCTGATCGCGCTCAATTCTCTCGATCTCCGACAACGCGCAAAAGCGATCAAAGGTTCGGGGGTCAACCCGAATTTTAGCGCCGTCAACGGAGCCTTCGACCTCTCCGACTTTCGCCGCAATGGCCTGCAGGCCGCCGGCGACGACCCGGGCGGCGAGCATGGCGGCGGCGTCGAGGAGTATATCGTCGGCCGCAATCTCGCTGATGCCGGCGTTCCCACCTTGCCCCAGGATCGCCTCACGCTTCTACCTCAATCCCTCCAGACCGAAACGATGAACAAGGGCAAGCCTCATATGCTGGCCGTGCAAGTCGAGCGGGAGCTGGAAGACGCGCGCGAGTCTTTTTATGGGCGATGGCCCTCGCGCGCGCAGCGCCTCAAACTGGCCGCAGCCATGCTCTTCAACAACATCGGCCACGGCGCCATCAATCCCGAGAACCTCACCGGCAACGGCAAGATCGCTGACGTCGGCCATGTCACCTTCAGCTATCCGCTGACCTCGGGGCTTTACCGCTGCACGGTCTGCCAAGGAGTGCACGGCAACATCCAGCAAGGCATCTTGCCCTATTATTTTGATGCCCAGAACAGAACAGGGAAATATCGCCAAAATCTCTCGCCAGATGACGCCTCCGACCTCGTGAATGCCATGCTGAAGAACATCGGGGTCAAGACCGCATCCAGCCATCTCACCGCAGCGGAAACGCAAGCCTTTGTAGATGCGATCGGGGATCGCCTTTACTTCGATCTTCACTCGAGCAGGATTATCGCCGCGCAAATGCGTCTGCTGAACGTGGACCCCAAGGCATTCGACCGCGGAAAGTTCTTCCCGGGAAGCGCCTCAGTTTCACTGCGCGCGCTCATGCAGGTAGCCGCGCTCAAGAGAACTTTGGGCGAAGAACCCGGCCGGGCGGCACGAGAACACCTGCTTTTTTTCCTTATAGGGGATCCTCAGCGCGACCATGGACCACGCATTCAGGCTGAAGTCCTGCTCGACCTCTTCGACCGCCTCTTCGCCGAGATGAACGCAAGCCCCGAGGAACTGCAAAAGTCACTTTTCCGCGAGTACCTGCCGACCTCTGAAATCGAGCATGCCATCTACGCGCGGCTCAAGCGCGCCGCCGCCCCGCCTAAAAAAGGCGGGGAATCCGGCTCACCTGACATCACGTCTTCTTATGAACGAGAGGCTCGCGTGCTGCGCGCCATCGTGCGGCGTTACCGCAAGCCGGTCGACATCCCCCCGCAGAAATTCCTCGACGTCCTGCTCTCGCTCGGCAACTCCCCGCGATAGGCTATCCTATCCGGCGTGAGCATCTTCAAGAAGCTGTTCCTGCTGTTGGCGCTGATCTCCGCCTTGCCACTGGCCCTGACCTGCGTGGTGCTCCTGCGCAGCACCGGAGAGCTCCAGAGCCGGCTTCTCGCGAAGAATAACGAGACCGCCGAGCGCGGCTCCCGGACAAGCCAGCAGGTGCTCTCCGAGCAGGCGCGGGCCGGGTATCTCCAGATCGTCCGGGAGAAATCCGCGCGTCTGGAGGCCTTCTTCAGCGACATCCGCCGCGCGCTGGCGCTCGAGTCCGCGCTCGCCGCCCAGCAGCTGCAAACCCCCGCCTCCGGAGCGGCCCCGCCCCTGTATCCGGCCAACGAGGTAGCCCGGCTCGTGCGAGAAGACGGCGAGTTCCTGCGCGCCGAGTACGGATTGAAACCCTACTCCATCTATCACCTCGCTCCCGGCACGCCGCCGGAACAAGCCGCGCCCATCCTGGAGCGTCTGCGCCCGCTCGGCTTGTTTTTCGCCCACACCTACCGCGAGCTGCCCGGCTGCATGACCATGTACCTGGGCCACAAGGACGGCTTCATCTTCGGCTACCCGGGCAAGGCCGCCTTCAAGCCGGAGTACGACCCCCGTCAGCGCTCCTGGTACCTCGCCGCGACGCGGGCCGGACGATTGACCTGGACGGACCTGTACGTGGACAAAAACGGCCGGGACATGGTGATCACCGCGGCCCAGCCCATCGACGACGGCGCGGGGCGGCTCTTGGGAGTCGGCGCCGTCGACGTGCGGCTCACCGACATCCTTGAGCGCCTGCTCGAGCTGCGCGACCTGCAGGTCGCCGACGCCATCCTCATGGACTCCGCGGGCCAGGTGCGCGTCAGCGCCCGCTACCGCCGAGACCGCTCCGCTTTACTCTCTCCAGGCTCGGTGCTCGAGCCGGAATCCGCGGCGCGCTACAGCGGCGGGCTCTACGCTCCCGTTCTGCGCGCCATCAAAGAAGCGCCGGAGCGCCCGGCCGGCGTGGTGGCCCCGGCGACCGGCGCCGACGAACTGCCGACGGGAGTCATCCTCGCCTACTCGGCCGTGGACCTCGGAGACGGAACCCGCTGGTACTACGCCGTCAGCGTGCCGGTCGCCGGCATCGTGGCGCCGGTGCGCCGGGTACGCCGCGCTTTGCTTGCCTCCCAAGGAGAGCTCTCCACCGAGATCCACTCGCGCCTGCAAGCACTCTGGATTCTGGTCTTAGCACTGAGTGCTGGCGTCGTGGTCCTCGCCTGCCTGGCCGCGTTCCTGAGCGCTCGCTCGGTGAGCGGGCCTCTCGTCCGCATGTCGCGGGTGGCCCAGCGCATCGGGCAGGGAGACCTCGAGCAAAAAGTGGAGGTCGGGTCCTCGGACGAGGTCGGTCAAATGGGCTCGGCCATCAACGAAATGATCAAGGGTTTGAAGGAGCGTGACTTCGTCAAGAGCACCTTCAAGCGCTACGTGGCCGCCTCCGTGGTGGAAAAGCTCCTCCGCGACCCCGACAGCGTCAAGCTCGGCGGCGAGCGCAAGGAGCTCACCGTCTTCTTCTCGGACCTGGCCGGGTTCACCAGCCTCTCCGAGACCCTCTCGCCCGAGGAGCTGGTCGGCCTGATCAACGAGTACCTCGGCGCCATGACGGACGCCATCTTCTCGGAGGAAGGGACCATCGACAAGTACGAGGGCGACGCCATCATGGCCTTCTGGGGCGCGCCCGTCGAGCAGGACGCCCACGCCCTGCGCGCCTGCCGCGCGGCCCTCGCCAACCGAGAAGCCCTGCGCCGGCTGTGGCCGGTCTGGGAGGCGCGCGGTCTGCCCCGCATCGACCTGCGCATCGGCATCAACACCGGGCCCATGGTCGTGGGCAACATGGGCTCGCCCGCGAAGATGGACTACACGGTGATGGGCGACAGCGTCAATCTCGGCTCCCGCCTCGAGGGGGCCAACAAAACCTACGGGACCAACATCCTCATCAGCGAGGCGACGCGCCGCGCCGCCGGAGAAGCCGTCGAGGTCCGCGAGGTCGACCGGATCGGGGTCCAGGGACGCCGGGCCTCGGTGCGGGTCTTCGAGCTCCTCGGGCTCAAGGACCAAATCCCGACCCACCGCCGAGAAGGCTACCGCGTTTTCGAGACAGGCCTGGCCGCCTACCGCCAGCGCCGCTGGGAGGAGGCGTCGCAGGCCTTCACCCAAGCCCGCGTCATCCTCAACGACGACCCGGTCTCCCGGGTCTTCCAGGAGCGTCTGGCCGACCTGCGCTTGCAGGCTCTCCCGGACGACTGGGACGGAACCCACCGCCTCACGGCCAAGTGAAGTGAAAGGGGCCCCTCGTTAAGCCCTCCCCCTGAATACCCTGGTCAAGAATCGTTCCGCACCCTATACTCCAGGGCAAGGCGATATGAAAACCAGATTAGGCCTAGCAGTCATCCTCGGTTGCCTGCTGGCGACGAATTGGGCGGCACGCTCTTGGGCCGGACCTGTTTCGACCCCGGAAGTCGGCGTTAAGGGTCCAACAAACAGCGGTTCCGCCATCGTGGCGATCGGCAGCATCGTCCAACAAACCATTTTAGCGGGAATTTCCAACACCGACCTTGCGCCGAACCTGGGGACCACTCGATCCTTTCCGGAGCTTCCCGGTTTGAGAGAGACGCCAGCCATCACAAAGGGCGTTGCGACCTATTCACCCAATACAAAAGTTGCGGCTTTCCTTGAACGTGCTCGGCAAGCCGGACTTGGAGACGCCTCGGCTGCCCATGGGCAAGATCAGGCGGTTCACCGCCTTGAGATTGTCAGTGAATTAAATAGGGCTCTTGAGCCATTTAAAGCGGCAGACATCGAACGGATGCCCCTGGAGACCCTGAATCATATCGCTCAACGGATTTGGGAGGACGCTGGGGATACAGCAGCCCTTTCACGCGTGGCAAAGGCAGCATCACCGCTGGACTTCACTGCGCATTCCGGCCTTCTCCCTCCAAGCCGACGAGAGGCTTCCGCTCGTCATCACGTTCGCGATTCAATTGAGGTTCTGGCTCATTCACGGGAGACGGTCGGTGCAGGTGAAACGAAGAATTTAGAAGAGCCCGATGCACTGATGAAATATGCCCTGAGCGACAACCATAAGAGGCTGAGGTCCTTGGTCCTCTTCGCCATCGTCGGGGCGCTCTTGTTTCTACCGACGTATCTCTCTGCACGGGGAATAAACCCGTTTCCCGTCGTTTTCGAGAACACCTGGATGACGTTAGGGGTGACGGCGGGCGTAACTTTGCTCAATGTATTATTGGACCTTGGCAGCCAGGTTCTTCGCCCAAGTTTAATGGATGAGCACAATAAACCAGATGTAGAGAAATGGGGGCCCGTCAAAATAGTGACGATGTCGGCGTTCGCCGCTGTGAGTGAAGAGTTGATTTTTCGATGGGCTCTTTTTGGTGGATCTCTTTCGCTCCTGCACGAGATAGTCGGTCTATCCAATGCGGTTTCTTTTTCCGCGGCGGCCTTTCTCAGTTCCTACATCTTTTCCAAACTTCACGACTATGGTTCTCTCTGGGCACGCATCCCCCCCAGCATCGTATATGCGGGGATATATTTTCTGACCGGCACCATCTGGTGGCCGATACTCGCGCACTTCTTCTATGACTTAGTCGCCATCGTTACGATACGCGTTTCTCTAGCGTCCGCAAAGAGAAAAGCGGCTCGCAAAAAGTCTCCTGCCTAAGCAAAGTTTGTAGAATGGCGGCCATGAAACGAGCGCTCGCGGCCGCGTTATTACTGAGTTTGGCCCTTCCCGCGGCCGCCAAGAAGCCGCAGGCCGCGGTCATCGCCGTTCCTCCCCTCTACCCGACGCGTTCGACCGAGCCGATCGTCTTCGTCTGGCCGCCCGAGAACATGCCGCTCGCGGCCGAGGGCGAATTCATCCTCGGCTCGGTCGCACCCGCGACCGCGCACTTCACGATCAACGGGGCGGCCGTTTCCGTTCACAACAATGGCGGCTTTATCGCGTGGCTGCCGATAGCGCCCGGCACGTTCACCTTCCGCGGCGAGCTGGCCTTGTCGTCGGGCACGGCGACGGCCGAGCGCCGCATTCTCGTGCCGATCCCCCCAGCGCCCTTGCCGGGCAAGCTCGCTATCGACCCGGCGTCCCTCTCCCCAAAATCCGACCTCGAACTGCGCGGCGGCGATCTGCTGACGGTGCGCATGAAGGGCACACCGGGCAAGGCCGCGCGCTTCCGCGTCGGCACGGACGACTGGCAGCCGATGCGCGCCGTCAACTCAGCGCTCGGGACCTACGAAGGAGTGAAGCTGATCGCGCCCGGCGCGGATTTCGCGGCGGGCCCGGTCGAGTACGAGCTCGGCCAAGGCTGGTCCTCGGTGAAAGCCAAGGGGGCAGCACGCGTGTCCGCGTCCGCGCAAACTCCCGCGGTCGCCACGGTGAGGGCGAGCACGGCCGGCTACGCGAGCGTGAAGACCGGACCCGCAAACGGCTTTTTGATGTTCCCCCTCCCGGGCACGCGCCTGCCGGTGACGGGACGCGACGGCGGCTCACTTCGCGTGCGCCTGTCCGACGCCCTGTCGGGCTGGATAGCGGCGAAGGACGTCGACATCTCGACCTCAGCCTCCATGCCGCGCGCGGTGACGGGCACGATCGACGTCGCGAAGACCGCGCTCGGCGCAGTCGTGAGGATCGGCCTGTCGGAGAAAGCCGCCTTCGACGTCCAGCCCTCGGCCGCTCTTAACGCGTTGACGGTGCGCCTCTACAACGCGACCGGCCACACGAATTGGATGATCAACGACGCGCCCGACTTCGTCTCGGAAGTCCGCTGGCGCCAGGAAGCGGCCGACGTCGTCGCCGTCACGATCCTGCTCAAGCCCGCCGAGACCCTGTGGGGCTGGTGGCCGACCTACGACGGCGGGTCTTTGCGCCTGGAACTGCGCCGCGCCCCGAAAATCTCGGAGAAGAACCCCTTCTCGGGCGTCACGATCATGCTCGATCCCGGCCATATGCCCTCAGCGACGGGAGCCACGGGTCCTCTCGGCACGCGCGAGATGGACGCCAACTACGCGATCGCCTTGGCGGCGAAGGCGCGCCTCGAGCGCGCGGGTGCCGCCGTTCTGATGACGCGCGACGACCCCCTGCGCGAGGTCTCGCTCGTGGAACGCCCCAAACAGGCCGTGGAGCGCGGCGCGGATCTCTTCGTGAGCCTGCACAACAACGCCCTGCCCGATGGCGAAAATCCCTTCGCCAAGCCGCGCGGCTTCACCGTCTTCTATTACCACCCGCAAAGCCTCGAGCTTGGACGCGCCGTGCACGAAGCCTACCGCAAGCGCCTCAAGCTCGCCGATGAGGGACTGCGCTGGGGCGACCTGCTTGTCGCCCGTCAAAGCGCGATGCCCGCGATCCTCGTGGAGAACGCCTACATGATCTTCCCCGACCAGGAGGCTCTGCTCAACCAGGCATCCTTTCGCGACGAGCTCGCTCAGGCTCTCGTCGAGGGTCTCGAGAAATTCCTGCGCTCCGCGCGGAGAAAGCCCTGAAGGCTCCCGCGTTCAGCCTGAAGGGCGTGGACGGCAGGACGCACACCATTGAATCCCTCAAGGGGGCCGCGGCGACGATCATCGTCTTCTCCTGCAACCACTGCCCCTATGTCGTGAAGGCTGAGGACGCTTTGATCGCCGCATGTAATGATTATCGCGCCAAAGGCGTGGGCATGGCCGCGATCAACGCCAACGACTCGGACGGCTATCCCGAGGACTCCTACGAGAACATGATCGTCCGCGCGGCCGAGAAGAAGTTCCCCTTCGCCTACCTGCGCGACGAGACGCAAAAAACCGCAAAGGCTTACGGCGCGACGCACACGCCCCAGTTGTTTGTCTTCGACGCGGGCTTGAACCTCGCCTACTCCGGTGCCGTCGCGGGCCTGCGCGACGCGCTCGATGACCTCGTCGCGAGCCGCCCGGTGCGCGTCCCCGAGATCCACGCGATCGGCTGCACGATCAAGTGGAAGTAGCGGCGCCTAACGCCACTGCACACCCAAGTCCTGTGGCTCCTTTTGGTAAGTGGACAGGGCGTGCTTCACAAAATACGCATGGAAAGCTTCTCGAGGCAAAAAGAGCGCGATGATATCGAGATCACCATGGAAAATACCTCCGGGGGCAAAATAGTATCGCATCAAGAAGTAGTTGGTCATCGACATCAGTACAGACTTGTTGATGCGCAAAAAGAAATGGGCATGAATGCCCGTCCAATACAAAAGCACCACTTTCTCCAGAAAGGCTTTGTTGGGAAACGGGACTTGCATGCTTAAGTCACTCAGCTCATTCAGTAACACGTCATACTGTCTGATATAAAGCGGAATATGGCGTTTGGCAGGATACCAGTGGCTCATCTCTTGTTGCTTCATGTCAATGACATTCCAAGGACGCGCGTCCGAGGGGATGCCGGGTAGATCAATGACTTCAACCTGCATCGGCGGTGAATTTTTAACGACAGGATCCCACTGCTGCCGAAGCTTCTGTACAGTCACAAATTCATCCTCAGAAATAGCAAGCCAGAGGGGCTGATCGGCGGGCAGGCGAGCGTGCTTGGCCATGATCCGAAGTCCTTGCTCCTCCAGACTTGGGGCCGCAGCCTCCACCTGTGGATCGTGTCGAAAAATGCCGGGCAAGACTTGGTGGCTCTGATACGCCTCTGGCGACTGAGAAGCTTGATACGTCGTTGCCCCATCTCCCCCCACAGAACTCAGCCTGTGCAAATAGGCTAAGAATTGACCTAGCGGCGGCACAGCCCCCCCTTGACGTTTGGTTTCCCAATACACATGGATACGCTGAAAAACGGAGAGCTGATTGCGGAGATAATTGGGATCGGCACGACCGCCTGGCTTTCTGAGAAAGGGGCGTGCGAGCTCGGGCGGCAAGGGCAGTATCCGCAATTGCTCTGACCGCGATGCCAATCGCATCCAGGGGGGCTCATGATCGGGTTTCTGAGGCGCAGTGGCCGCGTTGTCGCCAACCTCGGACCCTGGGTTGACGCCGAATGCTTTCAGGCCGTCGAAGAGGAAGGACAGGCGTTCGAGCGCGCCTTCGGTTTTTCCATCGGCAACGGGTGGTGCGGAGGGGAGCTCGGCCGTTAAAGCGACGGGCTTTGAGATGATCCGCGTCGCGGAAGCGGCAGCGGGAATTGCCGCGGCGGACAGCGCGGCGGGAACCGGGGTGAAGCCTGGAGCCGACGGTGCCGGCGCGGAGAGGGGAGGCGTGGGGAGCGTGAAGGAATCGGGCGCTGTGGTGATCCCCCCGGAGGCGGCCGAGAGTCCGGCGCCGACGGAACCGGGACGAACGGCCCCGGCGACCTGTCCCCAGGCCTGGGCTCCGGGAGCGCCCAGGGTCAGGGAAACCGTTAGAATCGA
Source organism: Elusimicrobiota bacterium (assembly GCA_023249675.1). Lineage (GTDB taxonomy): Bacteria > Elusimicrobiota > Elusimicrobia > UBA1565 > UBA9628 > GWA2-66-18. The sequence goes on along the minus strand of JAHFCE010000026.1, from coordinate 8,992 downwards.
GGCGACGGCACGGGACGGACGGAAGTTCACATCCATATTATGTGCGAGAGGCGCCGCGAGGGGTTGGGCCCAACGGTCCGGGAAGGCCCGGCAATGGTCCCATGTCGTGACAGGACTCTTATGTCGACAATCGGCCGGCCAATCGTCTATTTTTACAGACAATATTTACTCGTCTTCGCTGTCTCTCAGCAAAGCCTCAATTTTTTCGACGATCTCCTTGCCGATGGGGTTGGCGCCGCGGGGTCGAAGGGCTCGCACAATGATGGCTTCCTAGAGACGGGTCCGGCCTACGGCGCGGCGATCAAAAATTTCCTGGCGGGCCTGCCGAAAGAGGCCAGGTAGTCCCGGCATACCGCCTCTCTCCGAGTATCCTTCGCCGCTCCGAATCGTTGTGCGCTCGGCACAGAAGCCGCAGGTTCGCAAGAGTATCTCCACCGCCGAGCGCGCGCGGCTTCACATGATCCATTTCTAAAAATCGCCTCGACAGGCACCGAACGCCGGTCGTCCCAACGTAAGCGCATCGTCCCGCGTCTCTGGTCCAAACGGCGCGTCGAATTCCAGCTGGAATCGAGGACCCACCCCTCACCGGGGAAACGCGGCCCGGCAGATGCTTCTGCGGATCGTGCCGCTCGAGATAGTCCCGGGCGATCTCAAGAAGGACTTCGTCCAATCCGGCGAAGGGGTGCTTATGCGCCAACAGTTCCCGGACGCGCTCGATCGCGTCGCGCAGCGCCGGCGAACCGCGGAAGCTGAAATCGACGCGGAATTCCGCTGCTGCAGCCCCGCCTGGGCCGTCATGACCGGCAAGGACGGCGATCGTGCGAATCGTTTCACGTCGCGCCTCTTGAGGATGCAGGGGCGCCAGAATTTCGTCGATCTCACGCCCCGTCTTACCCTCCGCGCGGGCAATGATCTCGAGTGCGTCAGGTCTCCGAACATGCGGCGCGATCCTGGAAACCGCGCTCAATGAAAGCTGGCCGTCCGCCAATGCCGAGAGAAGCTCCGGGCGTACCACCGCGGCCCGGGCTGCGGTAATACGTCGATAAGCCTCGTCCTCACTGAGTTTAAGATGACGGACGCAGAAGTCAAACGTGGATGAGTAGCCTTCGTCCTCAGGAAGCTTCCGGCGGTCCGCTTCGCCAAGCCAGGCCAGAAAGGAATGCAACCTTTCGCGTTCTTCTTCAACGAAGCGCTCGAGCTTGGCCAACAGCTCCTTGTTGGATAATAACCTCGGGTCGTCCATACTACCAGACGATTGAGGTAGCCAAAAAGTTTCATGCCCGGGCAACTCGTTCTGAAACGAGTTTGTGGATAACTTTTGGCGGGATCCCGGCGCTAGCACTTTAGTCGAAGTCGACGCCGCGCTGGGGACAGTTGGGACGCAGGGTACACGCGCCGCACTGCGGGTTCTGCGCCTTGCAGATGCGCCGCCCGTGCCAGATCACCGCATGCGACCAGAACACCCAGTCCTTGCGCGGAACGATCCCGTTTAGGTCGCGCTCGACCTTGACCGGGTCCTCTTCATCGGTGAGGCCGAAGCGGTAGGCCAGGCGCTTCATGTGCGTGTCCACGACCACGCCCTCGGGCTTCCCATAGATTTCGCCGAGGACCACGTTGGCGGTCTTGCGCGCGACACCGCGCAAGGCGAGGAGCGCCTCCATGGTCTGCGGAACCTTCCCGCCATGCCAATCGCGCACGGCCTGGGCGGTCTCGATGATCGCCTTCGCCTTCATGCGGTAGAAGCCGCAGGAACGCACGATCGCCTCGAGCTCGGCGGGCTCCGCCCTCGCGTAGTCGTCCAAGGCCTTGTAGCGCTTGAAGAGGATCCTTGTCGTCGCATTGACGCGCACGTCGGTGCACTGCGCGGAGAGGATCACCGCGAACAGAAGTTCATGCGGCGACGCATAGTCAAGCTCGCAGTGCGCGTCCGGATAGAGCTTGCGCAGGCCCTTGAGCAGCTTCTGCGCGCGCTCGGTCTTGACGCTCACCGCTTCTCGATCGGGTAGTAATAAATCCCGAGATTCACCGGGTTGTCGATGAAATTCCTGACCCATGTCCGCAGGCCGTAGACGCCGGCGGGATGCACGGTGAAGATCGCGGGAGCCTCTTCGAAGCCCTTCACGAGAATCTTCTTGTACAACGCCGCGCGCTTGGCGGGCGACGGCTCAACGACCGCTTTTTCGATCAAAGCGTCCAACTCCGGATTCGAATAACCCTGAGCCGACGGATAGCGGCCCGACGAATGATAGAAGGCGTAAATAAAGTTGTGCGCGTCGGGATAGTCGGCGACCCAGCCGCGCGCGAACAGAGGCATCAGACGCCGCTGGGCTTTATCAAGGAAGCTCGCCCAGTCGACACCGCGCAGATCCACGCGGAATTTCGGGTTGAGCTTCTCGATGTTCTTCTTTAATATCTGCGCGGCGGCCTCTCGGTTCTCGCTGCCGGTGTTGTAAGTGAGCGTGAAGCGAAAACCCCGGTCCCAGACCCGTCCGCTCCAGGCGCGGCGCAGGTGCGCCTCGGCTTTCTTGAGATCGTGGTCGTAGCGCGGCTGATGCGGGTCGCCGCCGGGAACGCTGGGCGGGATCGGCCCCAGCGCGCGCGCCGCCGTTCCTTTAAACGTGTCGCGCAGGATCGCCTCGTAGTCGAAGGCGTAGGAAAAACCCCGCCGAACGTCGAGGTCGGAAAAAAAGTCCGGCGGGATACCTTCCCCGTCGAGCTTTCCCGAACCGATGTCGGGATTGGCGACCGGGTTAATCTTCACCGTGAAGAACAGCGCCGGGTCGGTCTGCAGGCGGCGCAGGCCGTCGAGCACGGTCACGCCCGGGATGCCGAGAAGTTGGGACGCGTACGGACGCGGCGTCTCGATGCTGTCCGCGTCGCCGGCCTGCAACATCAACTTTCGGGTGTTGAGCTCGGGCACCGCCTTGACCAGAACTTGCTTGAGTTTCGCCGGGCCGCGAAAATACGCGTCGTGGCGCGAAAGCAAAACGTAGCGCGCGGTCTTGTCCCAACGAACAAGCTTAAAGGGACCCGCGCCGTTCATGTTTTGGTAGAGATAAGATTTCTCCTTCGGCGGATCGTTGAAATTCTTCCAGGCCGCCGCCGTCCCGTCCCATTCGCCGTGGGCCACGGCCCACGCCTTTGGAATAACATACGACCACCGGGCCATGATCCCGAGAAACGGCCCGAAGGGGCGCGGCAATGAGATCACCACGTCGTTGCCGTCCACACGCACAACCTGGTCGAGCGTCGAGTCATCCAGCGTGACCGTCCCCGAGGAATTCCGAGTCGAGGCAACGCCCGCGATCGGCTCCAGCAGGAGTCCCGAGGGCCCCCCCGCGCGATCCGTGATCATGAACCGCAGCAGAGAATAGCGGACATCTTCCGGGGTCACCGCAGTCCCGTCTTGGAACTTCACCCCCTTTCTTATCGGGAAGCGATACGTGCGCCCGTCCGGCGAGATCAGCTTATTCTTAAGGGACGGCACCATCGCCGCGATGCGCGGCTCGTACTCGGATAAAGATGAGCCCTTAAACGCGATCAAGGTCTCGTAGACATTCTGGATCACCGACTGGCTCGATGCGTCATACGGGAACGCCGGGTCGAGGCTGCCGACCTCGCCGATCTCGAGGTTCGTGAAGGTCTCCGGGTTTTTGACCGGCTCGGCGGCGGACGCGATGCCGACGGCCAAAAGAAAAGTGGTGAGCACTCCGGCAAGATAGCGTTTTTCGCGGGGCCATATCCACAGTCCTGAAATTTGACCTGGATCAACTTTCACCTATCAATGCCGTGATAGAATCGGGCCATGGAAGCCAACGCCCACTGCGCCTCTCGATGTTCCTGCCGCATCTTTCAGTTCCTGGAGTCTTCGATCGGCAAGAAAATCATGGTCGCGGCCGCCGGCCTCCTGCTATGCGGATTCCTCATCACCCACCTGCTCGGAAATCTGCTGATGTTCGTCGGCGGCGAGGCCTTCAACCATTACGCCGAGGCGCTCGAGCGCAACCCGCTGCTGCCGGCCGCGGAAGTCGGCCTCGTCGGCCTCTTCCTCCTGCACATCGTCCTCTCCGTGCGCGCCACGCTCGCCAACCGCGCCGCCCGTCCCGAGGGCTACCAGGTCTATCAAGGCAAGGGCGCGCGCACGCCCGGCTCGCGCACGATGGCGCTCACGGGAACTTTGATCCTCGCCTTCGTCATCCTCCATGTCGCGACCTTCAAGTACGACGTCGGCGGCCTCAAAGGGCCCGATCTGTTCGCGCACGTGCTCGGCTGGTTCGCCAATCCCTGGTACGCCGCCTTCTACGTCCTCGCGGTCGGCGGCGTGGGGCTTCATTTGTCGCACGGCGTGCAAAGCGCGCTGCAGACCTTCGGCGTCAACCACCCGCGCTACACGCCGCTGATCAGAAAAGCCGGCTACGCATTCGCCGGCCTGATCTTCCTCGGCTTCGCGTCCTTGCCGGTGTACTTCGGATTCATCAAACAGAGCCTGGCTTGCTGCACGGGAGGCGCGCACTCATGAAGCTCGAATCCAAGATCCCCACGGGCCCGATCGAAAAGTCCTGGGACAAGCACCGCTTCGACCTCAAACTCGTCAACCCCGCCAACAAGCGCAAGTTCAAGATCCTCGTCGTCGGGACCGGCCTCGCAGGCTCTTCCGCCGCGGCCTCCTGCGCTGAGCTCGGCTATCAGGTCGAATCCTTCTGCATCCAAGACTCCCCCCGCCGCGCGCACTCGATCGCCGCGCAGGGCGGAATCAACGCCGCCAAAAATTATCCCAACGACGGCGACTCGGTCTGGCGCCTGTTCTACGACACGGTCAAGGGCGGAGACTTCCGCGCCCGCGAAGCCAACGTCTACCGCCTCGCCCAGGTCTCCAACGCCATCATCGACCAGTGCGTGGCCCAGGGCGTGCCCTTCGCGCGCGAGTACGGCGGCACGCTCTCCAACCGCTCCTTCGGCGGCGCGCAGGTCTCGCGCACCTTCTATGCCCGAGGACAGACCGGCCAACAGCTCCTGCTCGGCGCTTATTCCGCGTTGATGCGCCAGGTCGGCGCGGGAGCCGTCAAGCTGCACACCCGCCGCGAGATGCTCGACCTCGTCGTCATCGACGGTGTGGCGCGCGGCATCATCACGCGCGACCTCGTCACCGGGGCGCTCGAGAAGCACGCGGGCGACGCGGTCCTCCTCTGCACCGGCGGCTACAGCAACGTGTTCTACCTCTCGACCAACGCGAACGCCTGCAACGTCACCGCGACGTGGCGCGCGTACAAGAGGGGCGCGGCCTTCGCCAACCCGTGCTACACCCAGATCCACCCAACCTGCGTTCCCGTCAGCGGCGAACATCAGTCCAAGCTGACCCTCATGTCCGAGTCGCTGCGCAACGACGGCCGCGTGTGGGTGCCCAAAAAGAAGAACGACGCTCGAAAAGCCGCCGACATCCCCGAAGACGAGCGCGACTATTACCTCGAGCGCAAGTACCCCGCCTTCGGCAACCTCGTCCCCCGCGACATCGCCTCGCGCGCGGCCAAGCAGATGACCGACGACGGCCGCGGCGTGGGCAAAACCGGCCTCTCCGTGTACCTCGACTTCAAGGACGCGATCGCGCGCATCGGCCTCGACAAGGTCAAGGAAAAGTACGGAAACCTCTTCGACATGTACCACCACATCACCGATGAGAACCCGTACGAGCAGCCCATGCGCATCTACCCGGCGGTGCACTACACGATGGGCGGCCTGTGGGTGGACTACAACCTGATGACCACGATCCCGGGCCTGTTCTGCCTGGGCGAGGCCAATTTCTCCGACCACGGCGCCAATCGCCTGGGCGCCTCGGCTTTGATGCAGGGCCTGGCGGACGGCTACTTCGTCCTCCCCTACACCATCGGCGGCTACCTGACGGGCGCCAAGCTCCCCAAGGCGACGACCGAGCACAAGGCGTTTGCCGCGGCCGAAGGCGACGTCGTCAAGCGCACCCAAGCCCTGCTCGGAGCGGGCGGCAAGAAGGCGCCGGCGGCGTTTCATCGGGACCTCGGCCGCATCATGTGGAATAACGTCGGCATGGGCCGCAACGCGAAGGGCCTGCAGGAGGCCCTGTCGAAAATTCCCGAGGTCCGCGCCGAGTTCTGGAAGAACGTCTCGGTCGTCGGGGAAGCCGCGGACTTCAACCAGACGCTCGAGCGCGCCGGCCGCGTGGCCGACTTCCTCGAATTCGGCGAGCTGCTGGCCCAAGACGCCCTCACGCGCGAGGAGTCGTGCGGCGGCCACTTCCGGGAGGAACACCAGACCCCGGACGGCGAGGCCAAGCGCGACGACACGAATTTCGCGCACGTCGCCGCCTGGGAATACAAAGGCGCGGGCGCCGCACCCGAGCGCCACGTCGAACCCCTGACGTTCGACAACGTTCATATCGCGCAGAGGAACTACGCCTAACATGAACATCACTCTGAAGGTCTGGCGTCAGAAGAACGCGGCCGAGCGCGGCGCGCTCGTCGACTATCATGTCGCGGGCGTCGTGCCGGAGATGTCCTTCCTTGAAATGCTCGACACCCTCAACGAGCAGCTCGTAGCCAAGGGCGAGGATCCGATCGCCTTCGACAGCGACTGCCGCGAGGGCATCTGCGGCATGTGCGATCTCATGATCGACGGCCAGGCCCACGGCCCGGACAAGGGCGCGACGACCTGCCAGCTCCACATGCGGCGCTACAAGGACGGCGACGTCGTCACCGTGGAGCCCTTCCGCGCGAAGTCCTTCCCCATCGTCAAGGACCTGTGCGTGGACCGCTCCGCCTTCGACCGCATCCAAGCCGCCGGCGGCTTTGTTTCGGTCAATACCGGAAACGCCGTCGACGGCAACGCGATCCTGATCCCGCATGATAAGGCCGAGAAGGCCATGGACGCCGCCGCCTGCATCGGCTGCGGCGCCTGCGTGGCCGCCTGCCCGAACGCCTCGGCGATGCTGTTCGTCGCGGCCAAGGTGAGCCAGTACGCGCTCCTGCCCCAGGGCCAGCCCGAGCGCGAGCAGCGCGTGCTCGCGATGCGCGACGCGATGGACAAAGAAGGCTTCGGCCACTGCACCAACGAGTACGAGTGCGAGGCCGCCTGCCCCAAAGAGATCAAGGTCGGCAACATCGCGCGCCTCAACCGCGAGTACCTGCGCGCGACTCTCGTCTCGGACTACTAGATGCTCAAGGCCCTTCCTCCGCGCATCTGCGCCGCGCCCGCAGGGTCGCGGCGTCCCGTGTGAGGCTCAACGAGAACTTCGGCGTCGCCTCCGGGAAGCTCGATGAGCTCAAAGCCCGCATCGCGCGTCTTAAGATCGATCTGCGCCTCATTGAGGAATCGTTCTCCCGCGGCGGCGGCAAGGGCGGCCAGAAGGTCAACAAGACCTCCAACCGCGTCCAGATGAGCTATCCTCCTCTCGACATCCGCGTCGCCTGCCAACGCGAAAGAAAGCGCAGCCTCAACCGCTTCCTCGCCCTGCGCGAGCTCGTGGACCGAATCGAAATGAAGATATCGCCCGAGACGTCCGAACGTCTCCAAGAAATGGAACGCCTGCGCCGCCGCAAGGCACGCGCCCATGCGCGTTCCATCGAGAAATATTCGCCGTGAAGTACTTCACGGCCGAGGAGGCCGACGCTCTTATCCCCGAGCTCGAAAAAATATTCGAGGCCGTGGCCGAGCTCGCCGCCCGGGCTGAAATGAAGTCCGCGTCTTTACACCGCCGCCAGGAAACGAAAACGGAAGACCCCGCCGCCTCGGCCATCGAACGCTCCCAACTGCAATTCCTCGCCTCGGGGATCAACGAGTGGATGCAGAAAATCGTCGCGCTCGGCGCCCTGCCCAAAGGCATCGACCCGGCCCTCGTGGATTTTCCCGCCCGCATCGAGGGCCGCGAGGTCTATCTGTGCTGGAAGCTGGGCGAGAAACGCGTCACCCATTATCATCCGGTGGACGAGGGCTTCTCGACCCGCAAGCCGCTTCCCAAGCGGCGCTGATCGCCCCCTCCGCAGGCCCACTCCGCCCGAGGGTCTTTTGTAGCGCCTCGTCTGGGCCTTTCGTCTCATCCGACTTCACGCACGATTCCATATGATCCCGACATGAAAAATATTTTCCTCGCCTTCGTCCTCGCCGCCGCGCCGGCCGCCGCACAGACGCACATCACCCCCGTCCGCAGCGCCTCCCTCTCGGCCGTCTCCGGCGCAATCGTTCCCGCCTCCCTTGGGATTTCGCCTCTCGCCTCGCCGCTCGTGCGCCTGATCGTCGAACCAGCACTCACGACGAACGGGCAAAGTGCGATGATCTTACAAGAGCACAACAAGGCCATCGAGGCCGTCCTGGCCGCCTCCGCCGGGCGCGCGCGCCTGATCAACTCCGACGGCCCGAGCTCGCTCTTTTCGTCGCGCGTGTTCATCGAGACCGACCGCGCCGCGGCGGCCGAGGTCGCCCGCGGCCTCGGGGCGGCGGGACTGCGGACGACGGCGCTCGACGAGATGCTCTCGCGCATGAACGGCGGCGCCGGAGCGCCCGCGACGGAGGAGGAGCTGCGCGCGGCGGCCGCTCTCTTTGAGAACGGCGACACTTTGCAGCGCGCGGACGCCTTCGGACGCCTCGCCTCCGCGGTCGCGGCGGGTGCTGGCTCTGGGGCCTCGGCCGAGGTCCGGACCAATACCGCCCGCGCCCTGTACTCCGGGATCGCTCCGGTCATCGAGGCCTTCAACGCGATACGCGGAGAGCAACGCAGGACCCTTCGCTCCCGTCTCGAGCCCGTGCCGTGGGACGACGCCCCGCGGACGTTCGAGCGCGAATTATTCCTCGCCTCCGAGCTCGCGCGGCCGGAGCTGAAAAGCCAAGTCGAACCGATTCGAGCGCTCGCGGCGCTCGCGGCCGAGGCCCTCCTCGACCTCAAGGCTCCCTACTCCGCATCCTTGGTCAATGCCCTGCTTCCGCACGCCGAGTATGCCGCGGCCGAGGCCCTCGCGGCCGCTCCCGAACG
>JAHFCE010000025.1 GCA_023249675.1 Elusimicrobiota bacterium | reverse complement strand
AGTTCGTCGCGGCGAGACCCTCAAAAAAAAGTCCGCCAAGCTGGCCGAGTACGAGTCGGCCAAACGCGACTGCGAACAGTCGGTCGCGCTCTCGTCTCAAACCGCGGAGGCTCACTTCTGGTTCGGCGTGGCGCTTGGCCGTTGGGCCGAGACGAAGGGCCTCATGAAGGCCTTGTTCACGCTCAAGACGATCAAGCGCGAGATGGCGGAGACGATTGCCCTTGACCCCCATCACGGCGGAGCGCATCACGTCCTGGCCGAGATTTTCTGGCAAGTTCCGGGCTTCGCGGGCGGCGACAAGCAGAAGGCCCTCGCTGAGTTCGAGCTCGCGGTGAAGCTATCGCCGACCCACTCGGCCAATTATCAGCCGCTGGCCGAGGCCTACCTGCGCTTGAAGCGCAAGGCCGAGGCCGTCGCGACGCTCAAGGCGGTCGAGGCGATCAAGGAGCCGGCCGATCCCGCTGAGTACCCCGACAACCTCGCCGACGCGAAGAAGCTTCTCGCCACGCTCGGAGCCGGCCAGTAGCTGTCGTTGCGTCGGACGTGCAACTTTTTGACCCCCTCAATCGTCTGATGTGTGTGGACCTGGCATGAATGTACAGAATCATGTACAATAGGGGCAGAGGGCCAAGCAATGACTAAAATAGCTCCTGTTTCCTATGTGCGCGCGCACTTGCCCGAGATGATCGCATCTTTGGGCAAAAAGAAGCGTGGCCGAATTATCATCACCCGAAACGGTGCGGCGTCCGCAGTTCTGGTGTCCCCTGAAGAGTTAGAAACGCTCGAGGTGCTTGCGGACAAGAAGCTTATGCTCTCTCTCCTGAAGGCCGAAGAGGATGAGAACGCTGAACGCCTTGTCGAGCACGAAGACATTTTTAAATGACCTATCGCATCCTGTATACCCAGGAAGCGGCTCATCGCATAGGTAAGCTGGATCGCGTGGTCAAGGAAAGGGTCGGCAAATCCATACTTCGACTTTCCGAGCATCCGGAACTCGGCAAGCGTCTGACCGGGCTTCTCAGCGATCGTTGGTCTTACCGGGTCGGTGACTGGCGCATTCTCTACAAGATCAGAAAATTAGAAGTGCTGATCCTAATTCTGACGGTCGGGCATCGCAGTAACGTTTACGAATGACGGGCTGAGGGGGCTTCATTACTGCGCGGTGTAGGCGATTGGCAGCGGTTCGGACTTGCCGTTGGACCAGCGCAGGCCGCGCGTGAGCTTGAGCGTCTGGCTCTTGCCGCGAATGACGGAAACCTCGATGTCCGAGCCCGGCGCGCCGTAGAGGCGGTCGATGGCTTCGGCGAAGTCCATCTTTTCGCTGGAGCGTCCGCCGATTGCGTCGAGGCGCTCGCCGACCTTCAGGCCCGCGGTCTCGGCGGAACGTCCGGCGATCACGTGAGTGACCTCAAAGAGGCGGCGGCCCTCGTCCTCGACGGTCTTGACCCACAGGCCGGGGCCCGCGCGCCAGTAGGATGGCGGCTCATCGATGACAAGAGGCTCGAGGAGACGCACGCGCAAGCGCGCGTCCGCGTCGAGCGCCGGTACGGGTGCGCGGCGCTTGGCGTCGGGAAGCGGGGCGGCCGCGACGAAAGTGCCGCCTGCGATCACGCGGGCCATGCGCTGGTCGCCGGAGACGGCGGTGGCGGCTCCGAGCGTGGTGTAGGTGCCGCCGCCGTTGAGATCGAGGGCATAGAAGGCCAGGCGCAGCGTGCGCGTCTGGCCGTCGTCCACGGCGTCGAGGACGCGCGCGCGCAGCTTGGAGCCGGGGGGTACGGCCAGGAAGTCGAGCGTGGCGTCCACGGTCAGGCCGGTCGCGGCCTCGGCGGTGATTTCGTCGCCTTTCTTGAGGCCGGTGGGCAGGCCCTTGGGAAAGCGCGTCCACAGGTTTTGGTCGGCGCGGATCGCGACGCTCAGCGGGCCGGAGGCTTTGACGGCGGCGCGGCCTTCTGAGACGGCCTGAGCCGAGCGTTCGGCGGCGAGGACTTTCTCGTGTTCGGACATATCGCGGCCGCCGCGCGCGTAGTCGCGGGCGGGAGGAACCGGGGCGGTCTCCAGAGGATGAATCTCGAGGCCGCGGCGGACGACGAGCGCTAGGCGCGTGCCGGGCGTCCAGGCGCGCAACTGGGCCGCGACGGCGGCGCGCGACGAGACGGTTCCGTCCACGCGCAGGAGGCGGTCCCCGGCCCTGAGTCCGGCCGAGTCCGCGCGCGAGCCGGGCCGCACGGAGGCGACGACGAGGCCGTCGTCTTGGGCGGTGAGTCCGGCGCCCAGGCCGAACAGCGCGATCTCATCGAGGGATTCGGGGGAGGCGGCTAAAGGCGGCGTCGCGGTGGCCGCCGTCGGCGCCTTCGGGGACTGCGTTTTTGTGGCCGATTTACGCGCGGGCCTCTTGGCGCCCGTGCGTGCGGCGTTCGCCGCAAACGCGCAGGAGGCGATCAGGATGAGGGCGAAGAGGCGCTTCATCGAGCCGCGGCTTCCTTTGCCTTCTTCGTCTTGCGCTGCGGGCGCTTTGCCGGCTTTCTCGGAGCCGATGTGAGCGGGGCAGCGGGTGCGACAGAGGTGACCACAGGGGGTGCGGCCGCCTTCGCAGCCTCCGCGGCGGGGGCCGCGGCCGGTTCCAGGACCGCTTTTTCCGCGGCGCCGGCGGCCTCGAGGCGTCGTGCGCGCTCAGCCCGGACCTCGGCGACGGCGGAGGCCAGGGCGTTTTCGGGCGGAAGGCGGCGCGCCAGTTCGTTGTCCGCCGGGGCGGTTAAGGTTTTCGCGGCCGCCACGGACAGAGAGGACGCGCGGCGGGACTCGACCTTGAAGCAATTCTCGTTCAGGGCGCCGAGCCGGGACGTCACCGGGCGCAGGATGTCGAGGCGGCGCGCTGGTGCGGTTTCGGCCTCGGCCTGAGTGAGGGACTGATCGAGTTCTTCTCGCCACGCGATCTTGCGGACGAGCTCGGCGACATCGGCCTTGACTTGGACTTCTTCTTCTGCGGCGCGGCCGCAGCGCGCGCCAGGATCGGCGTCAAGCGAGGCGAGGGCCTCAGACCAGCGCGCGCGGGCGGCGTCGAGATCGCAGGACTTGCGCTTGGAGCGCGCTTCGGAGGACGCCTTTAGGAACCAGCGCTGATCGGCGGCGCGCCTCGTGATCGTCGCGCGCAGGGCGTGCAGTTCGGGAAGGTCGCGGTCGCAGCCGGGAGGCAGGCGCTTGGCGAGCTTGAGGGCTTCGTCCACGCGGCCGGTCTCGTCGCGGCACAGCTGGGGAGCGGAGTCGGCGCGGGCCGCGGCGATGGCTTCCTCGAGCTTCATCAGGGTTTCGGCGTCGGACCTCGAGGCTTCTCGCGCCTTGCGCGCGCGCCGGCCCAGGTCCTTGTATTGCGGTTTGACCTTGGCGGGCTCTTCGACGAGCGTCTCGAGCGCTTGGTAGGCGGCTTCGGCGTCCGTGAGGCGGCAGCCGGCACGCAGGCTCGCGGCCGCGGACTCTTTGACGAGCGCCAACTCAAAATCGCGGGCGAGCGGCACTTCGACGCGTTCGGCGACGAGGAAACCTCCCGCTGAAACCAAAGAACGGACCGCAAAAGAGCGGGTCTCGTCGATCTTGACGGCGCGTGAGAAAGGGTAGGGTCCGCCGTTGCGGCGCTTATGGGCGTGGGTTTCCGTGGAGGAGAACCCCCGCTCGGTTTCAAGGACGATCGTTTCCTCGACTTCGACCGCGTCGTTTTCCTTGAGGCCGTCGACCCAGTATGCGCCGGAGACGATCGCCTCATCGCCGAGCTCGTGCTGGCCGAGACGCACGGGTTCCTGAAGATGCAGGCCGGCTGATCTCAGGCGGGCTCCGTCCGAGGTGGAGCCCGCGCGGCTGAGGGCTGCCTCGAGCGCGGCGGGAAGATTGGGACGGGAGGAGAGGGCTTTGGCCGCACCGCGCAGGTCCTCGAGCTCGCGCTTCACGGAGGTTTTACCGAGAAGTTCGGCGGCGGCGGCGCTCGCCGTCGCCGCCGCCCAGCGGCGGCGCTCATGAGAGAGGGTGCGGCGCAGTCGCTCGCGCAGTTCCTCGGACAGCGTCCCGCGCGCGGCGTCATCGACAAGGAGGGTCTCAGAAGAGGCGGCGCCTCGGGCGGAGGCTTCGGCGGCGAAGAGCGCCGCGGCCCCCTTGTCTGGACGCGGACCCGCGAGAAGGTCGTCGAACATCGGCTTGACGAGCGGCGCCGTGTTTTCGAGGGCGTCGGCATGGCGGCGCGCTGTGAGATCTCTGCCCCAGGCGGTGTCGAAGAGGTTCGCTTGTCCGGGCGCTTCGGAGGGCGAAGCGCTGGCGAGATGCAGGGCCCAGCGCTCCTCGTGCCCGGCCTCAAGCGCTGCGGCGAGCGCGTGCAGGGACGGCGTCATGAGGCCGTCCGCCGGCAAGGCGCGGCAGGCGGAAAGGTCCAAAACAGGAGCCGCCGGCGCTGGTTCATGCCCGAGCGCGTCGGCGGCGGCGCTCAGAGCCAAGCAGGATGACGCCGCGTGCGCGAGCGTGCCCAGCGCCTTCCAGTGGACGGCGGCCAGGCGGCGCGCGCCGCGCTTGCCCTGCAGCACGATGATCCCGCGCGCGGCGAGCGTTTCAACACCGGGCTCGCCGAAGCTGTCATTGAGGAGGGCGAGGGCCGGGCTTGGCGCTGGAGCGTCGGCGGCGAAGACGGGGGATATGATGAAGAGAGCCGCGAGGAGCGCGGCTCGCATCAGAGGTGGTACTTCGCGCAGGCTTGGCGCAAGTGATCGAGGGCCTTGCCGATGTCGTCTGAGGGCTTGCGCCTCTCGGACTCTTCGAGCAGGGCGACGGCCTCGGCCACGTGCGCGCGATCGGCCGAGATCATCTTGCGCAGTTCGTCCTGCATGAGTTGGAACTCGCGGACGAACTCTTGATGCGCGTCCGTGGCGCGGACGCGCACGGGCACGGAAAAATTTCCGTGGCGCACGCGGGCGACGCCGGCGGAGATCACGCGCAGGGGGCCCGCGAAGCGGTGCGACCAGAACAAAGTGACGAGGCCGCCGGCCAGAAGAGAGATCGCGGACGCGAGCAGCAACGGGGCGCGCAGGGCGCCTTTGATCCACTCGAGGGAGTGGAAGATCTGGCGGGAGGAGGCCGAGGCTTCCTGGATGCCGCGGAACACGGAGAACGCGGTCAAGAGCAAGCTCGCGGAAACCAACAGGACGACGAAACCGACCATTTGGAGCTGGAGGGGGGCGTCGACCCAGTATTGCCGCCTCTTATAGGAGGGCTTCACCGGGTTATCGTAACTTTAGATCGGAAGGTTGTCAATCAGACGGGTGCGCCCCAAAGTGGCGGCGGCCAGCAGTCGGCCTTTCCAGACGGCCGCGTATTGTGCTTTCAGGCTGGTTCCCGATAGCGCGCGGCGCACCGCGGCGGCGATCGTCCGCGCCCGCGCATGGGGCCGCTGGGCTTCCCGGCGGCCCGCCTCTAGGGCGCGGCGCAGGGCGGGAGCGGCGCGGCGTTCGGCGGGGGACAGAGAGGCGTTGCGGCTTGACAGGGCGAGGCCGTCCTTCTCGCGCACGATTCCCACGCGCACAAGAGTCACATTGACGTCAAGGTCGCGGATCATGTCCTCGAGTATGCGGACCTGCTGCCAGTCCTTTTCGCCGAAGTAGGCCCGGTCGGGGTGGACCTGATTGAACAGTTTCAGCACGACCGTGGCCACGCCGCGAAAATGTCCGGGGCGGTATTTCCCGCAGTAGAGGTCCGAGAGCCCCTCGACCTCGACATGAGTGTGGAAACCTTTCGGGTACATCTCCTCCGCCGATGGGGCGTAGACGGCGGCGGCTCCCGCGGCGGCCGCGAGCCGGTGGTCGGCGGGCAGCGCGCGAGGATAGCGGTTGTAGTCCTCGTGGGGGCCGAACTGCAGCGGATTCACGAAGAGAGACACGAGAACGCGGTCGTTCTCGGCGGCGGCTCGGCGCACGAGCGCTGCGTGACCCGCGTGCAAAGCACCCATCGTGGGCACGAAGCCGATGGACAGGCGGTTTTCTCGCCAACGCGTCACGAGACGCGCGAGCGCTTTCTTGGTGCGGACGACCGGAATCATGGTCACAGGTTCCTGGAGAAGAAGCCGATGACGCGGGTCTCGTACTCGAGGCCCGCGGCTTCGCGGCACCCCGCGTGCTGGGCGCCGGGGACCATCCAGAGCTGCTTGGGCTCGCGCGTGGCCGCGAAGACCTTCTTCACGTCCTCGGGGGTCATCAGGCGGTCGTTGACGCCGCCGATGACGAACAGCGGACGTGGCGAGATATGCGGCGCGGCCTCGACCGGGTTGAACGAGTCGATTTCGGGATCTTTCACGCGCGAGCGCAGGATGAGCAAGGTCAGGGCCACGAGCGGATAATAGGGGACCTTGAAGTGGTTCCAGGCCCAGCGCTTGATGACGGTGCGGTAATCGGAGAACGGGCTCTCAACGACCGCACAGCGTAGATCCGGGTGCTTCGGCATCGCGGCGACGGTCACGGCCGCGCCCATGGACAGACCGAACACGCCGACGCTGCGGGCCTGCTCCGGGCGGTTCGTCTCAAGCCAGTCCACGGCCGCGTCGAAGTCGATCGTCTCGAGGCCGCCGATCGTCGTGATCTCGCCTTCGCTCTCGCCGTGCGAGCGGAAGTCGAAGTACATCAGGTTGAAGCCGCCGCTTGCATTGAGAAAATAGGTTTGTTGGAGCAGTTCTCCTTTGTTATCGCCCCAGCCGTGGCACATCAGAACGGTGCGCGTATCTCCGGTCATCGAGGGGATGAACCAGCCCTTGAGCTCGAGGCCGTCGCGCGTCTTGAACGCGATCTTCTCGTAGCGCAGGCCGAACTGCTCGGGGAAGATCTCCATCGGCGACATCCCCGGTGGATGCAGGATGATGCCCGCGCCCCACCAGCAAAGGCCGTACACGGCCGCGGCGAGGGCGAGCGCTGCGGCCAGCCAAATCATCGCTGGGAGGTGAACGAATGCTCGGGGCCGGGAAACGACCCGTCGCGGACTTCGCGGCAGTAGTCGCCGATCGCCTTGAGCGACTGCGCGCGCAGGTCGGCGTAGCGTTTGACGAACTTGGTGGGGCCCGCCGCGGAGAGGCCCAGTATGTCGTCGCTGACCAGCACCTGCCCGTCGCAGTGCGGGCCCGCGCCGATGCCGATCGTGGGGATCTGCAGGCGCTTGGTGATTTCCTTCGCGAGGCTTGCCGGCACGCACTCAAGCACGACGGCGCAGCATCCCGCGCCCTCGAGAATGCGCGCTTCGGTCAGGATCTTCTCGGCGTCCTCGGGACGGCGGCCCTGGACCTTGTAGCCGCCGAGGCGATTGACCGCCTGCGGCGTGAGGCCGAGATGTCCGAACACGGGAACGTTGATCTTGAGGAACTCCTTGATCGTCGCGGCGACTTCTCTGCCGCCCTCGACCTTGACCGCGTGCGCGCCGCCTTCCTTCAAGAGGCGGCCGGCGTTGCGCATGGCCTCTTTCAGATCGACCTCGTAGCTGAGGTAAGGCATGTCGGTCACAAGCAGGGCGCGAGAGACGCCGCGCTTGACCGCCTTCGTATGGTGGAGCATCTCCTCGATCGTGACGGGCAAAGTGCTCTCGTAGCCCAGTTTCGTCATGCCGACCGAGTCGCCGACGAGGATCACGTCCACGCCCGCCTCTTCGGCCAGCCGCGCGGTCGGACAATCGTAGGCCGTGAGCATCGCGATCTTGACGCCCTTGCGCTTGAGGTCGAGCAACGTGCTGACCGTGACGGCTTTGGGGTCGGCAGGCGGGGTCTTATCGGCCATTTCGCCACAGTTTAACAATTCGCGGGTCCGGCTTCATAGCCGCGAGCAAGGAGCGCACCGTGCGGCGGCCGCCGGGCTTGAAGGCGGGGGCGATGTCGGCCAGCGGCGCCAAGGCGAAGGCCCGGCCAGCCGTCGCCGGATGCGGGAGGCTCAACCAGGACGTGCGCACGCGTTCATTACCCAGGGCGAGGATGTCGACGTCGAGCGCGCGGGCGCCCCAGCGGATGCCGGGCCGACGGCCGGCGGCGGCCTCGAGGCGTTTGGCCTCGATGAGCAGGCCGATCGCGGTGCGATCGGTTGAGATCTCGACGGCTTGATTCAAGTAAGGTTTGTCGCTGGGACCGACCGGTGCGGTTTCATACCGGCGCGAGGTTTTGAGCACGCGGCAGCCTTCGAGGCGGTTGAGGCCCGCAACGGCACGGCGTAAGGCCGAGGTTCTGTTGCCGAGATTCGCGCCGAGCAGCAGCAAGGCGCGGCGAGACTTCACTTCGCTTTGCGCGCGCGGCGGTCCGCACGCCGCAGGGCTTCGACGATCACGGCGAGGATGATCAGCGCGAGGGCGTTGCCGAACCAGCCCTCGCCGGCGCAGAAACCGCCCTCATAGACCATCGCGGTCCACAGGAGCCAGAACAAGGCGCCGACGGCGGCTTGGCAGACGACAAGAACGACGGCGAGATGGACCGGATCGAAGCGCGGCTCCTCGGGACTTTCCTCCGCGAAGAGGGCGACCCAAGACTTCCAGAGCTTGGGCGTTCTCACCGCAGTCCCATCAGGTCGAGCATGTCGTAGAGCCCCGGGCGCTTGCGCGCGGTCCAGAGTGCCGCTTCAAGCGCGCCGAGCGCGAACGCGTCGCGCGACTGCGCGCAGTGCGAGAGCGTGAGGCGCTCGAAGGGCCCGGCTAAAACGAGGCTATGATCGCCGATGACATCGCCGATGCGGATCGAGGACGTCGGCACGGTCTTATCGCTGCGGCGGCCCGCGCTGACCGCCTGCGCCAGGCGCAGGGCCGTCCCCGAGGGCGCGTCCTTCTTCGTCTTGTGATGCGTCTCGAGGATCGCGGCGTCATACTCGGCAAGATGTCGCGCGGCGACCTCGGCGAGATGCAAAAGCGAGGTCACGCCGCGGCTGAAATTGGGGGCCATGAACACGGCGGTCTTGCGCGCGGCGGCGGCGACCTGGGCGCGCTGAACGTCGGTGAGGCCCGTGGTCCCGGTCACGAAGGGGACTTTCGCGCGTCCGCACGAGGCGGCGAACTTCACGCAGGACTCGGGTGTGGTGAAGTCGATCACCGCGCCGCAGGCGCCGACTTCATCCTCGAATGCGGACGCCTGCGCGCGCTCGATGCGCGCCAGCAGATGGAAGCGCGGATCCACGGCGGCGAGCGCCGCGACGCGAGACCCCGTGCGTCCCGAGGCGCCGCAGACCGCGATCTTCAGGGGGGTGGGCATATACCCGGCATTATAGGATTCTTGGGCTAGAATGCGCTGCCGCAAAGCGGGGAGACAATAATTTTCATGTCCTCGGGATAAATCTTATAGACTAGGGGCGTGGAGCTGTAGGTGCAGTAATTGATCGCATCGGGCGGCCCCACCGGGCGGGTCGGGTAAGCGGGATCGGGATAGAGGTCGTCGAGTCCAAGAAGGTGGCTGATCTCGTGAGTCGTTTGAGTGCACAGCTTTGCGGGTGTGAGTTTTACCCCATGATCCCCTACTTTTTTCATGGCCCATAGCTCGTAATACCCTCGAATCACCTCCCCATTTTCGAGTGTAATGATGTGGTCGCTCTCCAAGGGGGTGACGCCATAAGAACTCCCGTCGTTGTAAAATAGATTGAGCTGTAGTCCGCTGCGCGCATAGACATCTTCGACGCAGGAGAAGACATCCTTCATTTGCCCCAAGGTCTCGCCCCGCTCCTCCTCAGGGCCTGAATACTTCAAATAAAGCTTCATGATGATATGAATCCGCCCTTCGCTGGTCTTTCTCAGCGAGTATTGGACAGGGCTTTTCGCATAGGTGCCCCAAATATTCGGGTATTTCCCCTGGGATTTGTATTGAACGGAAATAAAGTTGTCGGGGAAAACCCCGGGATTTGCAAGACAGCGCCTGAGCGTCGGGTCTTTGCTGGCGTAGTAGTCGACCCGTTCCGAGGGAGGAATATGATTTTCCGAGAACCAGGCTTCGAACGCCGCATCGCCGTCAAACAGGTAAACGCGGTCGTTGTGAAAAAAATATGCGCTGCTTCCTTGCACAGAAGAAAGGTCAGTCTCAGATAGCCCCTGTGTCGTGATGCGGTGGACGGTCGCATGACGAACAAGCTCGGCTAGCTCGCTTTCCAGGGCGGCGATCTTCTGCGGGATTTCCGTTCTGATCTGCCGCTCCAGCTGTCCGCGCCTTTCCGGGGTTTCAAAGGGGTGAAGGTAATCGGCCCAGGACCCATTGAGTTCTTCCAACTCTTTCGTGAGAGCGGCGTTCCGGTCTAAACGCAGGTATTTTAATTCGCGTTCAATCTGCTCTTTCTTGTGAACGGGATCGAGGTTCGCCGCAAACAAGGTCCTTGCCGGCGACAGGAGGAGCAGGAGAGCGGCTCCCAGCAGGCACACAACAGGGTTTATTTCTTTCATCGCGGTTTGTCGACTTATTGTGTCAGGGAATGCGGCCGGGCGACAGAGCCCTTCGGCCCGGGATCGGCTGGGCCCAACGCCTGGCCGTCGGCACCCAAAGGGCCCAACTCCTGTGTTTCAGCGATCGGCTACAATGGCGCGATGGCCCATAGACCCCGTGTGTCGTTGCTCGCGCTGACGCTGAGCCTCTCGGCGTCGAGTTTCGCGGCGAAGATCACGCCGGCCTCGCTGATCCCGACCGTCACGCTGTCCGGCGGCATGGCGGGGCCGCAGCTGGCGGAGCTTCCGAGCCTGACGAATCAAGGCGTATCGCCGCAGGTCCCGCTGAGCGTTCCGGAATTGCTGACTTCAATTCCGGCGGGCGGCGGGATGAGCGTCCAGTCTCTTGGCGCGCAGACAAGCGAGATCGTCGCGGCCGTCGCTGCCGATCCATCCGGCATGGCGGGCAAGGAAGGCATCGATGTCCTTTATTCCGGGCGCGCGAGACAGGGCGGCTCGGACCGGAGCGCCTCTTCCGTCGCCGGTCGCTTCGGGCGCTCGGCCCCCGTTTTCATCAAGAATGACGAGGGCGTCTGGATCATGGACCGTGCTGCCGCCACCTACAAGGAGATCCGGCGCCTGGTTGCGCGGCTTTCGCCGCGCATGGGCCTGCAGGAAAGCCTCGACGTTATGGATGGGACGATCGCCGATGTCCGCGTGAAGCTCCTCACTCTTGAGGCGATCGCGAAGGACCGCAAGGTCGCCGACGCCAATACCCACCTTGAGGGGACTTTGACCTTCGTCGACGGCGTGCTCGATGACGGCGATCGCCGGATCGCCGTGCATACGCACCAGGTCTACTTCCATCCGGCGCCGGCCGGTCCGCAGAAGGCGGCTTCCGAGATTTCAGAGGGCATCCGCCGCGTGGATAGTTACCTAAAGACCGCCGAACGGCACTTCGCTCCGGGCGCGGACGCCGAAGCGGCTCTGGGTCGGCTGGATGAGGTCGTGCTGGGCTTCGACACGCGCGGCTACCAGCAGATCAAGGATCACTTGAAGCAGAGGGAGGCCGAGTTCAAGAGAAAGTTCGGCGACCGCATCCGTTTCGCCTACGTCGACGAACTGGCGCCGACGGCCAAGGACATCGCCGAAGTCCGCGCCGACTACAATCGCCTCATCGAGAAGTACAAGGGAGACACGGGAGGCGTCCAGAAGATTCAGGAAGGCGTGATGTACAGCCGCTACGTCGGCGTCCTCCATGAACTTACGACGCTCGAGTACTACGACCAGCGCGGCTATGTCGTCATGCAGAGTGGCCGCGACATGTTCGGCGCGGACGGCAAGTACATCACTGAGCTTGACGCCGTGGTGCGTTCGCCCAAAGGGCAGGTCATTCTCGTGGAGGCCAAGTCGGCCCGCGTCCAGATTCCGCATCAAGACGTTTTGGACGAAAAAGTTATTTATAAGCTGGACATCTACAAGAAACACCAGGCCGAGATCGAAAAGATGATCGGCGCTCCGCTTGAGGTCGTGTTCTCATTCGATGTGGGCGGCCGCGACGCTCAGGCCGCCCAACGCGGCGAGCTGGTCTGGCAAAACGAGAACCAAAGGGAACTCAAGGAGTTCCTTGAAGCGCAGGCGCCCATTCTCAGCGCCAAGTACGGCTTCAAGGTTTCCTTCCTCTTCCTCAACAGCCATCCGAACGAAGATCCCATGCTGTTCTACCGGAAGCCGGTGTCAGCCCAAGGGATGGCCGTCTCGAACCGCAAGCACGGGCGCAAATGAAAACGGGGACAGCCTCACGGCCGTCCCCGTCGATAAATACGCCTTTTTAGAGCTTGCCCCCTACGAGAATCGAACTCGTGTTTCAGCCTTGAAAGGGCCGCGTCCTAACCGTTAGACGAAGGAGGCGAAAAAACGAAAAACTGTGAGCCGGGTGGGAATCGAACCCACGACCCCATGCTTAAAAGGCACATGCTCTACCCCTGAGCTACCGGCTCGCAAAGGAGCATTATACCTAGAAACAGGGGACTAGATGTGAATAGGTTTTCCTCCTTAGCGCCGGCCGAGCTGATCGAGCGTGTGCCGCCACACTTTGTACAGGTCGGTCGCCTTGCGGCGCCCGGGGGGGAGCATCTGATCGAGCGTCTGCCACCAGAAGCCGCCGCACAGCGATCGCGGCATGGCGCAGGAGGCCGTGGCGTAGAGAAGCGCGATGTCTTTGCGCGCGCCGTCCACGTCATCGGGTGCTAGCCACCAGTAGCCTTTGAGCTCCTCTTGTTCCACATAGCCGAGGCTTGAGACCAGCAGCTTCTGTCGGGGCAAGGCTTCGGCCGCGGCATCGAAGGCGCGCTCAAGTCCCATGCCGAGTGGATTGTCCTCGGGCTGAATGCTGAGGCCGACGACGTCGAGGCCGCGGCCGAAGCCGCGCTTGACCGCCGCCGCAAGCCAGCCCGACAGCGCGTGTTCGCGGTCGGGGGCGGTCTCTTCCCACGCGTAGAGCGTGGCGACCGTTTCCAGCGCGGGGTCGAGTTCCTTGACCTTGTCGACGCCCGCCGCGTAGATGCGGGAGACCTGTTCGGGGGCAAACGGAGTGCTGGCGCCGCCGAGCCAATCGCCGTTGAGTTCGGTGCCGACCTCCCAGCTTGCGATCTTCCCGCGGTAGTGGAGCACGAGGTTCTTCACGCGTTCGGCGTACAGCGTGGGCGTCAAAGTCTTGGGCCACTGCGTGGCGTCGAGCACGCAGCCCATGACCTTGATCTTGTTGCGCGCGAGCTCCTCGATCACGCCGTCGTATTCGTTGAAGGAGCGCGGTGAGGAGTAAAGGAAGTCGGCGGCGTTGGCGCGGAACACGAGGCGCACCCAGTTAGCGCCGGAGCGGCGCGCGGCCTCGGCGATCCAGTCCAGGTCGTCGAGACGCTTGAGCAGGCTTTCATCGAGGGTCAGCCCGAAGCGCAGGCCGGGCCCGCGGCGTTTGTCGAGCGCGTGCTGGAGGCCGTGCTCGAACAGCGTCTTTTCCCAGGCGAGAGCGGTCGCCTGCAGCGACTGTTGATACGCTTTGACGCGGGCGGGAGTTTCCTTCTGGCTGGCGGCCTCGGCCATCGCGGCCGCGGCCGCCGCGGCGAGCTCCTTGGCTTTCTTCCCAGGTTTATAGAGAGGCTGCCAGTCGCTCAGACGGCGCTTCCAGGATTCCTTGAAGCGCGCGTACTGCGTGACGGCAATTTCCTCATCGAGGAAAACGAGCTCCCCATCGCCGAAGCCCAGGCCGCCTTTGTCGGCGCCGACCGCGTTGTAGCCGTCCTCTTCGACCGGCCAGACGAGCTCGAGGCGGACGTGTTCGGCGGTGTTCCAGCTGCCCAGGACGAGCTTATCTTGTTGGGAGAGCCTCAGGCGCTGCGGCGCGGTCTTGCCGTCGACCGAAACGGCCCAGAGCGGGAGTTTTCCAAGATCGGGAGGCTTTTCGTCGGCGCGCGCCAGTCGTCTCGCCAGGCCTTGCGCATCGAGCGCGCCGCCCTTCGCGTCGAACGCGAACAGTTTGACCGACGCAGCGCTCGCCGGAGCCGCGAGCAGCAGCGTCAGGAACAGAACTTTCAGCGCAGTCCCCGGCGGCGCCAGGCGAACTTGATGTCCTGCCAATGGCCCGGACCGAAATAAAGGAGGTAGGCGGACAGGCCGGCGAAGAGGCGCGCGCGCGCGGCGTTGTCGCCGCCGAGAAGCTGGATCGCGGTGAGTGCTGCGGCCGCCGCGGCGACCCAACGGAGCTTGACCGGGAGGATGAACATCACGAGCACCTCCCGGTCGGGCGCTAAGCGCGCGAACGCGAGGAAGTTGGCCAGATGTACGGGGCCGTTGTCGCCGGACGCGCCGGTCAGGAGCGCGGCCGCCGTCGACATCAGCGCGCCGACCGCGATGAACACGGTGAGCTTGAACTCGCCCCAGGCCGCCTCGAGCGCGCTCAAGACGGCGAAGATCATTGCAAGCCACAGCAGCATCCAGAGGAGGCTCGACTCGGGCGGGACGATGAGGAACGTGACGACGCGCCAAATCTGGCCGCGAAGCAGCGCGTTGGGATTGAGGGCGAGGGCCGAGACGAATTCGGGTTTGGAGGCGGCGAAGAGTGCTGCCGCTGCGGTCATCGCGGTCAGGAGGCCGGGTAGTCCGGGAACGGCGAATAATCCAAATCGGCGTTCTAGGCGGTCGACCCACGCTCCGTCCATGGTCGGAGGATAGCATTAAATGGTAAAAATCGAATATGAAAGAAAGTCACGCGCAGCGAAGCGGAGCGTGAACTGGATCGAGGAGCTGGAGCGCGCGGGCCTGTCGCCTCTTCGCGATGAGCCGCTCGCGCGTCATACCAGTTTCAAGATCGGCGGGCCGGCGGACGCTTTTGTGACCGCGAGGACTCCCGGGCAAGCCGCCGCATCGCTGCGGATCGCGCGTTCGGCGGGAGCGCCTGTCTTTTTTCTCGGCTGGGGTTCGAACCTGCTTGTCCGCGACGGCGGCGTGCGCGGCCTCACGCTGGCGCTCGGCGGCGATTTTGAGAGGATCGAGTTTCTCGGGCCGACCCTTGTTCGCGCGGGGGCGGCGGTGCGCGTGCCGCAGCTGGTTGTGAGCTGCGCGGAGAAAGGATTGTCGGGACTCGAGCCGATCGTGGGCGTGCCCGGAGCGCTTGGTGGCGCGATCGTCATGAACGCGGGCACGCGCGAAGGGGAAATCGGGCCGTTCGTGGACGAGGTCGAGACGCTTGATCTCGCGGGACAGTTAAGCGTGATCGCGCGCTCCAGCCTCCGCTTCGGTTATCGTTCGAGCAATATTGGGACAGCGCTCATTGTCTCGGCCCTGCTTCGGTTGAAGCGCGGGGTCAAAGCTGATATAATGGCCGCCGTCGCCCGTCAGCAGCAGAAGCGTTTTCAGACCCAGCCCATCCATACCTTTAACGTGGGATCCACTTTTAAAAATCCACCTGGTCGTTTCGCAGCACGGATGATCGAGCAATCGGGCTTGAAAGGCTATGCCCTTGGCGGCGCGCGCGTCTCGCCGATGCATGCGAATTTCATCGAGAACTTCGCCGGGGCTAAGGCCTCCGATGTCCTCGCTCTCGTCGACCTCATCTCGGAGCGGGTTCGCGCGGCCAGCGGCGTGCAGCTCGAGCTCGAGATGAGGGTCGTCGGTGAATAATTTACCGCCCCGCCGCCGCTTCCGCGTCGTCGCCCGTCCCAAGGACAGAGTCCGCCGCGTCCGCGTGCTTGCGGCATTTGCCGTTGTCCTTGTCCTTGGCGCCGTCGCCTTCGTCACCGTTCACAAGCTTGCGTCTGAGTTTGGTGCGGGCCTCTTTCCTAACGGAGTTTATGGGAGCCGAGCTTCCACGCCTTATGGCGCGGCCGTTGTCATCGTTGAGGGTCCCGAGCCCTTGCGCGCGCGCGCGCAGGCCGCGGCTAACTCGGTTCCCGGCACGGCCGGCGACAAGGCCGAGGCGCTCAAGGCGCGGTTTGCGGCGATATCGGATATTCGCGTTCGTCGCAATTGGACGGAAAAGACGGCGACTTTGACGCTCATCGTCCGCCGCGCGGTCGCGGCTGCGACGCGAGGGGGTAAACCCGCCGGCTTTCTCGGCGCTGACGGGGTTGTGTTCGCAGCGCCCGAAGGTGTTTTTAACATGACGGGGCCCTCGGTCGAGGTCGCGGGTGCTAGTGCCGGCGAATTGTTGGCGCTCGCGCGCGAGTGGCCGCTGTTCGCGGCCGCGGGCTCTTTTCCGGCGGCGTTGAAGGGGATGTCGTACGGCTCGCCCGAGAACGGCTGGGAAGCAAATCTGATCGATGGAACGAAGGTTCAGTGGGGGCGGCTTGAGTGGACGCGGGAGAAACTCGCGCGTCTGACGCAAGCGGTGGCCGACGCTCGCACCAAGGAGCCGGGCGCTTTCTCCGCGGACCTGCGCTGGTTTGAGGATGGGAAAGTTCTGCTGAAGCCTTACCAGGGAAAACTGAGATGATGAAAAGGAAGACAAAGCAGGAACTCGTAGCGGGTCTCGACGTCGGCAGCGGCCGTATCACCTGCCTAATCGGCGCGCCTGACGCGGCGACCGGCACGGTGAAGGTGCTGGGAGGCGCGAGCGTCGTGTGCCGCGGCGTGAAGGGCGGGGTCGTCATCAATATTCTCGAGGCGGCGTCCGCGGCGACGCGCGCCGTCGAGGAAGCCGAAGCGGCCGTCGGCGCCACCGTTTCTCAGGTCTGGCTTGGCGTGCGCGGCAGCCATCTCCAGTCCTTCAACAATCGCGGCGCGTTCAACATCGCTCGCACCGATCGCGAGATCACGGCGGCCGATGTGGACTCCGTCGTCGGGAGCGCTAAGGCCATCCCGCTCTCCTCCGACCGCGAGATCCTGCACGTCGTGCCTCAGGGCTTTTCCCTCGACCGTCAGCGCGGCGTACCCCATCCGGTCGGCATGGAGGCGTCGCTTTTGGAAGTGGACGTGCACATCGTGACCGCCTCAAGCGCGCACCTCAACAACATCATGAAGACGGTCAGCCAAGCGGGCTTCCAGGTCGTTGAGCCTGTGTACGGCCTGCTCGCTGCCGGCGAACTGCTGGTCACTCCCGAGGAGAAGGAACTGGGCTCGGTGCTGATCGATCTCGGCGGCCAGTCCCTCTCGATCGGCGTGTACTGCGAGGGCTCGATCAAATACTCGAAAGAAATTCCGATCGGCTCCGATTTCATCACGCGAGATCTCGCCATCGGGCTCAAGACCTCGATTGCGACCGCGGACCGCATCAAGATCGAGCACGGCATCGCGCATCCTTCGCTCTTGAACGGCGATAACGACGTGGACTGCCACGGCATCGATGGCCGCACGCCGCTGCGCATCAAAACCAGCACGATGATGGGCATCATTCTGCCGCGGGTTGAGGAGATTTTCTCGGTCGTCGCTGAGGATCTGCAGAACTCATCCTACGCCGACGTCATCGCCCCCGGGGGTGCGATCCTCACCGGCGGCGGCTCGCTCATGCGCGGAACGGCCGTAGCCGCACAGCAGATTCTAGGCGTGCCGGTACGTCTGGGCATGCCGCATCCCGATATGGTCCAGACCGAGGAGGAGAAGTGGCTGTCTCCCGTCTACTCGACTGCGCTCGGGCTGCTGCTGTACGGCGCAGCACCTCGTTGGGGCGCGACCGAAGGCCGCTTGATTAAGAGGCAGAAGCCGCTGTGGATGCGCAGGATCTCCGCCGTGCTCCAGGAGCTCTTCTAGTGCGCATCCAGCTGGCCGAGGACTTCGACGAGAAGCGCACCGTCATCAAGGTTGTCGGCGTTGGCGGCGCGGGCTGCAACGCGATCAACCGGATGGTTGAGGCGGGCCTGGCCGGCGTCGAGCTCGCGGCCGCGAATTCCGACTCGCAGGTCTTGCGTAAATGCCAGGCCCATGTCTGCATCCAGCTCGGCGAGCAGACGGCCCGCGGCCTTGGCGTTGGCGGCGACGCGGCGAAGGGCCGCGCGGCGGCGCTCGAGAGCGAAGGCCAATTGCGTGAAGTCCTTCAGGGCGCGGACTTGGTGTTCGTGACCACCGGCATGGGCGGCGGCACCGGCACCGGTGGCGGGCCTGTCGTCGCGCGCCTGGCCAAGGAGCTCGGGGCTCTCACCGTGGGTATCGTCACGCGCCCGTTTGACTTTGAGGGCCTGCGCCGCGCGGCGATTGCCGAGCAGGGCATTCAGGAGATGCGCCAATCGGTGGATACTTTGCTCGTGATTCCGAATCAGCGCCTTTTCGACGTGATCGATCCAGAAACCAACCACGATCAGGCTTTCCGCGTTGCCGATGATATCTTGCGCAAGTCGGTTCAGTCCATCTCGGACCTGATTACCGTTCCCGGCCTCATCAATCTTGACATGAACGACCTGCGTGCCGTCATGAAGGACGCGGGCGACGCGCTGATCGGCATCGGAGAGGCGTCGGGTCCCGGTCGCGCTCTCAGCGCTGCGCATGAAGCGACGCGTTCGCCATTGCTTGAGAACGTCGTCATCGATGGCGCGAAGGGCCTCATCGTCAATATTGCCGGATGCCAGGCCACGCTGAAGACCTCCGAGATTGAGGAGATCGTGGCGACGATCCAGGGCACGGCGAGTCCCGAAGTGAATTTTAAGATGGGCAACGTGTACAACGAGTCGCTCGGCGATGCGATCCGCGTGACCGTAATCGCGACGGGCTTTCCATCGAAGCGCTCGCGCGGGACGCTGCGCGCCGCCGCCGGACGCGTCTCGTCGAGTGCGCGGCCCGAGCGGGGCTTCGAAGAAATCTCCGACGCCCAGCTGCTCAAGAATCTCAATGAGACCGACCGCTGGACCAAGCCCGCCTACCTCCGCATGAAAGTGAGGAAACTCAGGTGACTTTGCAAGACATGCTCCAAATCCTCGTCAATAAGCACGGTTCCGATCTTCATGTTCGGGCCGGCGGTCCCGCGTACCTCCGCATTGATGGAGAACTTGTCCAAGCGGCGCCCGATGTGATTCCGGATTCGCTGGTCGAGGCGATGTTCAATCAGGTGGCGCCTGCGCGCGCGCGCAAGATATTCGAGGAACGGGGCGAGTGCGATTTCTCGTTCCAGGCCGGAGAGGTCGCGCGCTTCCGCATCAACGCCTATAAGCAGCGCCAGCGCCTTTGCCTTGCGGTGCGCTTAATCGCGACCCAGATTCCAACGCTGCAGGAGCTGCGCCTGCCGGTCGCCACGCTCAAGAAGATATCCGACAACAACCGCGGCCTGGTGCTTGTCACCGGCATTACGGGCGCGGGCAAGTCCTCGACCTTGGCTGCGATGATCGACTACATCAATGAGAGCCGTGCCGAGCACATCATCACGATCGAGGATCCGATCGAGTTCGTGCACAAAGACAAGAAGGCGATCATCAGTCAGCGCGAGATCGGCGAGGACACTCAGACCTACGCCGAAGGCCTCAAGATGGCGCTGCGCCAGGACCCGGACGTGATCTTGATCGGCGAGATGCGGGATTTGGAGACGACCCAGGCGGCGCTGACGGCAGCGCTCACAGGTCACCTTGTGTTTGCGACTTTGCACACGACAGACGCGATCCAGACCATCGGCCGCATCGTGGACCTTTTTGCGCCTCACCAGCAGCCGCTGATCCGAGTTCAGCTCGCAGAAAGCCTGCGTGCGATTGTCAGCCAGCGCCTGCTTGCGTCCACGAAGGGCGGACGCGTGCCGTCAGTCGAGATACTGATCAACACGCCTCACGTGCGCAAACAGATCGAGGACAACAAATCCATCGAGATCATCGCGGCCCTGCAGAAGGGGCAATTCTACGGGATGCTCACGTTCAACCAGTCGCTCGTCAAGCTGTTCAAGGACGGTCTCGCAACCGAAGCCGAGGTCCTGTCCGCGGCGTCGAGCCCGGACGATCTGAAGTTGGCGCTTCGGGGCATTGAGCAGGAAATCAAGTAAAGGAAATGGTGTCAGGCCTATAGTTACTTCAATTGCTTGAGTGGAATCAACCCATCAAACAATTGAAGTAACTATAGGCCTGACACCGAAGACCGAAGAACCGAAGGCAAATTTAGGAGGTTTTCACCATGTTCGCTGAAGGCTACATCGGAATCGCTGGAACTATCGGAGTCGGCAAGTCCACGCTGACGCAGGACCTTGCCAATGCGATGAACTTCGAGGCCATCCTCGAGGAAGTGGACGGCAATCCCTATCTCGAGCCCTTTTACGGGGACATGAAAACTTACGGCACCATGATGCAGGTGTGGTTGCTGAACCACCGTTTTCGGCAGCATCGGGAGTTCGTCACCCGCATCAGCCTCGGCAAAATTCGCGGCGTCGTGCAGGACCGCACGATCTGGGAAGACACGATCTTCGCGCGCATGCTCAATCAGCACCCCGACAAGATCATCACCGACATGGATTACAACACCTACCTGGACCTTTTCGACAACATGGTCCTGCGCGAGCTGGTGTTTCCGCAGATCATGATCTATCTCGACTGCAGCCCCGAGACCGCTATTGCGCGCATCAATTCGCGCGGCCGCATGATGGAGTCCGCGGTCAGCCTCGATTACCTGCGCATGCTCAAGAACAACTACGACCAGTTCATCGGTGAGATGGAGCAGGCGGGCGTGCGGGTTCTGCGCATCAAATGGGAGACGTTCCAGCCTGTCAGCGAGGTCGTGCGCATGGTGCACGAGTACTCGCTCAAGCCATCGAGCTTCACAAAATGGGTGCGCCCGCTGCGCCGCATGCCGCAGATGAAGGCCAAATCTATCGCGCCGGATCATGCTTCCGTCTAAGCTGTGATCACGGCAATCCAAGAGTGGGTCGAAAAGGACGGCTTTTTCCTTGAGCCGCGCCTGAACGCGCTCGGCCTGCGCCACGGGTTCACGACGCGGCGATGGGGCAACATGAAGGATGCGTCCAAGCGCGCGGCCGCTGCGGCTCTATTGGGCTTGCCGGAGCCGGTGGTTCTTAAACAAGTTCATGGCGTTGCCGTCCATCGCGCGGCCCATTCGGCCCAGGGTTTGGAAGGAGACGGCTGGGTTCTTGGCCCGGGCGATGAGGGCCTTTGCGTCGCCGTTTACACGGCCGACTGCATGCCGCTGTATCTCTGGACGGACGATGGGCAATACGCCGGGGTATTCCACGCCGGCTGGCGCGGTATGGCCGCGGGCATGCCCGCCAAGGCCGTCGAGGCGCTCGTCAAGCGCGGCGCCGAGGCACAGCGCCTGCAGGTCGCCTTCGGACCGCACATCGGCGTTGACGCTTATAAGGTTGGGCCGGAGCTCGAGAGCCGTTTCCCGTCTTCTTCTTTTTCGCGCCGTGAGGACGGCCTGCATCTCGATCTTGACGCCGAGGCGCGCCGCCAGCTCGAGGCCGCGGGCGTTTCTGCTCGTGGGATCGGGCCCGCGGCGCCGTGCACGCTCTCTCACGCGGAGGCGTTCCACTCGCTGCGCCGAGACAAACAGGATGGGCGAATGCTGGCACTTTTGTCGCTGGACCGCGTTCCGAGGCGACCATGATTGCGCCCCGCCGCGCCTTGCGCGAGGTGTTTCCGTACCAGCCCGGCAAGTCCATCGCCTCGGTTCAGCGCGAGCTCGGCCTCAAGTCGGTGGTCAAGCTCGCCTCAAACGAGAATCCGCTCGGCCCCTCGCCGCAGGCGATGGCCGCCTACCGCAAGGCTGAGAAGTCCTGCGGTTTATATCCCGAGGGCGCGAGCCCCGAGCTACGCGCGGCCCTCGCCCATTTCCACCAGGTCGAGCCCGAGTCGATTATCGTCGGCAACGGCTCGGACGAGGTCATCCGCCTGCTGTGCGAGGCGTTCCTTGATCCCGAAGACGAGGTGGTGGTTTCCCAGTACGGATTCATTCGTTTCAAACAGCAGGCTGCGATGATGGGCGCGCGCGTCATCGAGGTGCCGATGACGGACTGGACCCACGACTTGGCGCTGATGGCCTCGGCGGCGAGCCCGCGCACGCGATTGATTTTTATCGCCAACCCGAACAATCCGACGGGCACCTACAACACGCAGGAGGAAGTGGCTGCGATGCTCGCCGCCGTGCCGAAGACGGCTCTTGTGGTCGTCGATGAGGCCTACTTCCAGTATGCCGCGGCCGTCCCCGGCTACCCGAAGAGCCTCCCCGAGCTTGTACGCGCGCACGACAACCTCGTCGTGATGCGCACCTTTTCGAAGGCCTACGGTCTCGCCGGCCTGCGCGTCGGCTACGGTGTGGCCGACCCCGAGCTGATCGGCTGGCTTGACCGCATTCGGATGCCGTTCAACGTGAACCTTCCGGCCCAGCGCGCCTGCCTGTCGGCGCTCAAGGACGCGGCCTTCGTCAAGCGCGCGGTGACCGTCAACGACGCCCAGCGGGCCGTCGTTGCGCGCGCTCTCGGCGAGATGGGCTTCGGTGTCGGCGAGTCGGCCACTAACTTTGTCTTCGTGCGCTGCCCGCTGCCGGGCCGCGAACTGTTCAAGGCGATGCTGCGTCAGGGCGTCATCGTGCGCCCGCTCGAGGAGTACGGACTGCCGAACCACATCCGTGTCTCGATCGGGACTGCGGTCCAGAACAAGACGCTGTTCGCCGCGCTGAAGAGAGTCCTCGGAAATAAGGTGGGGGCGTGACCAAGCATAAGCCGGGTCAGGGTCT
Organism: Elusimicrobiota bacterium; assembly: GCA_023249675.1. GTDB lineage: Bacteria > Elusimicrobiota > Elusimicrobia > UBA1565 > UBA9628 > GWA2-66-18. Next base: position 22,791 of record JAHFCE010000025.1, on the reverse strand, counting down.
TGTTATCGCGATAGACGGCCCGGCCGGGGTGGGCAAGTCCACGGTTGGCGGCCTCGTCGCGAAGTCGCTCGGCTATAAATTCATCAATACCGGCGAGATGTACCGCGCGCTGACCTGGAAGGGCCTCGAGCGTGGTCTCGACCTCAACGACCACGCCGCCGTGCTCGCGCTCGCGAAGAGCCTTTCCTGGGAGTTCAAGCCGGTCGAGGATGGCGGCACGACCCTGAAGACCTTTATCGACGGCAGCGGCGTGACGATGCAGATCCGGGAAGAACGCGTCAGCGTGAATTCCTCGCTTGTCGCGGGCAATCCGGGCGTGCGCAGGTTCTTGTCGAAGCTTCAACGTGAGCTCGGCGTCAATAAGGCCCGCGAAGCGGGCGGCATCGTGATGGAAGGCCGAGACATCACGACCAACGTGTTTCCCGACGCCGATGTGAAGATTTATCTGGACGCGAGTCCCGAGGAGCGTGCCGACCGCCGGTACCGCCAGCTTAAGGCGGCGGACCAGGAGGCGGACCGCGACAAAATCCTCGCGGCGATCCTCAAGCGCGACCTCAACGACCTCAAACGCGAGATCAACCCGCTCAAGCAGGCTCCCGACGCGCTCCTCATCGACTCGACGAGCTTGACCTTGCGCCAGGTCGCGGACAAGATCCTGCGCCGCATTCGCCGCGACGCGAGGCGCGGGGGCGATGTCCAATGAATCCCGCCGACGCCAACTTCCCGATGCGGGTTTGTTCCGAAGCCGTGATGCGCGGACTCTTCACCGCGATCTGGGGCATGAAGGTCTCGGGTCTCGAGAACGTGCCCCTGATCGGTCCGGTGATCGTGGCCTGCAATCACGTGAGCATCATCGATCCGCCGCTGATGGCGGTGGCTGTCTCAGCCCGGCGACGCCCGTTCGGAATCGGCAAGAAGGAACTCTTCGAGAAGCCGATCCTCGGCTGGTGGCTGCGGGCTTCCGGTTCGTTCCCGCTCGACCGTCAGGGCGATGCGACCTCGGCGATGCGCTCAGCGCTCGGTGTGCTGGAGAAGGGCGGCTGCTTGGCGATCTACCCGGAGGGCACGCGCGTCAAGCCCGGAGAGAAGCGCGCGCCGAAGGCTGGCGTGGCGTTTCTGTCGTTCCGGGCGTGCGCGCCCGTCGTTCCGGTGCGGGTGTTGGGCACGGCCGAATTCCCGCGACGCCGTCCGCTCGAGGTGCGCATCGGCCCTCCGCTGGCCCCGCCGCGATCGGAGGACCGGGAGACCGGCCTCGCGTACGCGAAAACATTAATGGAAGTGATTTATTCCCTTTGAGGGTTTACAGGATCGACTGAGGAGGAAGTTTTATGGATAATCCGAACTTGAACGCAAAAGCCTGGGAAGCCGCGGAGCCTGAAGAGGGTGACGCCGCCGAGCAGGAGGACGGCGGGACCGAGACGATGGAGTCCCTGCTCGCTCAGCAGTCCGCCACGGTGGAGAAGCTCGCGGACCGCAAGGTCGCCTGGGTCAAGATCATCACGGTGACCAAGGACTCGGTGCTCGTCGACGTGGGTGAGAAGAACGAGGGCACGGTGCCGCTCGTCGAGTTCGTCCTGGATTTGGCTGCGCCCAAGTCGCCGCCCCCTCAGGTTGGTCAGCGCGTGCCTGTCATTAAGGTCGGCGGCCGCAACAAGGCCGGGCATATCGTCTTGTCCCATGTGAAGGCGAAGACCGAGCTCGGCTGGGAGCTGGCGATCAAGGCTCATGCGCAAAAGCAGCGCGTGCGCGGCATCGTAAAGTCCGCCGTCAAGGGGGGCTTCATCGTCGATGTGCAGGGCGTCTCGGCCTTCCTGCCGGCGTCCCTCGCGGACCTGCGTCCCGTACGCCAGCCGGAGAAGATGATCGGCACCGGAGTGCGTTGTCTCGTCATTGAGGTCAACGTGTCCAAGCGCCAGCTTGTGCTCTCGCGCAAGGCCGTTCTTGAGGACGAGGCGGGCAAGCGCAAGGTCAAGATCCTGGAAGAGTTGCGCGGCGGCGAGATCCGCATCGGGCGCATCGTGCGCCTATCACCCGAAGGGCTGCTGATCGACATCGGCGGTCTTGAAGGCACCGTGAAACCGGCCGACATGGCTTGGGGTCCTCTAAAGTCCGGCGCCTTCGAGCGCGGCCAAAAACTGAAGGTCAAGGTGCTCTCCAAGCCTTCGACGGCCGAGGGTCCGGTGTTGCTTGGCATCAAGCAGCTCCAGGCGAACCCTTCGGACGCGCTGCGCAAGCGCTTTGCGCCGAAGTCTACGGTGACAGGCAAGGTCACGGAAGTCGGCGCCCACGGCGTACGCTTCCAGATCGACCCGAAGACGATTGCCTTCGCGCCTGCCGCAGAGTGCGATGCGGATGTGATCTACAAGCTTGGCGACACGGTCACCGGGCTTGTCACTGGCATCGACTCGCAGTCGTTTGAAGTGCGCGTCTCCTTGGCCCGCTTCAATGAAATCAAAGATCGAAAGCGCGTCGCGCAATACATGAAGGTGCCGCCACCCTTGACCCTGGGTCAGATACTCTCACCGGAGGACGACTCATAAATCCCGCCGCGGACGACGTTCGCCTGAGGCCGGTCAAGAGCCCCTGGGCTTTTGCCGGTCGCTGGTTCAGCGTCCGGGCCGTGTCCGTCGCGGCCGCGGTCTCCGTCATCGTGCTGTTTGCCGTGCTGTCGTTCATGCTGCGCCAAAAACCGCTGCCTCGTCGGCGCGCGGATTTCTTGGCGCCGCCGCAGGTGGCCTCACGGATAGCGGCGGCGCAAGAGCGGCTCAGGGCGAACCCTCAGGACATCGCGGCGCTCGTTGAGCTCGGCACGCTTAAGTTCGAGAAGGGAAAGGATTCGTACGTTGAGGCGATCAGCGACCTCGAGGAGGCGCGCGATCTCGGCGCGCTCGATCCGCGCCTTTTCTATTGTCTCGGCATCATGTACCAGGAAGAGGGCCTCTACGCGTTTGCGCTGACCGAGTACAAGCGCTTCCTGCGCCACTACCCCGAGGACAAGGAAGTCCGCCTGTTGACGGCCAAGCTCGATTACCGAATGGGCCTGTTCAACGATGCCATCGGCGAGTACGAGCGCTTGAAATTCGCCGATCCCGCGGACCCGATCATCGAGGAGAACCTTGGCCTGAGCCTGTGGGGAGGCAAGTTCATCGACCGCGCCGCGGGTTCTTTCGCCGTGCTGAAGACCGGCGGCGGCGACTATGGGCGGCGAGCGGAATTCTATCTTGGGCAGATCGCTCTCGATGCGGAGAAGTTCCAGGAGGCCTACGACCACTTTGTCGCAGTCGGCGTCGGATCCTTGGCCGGCCTTGAGCCTCAGCGCGCTCCGACGGGCCTTGCCATGGCCGCTCAGAAGCTCGGCAAGTGGGAAGAGGCGCGCGTGGCGTGGGAGGCGGTCCTGAAGGCGGCGCCGGGCGACGTCAAGGCCGCGGCGGCTCTGAGGGAAGCGACGAGGCGCGCAAACGCCGCCAAGAGGGCCGAGAAGGCGGCCGCCGTCGCGGCGGAGAAAGCGGCGAAGAAAACGGCGGTCCGGAAGAAGTGAGTCTCCTCGCGGCGCTGGCGCGCCGCTACGGCACGCCGTTGTACGTGTACTCCGCGGACATCGTGCGCGAGCACTATCGTATTTGGCGCGAGTCTTTTACGCGTCCCGCGCTTGTCTGTTACGCGCTGAAAGCCAACTCTTGCCGCGCCGTCGCGGCCGTGCTCGCGCGTGAAGGCGCGGGCGCGGACATCGTCTCCGGCGGGGAGCTGAGGCGCGCCTGCGCGGCCGGCTTTGCTCCTGCGCGCATCGTGTTCTCGGGTGTCGGAAAGAGCGAGGAAGAGATGGCCGCCGGCCTGCGTGCCGGCGTGAAAGCCTTCAACGTCGAGTCCTCAGACGAGTTGGACGCTCTGGCGCGCGTCGCGGGCCGGCTCGGCCTGCGCGCGCCGGTCTCGGTTCGCCTGAACCCCGATATCGACGCCAGGACGCACCCGCACATCGCCACGGGACGCGCAGACAATAAATTTGGCGTGGAGATCGCGGAAGCCCGCGCTTTGTACCGCCGTGCGGCCCGGGATCACCGCCTGCGCGTGACGGGCGTCCAGTGCCACATCGGCTCGCAGATCACCTCCGCAGCGCCTTACCGGCGCGCCGCCGTCGCCGTGGCGGCCCTGGCGAAGAGCCTCAAGAGGGGCGGCATAGCGCTTGGCTTCGCGGATATGGGGGGAGGCTTCGGCATCCGCTACAAAGACGAGACGCCGCTCGAGCCGGAGGCGCTCGTGAAGACATTGGAAGAAGCCTTCGCGGAGCAGCCGGAGCTCGAGCTTCTCATCGAGCCGGGACGCTCTCTTGTCGCCGACGCGGGGCTGCTGCTCACAAAGGTCCTGTACCGCAAGCAGACCTCGAAGCGGCGCTTCGTCGTCGTTGACGGCGCCATGACGGACCTTCCGCGGCCCGCGCTGTACGGCGCCTGGCACCCCATGGAGGTTGTCGCTCCGCGCCGCGGAAAGAAGACCATGGCGGACGTCGTGGGGCCCGTCTGCGAGTCGGGAGACTTCCTTGCGCGCCGAAGGCTGCTGCCGCCCCTGGAGCGGGGGGACCTTCTCGCCGTGCTCAAGGCCGGCGCTTACGGCTTCGCCATGAGCAGCCAGTACAACTCGCGTCCTCGCGCCGCTGAAGCCCTCGTGGATGGGGGGAAGGCGCGCTTGGTCCGCAGGCGGGAGACTGATAGGGACCTGACGAGGGGGGAACTGTAAGGTCTCTCTGCCCCCCCTGGTCCGTCCCGCCGCGTAAATTCAAAAAAACCATCAAAGGCTCCGAGCTCCCGCTCTTGAGCTGCGTCGTTAGGTCTTTTCTGAAATCCCGCCAACCACTTCCCAATCAACGCCCCTTTGATGGTTTTTCGGGGGCGCCCTCCCCAGACGCTTTTTTCCTTCCGTAGTCTTTTCGGCGCTGGCTCGATTCGCCGAAACTTGCCAACTTTGGAGGCATCCCAGTTCATGGTGTTTTTGGGCGTCCCGCAATCTCGAGATAGTCCGGTTATTTTTTTGGTTCGCGGGAACCCCGCCCTTTTGTGGTTTTTTCGGAGGGGGTCGATTTTGGCCTTCCAACTGCTCGAAAACTTGCCAACTTTTAGGGTCCCGGTGATGGTTTTTTTGGCCTAGCGATACTTCTTAGATTCCTTCCTACTTTTGCCAACCGGCGGCCTATTTCTGGGCCGGCCTTGCCGAACTCGAGCCAATTTTTTACGAACGCCCAGGGGGATTTCGACTGCTTATTTAGAATATCTCACAAACAGTGCCGCTTAGAACAAAATAGCTTTATTCATGCTAGGTAAATACTGCGAAGTTCTGTCCGATTATCGTGCGGTCATAATTGCCCGGACCACCACTATATGTAACATAATAAATATTATCAATAGTAATATGTCCGAAGGGTTCGGCCTGAATCGTTTGGTCGGTTTTTAATTCCCCCAAAGGAACCCTCCGCTCAGGGTCGTTTGCCGAGTACGGTTGCCGTCAATTGTTCGGCGAACAGGAGGGCCTTGATCTTGCCTGTGGCTGTGAGTTCGTAGCGCCGGGACCGGCGCGAGCCGGAGGAGAGCAGTTCGCCTTGGGAGATCGCGTCTTGGAGCGTGCGATCCATGCGCCCGATCGGATACCCCGAGGCGCGCAGCCACTTGGCGACCATGGTTGCCGTGGGTTTGGGCTGGCTGAGGAGCCTTTCTGAGGCCATCAGGAGCACCAGGCAGGCGTCCTTGCCCGCCTTGTCGCCGCCTGAGATCTTGCCGCGCAAGGTCAGACCCCCGTTTCGGGCTTCCACCACCGCGCTCCATTCGACCCGCGGCTCCCGTTGTGGGAACTCGGCGGCCACAGCGCCGAGGGGGGTCTGGCGCAGCACGAACTCCTCGCGTTCCTGCCGCACGAACTGCGCGTCGCCTTCAGCCTCGAGTTCGGCTCCGTTGGGCAGCTTGAGTCTGACGCGGTGGGGGTTCATGGCCTTATTATTGCATATGTCAGTAAAAAGGTCTACCAGTTGTGGATAAGTCGTTAATAGGTGTAATAGAGCCCCATGGTTGTCATTACAAGACAATATGCATGTCTTAATAGTTAGTTATATGTCACATACGACTGAGTAAGGACAATGAGCGGTGGATGGCCGTGGGGATAACTTCCGGGAATCTTCGATTGGGAATGCCCGATTCCGTCCCCCTCTCCCCAGCCGCCCCCCTACGCCCAGGGTGGGAGTATCAGGAGCGGCGGCAATCGCGGATATAGCAGACCTCGACCGCGCGGGGTGTCTGCTTGTAGACGACCCGAAAGTACCCGACTATGGTCGCGCGGTAGCCGGCGAGAGGGCTGAAGAGAGGAGCTCCCAGGGATGGATAAGAGCCGAGTGCCGCCAGGCGCTTTCGGATTTCAGACAGCAACGGCTCCTTGATTTCGTCCAGGTCGGCCTGCGCCTGCGGCAGAAAGATGACCTTCACTTCTTGGCGGCGCGTTTGCGGAAGTACTCGTCCAGTGTCATTCCTTTGCCGGCGGCGGATTCCTGTTCGGCGCGGGCGAGCCGTTTTTTCCAATCAGGATAAGACATCTCATCACGCGTCGCCTGCAGGCCCTCGAAGTCATCGCAGCTGACAAGTACGGCGGCAGGCTTGCCGCGCTGGGTGATGATCACGGGTTGGTCGGTCTCGCGCACCTGGTCCACCCACTTCTTGGCCCGGACTTGGAACTCGCTGATGGGGATGATCTTATCCATATATCTAAGTATAGGTTCAGCTATGGGTTCCGTCAAGGGGCGTCGAGGGGTTTTAGAAGCGGCCGGAGACTTCGAACGAGTACTTGCGGGCGATTGAGCGGCCCGGGTCTGTGAACTTGCCGGCGCGGAAATAGGCCATGCTCGCGGCGATGTTCAGCTGGTCGCGAATGGGGTAGCGCACGCGCAGGTCCCACTCCGTGCCCAAGGTGCGGGAGCCGGAGGAGATTCGTTCGGCCTGGTACAGGTAGAAGTCGATGTCGAGGGCGAGACCCTTGTAGGCGGGCGGCGTGTAGCCGGCGCCGACCACCACCAGGCCGCTTGCGCCGTTGCGCAGGCCGCTTTTGGTGGTCGTGGAGTAGTTCCCCCCGAACGCGTCGTAGGCGGTCGCGGCGAAGAGTTCGCCGAAGCCCGCGCGCTCGAGGCCGTTGTGGCGGTGGCCGCGGCTCGGGAAGAACGCCTCGTCCGTGGTCGGCGTGCTGGGGTCGTCTCCGGTGCCGCGCGCAAGCGAGGCCCGGGCGATGCCCTCGCCGGTCTTCCATAGAGTCTGCTTCCATTTCATGCGCACGACCTCGGCGTTGCCGTTGTAGGTGATGTGGTTGCCTGAGGGTGAAAGGCCGGTGGGGGTCGCATAGCCTTTCTGGATCGCGGCCTCGCCCTCGAACACCACCGGCCCGTAGCTGATCTGATAGCGCAGACTGGTGAAGCTGCGTACCGCTTTCGACACGAGGCAGCCGTTGGCTTGGGGGTTGCCCGGGTAGCTGCAGCCGTAGACGGTCTGCTGGGCGCGGTCGCGCTCCAAGAGCTGGTTCAGCTGCCAGACGCCCTCGCCAGGCAGATCCGCGGACAGGCCGGCCAGGTCGAGGCTGTTCGGCGCCGAGGTGTTCAGCGGGTTTCGGTCGTTGAAGATGAATCCTTCCCACTTCATCCCCCACCACGGCAACTCGCCGCGGGCGCTGGCACCCGTCAGGCCCGCGCCGTCGTCATCGAGCAGAAGGCCGGAGCCTTGGCGGTAGCTCTGGCGGCCGAACGTCGCTTCCCAGGCGTAGCCCCAGAGCCGGTGCACGCGCAAGTAGGCGTTCTCGATGAATGGCGTCAGGTCGGCGTTGGGGTAATAGGAGGCGACGCGATCGAACGGCGACGCGACGGAGACGGTCGAGCCGGACACGCCGACGGCATGCAGGATGACGCCTAGATCCATCGTGACGTCTTCCCCCCCGCGCGATTCAAGCGGGATATGGCGTACCGCGATGCCCAGGCGCGCGTCATTGGCGATGAACGCGTGGCTGTTCTTGTCGCTCGTGTTGTAATGGAGATTGGAGTAGGAGACCGCCTTCATTTTGTAGGCGGCGGTCACGTCCAGGCTCGCCGCGCGGGCGGCGGAGAATCCGGAGGCCAGGAGAATGGCGAGCAAAAGTGAGCTCGATCGCATCGTTCGCAATCCTAGCAAAAAAAAAGAACCCCCCGGCCGTTTAGGCCGGGGGGTCTTTTACGGTTCTTTTAGGAAGTGATCCTTAGAACTTGATGCAGACGTCGCCGGCCAGCATGACGGCCGGGTTGAGCGGTGCGTTGGCGCCCTTGAGGTCCGCTATGGACGCGCCGGGCTTGAACGAGGCGGCCGTGGCCTTAAAGGACACGTTCTCCGAGTGCTTCCACTCGCCTGTGACATTGACTTCCGCGCCGATGTTGCGCGACGACTTGGTACCGGCGGCGCTTGGTGCCACGCGGTGGTAGGCGTAACGATAGAACGCCAGGCCCGCGGTCAGCTTGTTGAGTGCGGTCGGGGTACCCTTGACGCCGAGACCCCAGATGATGCGATTGGCCAGACCGTTCGACGCGCCGGCAACACCTGCCGCGCCGAGAGCGGAAGCGCCCACAACGGCCGCGCCTTGGTCGAAGCGGCCGTAGATCCCACCCGGGCGATAGTCCGTGGCGATCGCCGTGAAGGTGTTGTTGCCGTAGGCGTTGAAGTTGGCATCGCCGGTGCCGAGGCCGAACTCACCCCACGGGTTGACCGTGCCGACATTGGACAAGTCGAGCTTATAGCCCGCCTTGGCCTGGATCGCGTAACCCTTGTAGTTTCCGGAGGTCGGGTCCGCCGCGCCCGCCAGCGGCCGGTTCTCCCCGAAGTTCTTCGCGAGCTCCACACTGGCGGACAGTCCGCCCGTGGCGATCTTCGCCTTCACTCCGGCAACCCACAGGTTGTCGTTTTTGAGCGCAGCGACAGCTGAGGCCCGATGAGTCACCTGGTTGTAGACGTAGAAGCTCGGCTTGACCATCTCATGCATCTTGCAGGAGACAGTGACGCCGCGCAGGTCGGTCGCCGCGCCGCCGGTGGTACCGACAGCGACGACGTCGGCGATCTTGCCGGCGATGCCGGTGACCGCCATGTGCTCGCCGTTCCAGTCCGCCCGGAAGACGTCGAGCGCGCTGATGCTCAGACCGTAATTGTCGCGCGGTCCGAAATAGATGACGAGGTCGCCCTCTTCACCGTAGAACTGACGGCCGGCCGTCACGTCCAGGGCGCCGAACACCTTGTCGATCTTGACATTGGCTTCCTCAACGAACACCGCGCCCTCGATGGTGGTGAGACTCTGCGAGGCCGCACCGTAGGTACGAGCGACGTTGTTCCACGCCCCCTTGACGAGGGTCGTGCGGGAGTGCACGTCATCGAGCAGGTCCCAGTCCATCTTGAGGATTACACGGGTCGTCGCCGTGCCGATGCGGTCGTTGTTCGATGCGGCTGCGGCGCCGGGGCCTGAGCCGCCGCCAGCGTGGTTGGGACGCGTCACGAAGTCCGTGACGTTGCGGGCGGAGGTCGTCTGGATGTCCAGCTGACCGCCGACCTTGAAGTTCTTCAACAACTCAGCATTCGCACCGGCCGGCACGAACATGGCCAGGGCTAACGTCATTCCCAGGAGCTTTTTCATTGCTCTTTTATCCTCTCTTGTTTGTATCGTAAGCCCCGTTTCAGCGGGGATACTCACGTCATACCCCGCCTTTGACGGGGCCTACGTACGACAGGAGCGCCAGTTCTTGCGGCTCCTTGCGAATGCAACGGACCGAATCTAGCAAAGGCCTTTTGGCTTTGTCAACTGTTTATCACGCACTGAACGGACCCGGCCTATGGGGCCTCGCGGTCCAATCTTTACCATCGAGTGTTATTGAGTAGGCGGTTGAAGCCGGGCGTTCGCGCGCGCCGCCCAAGGCGTGTCGGGATACTGGAGCGAGATTTTCTGCCAAGTGGCGCGCGCGGCGTCAGCCTGTCCGGCCGCCAGCTGGCAGCGCGCCATGACCTCGCACACCTGAGGGCCGAGGAAATGGTCGGCATTCGCGTCCAGGAAAGACTGCGCTGCGGCGACGCACTCGGCGGGCTTTCCGGCGGCCTCCAGGGCGGTGACTTTTTCGGCCAAGGCGAACGGTTTGAGTGGCTCGGGCGCTATCTCGGCGGCATGCGTAAGGGAAGCCAGGGCCATGTCGTGCTCCCCTTTCGACTGCTTCAGCTCGCTTTGCATCAGGCCGGCAAGGCCGGCGGCGGTGGGGCTGGCGTTCTGCGCGGTCACTTCGGCGAGCGCGACGGCGGCTTCCTGAGGGCGCCCATAATAGGAATAGGCTTCGGCCATCGCCAGCTTGTCCCAGGCCTCATTCTCTTTGGCGGCGCGCGAGTAGACGTAAAGGCCGATCAGCGCGCCGAGGACGGCTACACCCGCGGCCCCTATCACGACCTCGCGCCGATGCAACAGGGCCAGATCGAGGCCCTGAGCGAAGAAATCGCGCACCTCATCATGCTTGACGGACTGCTTGCTCGTCCAGTGCTTTTCGGTCGACATGGGAAGTTTAATCCTTGAGTGAGAGCGTTTGCCCCGAGAGGGAATCGAACCCCCACGGTGCCTGCGGCACCTTATCTTTCATATCGAAGATGGGTGTTCGATTCCCACCCAAAATCTTGCCCCGAGAGGGAATCGAACCCCCATCTTCTCCTTAGGACGGAGTAGCTCTATCCATTGAGCTATCGAGGCATTAGACCCCTGTACGGGATAGCCATAATAGCTTATAAACCCCGCGTTCAGTAAGTCAGCAGGGAGTGGATATTCTGGCCGGCCAGCTTCTTGCGGCCATTGAGGAAGGCGAGCTCGATCAGGAAGGCGCTGCCGACCAGCTGGCCGCCCAGGGCCTTGATTAAAGAGGTGGCGGCCGCGGCGGTCCCGCCCGTGGCCAGAACGTCGTCCACCAGCAGGACCCGGCTGTTCCTGGGAAAGGCGTCGGCATGGGCCTCGATCGAGTCCGTGCCGTACTCGAGGTCGTAGCTTGCGGAATGGACCTTGCGCGGGAGTTTTCCTTTCTTGCGCAGCGGGACGATGCCCGCCCCTAGGCGTGCGGCCATCGCCGGCGCCAACAGGAACCCGCGCGACTCCACGCCCGCCACGATCTGGATGCCCATCTGCTGGAACGGGGCGATCAGGCCTTCGATCACGGCGGCAAAGCCCTTGGGATCGGCCAGTAGCGGGGTGATGTCCTTGAAGACGATGCCCTTCTTTGGAAAATCGGGGACGTCCTGGATCAGCGCTTTGAGATCTTTTATGTTCATCTCTTCTTCTTTTTCTTGCCCTTGACGGAAGCCAGGAAGACGAGCTTGCGCGGCTGGCGCCGCATCGTCTGCGGAGCCGATGGAGCGGTCTTGCGTCCAGCCGGGATGGTCTGGCCCAGGATGTCGGTCTTGAGTTTGGGTGAGGAGAAGCCGGGCTGGAGGTTCGTTGGTCCGCGGCGGCCGCCCTCGTCCACTTCGATGAGGCCCATGCGGTTGGCCACGCGGCGCAGGCGCAGGAGCGCGCGCTCCTCGATCTGGCGGATGCGCTCGCGAGACAGGCGCAGGCGCTTGCCCACCTCCTCGAGCGTCATGGGCGTCTGGCCGGTGAGGCCGTGGCGAAATTCAAGAATCATCCGCTCGCGCTCGCCGATCTCGCGCAGGGCCTGGTGCAGCTCATCGTGAAGCTTCAGTACGCCGATCAGGTTCTCGGGAGACTGTGCCGTGGTCTCGGCGATCATGTCCTCGACCGTGATGTTGTCGTCGCCCGAGTCGATCGGGGCGTCGAAGGAGCCCATGCCCTTGGCGGCCTCGGCCGCGTCGAGCACGCCGCGCACCTGGCGCGCGGTCCAGTGCATCGCGCGCGCCATCTCGGCTAAGGACGGATCGCGGCCGAGCTTGACGTGCATCTTCTCCCACATCTTCAGCCACTTGCGCAGGGCCTCCCACGCGTGCGGCGGGATGCGGATGGTCTTGCTCGTCTCCTCGACCGCGCGGCGGATGGACTGCTCGATCCAATAAGAGGAGTAGGTCGAGAAGCGATAGCCCTTCGAGGGCTCAAACTTGTCGATCGAATGCATCAGGCCGAGGTTGCCCTCCTCGACGAGGTCCATGAAGTCGATGCCCTGGCGGTGGTACTTCTTGGCGATGGGTACTACGAGGCGCAGGTTCGCCTCCATGATGCGCTGTTTGGAGACACGGTCGCCCCTCTTGGCTTTCTTCCACAGCTCGTGCATCTCCTCGCGCGTGACGAGCGCCAGCTTTTGGATGCCTTTGAAGTACTGGCTCGTCGTATCCGTTGAAGGTTCGATAAAGCCCCCGGTGTAATCCCTTTTAGATGATCCTGAAAGATGTTTCGCTGCGCACGGCGACCGACCTTGTCTCGATCAAGTCGACCCTCGCCACGGGATGGACTGTTTTGAGGCGTTCGACGAATTCGTCGATCACCTCGACCGTTCCCTGAGCTTCCGCTTCGACCGCCCCGTCCTCCCGGTTGCGCACCCAGCCGGTCAGGCCGAGCGATTCGGCCGTCTCTTGGGCGAAGCACCGAAAGCCGACCCCCTGCACTCGTCCTCTCACCGTGAGGTGTCGACGCGTCAAGGGGTCGTTGGTTGACATTCTAAATATTTGTCAAGGGCGTGCGCAAGGGGCAAAATAAAAACGGCGCCGGCCGGGCCTCGGGGCCCGCCGGCGTCTATTCTGCGTGCGACAAAGTGGTCGGGGTACTCAGGCTTGAACTGAGAACCTCTTGGTCCCGAACCAAGCGCTCTGCCAATTGAGCTATACCCCGATATTGAGCAACGAATTCGCGCCCGCGGTCGGGGACACAGGAATCGAACCTGTAGCCTCTCCCACCCCAAGGGAGCGCTCTACCATTGAGCCAGTCCCCGACCGCGGGCGCGACATGCGGCCAAAGACCGCCCTTCAACGCTCGTCGGGTTATTTTAATTCTTTGTCCATCTTGGCGCAACTGGTTTCCTGCCGGCCCTGCTACGAGTTATCCCCCAACTTGGTACGTACCAAGTTCGCTGACCTCCGTGTTGGGCAACGAGTGACCGTCGACTATCCTTGAGGATAGTCGCACGATGGGAACCTGATTACTGACTCCAATTGACGACCCAAAGAGCCCCCGCGATGTTGGGAACTGCATGCAGAATAACGCCCGGCCAAATACTTCCTGAAGTTCGGCGCAGCCAGCCAGAAGCGAGCCCGAGCCCCATCGGAAGACACACCACCAACGGCCAAAGGCGGGGTACGACGAAGAGAATAAGAAGATGCGGGATCGTAAAAACGAGTGATTGCATCAGATTCGCCTTCCAGAAGGCGCTCCGTCGGAACAATGCGCCTGCGATGAGTCCTCGAAACAACAGTTCTTCTGGAAACCCGGTGGCCAAGAAACCATAAGTGAATGAGCTCGCGATAATCGCTTGCGTTGGGGGTGCGCCGACAAATGGGCCAATGGTCGAGCCCTTGAACCCACTCGTCCACTGGGAGATCCAGATTGTCAGGAGAGTTGTGGGTATTGTGATCGCAAGGGCAGCCAGATACGAACGGCTATCGCCCAACTCCAATCCCAATCGACTTCTTATTTCAGAAAATGCCAGGCCTGAACGCCAGCGTACGATGGCATAGATCGCGACAGGCAGCCCAAAGAAAATCACATTTTGCGCTGCCTGACCTGCGGTCATAAGACGTGTGGTCAGCGGCCCATCTCTTCAAGAATCGCCTTGAGCTCTTTGCGGACCTCGCGCAGGAGCTTTGCCTGGGCGCTGTCGCCGGGCGCGTGGCCGGTCAGGGGCGAGTCGAATGGGGTCTTTCCTCGACGCCGGTCGATCAGGGCGCGGCGCGCGCCGGCCACGGTCATTTTGCGGCGCTGGAGCAGGTCCTTGATCTCGAGGATCAGTTCCAGGTCGGCGCGCGAGTATCGTCGGTGCCCGCCGGCCCTGCGGGCCGGCCTTAATAGTCCGAAACGGCCTTCCCAGTACCGCAAAGTGTGCGGCGGCACCTGCGCGAGGCGCGAGGCCTCGCGCATCGTGAAGAAATCGCGGTCGGGAAGGAACGGCAGCTCCACGCGCCTACTCCAACAGGTTCTTTGAGGCCTTGAAGCGCACGCCGCGGCGCGCCGGGACGCTGACCTGCTCTCCGGTCTTCGGGTTGCGGCCACTTCTCGGCTGGCGGGTCTTCACGCGGAAAGTCCCGAAGTTTGAGATCACGACCTTGTCGCTCCGATTGAGCGAAGCGCGGATGGTCTCGAAGGTCGTCTCAACCGCGAGGGCGGCCTCGCCCTTGGTGGTCAGGACTTTCGCGACGGCTTTGATGATGTCGAGTCGATTCATTTGGCGTCTCCCCCTTCCTTGCCTGAGGGCGGCGGCTCGCCACCTTCCGGCTTCTTCTTGAGATCCTTGAAGATATCCTCGGGCTTGAGGCTCTTGAGGTCCTCCTTGAACTTGGAGACCTCGTCTTCGGAGATGGGTTTATGCAGCGTCTGGCAGCGCGCGAAGACGCTCTCGTGCACCATGATCGGGCAGCCGGCGCGCACCGCGATTGCGATCGCGTCGGACGGGCGGCTGTCGAGGGAGACCGTCTTTTTCCCATCGGAGGCGCACACTTTCGCGTAGAACGTGTTTTCCTTGATGTCGCTGACGACGATTTTCTTGACCTCGAAGCCGAACTCTTGGATGGCGGCCAACAGCAGGTCGTGCGTCAGCGGGCGCGGCAGGACGATTCCAGAGAAGCGGATCGCGATCGCCTGGCCCTCGGTGATGCCGATCCAGATCGGCAGGAGGCGGCTGCCCGTCAATTCTTCAAGGAAGATGATGCATTCGTTGACCGTGGTCGCAAGCGAGTAGATGCGGACTTCCCTCTCCCCGTTGCCGCCGCCCTTTTCGCTTTTGGCCATATCGTTCTCTCCGCTGTTAAAATCCCAAGGACTTCAGCACGCCGCGAGCGCTCGCGCCGCGCGTCGCGCGCCAGACCGCCTCGAGCAAAGGCGCCTTGACTTTCAGGCGCCGGCACAGCGCGCGCGCGCCGGCGGCGGCCTCGATGCCTTCCACCACGGTCGGAATTTGCGTCAATGCGCGGCGGGGCGTGAGGCCTCCCCCCAATTTTTCACCGAAGCTCCGGTTTCGCGACTCGGGGGAGGTCCCGGTCGCGATCAAGTCGCCCAAGCCCGCGAGCCCATAAATCGTGTCGGCGCGTCCCCCGCGCGCGCGGATGAGGCGCGACATCTCGGCGAGTCCCTGCACGAGCAAAGCCGCCTTGGTGTTGGCTCCCGTGCCCAGTCCGTCTAATATGCCCGCGCCGATCGCGATCGCATTCTTCAAGGAACCGCCCAGCTCGACGCCGGTCCGGTCCGGCCAATGCGTCACGTTCAGCGCGCCGCCGTCGAATATTGATACGAGTGCCTTCGCACGAGATCCTGACGGGCCGCCGAGCAAAAGGCCGGTCGGCACGCCGCGCGCCACCTCCCGGGCGAAGCTCGGGCCGGTCAAGGTCCAAACTTTTCCGCGGAGCGATGGGATCTCGCGGGCGATCACGTCCCCCATCGTGGCCAACGTACCGGGTTCGACGCCCTTGGACGCGTTCACCGCGACGGCTGTTTTTTTCAAAGCGACGAGCTTGCGAATATTTTTCGCCGTCGCCGCGAGAGCCCGTGAAGGGAGCACAAACAACAAAACATCAACGTCTTGACACGCCTCGACTAAATCGTGGGTGACCTTGATGGCGCTGTCCAAACGAAAGCCGGGGATGTGCGCATGACGACGCGTTGTTTTCAACGACTCAGCCAGCGCCGGAACGAATTCCCACAGCCGTACCCGCGCTCCTTTGTTGGCCAGGTGCTGGGCGAGGACGCATCCCCACAGACCGCCTCCGAGCACGGTGATCTTATGCCGAGGGGCCATGGATGCCGAGTTCCTTGTTTTCCAAAAGACGTTTGAGGTTGGGAATGTGTTTGTAGATGATGAGCGCGCCCGAACATGCGGCGGCGACGCCGTAGGCCGTCTGTGCGCCGCAGGCAACGGCGGCGATGGGCAAGGCGACGGCCGCGGTCATCGAACCGACGGAGATGTGCCCAGAGAGCTTGACGGCGAGCGCGAACACTCCGACCGTCAGCGCCATCGGAAGGGGCAGAAGTGCTGCGAAGACGCCCGCCGAGGTGGCCACGCCCTTGCCGCCCTTGAAGCCCAGCAGCGGCGTCCAGTTGTGGCCGATGACGGCGGCAGCGCCCACGGCGATGGCCAGTTCCGGATGCCGTGGGTCGAGCGCGAGCGACAGGCACACGGGCGCGTAGCCCTTCAGCGCGTCGACGGCGAGAGTGATGGCGCCGGCGACGGCGCCCGCGTTTCGATACACGTTCGCGGTGCCGGGGTTGCCCGAGCCCTTGGTGCGGATGTCGTAGCCTTTGAGGCGCTTGACGACAAGGTAGCCCGTGGGAATGCCGCCGGCGAGGTAGCCGAAGGCCAGCAGGCCGGCGACGCGGAAATCGCCCATGATTTTCAGCATTATCCTAGCATTCGACTAGGAGACTCTGCAATCTTCGCCAATTTTCCGCGGTGACGCGCAGACGGAACCGGATTTTGTCCCCGACGACCCTGCGGTCGAGAATCTGCGCGGACTCGTATAAACGCGCCGTCCAAGATCCGGCCGAGGCTGCGGGCGCGTCGATCTCGCGCAGCAGCCACCTCTTTGATAACGCCTCCTCGACACGAGCAAGCATGGCGGGGATGCCGTTGCCGGAGGCGGCGGAGATCAATGTCGTGTCGGGATGACGCCGGGAGAGATCGTTGCGCGAAGCGGCATCCAGCCGGTCGGATTTATTGAGAGCCTCGACTTGCGGGATGCCGCCCGTTGCGAGTTCCTCAAGCGTGAGCTTGACCGAGGCGTGCTGACCCTCGAGCTCAGGCGAGGATGCGTCATGGAGCAGAAGCAGGCAGTCGGCGGCCTCGACTTCTTCGAGCGTTGAGCGGAACGCGGCGATCAGAGAGGTGGGCAGGCGCTGAATGAACCCGACCGTGTCGGTCACGATGGCCCATCCGCCGCTCGGCAGGCGCACGCGGCGCGCGGTCGGATCAAGCGTGGCGAAGAGCTTGTCGTCCGCGTAGGCAGATGGAACGCCCGTCAGGGCGTTGAGCAAGGTGGACTTGCCCACGTTCGTGTAGCCGACGAGCGCGACCTGGGGCACGGGCACGCTGGCGCGCAGCGAACGGCGCAGGCGGCGGGAGGCGCGCACGCGCGCAAGTTCCGCGCGCAGATGCTTGATGCGGTACTGAATGTGGCGCCGCTCGTACTCGAGCTTGCGCTCGCCGGGGCCGCGCGTGCCGATGCCGCCGGCCTGCTGGGAGAACGCGCGCCAGGCGCCCGTCAGGCGTGGAAGCATGTAGGACAGCTGTGCTAACTCGACCTGCAGGCTTCCCTCGCTCGTGCGCGCGCGCTGGGCGAAGATGTCCAGAATCAGGCGCGTGCGGTCGACGATCTTTATTTTCGGCAGGGCCTTCTCGAGATTTTTTTGCTGGCCCGGACTTAATTCAAGATCAAAAATCACCATGCCCGCGCGCAGACCTGCGCACAGGCCTACGATTTCCGCGACCTTCCCTTCTCCAATGAGCGTTGACGGATTGAAACGCGCGAGCGCCTGCGTGGTCTCGCCGACGACGAGGGCGCCCGCCGTTTCAACGAGGCGTTTGAGCTCATCGAGGCTTGAACGGATGACGTCCGTCTGCGACTTCGGTCCGACGCCAATGAGGACGGCGCGCTCGATAGGCGCGCGGGTCGAGCGCGGCTTCAGTCGAGCAGGACCTCGGGCATCGCCTGTTGAAGAAGGCGGCGCCAGCGGCGGGCGGTTGCGGCCATCAAGGCGTCGAGCGGCGCGTAATCGTCGGTGAGGATGGGAACGGGCGCGAGGTCATGCGGAGTCGGACTCAGTTCGCGGCTGAGCATCAGCGCGACTTCGCGGGATGATCGTACGGGAGCCGCGGGAGGTCCTGCCTCAAGGGGGCTCGTGGATGCGAAGAGCAGGATGTTGGCGAGGCCCTCGCTGGGGTCGCTGGCGACGAACGCGCGGACGTACGGAAACGACGCGGACAAAGTGCGGTACACGGCTTTCCACGGGCGGTCATCGGGCGGGGCGACCGCGCTGACGAGGTTCACCGCGAACACTCCGCCCGGGGACAGGGAGTCGCGCACTCGCGCGAACGCCTCGGCCGTGAAGAGCTGCGAGGGCGGCGACTCGGAGCCGAACGCGTCGAGGAAGGCGAGGTCCCAGGGTCCGAGGCCGGCCTCGAACGAGGCGCGGCCGTCGCCGATGACGACACGGCCGCGCGGTTCGTAGCCGAAATCGCGGCGGGCGGTCGCGGCGATTTCGGGGTCGATTTCGAAGACGTCCGCGGTCAGGCCGCGGCGCTCGAGCGCCTTCGGCAGGAGGCCCGCGCCAAGGCCGATGACGAGAGCTCGCCGGGCGCCCGGGCGCAGCGCGCGCGACCATTCGAAGGCGCGGACGTACTGCGAATCGCTCTCCCCTTCAGGGCGCTCCATCACGGACTGGCTCGTGCCGTTGACGAGGAGATAACGCTTGGAGGGGGTGTCGAGCACGACGATCCGGCCGTAGGCCGATTCACGCGCTGATCGGGCGATCTGCGGCTTTGGCGCAGTCCTCAGCGCGAGCGCGAGGCAGGCGGCGCACGCCGCCAACTGGCCGAGCGGGATCGCGCGCTGGGCCAGCCAGGAGCCGATCGCTCCCAGGAGCAGGAGAAGCAAGGCGGTGCCCAATAATATTTTAGAGATCGGCACATGTGGGATCAAGACGAAGCCGGTCAGCACTGCTCCAAGGACGCTTCCCGCAGTGGAGACCGCCCAGGCGTCGCCGGACTTTCGTCCGGAATCGGCGGCCCCCGTGGCTGTGAGCCTGACGGCGAGCGGTCCCAACGCGCCGAGCAAAGTGAGCGCAGGGCCGAGAAGCGCGGCCGCGCTCGCGAACGCGCCGGCCTGCACGCCGAGGGGCAGGCTCGCGCGCAGCACGGGGGCGCGCAGCCACGGCACCGCGGCGACGGTCAGGCCCGCGGCGGTGAGCAGGCGCGCGAACAGGACCAGGTAGGGCTGGCGGTCGGCCTGGCGGCCGCCCCAGGCGTAGCCGAGGGCGAGGGCCACCATGGTCACCGTGATCGTGGCCGACCAGGTGTAGATCGAGGATCCATAAAACGGGGCGATGAGGCGCGCGCCCGCCAGCTCGAGCACGAGGCACGCGGCGCCGGAGAAGAGGAGGCTTGCGAGCAGGTAGGGCGTCGCGGAGGGCGGCTGTTGTTTTTCGGATTTAAGCGGCGTTGTTTTCACGGGCTTCCTCCCAGAGTTCAAGGGCGCGCCTCAGCAGAGTGGGAGCGCCGGCGGCGGCGTCCAGGGTCTCGGCGTCGAGCTGATGTTTAAACCAGGTGCGCTGGCGCTTGGCGTAGGCGGCGGTGGCGCGGATCAGCTCCGCGAGTCCGTCGGCCGAGGTCGTCTCCCCCCGAGCGCAGGCGAGCGCCTCGCGGTAGCCGAGGCTCGTGAAGCCCGGCTCGTCGCCGCGGTAGGCGCTCGGCACGAGCGCGCGGACCTCGGCGAGCATGTTCGGCCACATTTCGCGCGCGCGCGCCTCGATGCGTTCGCGCGACAGGGGCGGCGGGAGTTCGAGGCGCAGCGTTAGAGAGGCTCTTATGCCGCCGTTTCGGCCCTCGCGCCAAGACGTGGAGATCGGCTTGCCCGTGAGCTCGAGCACCTCGAGGGCGCGCAGGACGCGCTGGAGATTCGCGGGCGCAATGCCGGCGGCGGCCTCGGGGTCGGCGGCGGCTAGGCGCGCGTGCAGCGTATTGCGGCCGAGGGAGTCGGCTTCGGCGGTGAGGCGTGCGCGTAGGGTCTCGTCGCGCGGCGGCAGCGGCGAGAGCCCGTCGAGCAGGGCGCGCAGGTACAGTCCGGTGCCGCCGCAGACGAGCGGGATTTTCCCGCGCGCGCGGATGTCGCGGGTTGCGGCCGAGGCCTCCTTCGCCCAACGGGCGGCATCGAAGGCTTCTGAAGGATCCGCGCAGTCGATCATCCAGTGGCGCGCGCGTGCGCGCAACGAGGCGGAGGGTTTGGCCGTGCCGGCGTCGAGCCGGCGATACACTTGGCGCGAGTCGGCGGAGACGATCTCGGCGCCGATTATTTCAGCCAGGGCAACGGAGAGATCAGTCTTGCCGGAGGCCGTCGGACCGGCCAATACGATCAAGAGGTCTACTTCGCCTTGCGCGACGCCTTGGACTTGCCTGAGAACAGCGAGTGAAACGGGCAGTCGGAGCCGCAGGCATCGGGCAGTCCGAGCGAAGTGCGGGTCTGGCAGTCGGCGCTGTCCTCGGCCATCTTCTCGATGGATTTCTGCGCGTCGCGCGAAATCTTCTTGAAGGCGAGGCCGACGCTGTAGGTCTCGCCCTTCTGGTGGACGCGAACGACCGAGGCCTCGATCGCGGCGTCCTCGAGCCCGGGAATAGAGAGCGTCATGGCGAAGCTCTTCGTGTGCGGCGGCTCGACGAACATCAGAAGCGAGATGCCGCCGGCGGACAGGTCGGTCATGATGGCGGGCTGCTTGCGCATCACGTCGTCTTGGCCCTCGAGCTCGAGCGTGATCGGCTCGACCATCCCTTCGACGATGCTGAACCGGCGGTGTTTGCGGCGTTCGGCTCCGGTCTTCTTATGCTCGCTCATCTCTTTCCCCCTTCAAAACGCGCTTGCTCGTCCCGGTGATCCGGACCTTGACCGTGCGTCCCGGGGGTCCGGGTTCCCGCCATGCGACCTTAAATCCGTCTCGCGTGCGGCCGAAACCGCCCTGCTCATCGAGCACCTCGACGACCTTCCCGATCCGCTTCGACAGCGCGTCCTCGGTCAGGGCGTCGCACAGTTCGTTGAGCCGCCGCAGGCGCTCTTCCTTCACCTCGTCGGGAACATCGTCTTCCATCCCCGCCGACTCGGTCCCCTCGCGGGGCGAGTACTTAAACGTGTACGACCACGAAGGCCGCAGGCGCCGTACGAGGTCGAGCGTGCGCGTGAAGTCGTCGTCGGTCTCCGAGGGAAATCCTACGATAATGTCCGTGGACACTTCAACGCGAGGAATGGCGGCTCGCAGGCGGTTTGTTTTCTCGATGATCCCCTCGGAGTCGTAATTTCTCCGCATGATCTTCAGGAGGCGATCCGAGCCGGACTGAATCGGAAGATGGAGCTGCTCGCAGACATTTTTTGTCGTTGCCATCGCTTGGATCAAGTCATCATCCACGAAGTGGGGATGAGGGCTTTCGAACCGGAGCCGCTCCAACGAGTCGATCTTCCCGAGTCGAGTCAGCAGTTCCGGGAAGCGGACCTGCCGTTTCCCGTCCAGAGCGTGCCAGCTATTGACGGTCTGTCCCAGCAAGGTGATCTCTTTGACCCCAAGCGCCGTTTTCGCGCTCACCTCCGCCAGGATTGTTTCCCAGGACCGGTACAGTTCGCGTCCGCGCACGGCCGGAACGATGCAGTAGGAACAGGAGTAGTTGCACCCGCGCATGATCGTGACGAAAGCGGAGAAGGGCGACATCCACCCCGTTGGATGATCGACGCTCCGACTCTCTCCCTTGAAGGTCTGACCTGTCTCGGCCAGCGCGTCGAAGCGCGCGCCGAGCGCTTCCTCGACGATCTTCGGATAGTCCTCGATGGACTTGGCGCCGACCACGAGGTCCACATATGGGAAGCGTTTTGAAATCCAGGGACCGAGCCGCTCGGCCGCGCAGCCCGCCACGATCAGCACGCGCTCGGGGTCCTTCTCCTTCCATCCGCGCAGTCGGCCGATCAGGGACAGAGCCTTGTCTTCCGCGTGCTGGCGCACGGTGCAGGTGTTGAGGATGATCGCGTCCGCGGTCTCCGGCTCCGCGACCGCGGTGAAGCCTCGGCCTTGCAGCGGCGCCGCCAACTCCTCGCCGTCCGCGACGGACATCTGGCAGCCGAAGGTGACGACGTGCAGGCGCATTTAAATCTTGATCTTGCTCTGCACGACGCGGAAATGCACCACGCGCATTTCCTCGTCCTCGCGGATATGGCGGCCGTTTGCGAAATGCATCTTTTCCTTCAGCTCGGCCAAGGTCACGCCCTCGCGCTGGGCGAGATCTTCGTTGAAGCTGCCGAACGCGCGCAGCTCGACGAGCGTCACGACGAGTTGCGCGCGCACGTTGCCGTGCTTGTCGACGAGCTCAAGCTCGTCGCCGATTGCGAGATCGGAGTCCTCGGGATCATACGCCGGGCAGGCGGTGGCCGTTTTGCGGCCCGCCATGATGGCCTGGATCATCTTCTCGCCCAGGCCCCCGTCGCCGTACCAACCGAAACGGAAACGCTTCACCGTCGAGGATTATAGCTTTTTGGCGCAGTCTTTGCACAGGCCGAACACCTCGTGCCGGTGCCATTTCGGCACGAAGCCGGCCTTGCGGCAGGCGTCGTCCTGGATTTTCTCGAGGGAGGGCCAGCGCACTTCTTGAATGCGTCCGCAGGTGATGCAGATCAGGTGGTCATGGTGAGGACGATCAAGTTCGACCTCGAAGCGCGCGGTTCCGTCGCGGCCGACCACCGGGGAGATCAGGCCGCATTCTTGAAGCATTTTAAGCGTGCGGAACACCGTGGCGCGGCCCATGCCGTGCGAGCGCAGGGCGAGGTAGATCTCATCTTGACTGAGGTGATGGTCGGTCTTGAGGAATTGATCGAGGATCAGGCGGCGCTGTCCGGTCAGGCGCAGGCCGTT
>JAHFCE010000006.1 GCA_023249675.1 Elusimicrobiota bacterium | reverse complement strand
AGGCGGCGCTGTCCGGTCAGGCGCAGGCCGTTTTTTGCGAGGTGCGAGGTGAACACGCGGATGATCTTGTCGGCATGTTTTTTGTCGTGGCCGCTTTCGTAGACGACGAGCTCTCTCACTCCGATAGGTTATCAGTCTGAGCGGCGGGGCGCAATCTTTTAGTCATCACTCCTTGCTACAATCGAAAGATGGTGCGGCTTTGGTCCCTGCCCGTTTTCCTGCTCTTGGCGCTGCCTTTGCGCGCCCAGGAAGGCGATTCTCCCGAAAGCGCGCCATCGCAGGTCGCGGCTCCCGCGGCTCCCGAGAAGAAGGCCGTTGCGGCGGTCGCTCCGCCGGTGAAGGCGCCGAAGAAAGACAAGAAAAGTCCCGCCGCGAAAGGCGCGAAGCTCGCCAAGGATAAGAAAGCTGCTTCCGTCGTGGCAAAGACGACAGCTCCGGTCGCCGCCGCGGAAGCCCCCCCGCCGCCGGTCCCCGCCGTGCCGCTGACGCCGATTACTCCGCGCAACCCTTAGAGTTTCTCGACGGACGAGGCGAGGATCCAGCCTTTCACGCCTTCTTTGAGCAGGCCGACTTCAAGCCACGCGCCGCTTTCCGAGAGTATGCGCACGCGCCGTCCCTCGGGCGCGGTGTAGCCGACGGTGAATGTCTGCCCCGGGCCGTTGCGCAGTTCCGCGCGTTCGGCGACGATGACGCCGCGTCCCGCCGGGAGCACGGCGCGCAGGCCGGCCCACCACAGCCCGAACAGCAGCCAGGCTGCGGCGGCGCCGAGCAGCCAGCCGCGCAGCCGCGCGCGGCTCTGTGCGCTCCCGAGCAAAGCGAGTCCCGCGAGGATCAAGGTCGTCCAGGCCGCGAGCCAGTGCAGGCCCGAGAGTTCCCGCGCGGACAGCGCGGTGAAGGCCGTAAACGCGGGCCCGGGTATGCCGGGAGGCGTCAGCTCCTCGCCTGAGCGCCTCAGAGCGAAGTCGAGGTTGCGGCGGCCGTCGCCGTCGCGCGGATCGAGATCGAACGCGCGCTGGTACGAGGTGCAGGCGCGTCCGAGCTTGCCGGACTTGAGCCAAGCGTTGCCGAGATCGTAGTGCAGGGCCGCGTCGCCGGGATGCGCGGCGATAAGGACGGCGAACGCGGAGGCGGCCGAGTCGAAGTGCCCGGCGTCATAGGCGGCCTTGGCGTCATTGTATGGAGCTGCGGCGGCGGGCAGCGCGAGCAAGGCGGCGAGCAAGGCGATGATCATGATCGAAGTTCCTTCTCAAAGGCGAGCGTGAGCGCTCGAATCTCATCGGCAAGACGCTTGACCTCGGCTTGACCGGCGCCGCCCGGGGCGTAGCGCAGCAGGTCAAGCTCCTCCCAGGCCGATTTCAGGCGAGCGAGCTCGGCGGCGGGCGGCGTCTCACGATTCTGGAGGCGAAGCGCGACGGCCTTGAGCGTCAGGCTCGCGGCGGGCTGATCGAAGGTGTCGGCGAAATAACCGGTCAGCGCCTCGCCGAGCAGGGCCACCGCGCGGGCGCGCTGTGCGTCGGGCTGGGCTTCGGCCTGCTTGAGCCGGCGCTCGGCCGCGGCACGGGCGTGGCGAACGCGGCGCGCGCGTGGATCGGCGACGGCGATGCGGCGGCGCCAGTCGAGGATCAAGGCCAAGAGGAAAAACGCGAAGGGCAGGATGTGCCAGGGGCCGGGCGCGCCGAACGCGGCCAGCGTGTCGCCGAGCGCGGAACGTCCTCCGGGGGCTTTCAGATAGAGGATGTCCGAGGCCACCTCGGTCACGCCGGGCGAAGGCGCAGCGCCCGGGCCCACGATGGGCAGCGCGGTGTTTGGATCGCCCGGAAGGACGCTGAGGCGGATGGATTGACTGTGCGCCCGCGCATAGGCGCGCTTGGCGGGATCGTAGTAGGAGACCGTCAGCGCGGGAATCTCGAGCGGCCCCGAGACTTTCGGGACCACCACGGTTTTAAATGTCTTCGAGCCCCCCGCCTTATCGCCCCGGCGCTCGAGCTTGACTGAGCTTTCTGAATCGAAGAAACGGACGGACGGCAAGTCGGGACGCTTGGGCTCGGGCAAGGATTTGATGTTGCCCACACCGCTCACGATGACCGTCAGGTTCAGGGCCTCGCCCGCCTTGAGCCGGGCGCGGTCCACGGAGGACTCGATGCTCAAGGCGCCGACGATGCCGGAAAAGTCGTCGGGCGCGCCGGGCGGCAGGGGATCGACCGAGAGCGTGAGCGGGTCGGTGTGCAGACGGCGCGTTTCGGGTGCGGCCATGGTGAAGAAGCGGTCGAAGAAGTCGTCGCCCATGCGTCCGCCGCGGGGCAGCTGCACCGTGACGAAGGCCGGTCCGATCGCGGCGCGTCCGGCCTGGACCGGGAACAGCACGCTCTTGAGCTCGGAGAAATGATAGCTGCGCCCGCCGATCATGGTCGTTCCCTGTCCTTCGGCGCCGAGGTTTTCAGACAGCAGGCCCGTCAGCTTCGGCGCGTCGTACTGCGTCGCGCCGAGCAGTGGAACGGCGGTGAAGAAGCGAACGACGAAAGAGACCTGCTCATTGACGAAGGCTCGGTTCTTCTCGAGCGCGGCGGTGACGAAAACGTCGGGGCTTCCTCCAGGGCGCGGTCCGGGATTTGGAGCCGGACTGGGCGCGGCTGCGGTCTGGGTCGCGGGGGAGCCCTGCTCCACGACGAACTCAAGCGGCGCGGTGGGCGCAGCGCCGGGCACCTCGATGGGAGGCACGACGAAGCGGCCGGCCTTGCGCGGCGCGAGGACGTAGGTGTGGACCACGCTTGAGGAGACGCGGCCGTTGATGATCGACACGCTTTGGCTCTTGCCGGACTCGTAGATCTCGACGTCCGCGATGAGCGGGGGTTGGGGCGCGGCGGAGCCCGACCCGGAAATCGCCACCGACAGCATGAGCTGGTCGCCAAGCTCGACGCGCTGATTGTCGAGCGTCGCGGAGACGGAGAGATCCGCCGCAGCCGCCGCGGCGGCGGTGAGCACGGCGCAGACGGCGAGCGCGGCCGTTTTCACCAGTCTTCCTCCGAGGGCGGCTTGCCCTGCGCGCGGCGCCCCTTGCCTTCCTGGGCCTGGCGCTGAGCCTGCTTCTCGCGCTCGTCGACGGCGCGCAGGATGCGCTCGGCTTCTGGCTTGGTGAGCGCGTCCTGGGGCCGCGTTTGAGGAGGACTTTTCGGCTGATCCTTCTCGCCGCCCCCGCCGTTGGACTTGTCCTTCTTGTCCTGACCGGCTTTCTTGTGCGGCGGCGGGTTCTTGAGCTTCTTGATCGTCACGGCCAGGTTGCGGCGCGCGTCCGCGTCGGACGCAGACAGCGCGAGCGCGGCGCGGAAGGCGGCCGCGGCCGCCGGAAAGTCCCCGCTCCTGAAACGGGCGTTGCCGAGGTTGTATAAAGCCGCCGCTCGCACGGCGGGGGTGACGTCCCGGCGTTCGGCCACGGACTGAAACGCCGCGCCCGAATCCTCGATATTGTCGAGGCGGTACAGGGCGTCGCCCGCGTTGAACGACGGGCGCGGGTCCCGCGGTTTTTTTGCGGCGGCCTCACCGTAGCGTTCGAGGGCCGTCGCGTACTGTTCCTTGGCGTAGAGCTGATTGCCCGCGCGGAGCTTGCCTTCCGCCGTGGCCGCGGCTGAAGGTTCGGCCGTCGCGAGCAAAACCAGCGCGGCGAGGATGGCGGCGCGCGAAGGAAGGATCAGCTCGAGCAGCAGGAGCAGGAAGGCCGCGGATGCCGGCCAGGCGTAGCGGTTGCGCCACAGGTTCGTCGTACCGGAGACGCCCTTGGCCGCGTCGAGATCGCGGACGCGTTTGGCGATGTCGGCGATCTCGTCGGAACCGGGCGTGGTGCGGTAATAGGCGCCGCCGGTCTCGCGCGCGATCATGGCGAGCGTGCTCTCATCCAGGCGGCTGACGACCGTTCCGCCCCGGGCGTCTTTATGATAGGCCCCGCTCTCGGCCGGGATCGGCTCGCCTTCGGGAGTGCCGATGCCGACCGTAAAAACACGCACGCCGGCGGCGGCGGCCTCGCGCGCGGCGCCCAGTGGGTCGGACTTGTGATCCTCGCCGTCGGTGAGCAGGATCACGGCCTTGCCGCCCGGATAGCGGCCGAGGAGAGCCACCGAGGCGCGCAGCGCGCCGCCGATCGCGGTGCCGGGCGTGGGCACCGCGCCGATCGCGAGCGCGCCGAGCAGCCGCTTGGCCGCGTCGGCGTCCTGCGTGAGCGGGCAGACGGTCTGCGCGTCGCCCGCGAACGCGACGACTCCGATGCGCTCGCCGCGCAGCTGGTCGATGAGCAAAGACAGCGAGGACTTCGCGCGCTCGAGGCGGTTGGGCTTGACGTCCGGCGTCAGCATCGAGAGCGAGACGTCGACTGCGATCACCGCCTGGCGCGAGTCGGAGCGCGTCTCCACGAGCTCGATGCCGAACTGCGGTCCGGCGAGCGCGAGCAGAAGGAAGGCGGTTGCGGCCAGGCGCAGGAGGCCAGCGCTGCGCCGCGAGGGGGCGGTGCTGTCCGTGCGTTTGAGCGTCGCGCTGCGGCCCATCGCCTCGGCGACAAGGTGGCGACGGGCCTCGGCCCAGCGGAGCAGCGCCCAGGCCGCGGGGAGGACGAGGAGCGCGGCGGCGAGCCAAGCGGGCGAGCGGAACATCAGGGCCACCTCAGCCACGGGCCCGCGCTCAGCGCCGACTCAAGCAGCAGGAGCAGCAGCGCCGCTCCCAGCGGCCAGGAGTGAAGGTCGCCAACCGCCGCGATCTTCGGCAGAGTCACTTTGGACTTTTCAAGACGGTCGATGGTCGCGAAGATAGTCTTGAGCTCGCCGCCGTCCTGCGCGCGGTAGGCCTTGCCGCCCGTCTGGCGCGCGATCTCGGCCAAGAGCTCCTCGTCGAGATCGTCCGTTACGGGAACGGTCACGAGGCCGTAGCGCGGGTCGTCGATCGTCATCGAAGAGTCGCCCTTGCCGGCGACGCCGATCGCGTAGACCTTGATGCCGTAGGACGCCGCGGCTTTCGCGGCCGTGACCGCGTCGACCACGCCGGTGTTGCCGCGTCCATCGGAGAGCAGGAGGATGACCTTGCTTTTGGCATTTGAGTCTTTCAGGCGTGACACGGCCGAGGCCAGGCCGTCGCCGAGGGCGGTGCCCTCGGCGCGGGTCATGCCCGCGTCGAGTTCGTCGAGCCGGCCGAGCAGGGCGTCGTAGTCGAGCGTCGGAGGGCACAGCAGGAGAGGCGCTCCGCCGAAGGTCGTCAGGCCGATGCGGTCCTGCACGCGGCCGAGCACGAAGCGTTTGGCGGTTGTTTTGGCGGCGTCGATGCGCGTCGGCTTGAGGTCCACCGCTTTCATCGACAGCGAGCTGTCGATGGCGAGCATGATGTCGATTCCCGCGCCGTCGCCGCCGATGAACCGAGAGATTTTCTGGGGGCGGGCCAGGGCCGCTGCGATCAGGCACAGGGTCAGCGCAAGCAGGACGGGCGGCGCTGTGCGCGCCGCGCGCGCGCGCGGCGTGGGCCGGCGCGCGCGCAGGCGCTCGCCCGCGGGCAGACCGAGTTTTCCCCCACCTGGGCGCCAGACCGCCGCGGCGGCGGCCGCGAGCACGGGAAGCGTCAGGAGCAGGAGCCAGGGATGCAGAAATCTCACGGCGCCTTCTCCTTCGCCGTGTAGTCCCGGGGCGTTGTCGCCTCAATGACAGTCAGGGCCAGACCCGCATCGAGAGGACCTTCCTCCGGGGCGGTTTTGGCTTTCGCGAATTTGACGAGGTCCGCGCGGGTCAGCAATTCGCGGACTTTGCCGCCGATCTGCAGATCCTGCGCGCGCGCCTTCACAAGGCGTTCGACCTCGACGCTTGTCATCGCGGTGACGGGCGCGCCGTAGCGGGCTTCGAGATAGGCGCGCAGGATGTCGGTCAGGCGCAGATAGTAGGCGGCCTGATCCTGTTCCCAGAGGCCGGAAGCGCGTAACTCCGAGATTGCGCGGGCGGCGACTTCTTCTGGAGGCATGACGGAAACGTCGCGCTGAGGCGGCGCAGAGGCTTGGCGGCGCGCCTTCCAGAGTTTCCAGCCGCGCCACAGGGCCGCGGCCATGAGCGCGGCCAAGAGCCATGGCCAAAGGGCCGGACGGGCTTTGAGCGGACCCTTGATGTCGGAGATATCCGCTTCGTTCGGGAGTTCGGCGTCGGCCACGGTGAAAGAGATGGGCGGGGCGGCGACGGCGGCGCCGTCCGGCGCCTGGTACCGCGCGACAAACGACAAGGGACCCGTTGACAAGGGCAGGAGGGTCCACACCCAGGCGCCGTCTCGCTGCGTGGCCTTAACGACGATGATATCGCTCGTGTTGGAGCCTTGAGCATCGGCCCTAAGTCCCGCGGGCCCCCCGCGATAGACGACGGACGACTCTGCGGCGAGAACGGCGACGGAAGAAGAGGAGATCTCCCACTGGGGCTGCTGAGCGAGCACGGGCACTGCCAATATCCGCATCAACGGCAAAAATATCAACGACAACAATGTCATCGACTTCTCCTCTTCGCTCGCTTGCGGAAGAACGCGAGAAGTGGATCGAGGGAAGGCTTGCCGGTGGTCACGGTCACGGCTTCAAGGCCGCTCGAGCGGAAAATCTTGTCGAGTTCCGCGCGCCGCGCGGCTTCCTCGCGCGCGAACGCCGGGGCGTCTTGGGGCAGGTCGAAGACGCCCGTAGCGCCGGTCTCCGGATCGCGGACCGAAACGATGGCTGAGGCCGCCGGCAAGGCGGACTCCCGGGGGTCTTCGATGACGATGGGAATCAGTTCGTGCTTGAGGGCGCACAGCCTCAGCGCGCGCGTAAATCCCGAGTCCCGAAAATCAGAGATGACGACGATGATGCAGCGGCGCTTGAGCATACGCGCCAGACGTTCCAGCGATGGCCCGATCGCCGTTTTCCGGCCGCGCGGCTCGTAGGCCAGAATCTCGCGGATGACGGCGAGCACATGGCGGCGTCCCTTGCGCGGCGGCAGCCAGCGTTCAATGCCGTCGGTGAACACGGCGAGCCCGACCTTGTCGTTGTTTTGGAGCGCGGCAAAGGCGAGAGCGGCGCCGATTTCCGTCGCGGACTCGCGCTTGAGGCGCTCGGCGGAGCCGAATGACAGCGACGCGGAGAGGTCGACGGCGACGACGACGGTGAGTTCGCGCTCCTCGACGTACTGGCGCACGAAGGGCGAGCCGGCGCGCGCGCTGACGTTGCGGTCGATGTCGCGGGGGTCATCGCCTTCCGCGTACGCGCGCACGGAGGCGAACTCCATGCCGCGCCCCTTGAAGACGCTCAGATAGTCGCCGGAAAAGCTCTCGGCGACCAGGCGGCTTGTGACGATTTCCAGCCGCCGGACCTGGGCGAGTATTTCTTGCGGGAGCATCTAGGGGACTTCGACGGCCTCGAAGACGGCGCGGACGATCTTGTCGCTGTCCACGCCCTCGGCTTCGGCCTCGTAGCTGGCGAGCACGCGGTGGCGCAGGACGTCGGGCCCGATCGTTTTGACGTCCTCGGGCGTCACGTAGCCGCGGCCGTTGATGAACGCATGGGCTTTCGCGGCCTGCGCCAGGAAGATCGTGGCGCGGGGGCTGGCCCCGTAGGCGATCAGATGCTTGTGCGAGGCGAGGCGGTGTTTCTCGGGCTCGCGCGTCGCGTAGACGAGGTCCACGATGTAGTCCTTGATTTTTTCATCGAGGTAGATCGCAGCCGCGACCGCGCGCGCGCGGTGGAGCTGTTCGGGCGTCGCGACGGCCTTGACCTCCGGCAGGATGCCTCCGGCCATGCGCTCGAGGATCAGCTTCTCCTCAGCCTTGGTCGGGTAGCCGAGGCCGATCTTCATCATGAAGCGGTCGATCTGCGCCTCGGGCAGCGGGTAGGTTCCCTCCTGCTCGATGGGGTTCTGAGTTGCGAGGACGAGAAACGGGTCGGGCAGCGCGTGTGTCTCGGAGCCGATCGTGACCTGGCGCTCCTGCATCGCCTCAAGCAAAGCGCTCTGGACCTTGGCGGGAGCGCGGTTGATTTCGTCGGCGAGAACGAGGTTGGCGAACACGGGCCCTTTGCGGGGCTTGAAGTCTCCGGTTTTGGGATCGAGGATGAGCGTGCCCGTGAGGTCGGCGGGCAGGAGATCGGGCGTGAACTGGATGCGCGAGAACGTGGCGCGCACGCAGCGCGCCAAGGTCTTGACGGTCAAAGTCTTGGCGAGGCCGGGTACCCCCTCGAGCAGGACGTGGCCGCCGGCGACGAGCGCCGCCAGGATGCGGTCGAGCGTCTCGTCCTGGCCGATGATGACCTTGCCGATCTCCCGCTTGAGATCCGAGATGAACAGGCTTTCGTCGGCGACCTTCTTATTGAGCTCCTTGATGCCGGTGAGTTCCATGGTTTACCTCTTCTTGGACGCTTCCGCCGCCGCCGCTTTTTCCTGTTCGTAGCGCGCGCGCGCGGCGTCGATTTCGGCCTGTCGTTTGTCCTGGAGCGCGTTCAACGTCATGAGCGCCTGGAGGCGTACGCTTTCCTCTTGGTCCTTGACGGGGCCCGCGGCGATGACCCCGGCCACAGAGTAGTCGCCGATCTTCCCGATCGCGCGCAGCGACGCCAGGCGCACGTCGGTTTCCTGGTCTTTCAGCGCGCCGACCAATGCGTTGAGCACATCGGGGCCGCTCCGGCCGCCCAGCAGCTCGGCGGCCTTGACCCGCACAGTCGGCTCGAGGTCCTTTTGCAGCATGTGGAACAAGATCGGCATCGCCTGCGGCGACTTCATCTTGTCGAGCAGGACGACGGCCTCCCAACGCACGCCGGGATCCTGATCCTCGGCCAATTTGAGGATCTTCGCCTGCTCAGCCTCGTTGATGACGGGAGCGGGTTCGGATAGGATCGCGGGTTCGGAGAGGACCGCGGGCGGCGGAGGAGGAGGCGCCGGCTTGAATGTCTGATAGGCCACGAAGGATGCCGCGGCGATCGCGCAGACGATAAGGACATATTTCATGATTGGAAAGCCTCCGGAACTGGACCGAGCGGGCTGACGAGCTTCAGTGGACGGCGGCGGACTTCGACGCCGGTCGAGGACGGCGCGGCTGAAATCGTCTCGGGCGGGGACAGGCGCGTCCACTCTTTGCCGTCGACACCCTCGCTTGCGAGCACGAAGCGCCCGTCGCGCGTCGTGAAGCTCATGACCGACCAAGGCTGATCCGGGTGGCAGACGGCGTGTTCGGCGCGTCCGCGGTGCGCGGCGTGGCAAAGTGCGTGGATCGCTTTGCCATCGGAGGCGATCGCGTTGAGGCTGGAGTAGGGCGCCTCGAGTTCGGGATAACGGGACTTGCAGGCGTCCCACAGCCGCCAGTTCTCGGCGATGCAGGCCTCGAACGCGGCTGAAGGCGTAGCACCCTCGGCCCGGAATTTCATGAATTGCTGGAAATACACCTCGCTGTCGCTGTCGGTTTTCAGGCGCGTGCGGCGGGGGCCGAGAGCCGCGGCGACTTCCTGATGGATGAACAAAGTCCCGTTGTGCGCGAATACCCAGCCCTCATCGCTGAAAGGATGTGCGTGTGCGTCATCGATTCCGATGCCCTTTGACGCGGCGCGGATATGCCCAAGGATAACAGAGGATCGCGCCGCATCGGCCGCGGCTGTAAAGCGCGCGTGCTCATCGGGCGCGGACCGGCCGCTCTTGACCACGTGCGCTTCGCCGGCAGTTCCGAACCAAGCGAGCCCCCAGCCGTCTTTTTGGGGATTTTGCGGATCGGCGTCGGCCTGGCGCAGCAGGGAGAACTCCGCGTCCACGAGAAGGTCCCGGGCGGACGCGGGCTGCGAAGCGACCTGCGCGAAGAGGCGGCACATAGCCGGATTTTAACGAATTTTAAGCGGCGCCGGGAGGCCCGCTCGCGAGCTGCTCGAGGATCGTGAGCGCCTTGTCGGTGTTCTGCGTCGCGATGAGGATCCGGGAGGTTTTCCCGCCTTCGGCGGACGTGCCGTACACCGTCGTGATGTTGACCTTGCCCTCGGCGAGCGCGGCCGCCACGCGCAGGAGCTCCCCGGGCTTGTCCTCGACTTCGACGGAGAGGATGGAGGTTTCCACGCTCGAGAAGCCCGCGTGCGAGAGAACGGCCGACGCTTCGGCGTCGTTTGCGAGCGCGATGCGCACGAGGCCCGAGTCGTCGCGGACTTCGGAGGCGATGCCGAGGATGTTGATGCCTTTCTCAGCGAACAAAGCCGCGAGGCGCGTGAGCGCTCCCGGTTTGTTGGGCATGAAGACGCTGAACTGCTTTATCTTCTGGATTTTCATGGGTCATACGATACTACTTAGAGCGCTTGCGGATCGCGCGGTCGATCAACCAGCCCGCGGCGGGAAGCGCCAAGGCCACGCTCAGGTGCAGGGCGAACTTTCCCAGCACGCCGAGGCCGGCCAGCACGCCCGTTATTCCGGGGATGAAGGCCATGAAGCTCAGGAGCAGGGCTGCGGCGATCACGCCGAGCAGGGCGCCCACGAAGCCTCCGGCCGTTTTCTCGCCGGGGACATCGGGGGCGAGCTGGAGGTTGTCGGGCGTGGTCGCGCCGGCGAGCTTGCGCTGGATGTAGAACACCGCGGCGCCCAGAGGAATCAAGGCGGCGGCGAGGTAGGGGAACGGATTGAACGAGGCGATGTCGCCAAACAGCGGCTTGAGCGCCAGCATGAGCATGATCACGAGTGCTGTCATCGCCGAGCCCGAGAAGGCGAGAGCTTTCTGGATCTTGGCGGAATCAGCGGGCAGCCGATCCTGGAAGTAGGAATTGAGCTTGATCGACGCGGCGACCTGAATGAAGCCGAACGGGATGAGTGCCGCGGCGAGCACCGTGCTCGGAACCCAGTTGACGTCCATGAACATGACCGGGGCGAACGGGAGCACGAGGTGGAAGGCCATCACGCCGAGCAGGCCCAGGGCAGGGACGCCGAGCAAGGTCCAGCGCAGCATCGAGCCGCGCTCGATGGCGGCGAGCTCGGCTTCGCTCTTGCCCTTGTTCTTCTTTTTGGCGCGCTTTTCGAGAATCAGCAAGGTCGCGGCGAGCAGAAGCCCGCCGAGGCTGAACATGCCGACGATGTTGCCTTGCACCGCCGACATTCCCGCCGAGCCGGCGACGAGCTTGCCGTAGCCGGGGGCGATGAGGCGGTAGATGAGGACGTTCATCAGATCGAAGATCGTGGCGCCCAGGAACGCATACTTCAGGACGGCGTTCTTGAAGACGAAGTCCTTTCCCTCTTCCATGCTCGCGAAGATCCGCCCGAACGCGTTCTTGATCTTCTTCCAGGCGCCGATCTTTGGCTCGTCCGGAGTCGGGGCCGGGGCGGCCGCCTTCATCGCGCGGGCGGCCTGGTTCTCGATGCGGTTTGCCTCACCCCACGGGATGACTTTGAACATCAGGAACACCATCAGGCTCAGGAGGAGCGTGGCGGGGTAGAGCGCGGTGATCCAGCCGGCGCCGAACTTTAAGACGAGCGAGCCCAGGACCATCGGCGCGGGCACGGCGAGGATCTCGGCGAGCAGCTGGTACCAGACGCGGAACGTCTGCTGGCTGACGCCTTGCTGATCCAGGAAAGTCTTTTGCAAGGTGCCCAAGGCGGTGAGGGCCACGCCAGTGACGACGCCATTGACCGCGTAGAACACGAACATCAGCGGCAGGGGCATGAGGCCCGTTCCAAGCAAGAGGACCATGACTCCGAGAGAGACGGCCCGCAGGATTTGGGCGCCGTAGAAGGTTTTCGTGAGCCCGACCTTTTTCTGCGCGCTGAAGAACTGGGCCAGTTGCTGGCCGATGATGCTGCCGATGCTGGCGAAGATGGAGACCTGGGCCAAAATGGAGAAGTCGCCGAAGGCGTCCTCGGTGAGTTTCGCCATCGCGGAACCCTGCGCTTCGATACCGAGCTGCATGACGAGCAGGCCGCCGATGAACGCGGGGACGATGAGCGCGGCGACGAGGGCACCCAGGCCGAACCAGCCCTTGCCCTTGCCGCCGGGTTCTTTCGGCTGCCGGGGCGGGGCCGGGGGATGGACATAATTGATGGGGGCGTAAAGCCGTTCATAGTCCTGCTTGCCCGGTTGGGAATCCCCGCGAAAGAATTGACTGAGATGAAGCGTCGGCGCGCCGCCGACGTCCTCGACTGACTTGCCAAAGAAGACGCGCTGGACGCCGGAGATGATCGCCGCGGCTTTGTGCGCGATGCGGCCGGTGCGGGGGCCGGCCTGGAGCGTGACGGGGACGGTCTGCGGGGCCGCGTCTTGGGATGCCGCGACGGAAACGGCGGTCGGGGTCAGGGCCGCGGGAACGGCGGCCGCCGCGCGGGCCGCGAGCGGCAGCGCAACCGGAGCGACTCCGGGGGCCGAGAGACTCCCGGTGAGATCGGCATTGAAGACGGAATTGAGAGCGGCGGCATTGTCCGGGGAAGAAAAATGATCGACCGCGGCGGCGGGGGAGCCTCCAACGGGGGCGTTGATGGCGCCGATGGAGACGACTTGGGACCAAGCCTGCGATCCGAACGAAACATGGATCAGCGCTGCGGCGAGGAAGACGGCAAAAGCGCGCCGAGTCCAGGAGGCTTGTCTCATGACGGCTTTATAGGAAAATGCGATAGCCTTTCCCTAGGGCTTTGGCTCTAGTCTGGCCCGGTCATTCGACCTAGAGGCGCCTGGGTCTCCATTGACGTTCCTTGATTTAACCGGCAACGACGCCTATACTGTGGGGGTCATGGAATCGGAGACCCTTGCGCCGCGCGTCGCGCGGTTCAGCGACCGCTTCGTCGCCTATGTGCTCGATACCCTTCCGTTCGGTGTCGGCCTGGTCGCCACGGTTTGGACTCTCGTCGGCCCTCTCGCGAAAGCCCCCACCCCGGAACTCCTCGCGCTCGTCGGGGCCGCTTGGATCACTTTGGTGTTCGCCTACCAGCTCGTCGGCAACCTCAATGGCGGCACGATCGGCAAGCGCCTGCTCGGGTTGCGCGTCGTCGCGCGCGACGGAGGGCCGCCGAGTTTTCTGCGCAGCCTTGTGCGCGCTTTGGTCTGGCTGATCGGCTCGACGGCGGGAAACTTCGGCTTCCTGGTCGCGCTCTTCAACCGTGAGAGCCGCGCGCTTCACGATTACGCCTCCGGCACGGTCGTCGTCGAGGCGTACCGCAAGTCCGCAGCGGAGGGCGCTGCGCTGTTTCTCGCCGGGGCGCTCGGCGCCGTCGGCCTGTTCGGCTTCCAGATCTATTCCGGTTGGGCGCGGCCCACGCCGCGCGACCGGGCCGCCGTCGCAAAGGCCAACGAGGGATTGGCGGTGATCGCGCAGGTCGAGGAAGCCTACAAGGCCAAGAACGGCGCCTATGCGACTTCGATCGAGCAGTTGGCCGAGGTCAGCGGCGATCCTGCGGAATTTAGGACCGCGATGGCCGCGCTGTTTCTTCCCGAGCCGTTCAAGATGGAGGCGGGCAATCGCGGCTGGCGCATTCGCGCGCTTGCGCGCGATCGCCATCATACGCCTGTCGTCCGCGAGGGGCCTTAACGCGAGCGTGCGGCCGACCGGACCTCGGCCAGCGACCAGGGCCCGAACTGGCGCCAAGACGCGATCGAGCCTTTTGGCGGCACGGTTTCGAAGTGCGCGCGGCGTCCGGTCTTCATCACGACGAAGGTTCGTCCCCCTCTGCGTGGCAGAGCCCTCACCTCATCGTCGTCGCCGAAGCGCCCGGCGTTTGCCGCGTCGCGCTTCGCGTAGTGGAACTCTCCGACGAAGTAGACCATCTTGTCAACGGGGCGTCCGGTGTAGAACTGCAGGCCGTGCGGATAGCTGTCGTAAGACCAGACCTCGTCTTCGGGGCGGGCGGACTCTTTCACGGCCAGCGCGAGCCCTTTGGCGCTGATCAGCGGAGACGCGGCCGAAACGGCGGCAAACGCGCACAATCCCGCCAGGGCGCCGCCAAGGCCGAGCGCCAATGCTGGGCGTTTCGATGACGGTGCGTAGAGCTGCGCGGCGGCCAGGCACGCCAGACAAGCGGATGCTGCAACGACCAGGCGGCGCAGGAGCGGAGCATTCGCGGCGACTTCCGGCAAGGCGAGATGAGGCAGGCGGCAATAGAGCAGAACGCCGGCGACGGAGCCCAGAAGAAGGATGACGCCCAAGGCACGGCAAAGAGAACGGGACCATTTTGGCAGGCCGTCCTCGATGGAGGCCGCCGCCAGCAGAGCCGCGTGCGGCAGGACCGGAAGGGCGTAGGTTGCGAGTTTCGAGTGCGAGGTCGTAAAAAAGGCGACGACCCCGAGCGCCCACAGGGCGAGCGCTGTCGCGCGGGGATCCGTGAACGGGCGTCTTAAGACTTTCGACAGTCCTGACAGAAACGGCGCCGTCCATGGGAGCAGGCCGCCCGGCAGCACCGCGAGGTAGAACCACCATGGCGCGCCTCGGGAATACTTCGGCGTGAGGTAGCGTTGGAAGTGCTGTTCGATGAAGAAGGTGTGGAAGAAGTCAGGCCTTCTCGCCTGTACAGCGAGAAACCAGGGTGCTACGAGCAGGACCGCGAGAACGATGCCCAGGGGCGAGAGCAGCTTCCATGCGGGGCGGCGCCATTTTGGACAGAGGCCGATCAAAGTGATCGTCCAGAGAAGCGGGAAAAGCGCGGAGATCAGCCCCTTGCTCAGGAACGCGAGCGCTGCGGCAAGCCACGCCGCGGGCGCGGCCCAGCGGGCGTCGGCGGGCCGTTCGAGCGCGCGCAGGATGAACGCGGTGCTCCACAGCAGGAAGACGCTCACGGGCAGATCGAGCGTCAGGTTGTGGGTGAGGAAAAGCCACATCCCGGACGTCGCCGTTGCGAGCGCGGCGCAGCGTCCGATGTCCGGCGAGTACAGCCACGAGCCCAGCCAAAAGACCCCCCCCGCTCCGAGCACAGCGAGCAGGAGCATCGGCAGGCGCGCGGCGGCCTCGGAGGGGCCGAACACCTTGATTGAGGTGGCGCTGAGCCAGTACCACAGCGGAGGTTTCTCGATGTAGGGCATCGCATTGAGGCTCGGCAGGACCCAGTCGCCGGAGGCCGCCATCGCGCGCGGGACCTCGGCGTAGCGGGCATCGTCGATTTCAATGAGCGGCGCGCCGAGGACGAGCAGCGGCAGGCTCAGAGCCGCGGCCAGGAGCCAGCTGGGAACGCAGGCCGAGCTCTTCACCGCGAGAGCACGACCTTGCCGAATTGGCCGCGTGATTCGAGGCGCGAATGCGCGGCCGCCGCTGCGTCGAGCGGGAAGACCTTGTCCACGACGGGCTTGACCAAGCCCGCCTCGACGAGTCTCCAGGCCTCGTGCATCTCGGCGAGGCTCCCCATCCGCGAGCCGAGGATGCGGAGCTGGCGGCTGAACACGTAGCGCAGATCGAGTTCAAGCTTCGCGCCCGAGGTCGAGCCGCACGTGACGAGGCGTCCTGAAGGGCGCAGACACTTCAGGGCGTCCATGAACAGCGCGGGGCCGACGTGCTCGAAGACGACGTCGGCCATAGCACCTTTGGTGAGCCGGCGCACCTCGCGCGCAAGCTCAGCCGGCGGGGCCAGGAGGACGTGGTCGGCTCCGAGCGCGCGAGCTCGATCGACCTTGGCGGCGTCCGTTGTCGTCGCGATCACGATTGCTCCAAGGGTCTTCGCAATCTGGATGCCGGCGACTGAGACGCCCGCACCCGCGCCGATGGCGAGGACCGTCTGGCCCGTCTTGACCTCGCCCAAGGTTTTGAGCATGCGCCAGGCCGTGAGCACGGTCAGAGGTAAAGACGCCGCGTCCGTGAAGGACATCCCGTCCGGGACTCTGAGCAGGTGTGCTGCCTTCACGGCGATCTTTTCGGCGTAGCCGCCCTGGGACCCGCCGTAGGCGCCGATGATGCCGAAGTCGGGGCAGTCGGATTCGCGTCCGTCCTTGCACGCCGGGCAGGCGTCGCAGAACAGGCCTGGGTAGACGGCGACACGCCGGCCCTCGGTCTCGCCCGCGACGTCCGAGCCGAGGACATGGGGCGTCTTCACCTTCGAACCGGGAAGCCCCTCGCGGATCCACAGATCAAGGTGGTTGAGCGCGCAGGCACGCACGCGAAGAAGGATTTCGCCGGGGCCGGGGACGGGATCGGCGACGGTCTGCAGCTCCAGGTTCTCGACGCCGCCGAACGCCTTCAAGACGACCGCTTTCACGCGGGCATTCTACGAAAAACCAGGGTCGTCCAGGCTATCTCTCTCGGTAGCGCCGCGAGATTTTCGCAGGCAGGTTGAAGCTCAGCGAGACGCGGTGAATCGAGGCGCCCAGCGCTCCCGTCGGCGCGAAGGCGTAGTCGAAGCTGAGGTCGGACAGTTGCAGGCCGAAGCCGAAGCTGACGATCGAGCTCAGGCCCAGTGAATCGTACGTCAGGGAGTTGAGGCCGGCCCGCACCGCGCACTGCAGGTTCTTCTGGATTCCGGCCGTGTATTCCATGCCCGCGGCTCCATGCGGGGCGTTGTTGATCGGAGCGATCGCCTCGATGGTGAGCAACAGGGGTTTGACCGGACGGACGCCGCCGCCGAAACGCACGCGTGTGGGCAAGGTGTCGCGGACCTTGTCAAATTTCTGCCCGACACCCATGTTCTGGACCGCCATCGAGACGTCGTAGGTCTGCGAGGCGCCGTAATAGCGCGAGTGCACGCCGAAGTCGCCGCCGTAGGCGGAGGCGCGCTCCACGAGGTCGGAGCGCAGGTACTTGACGCTGACGCCCATGGCCACATCCACCTCGCTGTCGGACAGGTCGTAGATGGACTGGCCCCAGCCAAGCTCGGCCAGGTAGGAGCGCGGGTGGAACTGGCCGCGTTCCAGGCCGTTGACGTCGGTCCGGGTGATCGCCCCGAGGTCGAGGTAGCGCACGCCGGCCGCCAGCACGGAGGTGTCGTTGACGCGTTTGGCGACGGACGCGGCGTTGTAGGTGACGTCCGCCACGTATTGCGCATGCAGGAAGGTGGCCGAGAGGCGGGGCACCTGTGAAAGTCCCGCGGGGTTCCAATAGAGCGAGGAGGCGTCGTTTGTCGCCGCGGAGTAGGCGCCGCCCATTGCGATTCCGCGCGCGCTCGTGTCGAAGAGCAGGAACTCCGAGCCGGAGGTTCCCACGGCCGCCCGGCCGAAGTCCGACGCGCTCGCAGGACGGGCGAGCAGGAGGGCCAAGACGGCGATTTGGCGCAGCCTCACCGGATCACCGCCAGCTTAAGTATTTTCTTCGTGCCCCCGGACTCAACCATCACGAGGTAGACGCCGCTGGCGACCGCCCGACCGAAACCGTTGGTGCCGCTCCACGTCAGTAGGCCTGTGGAGTTCGCCTTGACGTCAAGCACTTCCTCGCCGCGCAAGGTGAAGATGCGCACTCGGGCGCTGGGCGGGACGTTGTCGATCGTCAGGAAGCTGTCGCGACTGGTGTAATAGGGGTTCGGGAAGAGGCGCGCGGTTTCGACCGTGGTCGCGAGCGGAACCGAGCCGACTTGGAAGAGCGAAAAGTGGTTGATGCGCGCGGTCATCTGGCTATTGACGGTGTCGACCGTGGTCTCAAGCGGCACGCAGGTGTTGCTGGCCGGGTCATAG
Source organism: Elusimicrobiota bacterium (assembly GCA_023249675.1). Classification (GTDB taxonomy): domain Bacteria; phylum Elusimicrobiota; class Elusimicrobia; order UBA1565; family UBA9628; genus GWA2-66-18. Next base: position 121,944 of record JAHFCE010000006.1, on the reverse strand, counting down.
CGCAGCAGCAGCGCGCGATTGGCCGAGATGGCGCCGAGCTCGGCTGGCGTGTAGCTGAAGGTGAGATACAGGCTGCCGATCGGCTGAAGCGCGGGGGCGTCGGAGATCGAGAAGGCGATGTTGGTCGCAGTCGGGCACAGCATGCCGGTGGGCTGGTAGGAGGTAGGTACGAATGAAGAGACCGTGACCGTCACGTCGCTGGGGAAGGCGCGCGCGGGCGCGCGCAGGAGGATCTGGCGACCATCGCCCAACAAGCCGAACAGCGAGGAGTCCGCGGTGGCGCGTATCGGACCCGCGATTGAGCCGACCGAGGCGCCGCCGTTGGAGGGGCTCAGGTTCAGGACGTTGGAGAATGCTGAGGGCTGGCCGAACGGATTACTCGCGATCACGCGGATCGAGTAGGTCGCCGAGGTGACGAGGCCGGTGATCGTCGCGCTGGTTCCTCCGAAGTTGGCCCCGAAGGCGATCGCGGTGGAGATGAGGACGAAGTCGTTCGTCGTATAAGTGACCTGGTAGGTGGCCGAGGATGAGTTGTTGTTGGTGCCCCAGCCGATCGAGATGGTCGTGGGCGTTGTTCCAGGCGAGGCCAGAGAAATCGGGGCGGTCGGCAGGGTCCATGTCGAGCCGATGACTGCCGCCGAGTTAAGGCCGTCTCCGTTGATCGCGACGATCGTATAGTCGATGCGCGTGGAGGGTGAAAAGCCGCCGAAGCCTGCGCTGAACGCCGTGGTGGTGGTTGTGAACGTGGCGAAGACCGAGCCGTTGCCTGCGTAGGAGGTGACCTGGACCTGGTACAGTGTCTGCAAGGGATTGCCGTTGAAGGTCCAGTTGAGGAGGAAACTACCCGTCGTCAAGCCGGTGATCGTGGGTGTGAACGGCCCCGGGGCCGCGGCGGAGGTGTAGGCCGAGGCGGACGGCGACAGCGGGCCTTCGCCGGCGTTCGTAACCGCGCTGACGCGGATCGCGTGCTGGGTGTTGGTCCCGAGGCCGACCTCGGTGAAGGTGGACACGACGGGCGTGCCGAGCAGAACGCCGCTCGTCGCGTTGTAGACGCGGAAGTTGGTGACGCCTCCGGGGTCGGTCCAGCCCCAGTCAATCGACGTGGCGGTTCTCGTTGTGACGATCGCCTGGGTGACCGGCGCTCGGGTGCGGGTGGTGACGCTGACGCTGAACGGCGAGGGCAGTCCGGCCAGATTGAAAGCGCGCACGCGGAAGTAATACGTGGTGTTCGCGGAGAGATTGGGGATGGTCGTGAAGTTCGTCGTCAGGTTGAACACGGAGGGGACGGGCGTGGAGATGTCTGCCGCGTCGAAGTTGCTGCTCGCCTGGCTGACCTCGTAGACCGTGCCGGGAGAGGTGTTCCCGTTCGTGCCCCAGGTCAGCAGAAGGTCCGAGGACGTCACCGAGGTGATCGCCACATTGATGGGACATGTGGAGAACGTGTAGGTCGTCGGCGAGGCTGTGAGCGGGCCGTCGCCGGAGAGCGTGTAGGCGGCGACGAGAATCGAGGAGGTCGCACTCGGGGCGAGATTGGTCTGGTAATAGGTCGGCGAACCCGAAGCCGGCACCGGGATCGTGCTCAGAAAGACGCCGCTCGTGGCGTTGTAGACGTTGTAGCCGTCGATGGTTCCCGCGGGCGCGGTCCAGGTCCAGGTGATCGCCCACGTGCTTTGGGTGACGCCGGCGAGGCCGGTGGGCGCCGCGTTGGGTATGGCCGGGCCGACCTGCACGAGCTTGCCGTCGGAGTAGACGCCGTTGGCCCCGGTGCGCAGTGCGTACCAGCCGTAAGGCATCGAGGATGCGGTCGGGGGCAGCAAGACCGTCAGCGAAGTGTCCGTCGCGGTGTTGGCCGAATTGGAGAAGATATGGGTGGTGAGATCCACGATGAAGCCACCGTTGGACTGCGAGGCGGCGCCGCCGGAGCCATCGACTTGCTGTAGGACCAGGTGCGGAAAGCTGAAGGCCGAGTTTCCGGAGGCGGATCCGCCGCCCGAGGCTTCCGTACCGCCGCGGAACTGATTGCCGTCGACGCGCAGGATATTGCCTTCCAGAAACGTCGCCTTGCCCGTTGTCAAATTTGTCGTCGTCGTGATGGTCGATTGGCGGATACTCGGGGGTGCGTCTTTCGAGAAGTTGTCGGGTGTGGCGCTGAAGTAGCCGGCTTCGATCGTATTGTAGAGCGTGACGCCGCTGCCGCCGATGACGCCATCGCTGCCGCCGATGCCGTACACCTTGTTGTTGAGCGCCAAAGTCATCGTGTGGAAGGCGCGCGGGCCGCCGCTGAACGTGGCGGGGATTTCGCCGGTGACCCACGAGCTGCCGTTGACATGGAAGGTCTCAAGCATGGTCGGCACGCCCGCGAATTTTCGGGAGCCGCCCGTGATGAGGACGTTGCCGTTGGGCAGCACAGTTGCGGTGTGGTTGAAGCGGGGTTGGATCAGGGGCTGGGTGCCGGTGGTCGTCCAGTTGTTTAGAACGGGGTCGTATATGGAGGAAAAGTTGACTTCACCCAAGCCGTCGTTGCCGCCGACAACGAGGACGCGGCCGTCGAAGAGCAAGGTCGCCGTGTGCGAGCGCAGCGGTGTTGGCATGGTGGCGGCGCCACAGCTCCAGGTATTGAGTGTCGGATTGTAGAGGGCGCTGGTGTCGAGGACCCCGTTTGCGTTGACGCCGCCGATGAGCATGATGCGCCCGTCCTTGAGCTGCACTGTCGCGTGGATGGCGCGCGCGCCGCAGGCCGTCATCGTAGCGGCCGCCTCCCAGCGGGCCTTCGTTGAGATGTAGATCTCCGCGCTATCGCTGATGACGTCCCCTGTTCCAAAGCCGCCGGCCACGAAGATGTTTCCGCTCGGCAGCAGGATGGCGCTGTGGTTGCTGCGCGAACTGATCATCGGAGTCGTCTCAAGGAAGACCTTGGTGTCGGGATAGTAGATCTCGCTCGTATTGGTCGAGCCGGTGCTGGCTGAGTTCGTCGTGAAGCCGCCGGCGATCAGGACCCGGCCGTTGGGCAGCAAGGTGGCGGTGTGCAGGTCGCGGACATAGCGCATCGTTCCCGTGATTGGCGAGAACGTCTCTGTGGTCGGATTAAAGATTTCGGCGGTGCCGAGGATGCTGGGGCCATTGGTGCCGCCGGCGACCAGGAGGTCGCCGTTGGGCAGCAAGGTCGTGGTATGGAATGCGCGCTTGCCGGCGGCTTGGCCCGACGGATTGGCGAAGTTCTTCTCGGAATAGAGTAGTTGGATGGCGGTCGTGGCGTTGGCCGTCTGCGTGGCGCAGACAGCACCCGAGCAGGCGCGGCCGCCGTAGAAGACCACGTCGTTATTGGCCAGCACGGTGGCGGAGTGGCCGTAGCGCTGCGCGCTTGCGACGCTGATGCCAGTGGACTTGAGGGCCCAGCTGTTCGCTTTGGGGTTGTAGATTTCATGATCGGCGAAGATCATCTTGCGGATCACGACCGTGGCGACGTCGACGTTGAATGTCTCGCCGCTGAGGTCCGCGCCGCTCGCGGTGTATGTCATGGTCATGGTGAGGGTCAGGGGGGCGGCCGCGCCGGCGAGAGGAATCGAGCGCGGCGATGCGAACGACTGGGGATCCGCGCCGGTGTACGCGATATCGCCCTCAAGGCCGTAGAAGGTAATGGTGAAGGTGGATTTCCCGTTGCCCAGCGCGTCCGCAAAGATCGACCCCGTCGAGACGCCGGTGCCGCTGGTGAGCGTGACCGTAAAGGAACTGGCCTGCACGATGCTGCCGGCGGTGATGGTGAAGGTAGCGCTGTTGATCTTGTAGCCGATGAGCTTGTTGTTCATCGAGATCGCCATGGTCGTTGTAAAGCTTGAGGCCACTGGGTTTAAAGATGCGAGCGGGCTCGCAGTGTTGAGGGGCGTGGCGGCGTAGGTCAAAGTGCCGGTGCTGACGTATGCCGTTCCGATGGGGGCGACGGCGTTGCGCCGGAAGAAGACGGCTTGGGCTCCCGACCCTTGCATTTGCCAGAGTGCGCCGGTGGTTTTGACGTTCCCACACAGGCCGGTCGTGGCCGAGCAGCCGACTTCGGCGCCGGCGAGGTTGATGCGCAGGCCCGTTGTTGCTGTCTCGCTGGCCGGCGTGAAATCGATTTCCCCCCAAGTCGTCTTGACCGTGGGTGATGACAGCCACATTTCGCCGTCCGCAATCGCGCCGCTGACCGCCTTGCCCAGCTGATAATCCAGGGGAATCAGACCGTAGCCGGTGGTGATCGTCGCCAGCGACGTCATCACCGAGTTCGGGGCGCCAAAGGTGATCGAGCTTCCGCTCACGAAAGCTGCGCTCGGGTTGACATAGCTCGTCGTGACGTTGCCCAGGCCGCCGAAGATGTCCACCGTGCCGTTGGCGGAGAGCGTGGCGGCGTGCGCGTGGCGGCGCGCGGTCATCGAGGCGGCCGGGGTCACGCTGTTGGAAACCGGATCGAAGATCTCGGCGCTTTCGGTGGTGCCTTTGTTGGCGATCACGTCGCGCGCGTTGTAGCCGCCGACCACGAGCACCTTGCCGTCACCCATGAGGGTCGCGGTGTGCTGGGACCGGGCCTCGATGAGCGGCGAGGCGGACTGAAAGACGCCGCTTCCGGGGTCGTAGCGCTCGGTGGTCGGCAGGTAGACGCCCGTGGCGGCGGGATTGCGTCCGCCCGCGAACCAGACCTTGCCGTCCTTGAGCAGGACCGCGGTGTGGTTGTAGCGCGCCTGCAGCAGGCTTGGTGTCGCGCTGATCGTTCCGGCCACCGTGCAGGCCGCGTTCGGTGTGTATAAGTCGCAGGTCGAGATCGCGTTTCCCGAGGAGTCTTGGCCGCCGCAGATCAGGACCTTGCCGTCATTGAGCAAGGTTGCGGTGTGGTTGTAGCGCGCGGTGCCGAACGCGCCGAGATTGGTCCACGATCCTGAGGCTGGGTTGTAGATCTCGGCGCGGTTTTCTGCGGAGGGAGAGAGAGTGTCGCTGGCCGCGGAGTTGCCGCCGATGACCAGCACGCAGCCGTTGGTCATCAAGGTCGCGGTGTGAGAAGATCGCCCGAAGGTCATGGCGGATACAGTGGGACTGATGATGGCTCCGCCCGTGGCGGGGACGATCGCGAAGGAGCTGAGGGTGGCTCCGGTTTCATCGACGCCGCCCACGATGAGCAGGTCGCCGTTGGGCAGCAAGGTTGCCGTGTGGGAGACGCGGCGAATCGTCGCGGCCGGGGAGGCGGATGGGAGAGCGGCCAAAAGAAATGCCGCGGCCAGGGCCGTCGAAAGGCGTCGCATCGTGAGGCCGGTCATCAAGGTCGCGCTCAGCCGCATGGAACTGGGGCCCGCGCTCAAAAGAGTGTAACGAGGACCTGTTACGAAATCAATACAGAAGGCTTACCCTCTTTTAGGGTATGGTCAGGAGGGAGGCGCCTTTTTCCGAGTGCGGGTTTTCGGGGTCCATCTGCTTTTTCTTGTCCACGAAGAAGAAATAGCGGTAGGAGCCGGGATTGAGGTACAGCGTGACAGTCCACGCGCCGTCGTCTTGGCGGGTCATCTCCTTGCGCCCGCCGCGAACGATGAACGCGCCGACAAGCTCAACGGCCTTCGCTTGAGGCGCATGGACCCTGAACTCGGTGCGCAGTGCCTTGATCTTTCCAGGCCCTATGGCGCGGTCGTCCGCTTTTGCGGGAGGTGCTGCGAGTTTCGGCGTTTCGCGGCGTTTGGGCGCTTCCGTGAGCATCGAGGGCTTGGGCGGGCGCGGCGCAATGGCAGCGGGTTTCGATGGTTCTGGAGTCGGGCTGGGCGCGGACGTTGCAACGGGGGCGGCTGCGGGTGCCGCGACGGGGACAGCCGCGGGCGCGGTCTTCGCGGGTCGGCGGCGAGCGATCCGCGCGGGCGCGATCACGGGAGCCTTCCAGTGCTGGTACACCTTCGCAGTCACAGCACCGGCAAATATGATTACGAACACGGAATCGAGCACGAGCAGAAAGGCCCAGAGCTTGTGCGAACCGTGCGGCGCCGGCGTCCTCACCGAGGGTTCGGACGGAGACGGGGGCTCTGAAGGCGCTCGAGGTTCTTGGGGGTCCTGCTGCTTGCCGAGGCCGAAGAGATCGATCATGGTGTCCGCTCCGATTCTAGCGTGGGTCCGGGGCCCGCGTCAACGGATTAAAGGTACTTCGCGATGAGGGCGTCCCAGAGTCCTTGGCTTTTCAGGATAACCTCGACGAGCTCGCGAAACGCGCCGTCGCCCCCGCTCGCCTTCGTGACCCAGTGCGCGGCGGCCTTCACCTCGGGCCGCGCGTTGGCGGGTGCGACGGCCAGGCCGACGCGGGACATGGCGGCGAGGTCGGGGATATCGTCGCCGATGTAGACGATTTGATCTTTTGTCATTTTTTCCGCGGCCATAATCTCGGCGAGCACCGCGGCCTTATCGAGGCGATGCTGATAGATGTGCTTGACCTTGAGCATTGTCAAGCGCGCCTCCATGCCTTTGGACACGCGTCCGCTGATCACGCCGGTGGTCAGGCCGGACTCGGCCAGCCACGCCATCGCGATCGAGTCCTGGGCGTGCATGCCCTTGAACTCGACGAGTTCGCCCGAGGTGTCGACGAAGTGATAGATCGTTCCCCCCGTCAGGACCCCGTCGATATCGGTCAGCACGAGGCGGGCCTTCGCGGTCCGAGCCCGGAGGGCCTGAGGCGAGATCATCGCGCGGCCGCCGTCGTATCGGAGAGCGCGTTTAAGAGCGCGTGCAGGCCCTCGTCCGTCGCGCCGCTCAATTCAATGTGCAGCAGGCGGCGTCCCGCCGACAGCATCGCGGCGGCGTCCCCCTTTTCCTGGGCGCGGCACAGCTCTCCGAAGGAGAACGGCTTGCCGGGTACGGCCAGCTTGGTCTGCTCGGCTTCGCCGAGCACCAAAAATACACCCGTGTCGGGGCCGCCTTTATGAAACTGGCCTGTCGAGTGGAGGTAGCGCGGCCCCCACGAGACCGTGACCGGTGCCGCGGTGCGCGCGCGCACGCCTTGGCGGACTTCTTCGATCAAGCGGCGGCTTTTGTCGGTCTCGGCGATAAACGCCAGCACCGCGACGTAGTCCCCGGTCTTGACTCGGGACAGATGCGCGGCGAGCACCTCGCGCAGCGGCCGGTTCTGGCCGGCGTCGGCCTTGAGCGCGGAGGCAAGTCCCGCGTCGCAAAAGGCGGAGAGGCCGCCGGCGCGGAAGTCCGCCTTTTCCGGCGCGCCCTTGGATCCGTTTAAGAATTCTTTTGTTTTGTTTTTCGCCGTTTGAACGTCGGGCTGATCAAACGGATTTATCTTCAGCAGGAAGCCCGCGGCCGCGACGGCGACTTCCCACAGCAGGAACTGCGCGCCGAGATCGAGGGGATCGGCGAGCTCAAGCCGTAAAACGGGGTGGCCCGCCTGCTCGAGTGCCATCAGCGCCGCATCGACGGCGGGTTCCGGGTGGCCCTTCAGCGTCAGACGTACGAATGCGCGGTCGCGGGCGTACGCGGACGGCGCGCCTAGAGGTTCGCCCGTCACGGGCAGGATGCCGCGGCCCTCCTTGCCCGTGGATTCCGCCACGAGCTGCTCGATCCACAGGCCGAACGTTTCAAGCGACGGCGGCAGGATGAGCGTGAGCTTGTCGCGGCCCTCGCGCGCGTGGCGGCCGATGAAGGCGCCCAGGCGCAGGGCGGGATTGTCCCGCGTCGGCGTCCGCGGTGAAAACGTCGCCGCGGCCTGGCGCGCGCGAGAGAGCAGCTCCCCGGCGTCGATGCCGGCGAGCGCGGCGGGCACGAGGCCGAACAAAGTCAGCGCCGAGAAGCGGCCGCCGACGTCGGACGGGTTCAGGAACGTCTTGCGGAAGCTCCGTTCGCGCGACATCTTGTCGAGCGACGTGCCGGCGTCGGTGATCGCGACGAACTGCCGCCCGGGCGCAGCGCCGGGGCGGCGCGCGCACAGCTGCCAGAAGTAGTCGAAGAAGGCGTTCGGCTCGAGGGTTGCGCCGGACTTGCTCGCGACGATGAACAAAGTTTTGTCGAGGTCAAGGCGCTTGGCGAGTGCTTCAACCGCGTCGGGGTGCGTGGAATCGAGCGTCAGCAGCTCGAGGCGGCCGGGAGCAGAGCCGAACACGGAGCGCAGAACCTCGACGCACAGGCTGCTGCCTCCCATGCCGAGCACGACGGCCGCGCGGAAGCCCTCCGCGGCGGCGGCCTCGGCGAAAGCTCTCGCGGGTCCGAGCGCTGCGCCCGAGGCGATCGGCGCGTCAAGCCAGCCGAGCGCATGGCGGATCAGCTTTCGGTGCTCCTGGGCGTCCTTCCAGATCGAGGGGTCTTTGGCCCACAAGCGTTCGGAGAAGCGCGCGGCTTCGAGCTCGGCTAAGCCCGCATCCATGGCGGCGTTTTCGGCCTCCAGCAAGGCGCGCTTGGTTGCGAGCTTCCCCATCAATGTCTCAAAAGACTTCGAGAAGGACGCGAGACCCTCTTCCTCGAGCTTGACCATGATTTGGTCGCGGTCCACGCCGAAGCGCGGCAGGGCATCCCATTGCGCGCGCGCCTCGGAGACGTTCTCTTCGATGCTCGGCCGTCCGGTGCCGTGAGAGCGGTAGGCATCCACGGTCGCGGGCGGCATGGTGTTCACGGTGTCGGGCCCGATGAGCTCCTCGACGTAGAGGGTATCGCGATAGCGAGGGTTCTTCGTGCCGGTCGAGGCCCACAGCAGGCGTTGGGCAAGCGCGCCCTTGCTCTTGAGCTTGCCGAAGCGCGCGGATGAAAATACTTTTTTGCCGTGCTGATAGGCCAGCTTGGCGTTTGCGATCGCGGCCTTACCCAGCAAGGTCTTTGCCTCCGGTTCCAGGCGTTTCTCAAGAATCGCGTCGATGGCGCTGTCCACGCGGCTGACGAAGAAGCTCGCGACCGACGCGACCCGCGAAAGATCCTGGCCGGCGGCGGCGCGGCGTTCGAGGCCTTTCAGGTAGGCCTCGGCGACGGCGGCGTAGCGCTCGAGCGAGAACAGCAAGGTCACGTTGACCGAGACGCCTTCGGCGGTTAAGTCCTCGAACGCCTTGAGGCCCTCGGTTGTGCCGGGCACTTTGATCATGAGGTTCGGCCGCGCGACGGCGGCCCACAGACGCAGACCTTCGGCCGCCGTTCCAGACGAGTCCCGCGCGAGGACGGGCGAGACTTCGAGGGACACGAAGCCGTCGCCGGCCTTGCTCTGCTCATACAGGGGGCGGAACAGATCGCAGGCCGCTTGGATGTCCGACACGGCGAGCCTTTCGAACAGCTCGGTCGGAGTCGCGCCGGGCTTGGCGTGGGCCCGGATGGCGTCATCGTAGTCGGAGGAGCCGCCGATCGCCTTTTCGAAGATGGTCGGGTTCGAGGTGACGCCGCGCACGCCGTCTTCCTCGATAAGGCGCTTGAGTTCGCCGGAGGAGATCAAGGAGCGGGAGACATAGTCGTACCAGACGGAGACGCCGAAGCGGTGCAGATCGCGCAGGCGATTATGGGTCACTTCAGGGCCTCCTTCGAATAGGTCCGTTCGATGGCGGTGACTTTATCCTTGCGGCGCTGATGACGGTCGAGCCTGGAAAATTTTGCGCTGAGGAAGGAACTAAGAACTTCGCGCGCGAGTTCCGAGCCGATGATCCGTCCGCCCAGGCAGAGCACGTTCATGTCGTCATCCTCCACACCCTGGCGCGCGGAGAAAGTGTCGTGGCACATGCAAGAGCGCACGCCGGGAACCTTGTTCGCCGCGATCGTCGCACCCACGCCGGAGCCGCACACGACGACGCCGCGCTCAGCCTTGCCCGACGCGACGGCCTCCGCGACGGCGCGCGCGTAATCGGGGTAGTCGGCCGGGACGGCATCGGTGTCCACTCCGAGGTTCAGGACCTTGTGGCCCATTTTTTCAAGCCAAGCCTGCGCGAGTTTCTTGAGAGGAAATCCGGCGTGGTCGCAGCCGAGGGCGATGATCATGGCGCTATTCTATAAAAACTAAAGACCGGCTGCGGCGCGTTCGGCGCTGACGCGGGGTGCGACGAGGACGACTTCTCTTAGACGGCGGAGCACCGCTTTCTTCAAGCCCGCGTCCTGGAAGAGGCCGCCATGCAGCGCGAGCGGAATCGGGCGCGGCAGGACAAGTTCTTTTGCCGCTTCGGCCGCGAGTGCCGCGAGATAATCGGCGGCGTCCTCGCGTAGGCGGCGCGCGCGGGCGGATCGGGCGCGCAGGATTTTTGGCGCGAGTGCTGCGGTGGCGCGCACGGGATCATCCGCATGCGCGAGCGCGAGCGGTCCGGGCAGGCGCAATTCGCGGCGGAGTGGTGCATCGAGCGCGGCCATCTTCCCAAGCCAGAAGCCGGAGCCCTCGTCGCCCAGCAGAGGCCCATATCCCCCCGCTCGCCGGGACTTCCCGTCCGCGCCGCGAGCGAACGCGACCGAACCCGTGCTTGCCACGAGCAAGACGCCGGGCCCAGAGCCGAAGGCCGCGCGATGGGCGATCTCGAAATCAGGCACGACGTCCACAAGGGTCGCGAGTGGCTTCAGAAGTTTCGTCAGCGCCGCGCGTCCTTTCTCGCCGCCGAGGCGCGTGCCGCCGAGCGTGAGTTCGTCCATATGCCGCAGGCCGCGTCTCTTCAGTATCGCGCGAAGTGCTGCGGGTGCATCGCGCCAAGCGGTCGCGCGTGTTCGCTCGGTCCAAAGCGCTCTTGTTCCATCCGATAAGCAGGCGCGCAGCCAGGTGGCACCCAAGTCCACACCCAGGCGGGCGGTCATTATTGCGCCGGTTTGTAGAGCTGGCGCTGCTCTTCTTCGGCGAGGAGGTCCATGAGGCTCGTCTGCAGCGCCCGGCTCCACGCGATCGCGCTTTCACGCACCTTGCTCGGCTTGCGCGGGTCCATCATGTCCCGGATCGTGCTTTGCACGACGCTGCGTCGGGCTTGAGTGCTGTCATCGAGCCGCACGCGGATCGTCGGCTTCTGCCCGGGCAGGGTCGGCATCACCTGGGCCTCAAGGGAGCCCATGGATGTGATCTTGCCGGGCTTGATCTCGTACGCGTGCTGGCGCAGAAGGTCGCGCGGGAACGGCAACGAATACGCGCGGCCCTCGATGACGATGCTCAGGACGGGCTGGGAAAAGCCGAAGATTGAGCGTGTCGGCGCGATGCGGTAGGTCCCGGGTTCGATGAGGTAGAGGTAATTCTCCCCGCCGGCGAGCGGCAGGCGGTACACCTCGGCCGCTCGGCCGCCGTCGCTCTCGAAATTGACCGCGATCCTGCCGTTGCGCGTCTCGCCGGAGGGCAGGATCGTCCTGCAGCCGATCAGGATCGCGGAGATCGCCTGCTCGGGCGGTGCGTCGCGCTCGGGCGCGGTGCCACGGCACGCGGCGAGCGCCAAAACAGCGGAAGCGAGAAGGAGGCGTCGCATGGTCACTGAGGATAGCCCATCTTTATCGATGAAACAAGACGCGGTCCGGTCAGTAGCCAAGCTTGCCGATCTCGACGCCCGAGAAGTAGGCCTTCACGATGGTCTCGTAGTTCTGCCCGGCCTCGGCGCGGCCCATGGCACCCGACTGGCACAGGCCGACCGCGTGGCCCCAGCCGCCGCCGCGGAAGACGAAGGTCTCGGGCACGAGCGCTCGCGGGCCGGCCTTGCGGTACTCGGTGTCCACGATGAACATCGTGCTGCGCAAAGCTCCGACGCCGAGCAGGCTGCGGATGTCCATCTCATCGTTGAGCTTCTTGTTCTTTTTGGAGCCGATGATGAGCAGGGACTCGACGTGGCCCGACACGGCGCGGCGCAGGACGCGCAGGCCGCGGAGCTGGCCGAGTTTGAACCTCCGGTTCAGTTTCTCTTCTAGATCCTTTGCCGGGATCGCGCGTGTCCAACGCGCGTGCGCGGGGTAGACGTAGCTCGAGGGGCGGTCGAAGCCTTTAGGCCAGTCCGACAGGAGGCGGCGCAGATCGAGCGGCGAGGCCGGCGGAGCCTCATACACGGGCGAGTCCGATACGCTTTTCCAGTACGGGACATCGCCCCAGCCAATGTCGACGCCGCTCTGCGTGCGGCCGCCGCAGTGCGAGGAATAGATCACGTGCGCGGGCTTGCCGTCATAGACGGCCACACGGCCGCGCGTGTCGGCGACGACGGAGCGCGTGCGCTCGGTCTCCGCGTGGAGGCCGCCGTACACCTGGCAGTGCTCCTCGTCGCACACATCGTAGCCTTCCCTGCGGTGGCGCTTCGTCACGGTCTTGATGAACAGCGCGTGCGTGCGGGCGACGACCGCCTGGGCTTTGAGCGCCTCCAGCGGCGCCCGCTGGGGCATCTCGGCGGAGACCACGCCGTGCGTGTAGTCCTCGAGGCCGATGATGTTGACGACGCGGATCGTGCGGCGGCCGCCGAACAACGCCAGCTCGAGGTCGCCTCGGAACGCGCGCGGCGCGTGTTCCGGATCGTCCTCGAGCGTGAGCGCGGAGGTCGCAGGCTCGGCAGGCTTGATCCTCACGCTGTCTTCCGGCACGGTGGCGACCTTTCCTTCCGAGGAATGGAATTCGAGACGCGCGCGGCTTGTCTTTTTCGTCTTTTTCGCCGGGATCAGACGCAGGGTCCAGGATTCGCCAGCCGCGGCGGTGAGGAGGACACGGCCGGTTTTTGGATCGAGGGCCCTCCACGCGCCGTTGCCGCGCACCGTCGCCGACCGGCGCGGGCGTGGCCGGCCCATCGGCGTGGAGGAGATGCCGACGCGGAGCATCGGCACATTCCCGTTTTCAGGTTCGGTTGCGCACGCGGGCCCGGTCGCGGGCAAGGGGTCTGCGCCCGGAGCCGGCGCCGCGGCGGCTGAGCGCGTGAGAAGCGGGCGGACCTTCTTGAGCATCGCGCGTGCGAGCCGTGAGCCGGGATCAGCCTCAACGAGCTTCTGCAGGTGCTTCCAAGCCTCATTGTAGCGCCGCTGGCGGAGGTAGCTACGCGCGAGCGTCCCGCGCCCCTCGTAGAAGTAGCTGTCCGCGCCGACGGCACGCCGGTAGGCTTCGGCGGCCGCATTTTCATCGCCGAGTTTCTCATACGCCATGCCGAGGTAGTAGTCGGCGAGCGACTGTCCGGGCGCGCCCTGAGCCGCCTGGCTCATCAGCTCGACGGCCTCGCGCGGCTTGCCGAGCGCTAGTTTCGCGCGTCCTGCGCCAAGCAGCGCGAACGAGGATTGGGAATCCGCGATGAGAGCGTGCGCGAACTCTGCGTCGGCGGCCTCGGGCTTGGCGGCGCGCAGCAGCGCCCAGCCCAGGGCTACGCGGGTTTCGGCTTGGTCATTGAGCGCCGCGGCGCGGCGCTGCCAGGCCACGGCTTTGTCCGGGCGCCCAGCCTCGGCCCAGGCCACGGAGCCATCCGCCCACACGCGCCAGTCTCCGGACGAAACCTTGATTGAGGCTTCGAACGCTTCCGCCGCCTTGAGTGCGTCGCTTATGAAGTAGAGGTTGCGGGCCTTGGCGGCGAGTGGGTTGGGCGGTATGGGTGTGGGTGAGACGGCGAAAGCGGTGGACACCGCAGCCGGAGCCTCCTCGGGCGCTTGAGCCGAAGAAGACCCGGCGCACAAGCCGACGGTCAGGAGGATGGAGTAGGTCAAATAGCGGATAAATTGGAGCGGGTGATGGGAATCGAACCCACGTCTAAAGCTTGGGAAGCTCTCGTTCTACCATTGAACTACACCCGCGAAAGTGTTTATTTAATAACTACTTTTTAAGAGTGATGAGCGTTTGGAATGGCTCTTAAAAAACAATTTTTGTCGACTTTTTGTCGAGGTTTCAAAAATCGGCTGTTGATCTCGGCGCGAAAATTCCTGCTTGCAGTCGAGATATCAAAGACCTAATGCCTGATCCTGGGACAACTCTCGCCAGGGTTGTAGACAGTATAGACGAGCGCAAGCGACGGGTCAAGTTCGAGCAGGGCGGGCGGTTACCAAATGCGCAATGGATCAGCTCCTGCTGTTTGGTAATCTCTACTGCAAGAATCGTGAAATATCGTGCCGGTCCGCGTCGTTGAGCACCGTAATCGCGATTTTGCGCCAGCCAGCGGGCATATCCGCGAACTTGGAGAGAATCTCTTCTCCGCGGCCAAGATCTCTGAGGACGTCGAGAATCTCGAGAGCCTGTCTGAGATCTTTCTCGCGCTTCTCGGGCTTTGGTCGACGGCTGCTGATAATGAGCTTGTGAAGGGCGAAGTTGGCCGGATGCGGCAGCTGCAAATCGAGGCCGTCGATGCTCACGACGATCGTATCGCGCGTGAGGAAGTCGAGAAAACGCAGCGGCTGGGCGCGGATGCCTAGCGCCTCGATCGGGATCGCCATCTCGGAACCTTTCCCCCTCTCGGCGATCAGAAAGTCGATGATCAAATCTGGGTGGCTCAAGCTGACGTAGCCCTCCGGCCGGAGGTCTGGAAGGAAGCCGAGGTCCTTCAGTAGGGTGGAGACTTCGACCTTTACCTTGAAGCGAGGAGGTCGGCGCACCAGGAAGTCCATGTCGCGCGTCCGGAGGGCGGAGAGCTTGGCCTTGCCCTCGAAATAGCGATTGTAGAAATGAGTGCACCAGCTTCCGACGAGCACGAGCTCCTCGAGCACGCCGGCGCGGTCCAGCCGCCTTAGGACTTCCAGGCACAGATCAACCGGCGCGCTTTCTTTTTCTTTCATGGAGTGCGCGCTCGAGGAATTTCACCTGCTTCTTGAGCTTTGAGATTTGGGAAACGTACTTTCTGCGCAGCTGCTTGGCCTCTTGATACTTGTCCACTTCGGCGGCCGACAGCTTCCCTTTGTAATGAAAGCGGACCTTGCCGTCTTCTCGCGCGGCGAGGTAATGAAAGACGCCCCCCTTGATCTTCTTCGCGACGAGGCTGCCCTTCGGCAGGCGTGAAAGCGCCTCTCCGTGGCGCTTCAACATCCGCTTGGAGTTCACGAGTTCTTCCGCCAGCACGCCTTTGATGGGATCCATGTTCGGTTACCAAACGAATTCGCTATTAGTATACAGCGTTAGGTAACAGCGCGCAAGACACGCTCGCCGCGCGATCACAGGCGTTCGAGCTCCCGCGTCAGGGCCTCGCGTAGCTGCTTGGCGATGGCTAGCTGGTTGCGGGGAAGGAACTCTTTGAGCTCACGCTCGACCTCTTTGACGTTGAGCTTGGCGGTTTCGCGCAGCAAATCCGGCTTGGCGGCGACAATCTTCTTGATGCCGAGACGCGCGCGCATGAGAAAGTAGAGGTCGTAAAAGTCGCGCGGTTCTTTTCGGCGAAGCAGAGCCTGGATCTTCTCCGAAGCCATCTCGTCCGTCTCGAGTGCTGTCAATGAGTACGACGTCCACAACGGGGACGTCACGAGTGTCGTCTCATGAGGCACCGCCTTGCCTGATGCGCGCAGGGAGACGTTCCACTCGATGCGCGCTGGCCAGTCGTAGACCTGCGTGTCCATGAGGGCGAACCATCCGCCGGAGGTCTCGTTGGACTCCACCATCTTGAAATCCAGCCCATGCCGCGAGGCTTCCTTGGCGGTCTGCTTGAGCCACTCCCCCACGTGGTAGGGCTTGACCCAGCCGGTGAAGTCGAGGTCCTCCGAGAACCTCGGGCTGTTGCGCAGCAGGCGCAGGGCCGTGCCTCCTTTGAAGGCCAGCTTGGCGTCGACGCCTTTGATCTGGAAGAGGATGTCCAGCAGGACATGCTGGACATACTCCCGCACGACGCTCAGCTCCTGCGTCTGCCAGCTAGTGCTGAATTCGGTGATCTGGGATCTTGAGATCATTTTTGTACCAATCGACGAGCCCGGGGTGTTCGAATGCCGCCAAGCATTCGATGAGCTCGCGGCGCGGGACTTCTTTTAGGCGCAGCCTGCTGTTGACCTTCGCGCCTTTCAGATAGATGAGATAGAGATAGTCGGCGAGCGCCTTGACCTTCTCGGCGATCAGAAAAGTCTCCCCGTTCCTCTGGACAGCGCGGTAGCCAAAGAAGGCTTGGCGCTTGATCGTCCTGTAGCTGTAGCTGGTCCCCGTCACATCGAACTCGCGCGTGCCGCGGGTTGTCACGGAGGTGATGGAATAGACGGTCTCCGGAATCAGGTGGTGGTAGGACAAAGCCGTTTCGAGGGAGATGTAGGAGGGCCTGTAGAGGCGGTTGGCGAGAGCCCATTGAGACGGCAACTCACCCTCCACGGCATACAGGCCGCGTCTGAGGCGCCGCAGGAGCCCGCTCTTCGTATAGCGGATCAGCAGGAACTTGGCCGAGACGGGCGTCGAGCCGGTCACCGCCCGGAATTCCCGATCGGTGAACGCGAGCAGCCCCGAGGCGGCGAGCTTTCTATGCGTTTCTGGCCATTTCATATAAGTAGCTTAATCGCTACTTAACTAGAATAGCTTGGAAACGGGTTTCTGTCAAGATGCCGGGGCGTTTCTGTCATGAGCGCGGGATTGACGGTCTTCCGTCAAATCCGATAGACTCACCGCGGATTTGACATTAAGGAGGCGCGATGAACAAGCTCGAGTTCCTGTTCCGTTGGACCCACGTGTTCGCGGGGATCGTCTGGATCGGCCATCTGTACTTCTTCAATTTCGTCAATAGTCAGCTCCAGGGCAAGATGGATGACGCGACCAAGAAGTCCGTCAACCCGCAGCTGATGCCGCGGGCGCTGTGGTGGTTTCGCTGGGGCGCGATGGCGACCTTCCTCTCCGGCCTGATCTTATTCGCGCAGATATACCTCCATACCCCCGAGCTCGGCTGGGGCGCGAACATGATCATGAAGGGCGTCGAGGGCGGCCTGTCTGATCGCGCGCGGTGGATCATGTGGGGCATGCTGTTTGGCTCGATCATGTGGTTCAACGTCTGGTTCATCATCTGGCCCGCGCAGAAGAAGCTTCTCGGCGGCACGGCCGGCGACGCCGCACCGGCGCTGCGCGCCCGTGCCGGCAACGCCTCGCGCCTGAACACTTACCTGTCGGCCCCGATGCTCGTCGGCATGCTCGGCGCCAATCACGCGGGCATGGGCTTCAGCTACGGCGCGTTGCTTCTTGCGGCGCTGCTCGGCCTCGCGGTGATCAAGGCCGCGTACGCGCACTCGACCTTCGTTGGGCAGACGGTTTAAGCATGTCCGGCATTCAGAACAAGCCGTACGTCTGCGAAGAACAGCCGGGCCGCAAGGCCTGGTGCGCCTGTGGGGAGTCTGAGAAGCAGCCTTATTGCGACGGCTCCCACGCGCGCAAGAACACCGGCAAGTCCCCCGTCATCGTGGAGCTTGCGGAGGCCAAGAAGGTGGCGTGGTGCGGCTGCCGCGAGTCGAAGAACAAGCCGTTTTGCGACGGGACGCACCGGACCTTGCCGTCGAAAGCTTAAGACACCTTAGACCGGTCGCGTCTTCACCAAGTCGAGGAATTCCTTGCGCGTACGCGCGTCGCTCTGGAAGATGCCGAGCATGCACGAGGTCGTCGTCGGCGAGTGCTGACTCTCGGCCCCCCGCATCTCCATGCAGAGGTGCCGCGCCTCGAGGATGATGCCCACGCCTTTGGGCTTGAGCTTGTCCATGAGTGTCGTGGCGATCTGCAGGGTCAGGCGCTCCTGCACCTGCAGGCGCCGCGAGAAAATCTCCACGAGTTTCGGGATCTTGGAAAGCCCGATGATCTTCTTCTCGGGCAGGTAGGCCACGTGTGCGCGGCCAAAAAACGGAAGCATGTGGTGCTCGCACATCGAGTAGAACGCGATGTCGCGCACGATCACCATCTCATCATACGACTCGGTGAACAGGGCGTTGTTGATCATCGCGTCGACGTCGACGCGGTAGCCGCTCGTCAGGTCGCGCAGGGATTTCGCCACGCGGTGCGGCGTGGCGCGCAGGCCCTCGCGCCGAGGGTCTTCGCCGAGGTCGGCCAGAATCTCGCGCACGTGCGACTCGATGCGCGCGAGGTCGATCTCGCCGCCGGTCTTCTTCGCGTGCGTGTTCTTGATCCGGCTCACAGCGCTCCCAGCCACTCGAGCAAGGTGCGTACCGGCGAGCCGGTCGCGCCTTTCGGGGCGTAGGTCGCCGACTCGCCGCTCGTGAAGGCCGTGCCGGCGATGTCGAGATGGGCCCAAGGCTTTCCATCGACGAATTCTTGTAAAAACAAACCGCCGATGATCGATCCCGCTTCTCCGCGCACTTTTGAAATATTCAAGAGTTCGGCGATGTTTCCTTTAATGTTTTCTTTGTAGTCCTCAACGAGAGGCAGTTCACAGAAAGCCTCGTCGGCACGCTTGCCCGCTGCCTTAATTTGTCCGAGGAGCTTCACATCGTTGCCCATGATGCCCGCGACCTTCGAGCCGAGTGCCACGACGACAGCGCCCGTGAGTGTCGCGAGATCGACGATCGCCTGCGGCTCCTGCTTGGCCGCGAGGCACAGCGCGTCGGCGAGGATGAGCCGGCCCTCGGCGTCGGTGTTCCAGACCTCGATCGTCTTGCCGTTCATGGCTTTCAGCACGTCGCCGGGCTTGTAGGCGTCGGGTCCGGGCATGTTGTAGGTCGCCGCAAAGATGCCGTGCACCTCAGCCTTAGGCTTGAGCTCGGCGATGACCTTGAAGACGGCGAGCACGGAGGCCGCACCCGCCATGTCGCACTTCATCTCCTCCATCGACTGCGCGGGCTTCAGCGACAGGCCGCCTGAGTCGAAGGTCACGCCCTTGCCCACGAGCGCCACGCGTTTCTTGGTCGCGGCCTTGGGCTTGTAGATCATGTGCACCATGACAGGCGGCTCCTGCGAGCCGCGCGCCACACCGAGAAACGAGCCCATGCCCATTTCGGCGCACGTGGCCTTGTCCATGACAGTGACGGTGACGCCCGAGCCTTTGAACGTCTCGGCGAGGTCGGCCAGGCTTTGCGGCGTCTTGTCGGAGGGCGCTCGATTGACGAGGTCGCGCGCGAAGCAGACGGCGGAGGCGTAGGTCGCCGCCTTCGCGCAGGCCTTTTCCAGCGCTCCACGCGCGCCGGCGTCCTGCGCGACAAGCGAGGCCGAGGTCAGCTTATCGGCGTCGTCTTTCTTGTACTCCTCGTACTTGTAGGCGGCAAGGAGAAGACCCTCGGCGATCGCCTGCGGATTTTCGGAGCAGAGTACGGCGATTTTCTCGCGCTTGGAGCGGATGGCGCTCAGGAGCGAGCCGGCCGCGCGGCGGAACGTTTCGGAGGAAGCGCCTTTCTTCTTGCCGAGGCCGACCGCGAACACGCGGCGGTGCTTGCCGAGAATGTCGAGGTCCACGTGGCAGACTTCCTTCGCGCCGGCCTTGAAGCCCTCCTCGTGCAGTTTGGCGTTGAGCGCTGTCTTGGCGGCACTCGACAGCGCCTTGGCGCCGGCGAGGCCTGCGTCCTCATAGATGAAGACGGCCAGGTCGCGATGGTCGGCCTCGAGAGTCTTGAGCGGAAGGGGCTTGACGTTCATGGGCGGTTCTCCTTGGAGCGAGGATACCCTATTTCAGGCGCGAGATGAAGGCCAGCGCTTGTTTCCGGTCGAGAACTTCCCCCGCGGCCTGGGCCTCGCGCAGACATTCCAGGATCTCTCCGATGCGCGGACTGGGCGGGATTTTTAGGGCTTTCATGATCTCATTCCCGTCCAGCAGACGTACAGGGATGGGGGCGCGGTCGCGGCTGAAGCAGCGGCGTAGGAGAAGTGAGACGAGTTGGAGATGAGAGACCGTCTTGCGCGCCTCCAGGGGCCGGATGCGGGACAGATCGGCGCGCGGCGCTTCGCCGCAGGCCGTTTCGAGCAAGCGTTTGAGGCGCGTTTGGGGCATGTAGCTGGCGTGATCACCCCAGCAAACGATCAGCAGGCCCGGCGCGTCCGGACCGAGGTCGCGGAAGAAGCGATAAATTGCACGCTCGGTCAGCGGGCCGCCGGATGCGAGATGACCCGGGCGCAGGTGATACCGCACGATCGCGGCGGCGCTGTCGATCTGCTCGCGCGAGAGACGAAGCCTGCGCAAGATCTTTTCTGTGAGTGTCGCGCCCTTCGTGTCGTGCTCGAAGAAGCGCAGGCGGCCGCCGATTTCTTTGGCCGTTGCGGGCTTGGCGACGTCGTGCAGCAACGCGGACAGGAGCAGCAAGGCGTGAAATGGCGGCCCGCCTCGCGCGCAGGCGTGCGCCTCGAGGTCGGGGGCGAGTTTGGGGTAGATCGTGCGCAGGTTCGCGAGCAGGAAGTCCACGCGCGCGCAGACCTCGAGCGTATGCGTGAGCACGCCGCCGGGCCCGTAATAGCCTTCGGCGCAGCGGCGCGACGGCTCGAGTTCGGGGAATACGCCCGTCAGCAGGCCGCATTCGTCCATCTGCTTAAGCCAGGACGAGGCGCCGGGCACGGCGAGGAGCAGGAGCAGTTCGGCGGCGACGCGTTCGGGGGCGGGTCGTGAGATCAGACGGCGCAGGCGGCCGATCGCCTTCAATGTCTTCGGCTCGATGACAAGGCCGAGCTGGGCCGCGAGACGGAACGCGCGCAGCAGGCGCAGCGGATCGTCGCTCAAGTTCTCCTCGACATCCGCGCGGATGACCCCTGAGGCGAGATCCTTCAATCCCCCCCGCGGATCGAGAAACGCCGACTCCGGGAGGGACGCCGGAAGTTCGTCGGCCAACGCGAGGGCTACGGCGTTCATCGTGAAATCGCGGCGCGCGAGGTCCGAGACTATTGTTTTGCCCTGGAGGCCGGCGACGTCGATCTGCCTGAGGACGCCGCCGCGCGCGGGCGCGAGCGCGAGGCGGTACACGGCGTTTGCCTCATCGAGCGTGACGAGCGTGCCCTTGAACGCGCGCGCGAGCCGGATCGCCAGCGCGTGCGCGTCGGCGCACGCCAGGTCGAGGTCGTGGAAAGGGCGTCCTCGGGCCGCATCGCGAATCGAGCCGCCGACGAGCCACACCGGCTGGTGCGCGGCGGCGAAGACCTTCGAGAGAGTTTCTCGTGCTTCGGGGCTTAGGCGGACTTGCCGGCGGGCCATCAGGCCTTGGCGGCGGGCGCCGCCGCTCGCTTCTTGAGCTCGCGTTCGCGCAGCTCGCGCTTGAGGACTTTCTGCAGCGCGTTCTTGGGCAAGGAGTCCACGATCTCGACATCGCGCGGGCGCTTGTACGCGTCGAGGCGTTCTTTGAAGTACTGGATCAAAGCTGACTTTTCGAGAACGCAGCCTTTCTTGAGCACGACGAAGGCCTTGATGACCTCGTCGCCGACTTCGTCGGGCACGCCGATGACGGCGTTTTCCTCGACGGCGGGGTTTTCGGCGATGACGGCCTCGACCTGCGCGGAGAATACCTTGAGGCCCTTGACGATGATCATGTCCTTCTTGCGGTCGCGGATGCAGAGGTAGCCGTCGGCGTCCAAGACGCCGATGTCGCCGGTCTTGAGCCAGCCGTCGGCGGTGAAAGTCGCACGCGTGTCCTCGGGCCGGTTCCAATAACCTTTCATGACGCAGTCGCCCCTGACGACGACCTCGCCCTCGGCGCCGAGCGGCGCCGTCTTTTCAAGATCGTCGACGATGCGCACCTCCACGCCCGAGATCGCGGTCCCGACGGAGCCGAAACGCACCGCGCCAGGCGGGTTAACCGTGACCGCGGGGCTCGTCTCGGTGAGGCCCCAGCCCTCGACGATCGAGACGCCGACGGCCGCGCGGAAGCCCTCGGCGACCACCGGCGCTAGGGGTGCTGCGCCCGAGATCGCGTTCTTGACCCGGCGGAACGCCCAGAAGCGCAGGAAAAGCCACGGTTTCCAGTTTTTCGCCTCGCGCGCGAGCGCTGCATACACCTGCGGCACTGCCGCGAACAGGCTCACGCCGTGCCTGCCCATGGCCTTGAGCCACGGCTTGGCGGGCGCGATCGCCGCGAAGACGACGCAGGTGAGTGTGAGGCGCAGCGAGGCGAGCACGATCGCCGTCCAGGCGAAGCTGTGGAACATGGGCAGGATGCAGAGTGCGACGTCGCCGCGGTCCAAAGTCATGCGGCGCAGGCAGGCCTCGCAATTCGTCACGAGGTTGCGGTGCGTGAGCATGACCCCTTTCGGGAAACCCGTCGTGCCCGAGGTGTAGAGGATCGCGGCGACGTCGCTGTCGAGCGCGGCGTCGGCGGCCGCGTCGGGCAAGGAGGCCGCGCGCAGTTCCGAGAACGGTTGGATCAAAGGGGAGAGGGAAGGCCCCGCCAAGTCGGTGACCCAGAGGACCGTGAGCGCGGGGCATTTGGCCGCAGCCGCCGTCAGGCCGGGCAGGAAGTCGCTTTGCGTGATCACACCCTTCGCGCCGCAGTCGCCGAGCATGTAGGCGAGCTCGTCGGCCTTTGACACCATGAAATTGATCGGCACGGCGATCGCGCCCAGGCGGCTGGCGGCGAAATAAGCGACCACGAACTCGGGAGCGTTGCGATGGACGATCGCGACCCGGTCGCCTTTGGCCACGCCCGCGCGGCGCAGGCCCGCGGCGACCTCGAGAACTTCCCGGCGCAGTTCGAAAAAAGAGACTGTGCGCTCGCCAAACACCAAGGCGGTCTTCCCCCCGCCTTCCTGCGCGGAACGGTCAAGGAGGGCGTTGAGTGTGGGCATGGCGCGTTATTTCTGGCGCGGATCTAGGATGTCGCGGACGGCGTCGCCGAGGAGGTTCCAGCCGAGCACGAACAGGAAGATCGCGATGCCCGGGATGAAGACGGTGTGCCAGTATTCGAAAGGATTTCCCGACGACCCCAGGATCCAGTTCCTAGAAAGAGAAATCAATTGGCCCCAGTCCGCGTAGCCGACCGGCGCGCCGAGGCCGAGGAAGGACAGTGCGGCCGCTGTGATCACAACCGAGCCCGTGGACAATGACGCGACGACGAGCACCGGATAGATCGAGTTCGGGATGATGTGCCGGAACAGGATGCGCGCATCCGAAGCGCCGAGAGCGCGCGCGGCGGCGACGAAGTCCCTCTCCTTGACGGACATCACGTCGCCGCGCATGAGGCGGGCGTAAGACGGCCAGGACACGGCCATCACGGAGTACATCACGTGCTCGAGGCTCGGCCCCATGATCGCGACGATCACGACGGCCAACACGAGGTCCGGGAAAGCGAGCACGACGTCGGTGAAGCGCATGAGGCACTCGTCCACCCAGCCGCCGTAGAAGCCGGCCGCGCCTCCCAGGAGCACGCCGATGATCACGGAGAAGCCGACGACTTTGAGAGCGACCTTGAAGGCCGTGCGCGTGCCCCAGACCATGCCGTAGTAGAGGTCGTACTGCTGCTCGGTGGTGCCGAACCGGTGCTCCTTCGATGGGCGCACCGGGTCCGGACTGTAGCCGGTTTGCGGGATGATATACGCGTCGCGCGTGCCGGCTTCGGGCGGGGCCAGGACGGGGGCGAGGACTGCAACCGCGAGGAAGAATCCGATGAGAGCTACGCCGAGCAAGGACATCGGACGCCGTTTGACCGTCTTCCACGCGCGCTTCAGGCGCGGCATCTCAGCCGCCCACCCGGATGCGGGGATCGACGACGGCGTAGAGCATGTCCGAAATCAGGTTGGCCATCACGAACAGGAACGCGGCGAGCATCGTTGAGCCCAGCACGCCGGGCACATCGAGCTGCTGCGCGGCCTGCACGCCCCAGCGGCCGATCCCCGGAAAGTCGAAGACAGTCTCGGTGATGACCACGCCGCCGAGCAGGCCGATGAACAGGAGGCTTGAGAGCGTGACGACCGGAATCAGCGCGTTGGCGAGCGCGTGTTTGCGGATGACGACGCGCTCCGGCAGGCCTTTGGCGCGCGCGGTACGGACATAGTCCTTCGACAGCTCCTCGAGCATGGAGGAACGCGTGATGCGCAGCAGGAGTGCGACCGAGATGTAGAGCAAGGTGCAGGCGGGCAGGATCATGTGCTTGACCACGTCGACGAATGCCCCGCCCTCGCGGTTGAGCAGGCAGTCGAGCGTGAGCAGGCCCGTGTAGTGTCGGAAGGAGTCCAGGTGCACGAGCATGTCCGTCTCGAGCGTGTAGCGTCCGGGCGGAAACCAGTGCAGGCGCCCATAGAACACCATCAGGAGCACGAGGCCCAGGACGAAACTCGGCAGGGAGTAGCCGGTGATCGCGACGAAGCGCGTGATGTGATCGACCAGGCGGTCCTTGTAAACGGCCGACAGCACGCCGAAGAAGACGCCGACGATCAGGATCGGAAAGAACGTGAGCAAGGTCAGCTCGAATGTCGCCGGGAAGAACGCCCGGATCGCCTCAGCCACCGGCATCTTTGCCGTCTCGGAGTAGCCGAGGTCGCCGCGCACGACCTGCTTGAGCCAGATCGCGTATTGCACGGGCATGGGTTTGCGCAGGCCGTACTTCTCGATCACCGCCTCGAGCTGGGAGAGCTGGCGCGGATCCTTGATGTAGAGCGACGCGCGCATCTCGGGCGACAGGAACTGCAGGCAGAAGAACAGCAGGAAGGTCACGCCGAACATCACGAGCGGCAGGAAGGCGAGGCGCTTCAGGCAGAACTTCAGCATGCTATTCCTTGGAGATCGTGTAGAAGTAGCTGCCGTACGGTGAATCGGGGAAGATCGGATTGTGGAACCAGCCCTTCACCCAATCCCGCTGCGTGCGGTAGCGCACCGCGTCGACGATGTACAGCTGCGGCGCCTCCTCGAACGCGAGGTCTTGGAGCTTCGCGTAAATCGTCTTGCGCTTGGCGAGGTTGGTCTGCGCGTTGCCCTCCTCAACAAGGCGGTCGAACTCCGGGTTCTTGAATTTCTGCGTCGTGGGGTAGTCTCCCTTCGAGTGCAGGAGCGGAAACGCGAAGTTGTGCGGGTCGGGGTAGTCCGCGTTCCAGCCCATCACGAAGATCGGGAGCTTCGACGACTTGTAGGCATCGAGGAAGGTCGGCCATTCCACCGCGCGCACGTCGATCTTGAACTTCGGGTTTAAGCCCTCGATGTTGCGCTTCAGAATTTGGCACACAGTCTGGCGCGGCAGGTTGCCGGAGTTGAAGGTCATCGTGAACTTAAAACCCTGCTCCCAGAGCTTGCCGCCCCAGGCTTTGCGGAAGTGCTCCTCGGCCTTCTTCTTGTCGAGAGCGTACTTGCGTCCGTTCGGGTTGTGGCCGGGCAGGCTTTTCGGGATCGCGCCCGTCGCCTGCGTGCCTTTGCCGCGCATCACGTCGTTGATGAAGCCCTTGTAGTCGAACGAGTAGGCGAAAGCCTTGCGCACGTCCTTGTCGGAGAAGAAGTCCGCCGGGATGCCGTTGCCGTCGAGCTGGCCGCTTCCCAGGAAGGAGTTGCCGATCGCGTTGATCCGGTATGTGAAGAACACGACCGGGTTCATCTCAAGCGTCGGCAGGTCGTCGATGATCGCCACGCCGGGGATGCCCTGGAGTTGGGTGAGCAGCGGGCGGTCGGCGTAGATCGCGTCCGCGTCGCCGGCTTGGAGCATCAGCTTGCGCGTGCCGAACTCGTTGACGCCCTTGATGACCACGTTCTTGATCTTCGCCGGCGCGCGCCAATATTGGTCGTTGCGCGTCAGGATGAATTCCTTCGTCTTGCGGTCCCAGCGCTCGAGCTTGAATGGGCCCGTGCCGTTGGCGCGCTCGAAGAAGGGCGAGGTCTCCTTGCTCGGATTGTTGTACTTCTGCCACGTCGCCTCGGTGCCGTCCCAATCCCCGTTTTTAACAGCCCAGGATTTAGAGAGCACAGGTGACCAAGATGCGAGGATAGTCAGTATAGGGGCATAGGGCCGCGGCAAGCGGACAATGAGCTTGTCGCCCTGCGTGCTGACCGCCTTATTCGCATCCTGCCAGACGTTGGGCAGGATCTTGCCGTCCTCGCCGCGCGTGGAGGCGTAGCCGAGCAGCGGCTCGAGCAGCAGCGAGGAGGGGCCCGCGGCGCGGTCCAGAAGCAGGAAGCGCAGCAAAGACCACTTCACGTCCTCAACCGTCATCGGCGTGCCGTCGTGGAACTTGACGCCCTTGCGGACCGGAATCGTGTACGTCCGGCCGTCCGCGGAGATCAGGCCGTTCTCGCGGCTTGGCACCTTCTCGGCGATCAGCGGGATCAGTTTCTCGGTCGAGCCCCGATCGAACTGGAACAGGGGTTCGTACACGTTTAAGATCACCATGTGCGAGGCCGTGTCGTACGAATAGGCCGGATCGAGGCTGTCGGCGTCGGAGATCGTGAGGTAGGTGTAGGCGTCCGGGTTCTTGACCGGGAGAGCGGCGAGCGCCGTTGAGGAAAGGGCCCCGAGGGCAAGCGCGACGACGAGGATCGGTCTGAGCATGGGCCGTATTCTAGCACTCATTTTACGGCCTTATATAGGTCGTAATAGTACCCGCCGTAGGGCATGTCCGGAAACGTCGGCCGGAAGACGAAGCCCTTCACCCAGGTCCTCTGCGCGCGGTAGCGCACGCCTTCGGCGAGCATCACATGCGGCACGTCCTCATCAACGAGAGATTGCATTCGTTTGTAGAGGGATGAGCGGGTGCGTTCATCCTGCGTCCGTGAAGCTTCGTCGATCAGCGCATCCACCTTCGGGTTCTTGTAGCCTTGCTTGCCCGCGTAGTAGCCTTCGGAATGGACGATCGGAAACGCGAAATTGTGGGCATCGGGATAGTCTGCCTGCCACGCGGCGAGGAACACTGGAATCTTGTTGGCCTGCGTCTGCTCAAGGTATGTGGACCACTGGATCATGCGCAGGTCCACACGAAACTTCGGGTTCAGCGCTTCGATATTTTTCTTGATCATCTGCGCGATCGTCTGCGATGGGGCCGAGCCCGCGTTGAACACGAAGGAAACCTTGAACCCCTTTTCCCAGACTTGGCCTCCCCAGGCCTTGCGGAAGTGCTCCTCCGCCTTCTTTGGATCGAGTTTGAACTGGGGCCGCGGCTCCGAGCCGCCGGGCAGGGACGCGGGGATCACGCCGGACGTCCGGCGACCCTTCCCCCTGAGGATGTCCCTGATGTACGAGTCGTAGTCCACGCTGTACGCGAACGCCTTGCGTACGTCCTTGTCGGAAAAGAAGTCGGGAGGCACGCCCTGCCCGTCGAGTTTTCCGGAGCCGATATTCTGGTTCGCGGTCGGGTTCATCTTGAACGTGAACATCAGAATCGACGAGCGCTCGAGGTTCTGCAGGCCATCGATGACTTCCGCGCCCGGCACGCCCTGCAGCTGCGGGAAGTACATTTGTGGCCCGTACACCGCGTCGGCGTCGCCGGCCTGGAGCATGAGCTTGCGCGTGTTGAAGTCGTCGACGACCTTGATGACGACTTGGCGCAGCTTCGCGGGTGCGCGCCAGTAGCCCTCGTGGCGCAGGAGGATCACCTGCTTGTTCGCCTTGTCCAAGCGCTCAAGTTTGAAGGCGCCGGTGCCGTCGGCCTTCTCATTGGGGATCATCGCTTCGCGCCGGGGGTTGTTGAAGGCCTCGAGCGTCGCGGCCTGCCCGTCCCACTGACCGTTCTTCACGCAGAAGTCCTTCGATGTCATCGCGCCGAAGTTCGCCAGGATCGTCAGGAACGGCGCGAAGGGCCGGGCGAGCTTGATCACGAGGTCACCCTTGTCGACCGTCACGGCCGCAAACGCGCGACCTCCGATTTCCGGGTCGAACTTGCCGTTCTTGCGCGTGCTGTTGACGCCCAAAATCGGCTCGAGCAGCAGCGAGGCGGGCCCGCCGTCGCGATCCACCAGCAGGAAGCGCAGAATGGAGTAGCGCGCGTCCTCGGGCGTCAGGATCGTTCCATCATGAAATTTAACGCCCTTGCGGATCGGAAAGCGGTAGGTCAGGCCGTCCGCGGACACGAGGCCGTTCGCCTTCGACGGCACTTTCCCGGCGATCATCGGCACCAGGTCCTTCACCGATAAGCCGCTGCCTTTGTACGCGAGCAGGAACTCATAGATGTTGGCGATGATGTTGTGGCTTGCCGTGTCGTACGACCAGATGGGGTCGAGGCTGTCGGGATCGCCGATCGTGGCGTACACGAACGTGTCGGGATTCTTGATCGTTTCCGCGGCGAACGCCGCGGGCGTGAGAGCCAGAACGCAGGATAGGGCGGCGCGGAGAGTTCTCATGGGATTTTAGTGACCTCGTACAGGTTTCCGTAGGGTTTAATCGGGTGATACAGCCAGCCTTGTACTTTCGCGCGGCGCACGACGATGTTGCAGCTGTCCGCCGTGAAGACCGCGGGCGCGTCATAGATCGCGAGTGCCTGCAGCTCGTAGTAGAGCGCCTTCCTCTTGGCCGGATCGACCTCGGCCGCAGCCTGCTCGATCATCGCGTCGGCTCTCGGGTTGCTGTAGCCGAGCATGGACGCGAAGTAGCCGTGAGAATGCAGAAACGGCTCGACGGCGTTGTGCGGATCCGGATAGTCGAGAAT
The DNA here is from genome assembly GCA_023249675.1 of Elusimicrobiota bacterium. GTDB lineage: Bacteria > Elusimicrobiota > Elusimicrobia > UBA1565 > UBA9628 > GWA2-66-18. The sequence continues at coordinate 93,668 of JAHFCE010000006.1, read as the reverse complement.
CCAGCGGTAGACGAACGCGGGCAGGCGCCGGGCGCGGAACTCATCGAGGAGGCGCGACTCGGCAAGCGCCCGGCAGTCGACGTGGAACTTCGCATTGAGCTTTTCGACGCCCTCCTTCATCAGGCGGCAGGCGACGCGGCGCTCGGCGTTGCCCTCGGTATACGGCATCGACAGGGCGAAGCCCTGCCTCCACACGTCGCCGTTTTTGGCGCGCTTGAACGCGGCTTCCGCTTGGTAGGGTGAGAAGGGCCACGGTTTCTGCTTCGGGTTGTAGCCGAACAGTGCCGCCGGGATCGGCCCATGCGCCTGGACGGCCTTGCTGCGGTAGCCTTCTTTTATGAAAGCGTCGTAGTCGAAGGCGAACGCGAAGGCCTTGCGCACGTCTTCGTCGGCGAAGAAGTCCGGGGGCACGCCGTCACCGAGCTTGCCGGTGCCGAGCCAGGCGTTGTCCTTTGCCGCAATGTTGAAGTTGAACAGGAACGTGTTCTGCGCTTCGAGCGCGGGCAGGCCGTCGGTTGCGACCACGCCGGGCAGGCCCTCGAACTGATCCAAGTAGCGCCGCTCGACGAACGCGGCATCGAGCTCCCCCGCCGCGAGACGGCGGCGCCGCTCGCGCGAGTCCGCGATGATCGTCAGGTTGACGCGGGAGAGCGCCGCCGGCTTGCGCCAGTACGAGTCATTGCGGACAAGAATTATTTTCTTCCTGTCCCGGTCCCAGGACTCGAGCTGGAACGGGCCGGTGCCGTTGGCGCGAGCATACAAAGACGAGGCTTCTTTCGATGGGTTGCGGTGCTTGACCCAGCTGTCCTTGCGTCCGTCCCAGCCGCCGTTGGCCTCCACGTAGCCCTTGGACACGACATGGGCGAAGTTGGCGAGGATGCCCAGGAGCGGCGCGAAGGGTTTCTTCAGGCGCAGGACCAAGGCGCCGCCTTCAATGGAGACGGCTTTGTCGGCTCGATCGAAAATCTGATCGGGAGGCAGAGCGTCGGTCTTGCGCACGCCGAGCAGCCCGTAGAGGAGAAGATTCGACGGCCCGCCGTCCCGGTCGAGCAGCAGGAAGCGCATGAGAGAGTACTTCACGTCTTCGGCCGATAGGGCCGACCCATCGTGGAACTTCGCGCCCAGGCGCAGCGGGAAGGCGTAGGTGAGACCGTCCTTCGACAGGAAGCCGTTTTCGAGCGAGGGGACGACGGTCGCCAGGCGGGGCTCGTAGTCGTCGAGGGATTCCCCCTTGAAGCCGATCAAGGTCTCATAGACCTGGTCGACGATGAACAGCGAGACAGCGTCGTAGCCCCAGTGCGGATCGAGAGTGTCCACATCGGCGGCGAGGGCGTAGTCGAGGGTCGCGGGGTCGCTTGACGCGCGGATGGGGGCCGCCAGGACCGCCGCGGCCGCCGTGGCGGCGAAGAGCTTACGCATGAGCCTTTTTCTTTGCGGTCGCCTGGCGCCACAAGATGTAGACGACACCCATGCAGAGTGCGGTCGCGAGCACGGACTCATTGAGCGTGCTGTCATCGGGCAGAACGCGTAGAGACAGCCCGCCGAGCATGTCGGCGACCGAGTGCAGAGTTCCCGCCGGATTCTCAGGCCCGCCGTAGGTGTTCATGATCACGGTGATCACCGCAAGCCCGATGCCCATCAGCGCCTCGCCGGCGATGAGGCCCGAGCTGAACAGCGAGCCGGGGTCGTCCTCGCTTTGGCCGCCGCGCCGCTTGGCGATGAACCATGCGAGCAGGCCGCCCAGGAAGATCATCGGCCAGTTCGTGATCGGCAGGTACAGGCCGATCGCGAAGGCGAGCGCGGAGAGCCCGCATAGCTCCATCACAAGGCCGATGCCCGCTCCAGTGAGCAGGAGCGTCCAGGGCAGCTGGCCGCCGGTCGCGCCCTCGACGAGTTTGGCCATCAGCTGGGCCTGCGGCGCCTCAAGCGCGTGGGGATGCGCCGCCGTCGGCGCCCCGAAGCCGTAGGCCTTATAAAGGATCAGCAGAATGAAGCCCGAGCGCACCGCGGAGACGAGCGTGCCCATGATGTGGGTCAACTGGATCTTCCACGGCGTCGCGCCGATGAGGACGGCGGTCTTCATGTCTTGAGATAAATCTCCCGACAGGGAGATGGCGATGCAGACGATGGCCCCGCCCATGATCGCGGCGGTCTTAATGCCCTCCGGGCTGTGGCCGAGGAACTGAAAGAGCATGGTCAGAGCCAGGAGGGCCGTGATCGTCATGCCCGAGACCGGCTGGTTCGTCGTGCCGATCAGGCCGACCATGCGGGCTGAGACTGCGACGAAGAAAAAGCAGAATCCCACGACCGCGACGGACTCCCAGAACGAGAGGCCGAACGACGGTGTCAGCCAAACCATCAGGAACATGGACAGGATGCCAAGGCCCACCGCTGGCAGCGGCAGGTCGTGTTCGGAACGCTTGAAGGCTTTCGAGTACTTCGCCGCTGCGTGCGACAGGAAGTGGAACAGCGTTCCGCCCGCAAGCGCGCCGAGGCCGCCGCCGACCACGAGCTGAAGGACGAAGCGCGTCACGGAGAACTCGGCCTCGCCGACAAATGCGCCCACGAGGAAGCCGAGCGCCGCGCCTCCGAATACGACGGCCTTATGCTCGCGGTCCTTCTCCCCATGGCCGCCCAGGCGTTTGGACTCCGCGGCTTTTGCGAGCATCGCGAGGCTCGACTTGAGCGAGCCCGCGATGTCGGGCAGGGATTTAAGGAGGCTGACGAGGCCGCCGAAGGCCACGCCGCCGGCGCCGATGTACTTGACGTAGTTGGCGCGCAGCGCCATCGTGCTCATCTCATCGATCGGCACGGTTCCGGGCGCTACGATATTGTGTCCGCCGAGGGCGTGGATCAGCGGAATAAGGACCCAGAAGCCGAGCAGGCCGCCGGCGAGCATGACGGCCGCGATGCGCAGGCCGACGAGGTAGCCCACGCCGACGAGCAAAGGCGAGACTTCGTAGCCGAAACCGGCTTGATGATACTTGGGCGAGGACCAGAACAGGACGTCTTTGAAAAGATTCAGGCCCGACATTGCGAACTTGTACAGGCCGCCGGAGAGAATGCCGAGGAAAACGGGTGCAGCGCTCGCACCTCCCTTGTCGCCCGCGATCAGGACCTTGGCGCAGGCGGTGCCTTCCGGAAAGGGCAGGTTGTCGTGCTCGGTGACGACGAGCGCGTGGCGCAGGGGGATCATCATGAGCATGCCGAGCACGCCGCCCGCCGTTCCGAGCAGGAAGACTTCCGTGTTCGTGACCTCGCGGCCCATGAAAAACAACGCGGGCACCGTGAAGATCACCGCGGCCGCCAATGACTCACCGTTCGAGGCGATCGAGTGGACGACCATGTTTTCCAGGACCGTGCCGGTGCGGCCGATGAGGCGAGGCAGGACCATGCGCAGCACGCCCATCGAGATGATCGCGGATGGGATCGAGGCCGAGATCGTCAAGCCGATCTTGAGGCCCAGGTAGGCGTTGGCCGCGTTGAAGACGATGGAGAGCACGAAGCCCAGGATGACGGCCTGGATCGTAAACTCGGGGATCTTGGTGTTGTCGGGGACGTAGGTCGTCAGGGGCGCTGCGGCGCCTTCGATTTTCGCGGCGTGGCTCATGGGATTCCCCCTCCTAGAGGGCGACGAGTGCGGCAGCGCTGCGTGCGTCTTTAAAAGGGAGCACTTCACAGGCCGCTTCGTGGCCGGATTTGGCTTCGATGAGGGCCTGGTCGTGAGTCCTGCAGGCGTCGCGCATATAGCGGCAGCGCGGATGGAAGCGGCAGCCGGGCGGCGGTTTCAGCGGCGAAGGCACGTCTCCGGTCAAGAGGATGCGCTTGCGGCGCTTTTCGATGGAGGGGTCGGGGACCGGAACCGCCGACAATAAAGCCTCGGTGTATGGATGCTGGGGATCATTGAACAAGGTCTCGGAATCAGCCGTTTCCACAATACGGCCCAAATACATAACGGCGATCCGGGTGCATAAATGACGGACCACGGAAAAATCGTGAGAGATAAAGAGATACGCCAACTTTCTTTCTTTCTGTAAATCTTTTAGCAGATTCAGTATCTGCGCTTGGATCGAGACGTCGAGCGCGGACACGGGTTCATCGGCCACGACGAGTTTAGGGTCGAGCGCCAACGCTCGCGCGATGCCGACGCGCTGCCGTTGGCCGCCCGAGAATTCATGGGGATGCCGAGGCAGATAGCTCTTGGCAATGCCGCAATCGTCGAGAAGCTTGGCGAGTTTTTGGGCGCGCTCGGCATGGTTTCGGTACATGTCATGGATCACCCACGGTTCCGTGATGATGTCCGACACCGTCATGCGCGGATTTAAGCTTGAGTAAGGGTCCTGGAAGATCACCTGCATCTCGCGGCGCATTTTTTTGAGCGCTGCGCCGTTCATTTTGGAGATGTCCTGGCCGTCAAAGTGTACCGTGCCCTCGCTTGATTTCTCGAGCGCCAAGACAAGCTTGCCGAGCGTGGTCTTGCCGCAGCCGGACTCGCCGACGACGGCGAAGCTTTCCTGCGGCATCACGTTGAAGGAAACGCCGTCCACGGCCTTGACCGTGGTTTTTTCGCCGAAGAGGCCCTTGCGGGCGTCGAAATGCTTCTTGAGGTCCTTGACCGCGAGGATCGGCGTGACGCTCACTGGATCGCCCCGGACGGTGCGTGGCGGTGCGAACTGGACTTGGTCTCGTCTTCGACCAGCCAGCAGTTGGACATGCGCTCGCCCGCAAGGTGGAATTGGGGCGGATCGTCGGTTCCGCAGCGACTCATCGCCTGGGGGCATCTCGGCGCGAACGGACAGCCGGTGAAGCCGCCGCTCAAGTCGGGCGGCTGGCCGGAGATGGCCTCCAGGCGTTCCTTGCGCTCATAGATGGAGGGCACGGAGGCAAGCAGGCCCTTCGTGTAGGGATGCTTCGGGTTTTTAAACAGTTCGCCGATGGGCGCGCTCTCCACGGGGCGGCCGGCGTACATGACGACGACATCGTCGGCCATTTCGGCGACGACGCCGATGTTGTGCGTGATGAGCACGATCGCCATGCGGTACTCGCGCTGGAGGTCCTTCATCAGCTCGAGGATCTGGGCCTGGATCGTGACGTCGAGGGCCGTTGTTGGCTCATCGGCGATCAGGACGTCGGGCTCGCAGGACAGCGCGATCGCGATCATCGCGCGCTGGCGCATGCCGCCGGAGTATTGATGGGGGTAGTCATTCACGCGTTCTTCCGGATGCGGAATGCCGACCTTCTTGAGGAGGCCTACGGCCTTGGCCCAGGCTTTTTCCTGGGAGAGGCCCTGATGCAAGACGACGGCCTCGGCGATTTGCTCCCCGACCTTCAAGACGGGATTGAGGCTCGTCATCGGTTCCTGGAAGATCATCGCGATGCGGTTGCCGCGGATCTTGCGCATCTCTTCAGCGCCCATCTTCAGCAGATCGCGGCCTTGGAAGAGTATTTCTCCGCCCACAACTTTGGCCGGCGGTTCAGGAAGCAGTCGAAGGATCGAGAGCGCATGAACGCTTTTCCCCGAGCCCGACTCGCCGACGACGGCGAGCGTCTTGCCGGGGTGGAGGTCGTAGCTGACCCCGTCGACCGCCACAACGGTGCGCTCGCGCGTGATGAAGTGAGTCCGCAGGCCGCGAACGGAGAGGACGGGCTCGCTCACCGGATGATCACTCAGATGGAGGTCGTGACGAGGCTTTCGGTGGAGAGCACGCCGGGGGTGGCGCGAATGTCGCGCACCACGACGTTGGACAGCGTGCCGACGTCCTCGGTTTCGATGTCGAGCACGAGGTCCCAGCGGCCGAACACGGCGGTGACGTGTGAAACGCCCTTGATCTCTTTGATGCGAGACAAAGCGACCTTCTCCTTGCCCGCCATCAGCCGCACCAGCACCAGTCCGGTCACCATGTCGCGTCCTCCTTGTCGAGTGGCCTTTTCGAGAGTCGCAGTATATCAAAAAACGGTAGAATCCCCCCTCTCATGCGCCTGAGCGATCACATTCGCCGCGGGATTTACCTATTCGCATCCGTCGCGGCGTTGTACGCGGTGGTTTTCGGATTGTGGGGTATCCGAGCGAAGAGCCGCGTCCTGCGGCTGTCCGCGTCAAAGTCCGAGCACCTGCATTACGACATCGTCGAGCTGTCCCTCGTTTCCCATGATCCCACTTTGGACGAGTCTTTCCGAGCCGTGCCGCCGCGCTTCGTCGTCATGCGCGGCACCGAGATCGTGACGACGATCGCGGGGATTCGGGAAATGACTGCGCGCCGCGTCGCTCCCGGTTTTTGGACGGCGCGCTGGCCGGTGCCGTGGAACGCGCCGCCGGGCGCTTACCGCCCCGTCCTGCTGGGGAGGCCCGATCTCGATGAGCGTCTGGAGACGGCCGCGTTTCAGATCGCGCGGCGCAAACCCAAGCCGATGCCTCAGGGCTTCGTCGTCGCCACGCTCGAGAGCGTGATGCCGCTCTCCGCGATGCGGGTCAAAGGGCCGGATGGAAAGACGACGGATTGGCGCGGTCTGCTCGACTGGGCGAAGTCCATCGGCGCCGATGCGTTCTTCATGCTCGGCGGGCAGACGCCGGGTCTCGGCAAGGGCGAGATCTGGATGGACGCCAACCTCAAGCTGATCCCCAAGGTGGCCGAGGAGTGCCGCAGGCGCGGCCTCCAGTTCGGCGTATACGCGATGTTTTCTTTGACGATGTCAAACCAGGCTTTGCCGGGTTACGAGTACGGCCTTGAGATCAAAGACGGTCGGCCCGTCGCCACCCGCGCGGTTTCCCTGCGCGACAAGAAGCGGCTGGCCGACGTCGCCGCCTTTTTGAAGCCTTTCGCCGACGACCCGAACGTGGACTGGGTCGGCCTCGACTATATCCGCAACGCGCTCGGCGGCTATGAGCTCGTGGACGACTTCGTCGCCGAGATGCCGGGGGTCGTCGTTCCGCCCGAGTGGCCCAAACTCTCGCGCGACGAGCGCATGACCTGGCTCGCGCGCAAGAAGATCATGCGCCGCGATAGGGAGTTCGTCGAGGCCTGGGAGTGGTGGCGCGCGCGCCGCGCCGCGCTGATCGTCAAGGAGATCAAGGCGCGCCTGGGCGGCAAGCCGCTGTGGGCGTTCACTCTCACCTGGGACAAGGGCTGGCACCATGGCCAGGATCCGGTCATGATGAATGACGCGGGCGTGGACATCGACGCGCTCATGTTCTACGAGGCGGACAAGCCCCAGTATTCGGAGATGATGAAGAGCTGGCACGAGTACATCAAACACGGCGACGCCCAGGTTCTGCCCGGAGATATCTTCGATTGGGTTTTGCATCAGAAGGACGAGGCCGGTCCGGGCGAGTTCGGCCGGCGCCTGAAGGCTGCGATCTCGGGCGTCTACGGTGACGGTCCGGCGCGCGGGGTCTTCTTTCACGACATGGCCCGGCTGCTGTGGGGCCGTCACGGACCTTGGGGCACGCGCAGTTGGGCCGACGAGGCTCGCGAGATTTCGCGTTTCGTCAAATCACAGCCGGATCCGGAGAAGATACAATGAAAATGTTTCTGCTGGCTGCCGCCCTCGCGTTTCCGGCGCTTGCCCGCGGCGCCGCCGCGAAGTGTACGCCTCAGGCCGTTTCCGCCGCCAAGAAGACGACCTTGACCATGCCCAACGGCAAGACGATCAAAATCGATCTCGTCGACACGCCGATGTCGCGCGAGGTCGGGCTCATGTGCGTGACGAAAATGAAGCATGACTACGGGATGCTCTTCGTGTTCCCGCAGGATATGTTCCTGAACTTCTGGATGAAGAACACGCTTGTGTCCCTTGATATCCTTTGGATCGGGGCCGATAAGAGGATCACGGTGATCCACGAGCGCCTGAAGTCCTCGACCGTGGCGACTCCGGACGATCAGGTCGCGACGGCGGGCGGCCGGGGGCAATACGTGCTCGAACTCGCCGCGGGCGAGGCGAAGCGCCGCAAGCTGAAGGCCGGAGATGTCTTGAAGTTCGAGGTCGTGATCCCCGAAAAATAGCCGCCCGACTCTCCGCAAGGATCGTGGGCGGGTTCAGCGTTTCGGAGTCTTGGCGGGCGGCAGGCGCAGCAGCTCGATCTCGGGATGCTTTTCCGAGAGATACTGCAGCGACCAGGGTGTCGGGAACAGGATCATTTCGTTGCCTTCCTCATCCTTGACGCGCGCGGACTGCATCGGCAGGGCGGCCGCGTCGACCGCGCCCGGCCTCGTGTTCGGCCCGATCCAGCGCGCGAGCGTCCACGCCATCGACTCCAGGCGCGACTCGACGCCGTACTCGGACTGAAGCCGGAATTGCGCGACTTCGAACTGGAGCGGGCCGACCGCGGCGAGCAAGGTCGTCTTGGCGTCGCCGGCGTCGCGCGGGATCAAGGCGCGCACGACGCCCTCGCGCAGGAGCTGGTCGAGGCCTTTGGCGAAGGGCTTGTATTTCGCGGGGTTCGGATTGCTGATACGTGCGAAACATTCCGGGGCAAAACGCGGTATTTCATCATAGACAACCTTCGGGTCCTCGCTGAGCGTGTCCCCGATGCCGAAATCGGAGTAGCCCACCAGGCCGATGACGTCGCCGGCGTACGCGTCGGTGATAATCTCGCGGTCGCGGCCGAAGATTTTGTGGGCATTGGCCAAGCGATAGGACTTTCCGGTGCGGCTGTGCGTCACGGACAGGTCCCGGGTGAACCGGCCGGAGCAGACCCGGACGAACGCGACGCGGTCGCGGTGCTTGGGGTCCATGTTGCCCTGAATCTTGAAGACGAAGCCGGAGAACGAGTCGCGCTCAGGCGAGATCAGGCCCGCGGCGGAGTCGCGCGCGGTCGGCGGCGGCGCCTCGGCGAGCAAAGCGTTGAGGAGCAGTTGGACGCCGAAGTTGTTCACCGCCGAGCCGAAGAACACGGGGGTGGTGCCGCCTTTTAAGGCATCGGCGCGGTCGAACGAGGCGCCGGCGGCGTCGAGCAAAGCGATCTGTTCGACGAAATGGCTGTAGGAGTCCGCATCCAGCGCGTCCTTGACCTCAGGATCATCGATGCCGGCGACCTGCACCGGAGCCTTGTACGCGCCGCGCGCCGTGCGTTCGTAGAGGTGCGCTTCTTGAGTTGTACGGTCGTAGACCCCTTTGAAGCGCTGGCCGACGCCCATCGGCCAATTGACCGGGAACGCGTGAATCTGGAGAGTGTTCTCAATCTCATCCACGAGCTCGAGAAGATCCCTCGCTTCCCGGTCGAGTTTATTCATGAAGGTCAAGATCGGGACGGCACGCTGGCGGCAGACCTCGAAGAGTTTAAGCGTCTGCGGTTCTATGCCCTTGCCTGCGTCGATGACCATGACGGCCGCGTCGACGGCGGTCAGCACGCGGTAGGTGTCTTCGGAGAAGTCCTTGTGGCCCGGCGTGTCGAGGAGGTTGATGCGCGCGCCTTCATAGTCGAACTGGAGCACGGTCGAGCTCACCGAGATGCCGCGTTTGCGTTCGAGCTCCATCCAGTCGGACGCCGATGAGCTCTGATTCTTGCGCGCGGTCACCGAGCCGGCGAGTTGAAGCGCGCCACCGTACAGCAGGAGCTTTTCCGTCAGCGTCGTTTTGCCGGCGTCGGGATGCGAGATGATCGCGAAGGTTCGGCGGCGGGCGACTTCCGTCTTGATGTCGGTCATGGTCGTCGGCGCTTACGCGTCGAAACGGTAGCCGAAGCCGCGGACGGCGACGATTTTGTCGGCGGTCGCGCCGATCTTGTTGCGCAGGTGGGAGAGGGTCACATCGATGACCTTCGTCGTCAGGTCGAGGCCGGACTCGTAGCCCCAGACGTGCTGCAGCAGGAAGTCGCGCGTCAGCACGCGGCCCTTGCGGTAGACGAGGAACCAGAGCAGGTCGAACTCTTTCGCGGAGAGCGTGACTTCCTTCCCATCGAGGTGAACCTTGCGCGATGCGAGGTCGAGCTTGATGCCGCCGGCTTCGACTATGGTCGGCTCCTCGCTTTTACCCGTGCGCCGCAGGATCGCGGCGACGCGCGCGACGAGTTCCTCCGTGTTGAAGGGCTTCGCGATGTAGTCGTCAGCGCCCACGCGTAGGCCTGCGACTTTGTCGGCGACCTCCTTTTTCGCGGTCAGGATGATGACGGGAAGCGCTGCGAGCTTTTCATCATCGCGAATTTCGGCCAGGAGATCGACGCCGTCGCCGTCGGGCATGGTGCGGTCCAGGAGTAGAAGCTCGGGAGGCTGTTTTTTGAGGCGCGAGCGCGCCTTCGCCAAGGTGTCGACGGCCTGGGCTTCGTAGTTCTCTCCTGCGAGCACCTCGAGGATGAGATCGGCCGTGGCGGCCTGGTCTTCCACGACGAGAATCTGCGCCTTGATCATCCGGAGGAGTATAGCAAAGCCTTAGAGCGGGATATTGCCGCGGTTCTCGTGTGTTCCGGGCACCCGCTTGTCCTTGAGGAAGCGCAGGGCGCGCACGATCTTGTAGCGCATCTGCGAGGGTTCGATGACCTCATCGATGGATCCGGTCGCGGCGGTCTGGTACGGCGAGGCGAACTTGGCCGCGTACTCCGAGGCGAGCTTCGCGCGCAGGACGGCCTTGTCCGCGTCGGTCTTGCAGGCCGCGAGCTCGCGCGAGTAGAGGATCTCGATGGCGCCCGCCGGGCCCATGACGGCGATCTCCGCGCACGGCAGGGCGAAGTTGAAATCTCCCTTCAGGTGCTTGGAGCTCATCGCGATGTAGGCGCCGCCGTACGCCTTTCTCAATATGACGGTGATTTTTGGAACCGTCGCCTCGGCGTAGGCGAATAGGATCTTCGCGCCGTGGCGGATGATGCCGCCGTGCTCCTGCTGGAGGCCGGGCCAGTAGCCGGGCACGTCGACCAAGGTCAGCACGGGAATGTTGAAACCGTTCAGGAAGCGGATGAAGCGCGCGGCCTTGTCGGACGCGTTGATGTCGAGCGCGCCCGCGACATGCGCCGGGTTGTTGGCGACCACGCCGACGACCTCGCCGCCCATGCGGCAGAAGCCGGTGACCATATTCTTCGCGTAGCCGGCCTGCACTTCGAAGAACTTGTGCTCATCGGCGATTTGCCAGACGATGTGGTGGACCCGGTAGGACTTGCGCGGGTCTAGGTCGCACATCTTCTCCATGAGAGGGACCTGACGGCGGATGGGATCGGGATTGGCGATGCGCGGCGGCTTCTCCCAGCGGTTCTGCGGCAGGTAGCTCAGTAGCTCGCGCACCTGGCGGAAGCAGTCGGGCTCGGACTTCGCGACGAAATGGCAGACGCCCGACTTCGACGTATGAGCGTCCGACCCGCCGAGGCCGTCCAAGGTCACCTCCTCGCCGGTCGCGGCCTTGACGACGTCGGGGCCGGTCACGAACATCTGCGAAATGCCCTCGACCATAAAAATGTAGTCGGTGAGCGCGGGCGAATAGACCGCGCCGCCGGCGCACGGGCCGAGGATCACGGAGATCTGAGGGATGACCCCGGAACATTTGACGTTTCTTTGGAAGATCTCGGCGTAGCCATCGAGGCTGTCCACGCCCTCCTGGATTCTGGCTCCGCCGGAATCCAGGAGCCCGATGACGGGCACTCGGTTCTCATAGGCGAGGTCCATGACCTTCGCGATTTTTTTGGCGTGCGCGAGGCCGAGCGAACCGCCGAGCACGGTGAAGTCCTGGGCGTAGACGCACACTTCATTTCCATTGATTTGGCCGAAGCCCGTGATCACCCCATCGCCGGGGATGTCCTTGTCCTTCAGGCCAAAATCCGTCGCGCGTGTGGAGACAAGGAGGTCGAGTTCTTGAAACGTATCTTCGTCAAGAAGATAATGGATGCGTTCGCGGGCCGTGAACTTGCCGCGAGATTTCTGGGCCTCGAGGCGGGCGGCTCCGCCGCCGGCGGACGCCTTCTCGATGGCCTGGCGTAGCTTGACGACGCTCGCGGCGACGGGCCGGAGGGCCTTCGTGTTCTTCACGGCTTCCTTACCCATGGTGATCGTCTCCCGTGTAGGCGACGGCGATTTGCGCGCCGTCCGCGCCGTCGTAGTCCAGATGTACGCTCGGCGAGCCGAGCGCGGACCAGGCCTGCGCGGGCCTGTCGGTCAAAATCACGCCGTCAGCCTCGAGGCGGACGCAGCGCGCGTCCGCGTCGAGGCCGAGTCCCAGCATCTTCAGAGTCGCTTCCTTTCCCGTCCAGAGGCGTGCCTGCGCTCCCGCATCATCATAGGGTCCGGACGCGAGCTCTTCGGGCGTCGCGACGAACGCGATGACCTTGGCCGGTCGCGCGACGATCGTCTCGATGTCCACGCCGACGCGGCGTCCGGGGGAAGCGACCGCGGCCGCCCCGCCCTGCGCGCAATGCGAGATCGAGAAGGACGGCGCCGGGGCCGGCGCGCCTTTCGGCAAGGTCAGGCGCGGGCGCCCGGTCGCATCGTTGAACACGGCGAGTTCCGCGGCGTCGGCTTCCCAGCCGTATTCGCCGAGGAAGTGCGCCGCGAGCGCGCGCTTGGCCGCAAGGCGTCCCGCCACCCGGTCGAGCTTGCGGCGCTCCGGCAGGGCCTCGAGTTCGGCCAGCTCCGCGGGGCCAAAGCGCGCGCGCAGCTCGGCGGGGTCGCTGAGCGTCCTTTCGGCCTCGCGGCGAGGGCAAAAAGCGAGGCGATAAGGCGGCCGGCTCATTGGCATCGCGCTATTGTACTTATTTAGTTCGGTTGACTTTACCTCCCCGGACGGATACCATTCCTCTACTATGATGATGGGACTTTGGGCGGACGGCTGGTTTTATATCTCGTCGGCGGGGCTCCTGATCAGCGGGGTCCTCTTCCTCTTCCTCCTTGGTCAGTACCGCGTCGCTTCCGAAGCGGCCGATGTCACTGAGAGCGAGCAGGGCGCGGAGCAGGAAAACTCCCCGGCGGTCCGTCCGGTGCACATCTCCGAGGAGGCCCCGGCCGCCGCAGTCGCCTCGCATCCGGTCCGCGAGCCGGAACTCACGTCCAAGCCCCAAGGCGAGTACGCGGGGCCCGAGCGCCGCAAGGATCCGGCGAATACGACCGGCGGCATCAGCCCCGCCGTCGTCCATCTCCAGAACATCAAGGGCGAACTGACCGAGCTTCGCCAAGAGATGCGTGCGCTGGCCAAGCGCGTGGATGATGAGCTCAACGGGGCCGCCGCGCGCGATGAGGCGCTGATCGACCGTTTGGGAGAGCTGACCCGCGCCGTCGAAAACGTGAAGGCTCCGGCTCCGGCCGCGACCGTCGCGGCCGCTCCTGAACCCGAGTCCGTCCCGGAGCCGAAGGCCAAGGCTGCTCTGTCGCCTGATGAAACGATCCGCATGGAGTTGAGCGCGCTGATCGCCGCGCCGCCCGTCTCGTCGGAACCGGAGACTTCGGTCACGGAGTCGATCGAGCAGGTTCCGGCCCCGGTGCAGGTGGAGCTGGTCCCGGAAGTTCCCGCGCCCGAAGAAAAGACGCGGCGGGGGCCGGTCTGGCCCGTCTAGGTCTTTTCGCAGCATTCGTCGTCGCCGCGACTTCCGCCCGCGCCGGTCTCTTTCCCAGCGGAGCATTCTCTTCGCGCGCGGCCGGAACCACGAGCGCTGCCTTCCTGAAATCGCCGGGCGGCGCGCGCGTCTCGGCGATGGGCGGCGTTTGCGCCGCCGCGGGCCTCGGCGCCGAGGCCGTGTTCCTCAATCCCGCGTCGCTCTCGCGCCTCGGGGCCGAGGCCCCAAGCGAGGCCGCCCTGGGCTATGACGCGCTGCTCGAGTCCGCCTATTCCGGCTCCGTCGCCTACGCTCGTCCTCTGGGCCGCGACGGCGCTTTTGCGGCGGGCCTGCTCTATGCGTCGCAGAGCGCGCAGACCGCGTACAACGCCCTGGGCGACGCGACCGGCAAGTTCACGCCGACGGACCTAGCACTCGGCGCATGGTACGCGCGCCGCCTCGCTGGTCCCGTCGCGCTCGCGGGCGGGCTTAAGATCATCCGTGCGACGCTCGACGACCGCAGCGGCACGACGGCCGCCGCGGACTTCGGTCTCCTCGCCCGGAACGTCGCCGACATCGGTGACGGCCCTCTGGATGCCGGCTTCTCGGTTTCGAACATCGGCCCGCCTCTCAAGCTCGGCGGCGTCGCCGACCCGCTGCCGGCTCGGATTCGTGCCGGCGGCCTGTGGCACCTATCGCCGACGTTCGACGCCGGCCTCGACGTCAATCTGCCCGTCGACCAGGATCTCTACACCTCGCTCGGCGTCGAGGCGCGCATTCCCGCTTCGAAGGTCGGCTCCGCCAAACCTTGGATCGTCAGCGTGCGCGGCGGCTACGACCAGAACCGCACGCGCGGCGTCGATGGGTTCGCCGGCGTTTCCGCCGGCGCGGGCTTCGACTTCAACACCCTGCGCCTTGACTACGCGTGGATTCCCTTCGGCGCCCTCGGCACCGTCAACCGCATCACGATCGCCTTTCGCTTTTAAAGCGCTTCGACGCAGACGGCGATGCCGAGGCCGCCGCCGACGCTGATGGCGGCCACGCCGCGCCGGCGGGACCGGCGGCGCAATTCGAGCAGAAGCGTGTGGACGAGGCGCACGCCCGTTGCGCCGAAGGGATGGCCGAGCGCGATTGCGCCGCCGTTGGGATTGATGCGTTCCGCTTCGATCTGGAGCTCGGCTTGATCGAGCAGGATCTGTGCCGCGAAGGTCTCGTTGATCTCCCAGACGTCGACCTCGGCGGCGCGCCAGCGGGCGCGCTCGAGGGCCAGGCGGACGGCGGGCACGGCGGCGTAGGCCATGCGCTCTGGCGCGACGCCAACCAGTGCGGACGAAACGAAGCGACCGAGCGCGCGGCCTGTCGCGGCTTTCGGCGCGGCGAGGATGAGCGCTGCGCCGCCGTCCACGACGGCGTGCACGTTTGCGTGCGTCATCACGGTCGTTCCGTCGCTGAACAGGGGTTTCGCCGCCGCGAAATTCTCAGGCATCGGGCTCTCGAGGATCGCGTCGTCATCGGCGAGGCCGGCGACGGGGATGATTTCCTCGGCGCGAAGCCTGGAGGCGGCGCGCGCTTTCATGTGCGAGCGCAGCGCCCACGCGTCCATGGCTGCGCGTGGAAGTCCCGCTTCATGGGCGCGTTCCTCGGCGGTCTTGGCGATGTGCTTGCCGCAGGACAGGTCGGTGAACGAGGGCACGAAAATGTCGCGGCGCAGGCGGCTGGGCGCGTCCGCGCCCACGGCGGCGGCGACCGAGGCCTCGCCGCGCGCGACGGCGTCCGCGGCAGTCGTGAGCGCTAAGAGGCCTGTGCCGCAGGCGAGCGCGACGGCCGCACCGGTCGTTTCCGGCGGGCAGCCCGCGCGTTGCGCAACGTAGCGCGCGCCGTAGCAGCCATGAGGCCCGACTTGGTACATGTTGCCGAAGGCGACAAAACCGAGGTCGCGAGGCGAGAGGCGCGCGCGCGCGAGCGCGCCTTTGAGCGCCGCGGCGCCGAGATCCTGGGGATCGAGCTCCTTGAGCGCGCCGCCCGGCGCGCCGCGTCCGGTGACGCCGAAGCTCCATGCGGCGAACGGCGTGCGCGAGCCGGCCATGATCAAAGTTTCGTTCATACGGTCGGGCGGCCTCGCAACGCCTGGACCACGGCCCGGGCGAACGATTCGGGATCGGGCCGCTTCGCGACTGCGGCGGGGATGACGCCCCGCGCGCGCAAAGCGGCGGCGGTGGTCGGGCCGATGGCGACCGCGGCGGCGCCAGACAACGCCGAATCACGAGCGCCGAGAGCGGCGGCGGAGCCGGAGGCGAAGCAGACGGCGTCCGCGCCGAGGGCGAGGGCACGGCGTAGGCAGCGTAGGCCGCCCGGATCGGAAACGGTGCGATAGGCCGAGACGACGGTGACGCGGGCTCCGGCTGTGCGCAGCGACTTTGGAAGCGTGTCCAGGCCGCGCTCGGCGCGCGGAATTAGAACGCGCGCGCCGCGCGGGACGCGCAGCGCTTTCGTGAGACCTGCGGCGTGCGCGTCTTCGGGAATCACGTGACAACGCCAACCACTGTTCTTAACGGCGTTCGCCGTCGCGCGGCCGACGGCGGCGAGAACTCGAGGAGCGGCCGGCTTTCGACCGAGAACATTTTTCATGCGGGCAAAGAAAAAATCAACGGAGTTGGAACTGGTAAAGGCGACGGCGTCGTAATGGCGGAAGGTTTTGAGCGCGGCATCCAACGGCCCCCACGAACGCGGAGGAACGATACGGATCAGAGGTGCATGGATCACACGGGCGCCCAATTTCGCCAGGGCGGCGGCGACTTCGCCCGATTTTGCGCGCGGGCGCGTGATGATGACAGACCGGCCGGCGAGAGGCTTGCGCACGGCGGCATTATATACATTCTGCGCCATTTGACACTTTCCCCGGCTCCGTGCGATAATACAGCCGGTAGCCCCCCCCATGTCCTGGTTTCAGAAAAAGTCCCCCGAGCCGGCCGCAGAAGGCCCTAAAACCACGCCCCCGGCGCGGGCGGCCAAGGGTCTGAAGGTTTCGACCATCCTGGCCGAAGACACCATCCTGTTCCCCTCTGAAGGCCAGGAGAAGTCCGCGGTCCTGCAGACCTTGGCCGCGGCGGTTTGCGGCAAGGCGGGCATCGCCGACTGGGCTTCCTTTCTCGCCAAGGTTCAAGAGCGCGAGCAGGGCATCTCGACGACGCTCGACACCGGCCTGAGCCTGCCGCACGCGCGCATGGACGGCATCGCGACGATTCTCGCCGGCATGGCGATCTTGAAGAAGCCGATTCCCGACCCGAAGCAGACGGACCTGACGATCCGCGTGATGTTCCTTTTCTTCTCCCCCAACAAGCAGGAAGCCTTCCCGCTGCATCTCCAGCTCCTGCGCGGCGTGTCGTCTTTGTTTCAGGCGGCTCTCATCGATCAGCTCACCGCGTCTTCCGGTCCCGCCGCGGCGCTCGAGCTGGTCAAAAAGCTTGAAGCCTGAGCCCCGCCCGGGGCGACGCGTCACGGAAGTCGTCGTCCTGACGACCGCCATGCTGTCGTTTATCTCCTTCTGGCGCGCGGCCGCGATCGTCCTCTGCGACCTGGCTTCCACCGCCTACTATATCGGCGGCATCGTCGAGCAGGCGGTCGGGCCCGCCGCTCCGTGGTTCATTCTCGGTGTCATGCTCTTCTCCTACGCGATCCGCGCGGTGTACATGGAGTCCTGCTCCATGTTCGTGCGCGGTGGCGTCTACAAGGTGGTCAAAGAGGCGATGGGTGGCAAGCTTGCCAAGCTTTCGGCCGCCGCGCTGATGTTCGACTATATCCTGACCGGCCCGATTTCGACCGTCTCGGCGGGCCAGTACCTCTCCGGCCTGCTCAACAACCTCTTTCCCTACCTGCGCATCGGCTGGCACCTGGATCCGCATTCGTTCGCGGTGTTCTTCGCCGTCGCGGCGACGATGTACTTCTGGTGGGAGAACATCAAGGGCATTCACGAGTCGAGCGATAAGGCTCTGAAGATCATGCAGATGACCACCGTGATGGGCGCGGTCATGATCATTTGGTGCGGCTACACGGTGTGGGTCCGGGGCGGCGTTCTGCCTCCGTTTTCGCTCACGTTCAGCGAGGAGGGCCTGGGCTGGGCGGCGCGCGTTTCCTGGCTCAAGCCCATCGGGGCCGTCGGCATCATCATGGCCTTTGGCCACTCCTTACTCGCGATGAGCGGAGAGGAGTCCCTGGCCCAGGTGTACCGCGAGGTCGAGGCCCCGAAGATCAAGAATCTCGAGCGCGCGGGGTTGGTGATTTTCATCTACAGCATGTTGCTCACCTCGGCGGTCAGCTTCTTCGCGGTGATGATCATCCCCGACTCCGTGCGCATTTCCCAGTACGGCGACAATCTTCTCTCCGGCCTGGCGATGTCGGTGGTCGGTCCCCACTGGATGCGCCTGCTTCTGCAGTGTTTCGTCGTCGGCGTGGGCGTGCTCATTCTCGCGGGCGCGGCCAATACTTCGATCGTCGGCGCCAACGGCGTGTTGAACCGCCTGGCCGAGGACGGCATCCTCGTGGACTGGTTCCGCGGCCTGCATAGGAAGTACGGCACCACGCATCGCCTGATCAATCTCATCGTCGGCCTCCAGATCGCCACGATTTTGCTCTGCCGCGGCGACGTGTACCTGCTCGGCGAGGCCTACGCTTTTGGCGTGGTCTGGTCGTTCGTGTTCAAGACGATGGCCGTCATGATGCTTCGCTTCAAGAAGCGCGAGCCCCGCGAGTTCATGGTGCCCGGCAACATCCGCGTCAACGGCGTCGAGTGGCCGATCGGCCTGGCCGCGGTATTCTTGATCCTGTTCGTGACTGCGTCCATGAACCTTCTCACCAAGCGGGTCGCGACGATTTCCGGCTCGGTGTTCACTGCCGTCTTTTTCGGACTTTTCGTTTTCTCGGAACGTTGGAACGAGAAGCAGCACGCCGGCGGCCACAGTCCGCACGAGAAGTTCAACCTGCGCCAGGCCGATGACCTCAAGATGGTGCGCGAGGAGATCGATAAGCCCCACCGCGTCCTTGTCGCGCTGCGCGATCCCAACAATCTCTACCATCTGACCAAGGTGCTCGAGACGCTCGATGATGACACCACCGACCTCGTGGTGTTCACCTCGCGTATTCGCTCGGGCCTTGGCTTGGTTGATGAAGCCGTGACGATGGACCATGAAGAGCAGAAGCTGTTCACGCGCGTGCTCGAGCTGGCCGAGAAGTCCGGCAAGACCGTGACGCCGCTTCTGGTCGTCTCCAATGAGCCCTTTTACGCGATCACCCAGGCGGCGCAAGCCGTGGGTGCGACCGAGGTCGTGTTCGGCGTCTCGGCGAAGCTGTCCACCGATGCCCAGCTTGAACGCCTCGCGATGACCTGGGGCTCGCTGCAGACCGACAAGCAGCCCGTGCGCTTTCGCATCCTCGGCCCCGGAACCGAGCACGCCGTCGATCTATAAATCGGGACAAGCTGCCATGACGATTCGACGAATCATCAAGCATGGCGAGAAAGTCCTCAAGGTCCCCTGTCCTGCGCTCGACTATGCGGCTTTCAAGGATGAGCTTCCCGCTTTGCTCAAGGACATGTGGGCGACGATGGCGGCCGCCCGCGGCGTGGGCCTGGCAGCGCCCCAGATCGGCCTGTCCTTGCGCGTTGCGGTCATCGACGTCAAGCCCGAGGGCAAGCCGCAGCGCCTTGTGCTCATCAATCCCGAGATCCTCTCGCTCGAAGGTGAGCTCAACGATGAGGAAGGCTGCCTTTCCTTGCCCGGCGTGTACGCGAAGCTGCGCCGCCGCGCCCGCGCCCGCGTGCGCGCTCTCGATGAGAACGGCGAGTCGAGGGAGCTGACGGGAGAAGGCCTGCTTGCGCGCGCCTTCCAGCACGAGATCGATCATTTGGACGGCAAACTCTACGTTGACCGCCTGCCATTCGAGGACCGGCTCAAGGTGCTCGACGTGATCAAACAGGCGAAGCCGGGTTGGGCGTGATGAAAACAATCTTTTTCGGCACTCCGGAGACGGCGGTTCCTTTTTTGCGTCTGCTCGCCTCAAAATCCGAGATAGTCGCCGTCGTCTCCCAGCCCGACAAGCCCGCTGGGCGCGGTCTTGCGACGGCGGCGACGCCGGTCAAGGCCGCCGCGCTCGAGTTGGGGCTCAAGATCCTCCAGCCGGCGAAGCCCTCCGAGATCGCGGCTGAGCTAACGGCGTTCGGCGCCGACCTCGCCGTCGTCGTCGCATACGGTCGAATCTTGAAGGCCGAGGTCCTCTCGTCGACCAGGCTCGGCTTCCTGAATGTGCATTTCTCGTTGCTTCCGAAGTATCGCGGAGCGGCTCCGGTGCAATGGTCTCTCGTCCGCGGCGAGAAAAAAACGGGCGTCACTTTGTTCTGGCTCGATGAGGGTATGGACACCGGCCCGATCCAGTCGGTCGCCGAGACGGACATCGCGGCTGACGAGGACGCGCCCCAACTTCTTTCCCGCCTGACGGCGTTGGGGGTTGCGTTGTTGAACGACTCTCTGGCGGATATCGCGGCCGGAGGAGTCGTTCGGCGCGCCCAAGAAGGCGCTCCGAGTTCCGCCCCCCTGATCAAGCGCGAGGACGCGCGCCTCGACCTGTCGCGCCCGGCCGAAGAACTGCGCAATCAGGTGCGCGGATTCCGGTCCTGGCCGCGCGCCTGGTTGGAACTCGCCTCCGGCAAGGTCTTGGTGCTCAAAACCGGGGCCGCGGGCCCGTCCGATCCCCGCGGGACAGGGGCCCCCGGGTCTGTCTTGGCCGTTGAACGGGGTCGGGGTATTTTGGTAGAATGTTCGTCCCGCAGTCGTCTGTGGTTGCTCGAAGTACAACCCGAGGGAAAAAAGTCGCTTAGCGCGGCTGAATTCGCCAACGGCCTTCGTTTGGCCGTCGGCGGATTTTTGCCGTTATCAGGAAAAACGATTTGACCGCCAGAACCGTCGAAGTCCGCACGCTCGAGATCGCCGCCGTCGCGGCGGCTTTGCTTGCGTTCGCCTACGTCTCGTTGAATTGGGGCCTTCAGGGGCTGATCCACTCCCGCCGCACGCAGACCGTCCCTGATCTGAAGAGCCGTTCGATCGCCGCCGCGCTCGATCAGCTGGCGCCGCTGAACCTCGGCCTGCGCAAGACCGGCGTCGAATTCAACGCGGCGGTGCCGATTTCCTCCGTGCTCCGCCAGGATCCGCCCGCCGGCACCATCGTGCGCGAGGGCAAGACGATCCGCGTGATCGTCAGTCAGGGCGGACAGACCGTGCTCGCACCCGCCGTCGCCGGCCTGCCTTTGCGCAACGCCGAGATGATGCTGCGCCAGTCCCAACTCGCCCTTGGGGAGGTCAGCGAGTCCTACTCGCTCAAGCAGGAGAAGGGCATGGTGCTTTCCCAGGACCCGAAGGCAGAGACGAGTGTTGAGCGCGACGCTCTGGTTAATCTCGTCGTATCCGGCGGCGCGCCGCCCGCGGGTGTTGCGCTAATGCCTGACTTTCTGCGCAAGACGCTCCATGAGGCCCAGTCATGGGCCGTGGGTGCTGGCGTCAAGCTTGAGGTCAAAACCGACGACGCCTCCCTTTTTCCCAACGGCACCGTGCTCACGCAGGCGCCGGCCGCCGACTCCGTGCTCTCCCCCGACGCGAAGGCCGAGCTTCTCGTCAGCGGCCGCAAGGGCGCGGCGCCGACCATCGCCGCCAAGATTTTCAAGTACGAGCTGCCCCAGAGCGGTTCCGAGAGCCAGGTCCGCATCGTCGTCATCGACAAGTACGGTGAGCGCGAGTTGTTCAACGGCGTGCGCAAGCCCGGCACGAAGATCGAAGTTCCGGTTCAGGAGACCGGCGGCGCGCGCGTGAAGATTTACATGAACGGAATCCTCGTCGAGGAGAGGGACCAGTGATCGTGGCTGCCCGAGCTCCCGTCGTCGTTCCCTCTCTCTTGGCCGGGGATCTTGCCCGCTTGGGCGAGCAGCTCGACGCCCTCAGGGCCGCCGGCTGCGCATGGGTGTCCGTGGACGTGATGGACGGTCATTTCGTTCCCAATCTCAGCTTCGGTCCGGATCTCGTCCGGCTCGCAAAGAAGAAAGGTTTCTACGTTGACACGCATCTGATGGTCACCAATCCGCTCGAGGTCACGCCTTGGTTCGTCGAGGCGGGATCGGACATCGTCACATGCCACGTTGAAGCCGTGCCCGACGCCTTGGCCGCCTTGAAGAAGATCCGCGCGTTCGGCGTGAAGGCCGGTCTTGCCGTGAAGCCAAAAACCCCGATCGACGGCCTGATCGGCGTTCTCGAGCACTGCGACCTGGCCTTGGTCATGACGGTGGAGCCCGGCTTCGGTGGACAGACATTCATGCCGGACATGATGCACAAGATCGCCGCCTTGCGGCGCGCCATTGACGCTCAGCATCTCAATTGCTGGATTCAAGTCGACGGCGGAGTCAATGCCGTGAATATTTCGCAGGCGGCCGCGGCCGGGGCCGACAGCCTCGTTGCCGGATCGGCCGTTTTCGCGGCGAAGGACCCCGCCGCCGCTTTTCGCGAGCTCGGGCTGAAGGCTCGGGACGCATTCGGATCGAAGAACCAGGCGTAAAAGGAGAAACCATGGTCGTCATCAGGCTGCAGCGCAAGGGTAAGCCGCACCAGCCCTATTACCGCGTCGTCGCGATCGAGAAGGCTCGGGGCGCGACGGGCAAGCCCATCGAAGTCCTGGGCTCGTACAACCCCCGCATCGAGACGCAGGGCAAGAAGGTCGAAGTGGACAAGACGCGCTATGAGTATTGGCTCGGAGTCGGCGCGCAGCCGTCGGAGACCGTGCGCAGCCTCGTGGCGGCCGCGTTCAAGGCCGCCGCCGCCAAATGACGACCGCGTCATTGCCGAAGGACCTGGCGCTGTTCATCGTCAAGCGGCTCGCGGATAAGCCCGAGGCCGTATCGATCGATGAGTCCGCGGACGGCGGCACCGCCGTCCTGAGCCTCGTCGTCGACGAGGCGGACAAGGGCAAGGTCATCGGCAAGCAGGGCAAGGTCATCAAGGCGATCCGCGCCCTCGTGGGCGTGGCCGCCGCGAAGGCCGGCGTGCGGACCGTGGTGGAGATCGACTAAGTGAGGATTGATTTCGTTTCGCTTTTCCCGGGCATGTTTGCGTCCGTCATGGACGCGAGCATGATGGCGCGCGCCCAGGAAAAGGGCCTGCTCGACTGGGGCTGCGTGAACCCGCGCGACTTTGCGAACAATAAGCACCGCAAAGTCGATGACCGCCCGTTCGGAGGCGGGCCGGGGATGCTCATGATGGCGGAGCCGCTGGAGAAAGCGATCAAAAGCGTCAAGAAGAAGAATTCAAAAACGGTTCTTCTCTCTCCGCAGGGCAAGCAGTTCGACGCCAAGATGGCGTCGAGGCTTTCCAAGGAAGAGCACCTCATTCTCGTGTGCGGCCACTATGAAGGGGTCGACGAAAGAACGGCGACGTTGTTTGACGAAGAAATATCGGTCGGCGATTTTATCTTGACCGGAGGCGAACTCCCGGCCATGCTCGTCGCCGACGCTGTGGCGCGCCTCGTTCCCGGGGTGCTCAAGAAGGAAGACGCGGCCGCCTGCGAGTCGTTTGCGGCCGGCTTGCTCGATTTCCCGCAGTACACGCGTCCCCGCGTTTGGCGGGGCCGCGAGGTTCCGGAGGTTCTGTTCTCTGGAGACCACGCGAAGATCGCCGTGTGGCGGCGTGCCGCCGCTCGAGCGGCGACCAAGCGAAAACGTCCCGATCTGATTGAACGGGCGAGATAAGAGACGTCAGGAGAAAAGTATGATGGCTGCGTTGGAAGACAAGAAGTCGAAGGTCCCGGAGTTCCGTCCCGGAGACACCGTCAAGGTGCACATGAAGGTCAAGGAAGGCGAGAGCGAGCGCGTCCAGGTGTTCGAGGGCGCGGTCATCGTGCGCCGCGGGCGGGGTCCGAGCGAGAACTTCACCGTTCGAAAGATCTCCTTCGGCGTCGGCGTGGAGCGGACGTTCCTGATCTCGTCTCCCCACATCGAGAAAATTGAGCTCGTACGGGAGGGCAAGGTCCGCCGCGCCCGCCTCTACTATCTCCGCGACCTGACCGGCCGCTCCGCCCGCATCGACGACCGCGAATCCGCCTCGACCGCGGCCCCGAAAGCCGAAGCGCCGAAGCTCGAAGCATCGAAGCCCGCAATCACCAAGTCCGAGGTTCCCAAGGCGTCGATCGTGAAGGCCGAGCCGAAGAAGGCCGCGAACGCGCACTCCGCCGTCGCCAAGTAATTTGCACGGCCGGGCCTTCGACGACGACGCGCGCAGACGCGGCCGCATCGCGGCGCTGGTCGGCGTCGATGAAGCCGGCCGGGGGCCCCTCGCGGGCCCCGTCGTGGTCGCGGCCGTGTCTTTGCCTCAGGTCCCTTCGGCGGCGCTGTGCCGGGTCCGCGACTCCAAACGAATGACTGCGGAGGCCCGGGAAAGGCTTTTCGGGGTCATCGCTTCTCAGGCGGCTGCCGTCTCCGTCGCCTGGGCGCATCCCCGTTCGATCGACCGGGACAACATTTTGCGGGCGACCTTGTCCGCGATGGCGCGCGCCGCGCGCCGCGCGGTCTCCAAGTTGGGCAGGGGCGGCGTCCTCGTTCTCGTCGACGGCCCGCACCGTTTCCCGGATGAAGCATTGCCTCAGCGCCCCGTGATCGAGGGCGACGCCCAATCGCTGTGCATCGCCGCGGCGAGCGTGGTGGCCAAGGTCGTGCGCGACCGCTGGATGCGGCGTCTGGCGCGCCGCCATCCCGGCTATGGCTTTGGCGTCCACAAAGGCTACGGCACGCGCGCGCATCTCAGCGCTCTTGCGCGGCTCGGCCCCTGCAAAGCCCATCGCCTCACCTACGCGCCGGTCTCCAGGTGCGCTGCGATCAGGCCATGAATCGCGCCGAGATCGGGCGGGCGGCGGAAGACGCGGCGGCCGCCTTGCTGCGCGCCAAGGGGATGACGATCGTCGAGAGGAATTTCCGCGCGAAAGTCGGTGAAATCGACCTCGTGGCGAAGGACCGTGAGGACATCGTCTTCGTCGAGGTCCGAGCCCGCGCTTCCTCGTCTTTCGGGGGTGCCGCCGCCTCGGTCGGGGGTGCCAAGCGCCGCAAGCTGATCAAGGCCGCACGGGTCTGGATCCAGGCCCGCGCCTATGCCGGCCCGTGCCGCTTTGACGTGGTCGCCATCGACGCGGGGTTCTCGGAGCATATCCCCGCGGCGTTCGACGCGAGCGGGCGATGAAAGTCGAGCTGATTCCCGAGGTCCTGCCCGAGGAGAAGCGGCTTCCCCTGTGGGACCATGTCGGTGAGCTGCGCGATCGCCTGATCAACTCGGCGCTGGCGCTGTTCGCGGCGACCGCTTGCGGCTACTTCCTGCGCTTCCGGCTCTGGGATCTGGCCAAGCGTCCCCTGCTTCGCACGGCGCCGGGACTGCTCTCCCCCTTCGCCTACACCGACCTTGCCGAGCCGTTCTTCTCGATGATGCGGCTGTCGTTCTGGGCGTCGGTCTTTGTGATCTCGCCGTACCTCTTCTACCAGATCTGGGCCTTCGTCAAGCCCGCCCTGCACGAGCGCGAGCGCCGCATGGCGGTGACCTTCACGGCTGTCACGAGCGCGTGCTTCGTCGCGGGCGCGGTGTTCGCCTATTTCGTCGCTTTTCCCGTTCTCACGGGTATCTTAATGGACGAGGCCGTGCGGGCGGGCCTGCGCCCCAACCTGCGACCGAATGAGTACTTGAACCTGTTCCTTTGCACCGTTCTGGGTACGGGCGTCTCGTTCGAGGCGCCGGTGCTGTTCTATTTCCTAGCGCGCTTCGGGCTGGTGAGCTCGCGGTCCATGCTGAAATACTGGCGCGAGTCCATGGTCGCGATCCTGGCGGCCTCGGCTTTCCTGACGCCCGGCGACGTGATCGCGACGACCATCCTGTTCGGGGTCGTCCTGCTCGGCCTGTACTTCATTTCGGCAGGCGTCGTCTGGCTCGTCGAGTGCTCCTCCGCCGATCGGCGCGCTTAGAGCGTGCTGGAGCCCGGCACGAGTATTGCCAGCAGCAGGTAGGACAGGACCACATTTAAGAAGAAGCCCAAGACCGGGCGGTTGCTGCGGAAGCTCCAGAGGGCTAGCGCGGCGCAGGCGGCCGCGGCGGCCACCAATCCCAGGCCGGAACCCAGGCTCAGTTCGGCCGTTCTCGCCGCCTCGAAGAGTCCTCCGATCGTGCCGAGCTGGAAGAAGTTCGCGACCGGGTGCCCGCCAGCCAGGCCCTTGAGGCCCACGTACAGCATGATGGGCAGGGCCGCGAAGATCAGGAGCGGCGACAGCGTTCCCACGCCCGCACCAATCGTCACGGCAATGCTCACCAGGGCGAAGAACATTCCGACGGGATGATGGGCGGCGGCGTAGGAGAGGCTTTCCGAGATGGATTCGCCCGCGGGGATAGCGCGGTGGGTCGAATCGTCTGACTGCGCGGCCTCCTGCGGGGCCTGGGGCACCGGCACATGCTTGGGCCCGCTCATGGCGGGCATGATTGCGGCGACACTGGCCTCAAGACGGCTTCTGATTGCGTCCGAATCGTCGCCGGTGCGGATCCGCTGTAGTAGCAGGCTCAGCGCAAGCCCCTTGACCTCTTTGTCCGGAGTCGAGGCGGCGGCGTCAATGACGCCCAGGGCCTCATCCACGAGGCCGACTTTCTCGAGATTCTCGAAGTACCTCATGACCCTCTCGATGGCTATGGACCGGATGTCATCGAAATCGGTGCTGGAGGCCAGGATCTTCATGGTGCGCAGGGCGGCCAGATTTTGTTTCCGGCCGCTCTCTGCGGCAAGGTCCAGGGAGATGCTGGCCGCGACGCGGCGCTCGAAGCCGATGCGATCTTTTTGACCGGGGAGAGCGCGTAGAAGGTCGATGAGCTGACGCGAGTAGGCTTCGTTGGGCGCATCATGGAGCTCATTGAGCAGTGCGCCGACAGTGTCTTCATGTCCATCCATTAGCTGGGGTAAGCTCACCCGACCGATGCTCTCGACTTGAGCGGTGACTTGCAGCCCGGCGGCCATGCTGCTCGCGGCCGCCATGCCCCGCTCCGAGCGCGCCTCCGCGGCCAAGCGCGCGACCGCTGCGATATCACTTTTTGTTCCGTTGATGTCGAGTATGTCTGCGAAGGGAGCCAGCTCGGAGGCCGCCTGCGACAGCTCGGAGACGTCGATGGCCGCATACCGTACCTGCGCGATCAGGTCCCGGGCGCGCGCTCCCGCCAGTATGGCGAACGACTGGAGGCCGTACGTATCTGAGTGGCGGGCGAGCGCCCGGGCGACCTCGGCATTGATCTGTCCTGCGTCGTTGGACTGTACGGCGGCTTCCAGTTTGGGCACGCAGATCGAGGCGACGATCGTGCGGTGGACGTCGCTGTCGGCATCGAGGCGCTGCAGAACGGACAGGGACGGCGTCTGCGACAGAAGCGTTATCCCCGCGTCCGTGCGCAGGAAGCCTTGAATGCTCCGTATCACTGCGGGGGTGATCGGAGTGAAGCTCTGAGCCCAGCCGGGGGCGGCGCGTCCCGCTGGTCCTGCCAGACCTCCCGTGTGGGCGAGCGCCGGACCGGAGGCGGCCACGGACAAGACGAGAGCGAGCAGAGCGTTCACGATGCGGCGGGAGTCGATGTTCATGGGGATAGTGTAGCCACGGCGACGATGTCAGTGCCTGAGGCGGAGGGCCTATCCGCTCTCAATCTTTTGGCCCTATGATCTGGGCCTGTGAGATAGGTCCGCTGGGTCCAGCGGCCTTGAGCCGCGGCAGTTTTGGGGCTATGCTAAGGCCGTCATGAACAAAGCGGACGCGCTGTCTGGCCGCTACGAGGCCGGCTTCCTCCTTTTTATGGCCGTCCTCGCCTTTCTTGGGAGGGACAATCCGAACCTGGATTACCCCCAGGTCCTCTACCTGCTCGTCCTTCTGATGGTCTTGAACCTCGCGGCGGGCGTCGCCCTGCGCCTCAAGCCCGAGACCCCGTCGCTCGCGGCCGGCTTCATCCTGGCCAACTGCGGCGTGATCACCGCGATCCTGGCGCATTCCGGCGGCGCGGCCTCCAACCTCTGGGTCCTCTATCTGCTCCCGATCTTCACGGTCTGCCTCCTGCTCGGGCCGCGCGAGACGGCCTGGATCACGGCCGGGGTCGTCGCCCTCAACGCCGTCTTCACGCTGAGCGAAACCGAGGAGAGCCGGAGCGTCGCGGTCTTCGAGATCCTGCTCAAGAGCGGCTTCTTTCTCTTCACCGCCCTGCTCACGTGGCGCCTTGCTTCGCGGGACCGAGACGCGCGCTCTCGGCTCCAAGTCGAAAGCCATCGAGCCGATCAGCTCACCGCGCGCCTGGAGAGCGCGGCTGTTCTTAGCGATGTCGGCCTGGTCAGCGCCGGCGTGGCCCACGATCTGCGCAACGCGTTCATGGTCATCCTCGGGTTTTCGGACACCGCGCTTTTGGACGAATCCATGAGCGATGAGGCCCGCAACGCCGTCGAGCGCGTCAAGCGCATGGCGGCGCTTGGCGGCGGGATGGCCGCGCAGCTTGCCCGGCATGGAGCCGACGTTCGTTTCGAGCTCTCGGCCGATGAGCTTGGCTCGATCGGCGCCGAGGTGGCGGCCTTGGTGCGCAACGCTTACTTGCTCAAGAACGTGAGCCTGGAGATCTCCGCGTCTGCCGAGGCTTGCCCGATCCATGCTAGCCGCGTGCACCTGCAGCGCCTGTTTCTCAACTTGTTTCTCAACGCGCTCTCCGTCAGCAAGAACGGCGGGCAAGTCCGTCTGACGATCCGGCGCGACGCAAATGAGGCCGTCGCCAGCATCGAGGACGAGGGGCCTGGCTTTTCCGCCGAGATTCTGCCGCGCCTGTTCGGCGCCTACGAGACGACGCGCGCCTCCTCGGGCGGCACCGGCCTTGGCCTCAACCTCTGCGCCCGCATCGCGCGGGAGCACGGCGGCAGCCTGACGGCCGAGAACCGCGCCGAGGGCGGCGCGCGCCTGCGCCTGAGCCTCCCGCTTGCTTCGGAGCTTCCCGCCGCGTAGGCGACGTCCGCTATGGTTTGCGCGGGTGCTGTTGCAAAAACGTCTCGAAACCGACGGCCCGTATATTCTCTGACAACGGGAATGATTGATTCCCCGGGAAGAGCACGACCAATTCGTTCAGTTTAAGATCGCGCACCGCGATTCGCATGGAGGACGTCAATCGGGGAGCATCCGTGTATTTGACTTCATATCCGATTCGACGGCCGTCTTGTACGATGAGGAGATCCAATTCGGCTTGATTGTGCGTCGCCCAAAAATACGCTTCTTCCGGCGTTGCTCCGTGCGCTCGGATTGCCTCCTCAATCACCCACCCCTCCCAGGAGGCTCCGAGCCTCGGGTGGGCTTGGATATTCTTCTCGGCCCATACTCCCATAAGCGCGTGGAAGACGCCGGAGTCCCGGAAGTAGATCTTGGGCGATTTGACCTGGCGCTTTCCTAGATTTTCATGCCACGGCGAAAGCCGCCGTATCATGAAGGTCCCGGACAAGATATCGAGATAGCGGCGCATCGTGTCGTCTGATAATCCGAGAGATCTGCCGATCTCGGAGGCATTGAAGACCTGACCATGGTAATGCGCGAGCATCGTCCAGAAGCGGCGCATCAAGTTCGCGGGGATGCGAAATCCGAGCGCCGGGATATCCCGCTCCAAGAAAGTGGAAATATAATCCTTGCGCCACTGGCGCGAGACGTCCACGGAGGGCGCCAGAAAGGATGCCGGGAAGCCGCCCCGAATCCAGAGCTTGCGCAGGTCCTTCGGGGCCACTTCTTCGGCCGTGAACGGAGGAAGCTCCATAAATCCGATGCGCCCTGCCAGAGACTCGGAGCCTTGGTGAATGAGATCGCGAGAAGCGCTTCCCAGAATGAGGAATCGCGTCCGAATGGGGCGGCGATCGGCGAGGACCCGAAGCGTTTTAAAAAGTTCGGGACGGCGTTGAATTTCGTCGATCACGACAAGTCCGCGGAGTTCTTCCAAGGCGAGCTTTGGCGTTTCAAGCCGGGCGAGATCGGTCTCGTCCTCAAGGTCGAAAGAGCTGGTTGGCTGCGAGGCAGGCATCTGCCGGAGGAACTGGCGCGCCAAAGTGGTCTTGCCGCATTGGCGAGGACCCAGAATGGCGACCACGGGGTGGACTTTCAGCAGGCGCGCGACTTCCTGGAGATAATGTTCTCGTTTCATCCTACTTCCTCTGTTGGGAAGGAATGATACCATGTAATATCCTCATCATATGAGAATATTTCATAATTTTTATTTCCGGCCGCGCGGGACGTCAGGGCGCCCTTGAGTGGGACAGTCGAGCGCCGAGCAGGCGGCAGCCTGACGGTCGAAAACCGCGCCGAGGGCGGCGCGCGCCTGCGCTTGAGCCTGCCGCTTGTACTGGCGGGCCTTGACAACGCAAGGCCTGCGCCCTACACTCACCTAAGCAGGTTGGCGAAGATTCCATTATGAAGAATTTCTTAAAATCTCTCGGTTGTTTGGGGGTCGTTTTCTCCTGTCTCCTCGCGGGTCCGCTCTTGGCGCAAGTTTTTAGCGTAAACGGCGTGGCCAATCCGTACGATCCGAGGTATAACGATTCGGGCTACAGGGCAGAGATGTTGAGACACGGGGTGACACTACCGCCAGAGGCGAGGGAGTTGAGTGAGGCGGACTGGGCTAACGTCAAGGTTGATCTTTATTTCTATCTGCTGATCTCAAAAATAGATTCCGGGAATGATGTTTATAACCCAAAACTCTCTGGGCCGATAGCGGAGCTTTCTGAAAAGGTCTTGGAGCGGGATCGGATTAGCGGCGGCGCTCATCAGGGGCCAGGGGTTCGAGAATACTTCATGCGGGGGAGCGATAAGATTTCCTTGCCTATTCTCGCTTCAGACTTCAATGGGAAATATTTTCCCAGAATGGATGACAATTATCGTCGCAATCAGGCTGAATATCAAAAGCGTGCTGTGCCATCGGACCTAATGGATCGCGAGTTTGCATTCAACAGCAGGCGCGAGTTCCAAGTTCTCTATGATTCCGAAAGAGATCAGGCAAGGGCCTTGTTGTATTTGAAGAATCTGGGTGGTGCGCTAGGTTCCGCTAATTCGGAGCCCCTCCGTTACAAGGATTACCTCGTCGCGATGGATTATGTCTATCAGCGCATTTCGGAGGCGAAAAAAAGCGATTTTATAAGAGACTTTTGCGGCGGTACCGCCGCAGGGGCTCTGGCTGCGGTCCAGAAAATGTCCACCGCAAGGCTCTCTTTCAAAGCGGATAATTCTCCAAAGTTTCTTCCTGCGTGTGTTGGTTCAAGAAGTGATTTGTTGGCCACAATAATAATCCATCCTTCTCCATCAGCTGCGACTTCGAGAAGGCTCGAACAGGGTGGCGTTGATGCCACTGAGCGCGCGGCGAGAGTCGCTCGTGGCGAATTAGAAAAGACCGGCGATTCCGGCTCTGTTCCCGGCGGAGTCGGAGCCCAGCCCGCCGCCGATCGCGCTGAAATCGAGAGAATGAGCGCCCAATGGCCGAGCCATGTCAACGCCATCGCCCAGATTCTTAAGTCTGATTTTGGCGCAAGTGATGACGTAGCGCTGAAAACGGCCATCGCAGACGCCGCGAGATTTTGCGGAGAAGCTGCTTTCCGCAATTGTGATAGCCCTTATTCTGGGATCCCGCGGTGTCGCAATCTTCACGACGCAATTTGCCGAGCCGATCCATATCTTCGAGTGCAACTGGCTTTTTCACCCCCCCCGCCAGCTCCGCAGTCAAGGCCGGATGAACCGGGATGGTTGGATCAAGTGGCAACGATCTGGAACAATTTTTGGAAATCCGAACCCTCCAAGCACCAAGTGTCAGGTTCAGGCGACTGGAAAGCGGCTAAGCTGGCGGTAGGGCGCGGTGATGCGGCGAGGGGTGCGAGGGAAAGAAGGGCAAGAGGGGAATAAAGACAAAGCGGGCCCCCCACCCGCCGAAGCAGGTTGAGGCTGAACCTATGAATAAATTTTTTAAGACCTTAGTTCTTTTAGGGGCCGCTCTCACTGCTTTTCTTAGAACCCCTGTTTTGGCCCAAGGAGCCGTGCCATCTAACCGAGGTGCTGACTATCGGAGCGAACTCAGAGTCTATGACGAGCGCTATGGGAATAATGATGATGCAAAGTTTACGGGTCAGCTGACTTATGTGCCGGGACAACAGAAACCATCCGGGATCCATCAGATTGGTTTTTTAAAAAATCAGGGAGATGCTCTGGAAGCCTTGGACGCTTTGGACGTCTCTGAGGATGCCCTAGCGCTCCAAGCCCCCCGTTATAAATTTTATTTGATCAGAATGGATTATGTGTATGAGATCATCAGCGACAGACAACGCTTTGTGAGTGAGCTCTGCAGTGAGAGGGGCAGCGGTAAACCCTCCAGGGTTCTGGGTGCGTTTCGGAAATTAAGGACCCCCGTTGGAAAGTCCTTGCAGTTTGTAAATAACAATCCTGGCTGTCAGGCTGGATTAGATGTGGCAAGCGGAGTGCCGCAAGTTCTTCCTTTTCTATTGGAAGCGACTTCGGAAAGGCTCAAGCAGGGTGGTGTTGATTCCACGCAACGTGCAACCGAAGAATCCAAGCGTGGAAGCCTTGGAACTACCCGCGGGTCCGGCACGGGTGGAGATACACGTGGAGTTGAAACGAGAGGAGGAGCCAGGCTTGCCTCGTCCAATGGAGCCGCTAGTGCCTCTCTGAACTTACTGGATAAAACTATCTGCCTGTATTTTGGACACGCTGCAGATAGAATGGCCCATAACACCCGAAAAAGAATTATTGAGGACATTGTTACCCAGTATGATGAGTGCAAGGCTGTGGGCGGAACGCAGGACTTTTTTGAGTGTGGCAACTTAGTCTCTGGTGTTCGAGATTATTTGCCGCGGGCTGCGCGTGATCCCAGACCCTATGCGTGCAAAACTCTACGTCAGCAATATTGTGCATATGCTGATGATCCCGTCCTCACAAATGACGCAGGCGGTAGCATTGTAAATAATAGCGATTGCATCAGGGAAAAACCTGTAGCTGCCTCTCCACCGCCAGGTGTTGACAGTGTCGGAGGCAATAGTCCCGGCGGATCCGGCCATGGACTGCAGTATAGCAGCCAGGAGAGGAGGGAGGCCATGTCGGATGGTGCCTATGAGACGCACCATCTTGGACCTCGTCCCCGTCCCCAGCGGTAATCGAGTTTTCCCGAGACCTAATCCTCGCCCTGGTCCTTCGTGAAGGCGGCCTGGCCGTCGTACTTGAAGAGCTTCTCGACGTGCACCCAGGGCGCTTTCGCGCCCACGCGCAGGAGCAGATCGGCGATGTCCTTGTCGGCCAACGTGTCGCCGCGTCGGGCGACTTTGAAGCGCAGGCGCGCGCAGTCTCCGGGCTCGGACTCGATGCCCAGTGTGTTGGGGTACACCTTGATGCCGCGGTTCGATATTTGGGTGAGGCGCACGGGCAGTCCCGAGAGGACGCTCTCGATCGACGGGCCGAGGACCGCCGGGTCGATGGCGGTCACGACGAAGACGTCCACGCCCATCGGGCGCGTCTCCTTGGCGGCGACCGCGGCGGGCGAGACCTGCGGCATCTTGATGCGCCGGTATTCGCGGCGCGGATAGGTCTTGGGCGCTGAGCCCAAGTTCTTGATCACCTCTTTCGTGAACGCCTTCGTGCCCGAGGGCTCGCGGCCGCCGCCGGCCATGTCGGCCGTCAGGATTTTCCCCTCCTCGAGCGTGAAGAGCAGGGCGTTCTCGATGGCGGCGGCGGCCTTCATCTCGCCGAGGTGGCGCAGCATCAGCACCGAGCTGTGCAGGAGTGCTGTCGGGTTGGCCATGTCCTTGCCCGCGATCTGGGGCGCGGAGCCGTGCACGGCCTCGAAAATGGAGGCGCCGTCGCCCAAATTGGCCGATGGGGCAAAGCCGAGGCCCCCGATCAAGGCCGAGGCGAGGTCAGATAGGATGTCGCCGTTCATGTTTGTCATCACGAGCACGTCGAACTGCTCGGGGCGCATGACGAGCTGATGGGCGCAGTTGTCCACGATCTGGTGCTCGGACTGAATGTCCGGATAGTCCTTGGCGACTTCCTCGAAGACGCGCTTAAACAGCCCTTCCGTGAACTTGAGGATGTTCGCCTTGGTCGCGCAGGTCACCTTCTTGCGGCCCTCGGCGCGGGCGAGCTCGAAGGCGAGGCGGCAGATTTTCTCAGAGCCCCTGCGCGTGACGATCTTCAGCGCCTGCGCGAAGCCGGGTGTTTGCAGGTACTCGATGCCGGCGTAGAGGTCCTCGACATTCTCGCGCACGACGACGAAATCGATGCCGCGGCCCGAGTAGGGCGTGCGGATTCCCGGGAGCTCGCGCACCGGGCGGATGTTACCGTAGGTCTCGAAGAACTTGCGCAAGGTCACGTTGGCGCTCTTTTCGCCGAAGCCCACGGGCGTGGCGAGCGGGCCCTTGAGCGCGCACCGCGTTCGGCGGATGGACTCGATGGTCTCGGGCAGGACGCCGGAGGCGACGCCGGCCTTGAAGACGCGGGCGCCGGCGTGGCGCTCTTCCCAGTCGATGCGGACCTCGGCGGCGGCGAGCACCGCTTGGACGGCGGCGATGACTTCAGGGCCGATACCGTCTCCAGGGATGAAAGTGACCGGGTGTCTTCTGGCGGACATCACGGCAGGTTCTTGAGGCAGGCCTCGGCGATGCTCGGCGCGGTCAGGCCGTACTTCTCGTAGAGCTGCTCGGGTGTGGCGGACTCGCCGAAGGAGCGCAGGCCGATCCGGACGACGGGGCAGGCCAGGCCGCTCTCGGCGACCGCCTCGCACACCGCCGAACCGAGGCCGCCGTGGATATTATGGTCCTCGACCGCGACGATGCGTTGGGAGTCGGCGGCAAGAAGGGCGACGGTCTCGCCGTCAAACGGCAGCAGCGTCGAGGCATTGGCCACGCGCACGGAGAAGCCCTTGGCCTCGAGGAGCTTGGCTGCTTCGATCGCGTGCGGCACGGGGCCGCCCGAGGCGATGATCGTCGCCTGGTACTTCGCCGCCGGCTTCGCCGGAGTCCATAATATGTCGATCTTATTCGGCTGCCACCGGTAGCCGGCGGCGTGGACGTCGGGCATCTTCTGGCGGGTCAGGCGGAGATAGACAGGTCCGTTGTGTTCGATCATCCAACGCACCGCTTGCTGGGTTTCTGTGTGGTCGGCCGGTTGGAGGATCGTCATGTGGGGAAGGGCGCGCATCGCGGCCACGTCCTCGAGGCCCATCTGCGAGGTGCCGTCCTCGCCGATGCCGATGCCGGCGTGCGTGCCGACGAGCTTCATGTTCGTCTGGTTGTACGCGGCCGAGACGCGGATGGACTCCACGCGGCCGATCAGGAAGCAGGCGAAGGAGGTCAGCACCGGGATCTTGCCGGAGAGCGCCAAACCCGCGGCGACGCCGATCATGTTCTGCTCGGCGATGCCCATTTCAAAATGGCGGTTGGGGTACTTCTTCATGAAGGGCTGGGTCATCGTGGACTTGGAGAGGTCAGCGTCCAGCACGACGACGCTTTCGTTTTTCTCGGCGATCTCAAGGATCGTCTCCCCGAAGGATTCGCGCGTCGCTTTAGCGGCCATGTTCGATCTCCATGCAGGCCTTGTCGGCGTCTTCCTTCTTCGGGGCGTTCCCGTGCCAGGCGATGTTGTGCTCCATGAAGGAGACGCCCTTGCCCTTGACCGTCTTGGCGACGAGGACCTGCGGCCGGCCACTCTTGGCCGCCCAGGCGCAGGACAGAGCCTTCTGGATGGAATCGAGATCGTGGCCGTCGATCGCCTGCACGTCCCAATTAAACGCCCTCAACTTGTCGCTCAGCGGCTCGATGTCCATGACCTCCTTCACCGGGCCGTCGATCTGGCCGTTGTTGTGGTCGACGATCGCGATCAGGTTGTCGAGCTTGAACTTGGGCGCGGCCATGAAGGCCTCCCAGCTTTGGCCTTCTTGAAGTTCTCCATCCCCCAAGACCACGACGGTCTTCCACTCCTTCTTGTCGAGCTTGGCCGCGCAGGCCATGCCGAGTCCCACGGAGAGCCCCTGGCCAAGCGAGCCCGTGGAGAATTCGATTCCGGGCAGGCGCAGGCGGTCGGGGTGGCCCTGGAGCGGGCTGCCGAGCTTGCGCAGAGTCAGGAGATCGGCCTTGGCGAAGTAGCCGCGGTGCGCCATCACCGCGTACAGCGCGGGGCAGGCGTGGCCCTTCGAGAGGATGAAGCGGTCGCGGCCTTCCCAGGCGGGATTCTTGGGGTCGTGCTTGAGGAACTTCTCGTACAGCACGGCGAGAATGTCGATGATGGACAGCGAGCCGCCGGGGTGCCCATTTCCGGCCGCCTCGATCATGCGGATGATGTCGAGGCGCAGCTGCTTGGTCAGGGACTTCAGGTTCGTCGGGGCGGTGGTCGTGGTGGGCATGAATCGATTCTACTAAAACGATGAGCCTGGTTCACTCACGCGGGTCGTGAACCTCGCCGATGAAGAGGATCGTTCCGCTGCGGATATCCTCTATCACGAACAGGAAAGGGCGGTCGGCGACGAACTGAAACGGCGCCTCGAGGTCCACCGCAGTTCCCTTTATGGACATCACGACGGCGGTGACGGCGGCGGCTTCGGTCCCCTCTTCGTCAACCGCGACGAAGGCCTTGTGCACGACCTTGCTGATATAAATCTCCTCCCGCATATTTGCAGGCTTCGACATATTCGAAAAGTCCGCGTAGACTCGATCGAAAGGAAGAGTCATTCCGAGCTCGCCTAACGGAGCCTTCATCTCGTGCGTCTTCGAGAACGTGAACTTTGGAATTGCGACCAGTCCCTGCTGGTAATTTTTCAGTTGATCGCGCAGGCTTCGCCACATTCGGGCGTTGAGTTTTTCGCGGAAACCGGCCAACGAGGAATCGGCGGCGGGCAGGACGGCGATCATCGCGAGCCGGTCTCCTTTGTAAGGCAGGCGTACCGCTTGCCAGCCGGGCGCCGAGGCGTACTCGAAGCTCCCATTGACCGACATCAGCTTTACGGAGAAGGGCTTTCCCTTCGTCGGATGGAATGTCTCCGGAAGCGGGCCGCTTGTGGCGTCGCCCGGTCTCGTCGCCTCGGACTTTTCCTTCGGGAAAGCCGTGACCCAACTGCCCTTGAAGTACACCGCGCTGAGGAGGACCGCGCGATCAGCGTCATTGAGTTCATCGAGGATCACGGGGATCTTTCCACTTGTTGCCGCCTGGGCCCAGCCGTTGATCTCGGCGAGAGCTTTCGGTCCGAACTTTCGGATGAACACGTCGGCCGCGAAGGTGTCCGTGACCGTTTGAATGAAGCGCGGTAGAAAGGTGTAGCCCTCCTTGACGAACAGAGCGTTCGCTACTTTGAGCGTCACGGGGTCGTCTGCGGCCCCGAGTGATTCCCGGCGCTTTTTTTCATCGGACTCGAACGTCGGTCCGGCGCCAAGGACGCGGGCCATCTGGGCGCGGGTCTTGCTGGCTGCGCCGATGTAGGCCATGCCCAGTGCCTGGCGCAGGCTGTACGGCGAGGTCATGACATTGGTGCTGCCCGCGATGCGGCGATGCAGGGTCAGGGCGAAGGCAATCTCATCGGTGACGGTGGGCACCTGGGCGGACGCGGGCAGGACGAACAGCAGTGCGGCGGCCACGAAGGTTATTTTCATCATAGTGTTTTCAGCTTCTTCGGCCGCCTGCTGGTCAGTTGCTTGAAGTTCCCGGTCGAGATCACCGGTTTTCCTGTCTGGCGTTCGATATCCTTACGCGTCCTGCCGGCCACCGCGCCACCGTCATTCGCGTCCTTCCTGAGAGGCCCCATGCTTCGTGAATCCCGGTCCCGGTGCAGCTTCGTGGTCGTCGCCTCGGCCAACATGGTGAGGATAAGCTCGATGTCGGTCATGTGGTCGCGCAGGTTCTCCTGTTGCAGCGCCTTCATCTGCTTGTATTCGTCCACCTTGAGGCCAAAGGCCCCCTGCATGATTTCGTTGGTCAGGATGGCGAACTCAGTACTGGTCGAGGCGCCACGGTCTTTCCACTCATCGGTGAGGTCCTGTCGTACGGCGATGCCCCGCAGCCGCTTGTCGATCCACTCCTTAGGGTAGCCCTTCTTTTCGTAGAGATACTGCATTCGGCCCATGGCCAGTTCAGGGTTCTCGATCTCGTCGATGCGTTCCTTGCCGATGCGGGCCAACCAGCGCTTGAACGGTTCGGCCTTGGTGCTGGGGATGGACTGGATCAGGCGGAAGATGCCCTCGGTGTTCCAGCATTGGATTTTCTGAAGCCCTCCGGTCGTCGTAAACTCCAAGGCAAGGGGGGGGACAAATTGCCCCCCCCCTTGGAGGGCTTTGACCAAATCTGGATCCCGTTTGCGCATCTTCTTCCAGTAATCAGAAGAGTCGGCGCAATCCGTCAGGGCGGCGATGATGTCCGTGATGACAAACCACCATTCGTCGTGGTGCATCGTGCGACGGATTTCGCGTTTCTGAAACAGCGGAACACGCGCTTCGGGATTACTGTTGGGTTCGTTCATCACAAATTCTCCATACTTCTAACAAGGCGGGAGGAATTAGCCCACCGCTTCTCACCTGAGCTTTGATAGAATCGCATATCATGAAGATCAATCTCTACATCGGCGCGATCCGCAAGGCGGCGGCGTTCATCAAGAAGCGGGCCCCGGGATTTGCGCCCGACATCGGCTTCGTGCTCGGCTCCGGCCTGGCGAAGGCGGTCCCCCCGCTGGAAAAGACGCTGACGATCCCCTACCGCGATATTCCGGGATTCCCCCGCACCACGGTCCCGGGCCATGAGGGCAAGCTCATCTTGGGGCGCTCGGCCGGACGTTCGGTCGCCGTCATGCAGGGCCGCTTCCACTACTATGAAGGCCACGCGATGGAATCCATCGCGCTGCCCGTGCGCGTACTCGAATACATGGGCCTCAAGACGATGATCGTGACCGCGGCCGTCGGCTCGATGCGCGAGAAGGTCAAACCCGGCCACTTCACCGTTCTGACCGACCACATCAACCTGATGGGCCGCAACCCTCTGAGAGCGTTTCATGAGGAAGAATTCGGGACGATGTTTCCCGACATGACCGCGGCCTACGACGCGCGCCTGAGCCGCGTCATTCTGGCCGCGTGCCGCAAGCGCAAGGTGCCCGTGCACGAGGGCGTGTACGTCGCCGTCGGCGGCCCCTCTTACGAGACGCCGGCTGAAATCCGCGCCTTCCGCGCGCTCGGCGGGGATGTCGTTGGCATGTCGGTCGTCCCTGAGGTGGTGCCGGCGCGGCAGATGGGCCTGACGACGGCAGCACTCGTGTGGACCTCGAACATGGCCGCGGGCCTGCCCGGCTCGATCCAGAACCACGGCGACGTGCTCGCACTCGGCGCTCGCGTGTCCGACGACCTGCGCGGCGTGCTCAGCGACCTGATCAAGGTGGTTTAATCCGATGCTGTTCCTCGACCTCATCGCCAAGAAGCGCGACGGGGGTCGGCACACGCCCGGCGAGCTTGCGTGCGTCGCCCGCGTCGCGGCGAAGGGCCTTGTTCCCGACTATCAGCTGTCCGCCTGGCTCATGGCCGTGCTGTGCCGC
This sequence comes from Elusimicrobiota bacterium, assembly GCA_023249675.1. GTDB lineage: Bacteria > Elusimicrobiota > Elusimicrobia > UBA1565 > UBA9628 > GWA2-66-18. Next base: position 54,587 of record JAHFCE010000006.1, on the reverse strand, counting down.
GGTATGGATGAGAAGGAAACCGTCGCGCTCACGCGCGCGATGGCAGACTCAGGCGAGACGCTTGGTCTTGGCCCGCTCACGCGCCCGAAGGCCGATAAGCACTCCACTGGGGGCGTCGGTGATGGCGTATCCCTGGCGCTTGCCCCCCTCGCCGCGGCCTGCGGCCTCGCGGTCCCGATGATGTCGGGGCGCGGTCTCGGCCACACCGGGGGCACGCTCGACAAGCTCGAGTCAATCGCGGGCTTGCGCGTCCGCCTTGACCTTCCGGAGATTCGCGCGCAGGTCGCGAAGCTCGGCTTCAGCCTGTTCGGCCAGACCGGCGCGCTCGCCCCCGCCGACCGCACCTTGTACGCGCTGCGCGACGCGACGGCGACCGTGCCCGCGCAAGCGCTGATCGTCGCCAGCATTCTCTCCAAGAAGGCCGCCGAGGAGCTCGACGCGCTCGTGCTCGATGTGAAGGTCGGCTCCGGCGCGATTTTCCAAGACGCCAAGAGCGCGCGCGAGCTCGCCCGGGCCTTGGTCAAGACCGCAAAGGGCCTCGGCATGCCGGCCGTCGCCGTGCTCACCGCCATGGAGCAGCCGCTGGGCCGTTTCGTGGGCAACGCCCTTGAGGTGCGTCAGGCTGTGGAGATCCTGCGCGGCGACGAAAGCGCGGCGGACTACCTCGAGTGCCTGCTGGCGCTCGGCGGCTGGATGCTCAAGCTTGGGGGCCTCTCCAAGACGCCCGCGGCCGGCGCAGCACTCATGCGCTCCAAGATCAAGGACGGCTCCGGCTTGCGACTGTTTCGCGACGGGGTGAAGGCCCAGGGCGGCAACGCGGCCGTGATCGACGACCTCTCTCTCCTGCCCCAGGCGAAGCTGTCCCGCGTCGTGCGCGCGGCTAAGTCCGGCTTCGTCTCAACGCTCGACGCGCGTCAGATCGGCCAGGCCGCCGTTCTGCTCGGCGCGGGGCGCGCGTTCAAAGATCAGGAGCTCGACTACGGCGCCGGGCTCGAACTGCTCAAAAAGATCGGCGACCGCGTGACCAAGGCGGAGCCGGTCGCGATCCTCCATGCCGCCGACCAAGCCAAGCTTGATCAAGGAGAGCGCCAATACCGGGAAGCGCTCGTCGTGTCCGCGAGGGCTGTTCGCCCGAAATCCGTCGTGCTTGAGATTATTCGTTAAACGGAGAAGAACGATGCCGAAACTATTTGTCAGCGATCACCCTCTCGTCTTAGACAAACTCGCGCGGTTGCGCGATAAGACCACCGATCCGCAGAACTTCCGTCGCCTCATGGCCGAGGTGGCCATGCTGATCGGATGCGAGGCGCTCAAGGGCGTGCGCACGCGGCAGACGACGGTGTCGACCCCGCTCAAGACGGCCTCGGCGGTCACCCTCGATCAGCCGTTGGCGTTCGTCGCGGTCCTGCGCGCCGGCCTTGGCATGACGCCGGGTCTCCTCGAACTGGCGCCGAAGGCGGCCATCGGCCACATCGGCCTGTACCGCGATGAGAAGACCCTTAATCCCGTCCGCTATTATGTCCGTCTGCCGAAGAGGTTGTCGGACTATTTCGTCGTGCTGTGCGATCCGATGCTCGCCACCGGCGGCTCCGCCTCCGAGTCGATCCACATCCTCAAGACCGATGGCGCGAAAAATATCACGCTGCTCACTTTGCTCGCCTCGAAGCAGGGCGTGGCCCGCATCCACAAGGATCACCCCGACGTCCCGGTGTACACCGCCGCAGTGGACGCCGTGCTGAATTCACACGGCTACATCGTCCCGGGCCTCGGGGACGCGGGCGACCGCCTCTTTAATACTTAGGCGGAGCCGAGTTCAGGCGCTCTTGGCGCAGGTGCGCGGGTACACGCAGGTGGTGAACTGGGCGACTTCGGTGACCGGGGCGATCAGGATGATCGGCGCGGGCTGCGTCTTGCAGAGGTTCGGCCATACGCAGGGCCGGAACTGGGCGACGGCTTCGGGGGCCGGCTGGGTTCTGCAGAGATTGGGCCACACGCACGGGCGGAACTGAGCCGTCTGGGTCGCGGGCTGGGCATTCAGGAGAGAGAGCGAGAGCGTCAGAATCATGTTGATCATGAGCACAGTCTAGCGCTCGCTGAGGGAGTCTTCGATGAGAGTGATCAACTGACATGCTTGATGTTCCTCAATTGATCTAGGTCAAAGGTCCTATGCCGAGTAGGACTAGGGCCTACGACGCGGCGCCGGCGAGCGCGCGCAGGCGCTCCTCGCTGAGGATCAGGAGATCCTTTTCCTTCTTGCGCAGAACACCGCGCTCCTCAAAGTCCCTGAGCAGGCGCACGGTGGTCTCGATCGTGAGCCCCGCCATTTCCGCGAGGTCGCGGCGTTTGATGCCGGCGACGATTGGGTACGGCTTCTTTGGCGTCATCATCCGGATTAAGGTGTCGGCGAGGCGGCCGCGCGCGGGCTTGAAGGCGATGTCGCGCGCCTTGTTCTCGCCGCGGCGCACATCCTTGGCGAGCTCCTTCATGAGCGCGTGCGAGGCGGGCGGGTACTTCGAGAGGAAGTTGTAGAAGGTATTCCTGTCGATCATCGACACGACGCTGGGCTCGAGCGCCTCGCCGGTGCCGGTGTAGGCTCCCTCATCGGCGAGCAAGGTCACGTGACCGAGAAGATCGCCGGGAGACTCGACGCGCGTGGTGAGCTGTTGGCCGGTGCGGCTCGACTTGTAGACCTTCACCTTGCCGGTGCAGACGACGTAGACGCCCTGGGGCATGGCGCCTTCGTGAAAAACCACTTCGCCGCGCTTGAAGGGGTTCGCGAGGCGGATTTCGCGCCAGGCCTTTTTGGACTCCTTCGTGCCGAGGAGGTCGTAGAAGCAGTTTTTCTTGTAGGGGCACCAATCGCAGTTGGGCGCGTCGCGTTTCGAATAAGGCACGACCCTATGATAGCAACTTCAGCGCAGGGCGACGCGATCGGCGTATTGGTCAACGGCGGAGCGGAAGGCCGGCAGATCGCGCACCGCTTCGAGCTCGGTGTCGGTCTTGGCCTGTATCACGAAGCGGCGCAGATCGCCGGGGCCAACGCAGGATTTGAAAGACTCTTTAAGGGCGTTGAGCGCGACCGCCGTCTTGCCTGACATCGCGTAGGCGAGGGCGATCTGGTAGTGCGCCGATGGGTTCATCGGATTCTGCTGGAGTGATTTCTGCAGGGAGCGGATAGCGACCTCTGACTGGCCCAGCTTGTTGTAGGCCGTGCCTATTTTTTCGTAAACCGAGGCGATCTGCGGCGCGCCGAGGGTCAGGCGTTCCCGATCGAGGGCCAGGGCCTCATCGTAGGCCGAGACGGCGGACGTGTAGCGGCGGAATTTGAATTCGATGTCGCCTGAGGCGAGCTTCTCGAGCACCTGGACGTCCGAGGCGGGGGCGGCGGGCTTTGGCGCGGTGTCGCGGACGGAATCGCGCATCTCTTCCTTGCGGGCGCCGATGTCGGCCACCATGGCGCCGTCCGCGCCTTCGTCGAGGCCGAGCGCCATGCGGGAAGGAGCATGGGCGATCAGCGGAGCGAAAACGGGGTCGCGGCGCACGGCGTCGCGCAGCATTTTCATCTGACCGGTCTTGCCCGCCTTCTGCAGGGCAAGCTCGATGTTCGAGACGGCTTTGGACGCGTCACCCATCTTCAGGCGTAGGCGGGCGGCGTGCATCGGGATCAGGGCCTTGTCCGGGGCGGCGCGCAGGGCCATCTTGTAGGCGTCGAGTGCCTGGCCGTAGGACTGCACGGCCTCGTAGCACAGCGCCATCGAGAAGTACAGGCGGGAGGCGTCCGGCAGCTCCTTAAGGGAGGGATCAAGGCTGAGGGCCATCGTGTAGGCGTCGATCGCGGACTGGGCGTCGTCGCGGTCGGCGGTCTCGGTCGAGCCTTTCGTGAAGCCGCGCTGATAGTGCGCCCAGCCCAGCAGGAAGTAGGCCGAAACCGAGCCTTTCTTGCGCACGGCTTTGTTGAACGTCGCGATCGCCGCAGAGATTTCACCTTTCTCGAGATTGGCGAGACCTGCGGACATGAGGCGCTGCGCCTCAGGATTGGCCTTGGACTTGGCCATTTTCTTATTCTTGGAGGCGTGGGCCGGAGGGGTGAAGAGAAGGGCGGCCAACGCAAGGGCGAGGACGGTGCGGCTCGTCTTCATCATGTTTTCCTTCATGACCTCAGTATACCGGCGCCGAGGAAGGCGCGCATGGGGCGTGGGGCCTGGGTCTCCCTGGGCCTAAGGGCCTAGATGGGAGCTGGGCGCGAAAGTGGTATGATCTCCTCCGATGGTGGCCGTAGCTCAGCTGGTTAGAGCGCAGCGCTGTGAACGCTGAGGTCGGGGGTTCAAGTCCCCTCGGTCACCCGGATCTTGACGTGTCAAGAGGCCGGAGCCAGTTTGTCAATGGCTCCGGCCTCTCTTGTTTGAATCAGCTCTGCTTCAAAAATGTGATTTTGTGCGTAACGCCGGCGCGGCAAACTCCCAGGTCAGCCCCAGGTGCCAGTTGACGTCCGAGGTCAATTGCTCGCGGTTAACGTATTGATAGATGGGCAGTTGAGCGTAGACGTAGGTCGAGATCCCCTTACTCCAATGCCAGCGGAGGCCGGGGCTCAGGTGGAGCGACTCTCCTCCCGTGAACGACACGTCCTCGGTCGTCTCTCCGGCCTGGTCGCGGCGCCGCACGCGCCAATCGATCTGGCCGAGCAGGTCCAGCTTCGACCAAACCGGCACTGTCGCGCCGACGCGGCCGTCGAACACGTCGCCGACGACATAGCCGCGAGAGCCTGAACCGTTCTTTCGGTAGCTCGCGCTGGCGAAGAGCGAGGGCGTGCGAGGCGTCTCGATCAGTTTCGGCAGACTCTGCGAGTAGACGATCCCGCCGACCGCGTCGTAAGAACCCGAGCCCGGTTGGATCGGGACCTCTGCGTTGTCCGTTTCGTTGTGAGCGCCGGTCCGCCCGGTCGGGAATTTCCCAGCCAGCGTCAAAGTGACGACCGGGGCCGCCGGTCCGTCGCCACGCCAGGCGGCCCAGCGCGTCTCAACCATCAGGTCCCCGACGCCGGTGAACTTCCAGCGGTTTAAGTCGCCGCTGGCTGTGTCGATGTGGTCGTGCGTTCGCGCGAAGAACGGCAAGGTTATTCCGACGCCCCAGCGCGGCGAGAAATCGTAATCGAGTCGCGTATTCCAGAGGCGATTGATCGAGCGCACCTCATTGTGATCCGGATTTGGGTCTTCGCCGACGTCGGCACGACGGTCCCCGACACGGGGCGTCCCTTGATCGATGTATTGAAACGACACGTCGAGGCGCATGCGACCCGCCGCGGAAGGCTCATGCATGATTGGATCGACGGAGCACGAGGCCGCGCCGCAACTGGCGGCGGCCGGACGGGCGGCGAAGGCGGCTAAAGTGGTAAGGATGAAAGCGATGCGTCGGAACATAATGCACCTCCAGGTGTCATGAGCGGCGTTGTTAGCCTCGCGTTGGGTGAGAAGCGAGGTGGAACGTCAGGCGACCTGGATGGTCTTGGGCGGTGGGAGCGGAGGGGCGTGTGGAATCGAATCAGAGATCTGTGGCGCGGATGACGACGGCAGCAAAACGGATGCGGCGGGGATCGAAGCGGGACCGGCGGAAAAGGCGAAATCCACGCTGGGCGAGGGACGAGTGAATCCGAGAGGCGCGGGACCGCCGGCGCCGCGGCGAACGGCGAGGCAGACCCGGCATGGGTGGCGGCCGTCGAACGTCGTCGCCACGGCTTCGGCGATCGAGCCCCGCCGCGCGCGCGCCGCAAGCATGTTCGCCCACGCGCTGCCTTGCATGAGTAGCCAATGCGCGCCGGAACCGTACAGCAAAGTGGCGGCGAGCAAAAGACGGCAGACGGACCCTCTGCGGCGAATCATCATGTCGGCTCTAACGAGCTCATCGGGAAGCCAAAGTCACGACAGGTTCTGCAAACGACCTGCCCAGGCGGCGCGCATAGTCTTTTGCTTCCGCTTCCGAACCGAAAGCCGCATAACCGGAGCCCATCGGCGTGGCTAAGCCCGACAACTTGACGAAAACGGCTTGGGAGGCGCGCAGCCAGCGGCCGTCCTGAGCGTCGTGAACATGGGACTTGGCGACCAAGGCCGGATCTTTGGAAACGGCGGTCAGGAACTCTCCCAGATCGTCGAAAGCCACGGTCTCGCCGTCGGCCCCGACGTAGCCCGCAGCGAAGCGTTCCTCGCCGATGATCATGCCGCAGCGCGCGCAGGCGTCCCGCCCGTAATGTATCGCGGGCAGATCGCTACCCGAGCGCGCGCAAGCCGAAAAGATAAGCGCGGCGGCCAGCGCTAGTTTTTTCATACTCCGCGTCCGATTGGATCACGGCGGAACAGCCCGAGCGCCACGGCTAACGCGGCCCCGAGCCAAGCCAGAAGGCCCGCCAAGGCGGCCGGCCGAAGCCAACTTCCCAAAATGTCTTGAGCGCAGCGTCCCGCCGGGCCCAGCATCTCGAGCCCCGCCGCCGTGGCGTCGATGGCGAGCAGGCGGTAGAGGCTTAAGGGATTAAGCCAGGCCGCGGCTAAAAGCGCGCCGGGGCGAAGGCGCACGGCCAAGCTCGTGCCGAGGAGGCCTAAGTCGCCCGCAAAAACCAAGACCAACCAAAGCAGAAGCGCCCAACCCAACGCCGTGGCCACGCGCCGCGCCAACACCGAAAGAAGGAGGCCAAGCGCAAGAGAGATGAGGGCCAGGAGCAAGGTGGCGGCAAGACAACTCGCGTACGCCGCCGCGTGACCGAATCCGCCGCGCGCGGCAAGCCCCAGCCCCAAGAGCCCGAACGAGAGCGCGACCGCCGCCGACAACGCGCCGGCAAGCCCGCCGAACTTCGCCCAGAACAGCTCGTCGGTCCGCACGGGGAGCGAGAGCAGGCCTTCGAGCGTGCCGCGCTCGCGTTCTAGAGAGAACGCCAACGCCCCCGCTGTCAAACCCATCAGAGGCACGACCAAAAGTACGAGGTTGACCAGAGCGGCCGTGGTGCGGCCAAAGCCCGCCGAGCCGCCAAAGGCCGAACTCATCGAGCCGACAAGCATCAGCGCGCCGCCCAGAACGAGGAACGTCGCGATAAAACCCGCCAGCCATCGGCTGCGCGCGGCGTCGCGCATCTCTTTGGCGGCCATGACTTCGATGATCGGGTATCTCATGACGCTATCTCCCGCCGCAGATCGCGAACGGATATTCCAGCGGCACTGAGGGCCTCGAGCATTGGAGAAACGCGGCCCGGCTCGGCCTCGACCCAGATGCCGTGTCCGTTGAGTTTGGCCGAGAAGCCTGCTTTCGCGAGCGCTTCCAGCGCCCGCGGCCTCAGTCCACGTTCCTGAAGTTCTACCCAGAGCGGCCGGCCGGCGCTGACCTCGCGCACAAATTCCTCCCGGGAGAGAAGCCGAGCCGGGCGGCCGGCCTCGAGCCAAAGAACGAGATCGGCCAGGGCCGAGGCTTCTTCGACGCGATGGCTCGTCATCAAGATCGTGCGCGAACCCTTGAGCCCCTGCAGTATGTGCAGAAACTCGGCGCGGCTCTTCGGGTCGAGACTGGAGCAGGGTTCGTCGAGGACGAGAAGCGGCGGATCGGCGAGCAGCGCCTGCGCGAGCGCGAGTTTCTGCTTCATGCCGCCGGAAAGCTGGGGAACAGCCTTCCCCTCGCAGCCTGAAAGTCCGCAGCGCGCCAGGGTCGGAGCGATACGTTCGCGGGCGACCCCGCGTAAGTCGGCCATGAATTCCATAGCCTCACGTACGGTCCAGTGGTAGCCCGCGAACTCCTGGGCGACGTACCCAACAAACGCTCTGGCCGACTCCCCGTCGCTTTGCGCGTCGCGGCCGAAGATTCGAATCGAGCCCTCATAACCGTGCAGGCCGAGCAGGCAGCGAATGAACGTGCTCTTGCCGGCTCCGTTCGCCCCCCAGAGAACGACACTCCGCCCCGGCTCGATGCGAACATCGAGATCGCTTAACACGGCCTGTCCCGCGAAGGATTTCGACACATTCGAAGCCTCCAAAGCCGGGATATTGGCTTGAGGAGTTAGGGCTGTCGCCGCGCGTCTGGGACGCAGGCGGGGAATCCAGAGAAGCAGGCCGGACACAAAAAGAAGCCCGATTGGGAATTCCATGCCGGCTTGAATAGGTGCCATGGGCGCGGACGGAAGCCCGGCTGGCGGCGCCAATAGAGGAAATTCATCGGTCAGCACAGGCTTGGGCCGAAAAAGAGGGAATGCCCGGCCGGCCAATTCGACGGCTTGCGCGGCCGGCGTGAATAGGAAAAAGCGCGCCAATGGCTGCCGGTCCATGAGGCTCTCCCAGGCGCTGTCCTGCCGGTACGGAAGACTGCCGATGGCCGCTCCCGCCGCGCCATAGCCCGCGTAGTCGCTCCAGAAGTTGCCTTGCCCCGCCCGGCTCCATGCGTTGCCACGGAGTTGGCCGCCTCCGCGCAGAGAGACCTGCTGCAGGTTGTCCACGAAAGCGTTGCTGAAAAAGGAATTGCCCTTGACCCCGGGGAGCACGGAAATCCCGATGTCGTTATAAACGAATGAATTCTTCGTAAACGTGTTCGAGTTTTCCTCGATGAGAGGCGATCCGTCGATGTAGATGCCCTGACGGTTTCCGAGAAAAAAATTATGGGAGACCCAGATCGAGTCGCTCTCCTTAAGGCCCAGGGCCGCGCCGCTGGGGCCGCGATGGTTTTCAAAGCGATTGTCCTCGATGCGAAGTTCTTTCGAATACATCACGTAGAGGCCGACGGAGTTCCCCTGAAAAATATTCTCTCGCACCACGGCGTTGTTGGTGTACATGAAATGCAGGCCGTAGCGGCCATCGCGAACCGTGTTCGATTCGACGATCGATCCCGTGGAAAACCATAACACCGTATCGCGCCCCCCCTCGAGCAAGTTTTTGCGCAGAGTAATTCGGTCGCTGTTCCAGGACCTCACGAGGTCGCCGCGGCGCCCCATATCGATGGTCTTGCCGCTCATGTGGTTGCTCTCGACCAGCGCGCCGGGAGCGTTGACCAGGAACACTCCGAACAAAACGTCGCTCATGCGGCAGCCGCGCACCACGGCCGAAGCGGCTTCCACGCGCACGGCGCTGTCTTCAAAAAGCAGGCTGTCTCCAGAATTTTCCAGCACCAATCCCTCTAAATCCACCCCGGGAGATTTAATCTTTATCAGCGTGCCCTGTCCGTGTCCGTTGATGACGGCAAGGCCGTTTCCGCGCAGAGTGATCGGCTTATCGATGATCAACGGCGCGTCGTAACGGCCGGCCGGAAGATCGATAACGGCGCCGGGGGCCGCCCGGGCCACGAGATCAGTCAGTGAGTTTGCGGCGCTGGCCGGATAGCTTACGGTCGACATGATTGCAATCGCCAAGGCGACGGCCGCTGTCCTTCGCGACGACAGGTCGTTCCGCGGCGTCTTCACGCGCGAAAGCCAAAACGCCCCCAGCGTCATAAGCGCGGCTAAGACCGCAAGATAGAACCCTAGCAGCGGCATGAGTTCGCTATGGAACTGCGCCACGCGTCCGCTACCGATGACGGGTATCGAAAACGGTTTTAGTTTGAGCGGGGCCATGGGGTCGAGATGTTTCGTCGCGTAACGCATCCAAAAGGCCATATCGACGACAAAGGCGATTGGGAAAAAGATAGTCCCTCCCGCTGCGGCGACGCGCAGGGCGTATGTGCCCCGCCAAAAGGAAAAACCGCACAGTAGGGCCAGCAGCAGCACGGCAGGGATCGCGACGATACGTTCAAGACGGGCCAGGCTTCCCAGCTTGCGCATCCCGATATAATGATTCAAACCGTCGATTTCATCGACATCGCCCACGACCTTGTACGAGTACATCGTGGCCGTGAGCCCTTGGCGATATTGCGGCGCCATGAGCCGCGCCTGCCAATACGGAAAGAACAAAGACACGGCCAACAACCCCGCCGCGGCCCAGCCCAGCGTCGCCGCGAAGCGGCGCTGGGAGGGCTCGACGGCGGGGCTGCCGGACGCGAATGAAGTCATTTCTTGACCGTGAGATAACCCATCATCTCCATGTGCAGCGCCGAACAAAACTCGCTGCAATAGAAGGGGAACACGCCAGAGCGGTCGACCGTGAAATCGACGTCGACGGTCGCTCCCGGATCAATGGACAGGTTGATGTTGTGCGACGAGAGCGCGAAGCCGTGCGTGGCGTCCTCGGCCCTCTCGATGTTCGTGATGTGGAGGTGGACTCTCTCTCCTTGGTTGAGGTCGATGCGGTCGGGCGTGAAATGGCTTCGCTGTGCCGTCATGAACACGTGCACATCCTTGCCGTTGCGCTCGACGCGTTCCTTGCCGGGAAGGGTCAAAGTCGCGCTGGCCTTGCGCTCCAACGCGCTGTAGCCGACCTCCGGATAGGCCTTCCACGGCTTGAGCTTGTCGGCCTTGATCATCACCGCGTAGTGAGGCTCGCCCACGACCGGCGTGTCGCTGAGAAGCTTCATCGTCGGCCCGGAGATGTCGATCAACTGAAGGTTCTGCGGGTGCAAAGGCCCGACCGGCAGGGCGCGGTCGAGCGACCACTTGTTGAGGGTGACGAGATACTTGCCGTAGGGCTTGATCGTGTCGCCCCCGGCCACGACGAGGTGGCCGGTGTTGTAGTGGACGGGCAAGGACTGGAGCAAAGTCCACGGTTTCTCGCCGCCCGCCGGCTTGTCCAGCGACCACTTGTTGATCGAGGAGTCAAGGAACATCGACGTGTAGGCGTAGCCCTTGTCGTCATACTCGGTGTGCAGCGGCCCCAGGCCGACTTCGACCTGCGCCTCGACGACATCCTTGAAGCGCAGCACCGGGATGCCGAACTCATCCTTGCCCTCGAAGTTCTTGGCGGCTATGGCTTTCTGGATCTTATCGAAGCTGAAGATGGTCACGTGCGGATCGAGCTTGCCGCTGACCGTGATGAAGCGTCCGTCCGGCGTAACGTCTGAGCCGTGCGGGCTCTTGGGCTCGGCGGCCTGATAAAGGATGCCCTTGGCCACGGCCTCTGCGATGGGGACCACGCGCATGCCGCTGATCCTGTTGTACTTGAGTTGGCCCTTGGCGAGCAGTTCCTCGGCGCGCTTCCAGTTGATGATGTGCAGGTAGTCCATCTCGCGCTGCGAAGCCGCGATTTCCATGGGAGGCTTGCCCTTGAGGTCGTCGGGCGTGGCCATCTCGGCGTTGTAGGTGTTGATAAACACCCAGCCGTTGCTGACCTGCTTACCCATTCCGCCAAGATCTTGATAGTACGGAGGCAGTTCGATAGTGAAGGTCTTCGACTGCTCCAGCTTGCCTTCGGCTCGATTGAACGGCCAGAACGTCACCAAACCGCGGTACTCCTCTTTATACCTTTCGAGCGGCACGAATTTCGTATACGGCAGCGGAGTGCCGAACTGAGACCCCTCCACATAGTATTCGCTATTCTCGGTGAGCTTGGCGCCGCAGTGGTTGGTGGCTATGAGCGGGTTCTTGACGATCTGCTTGACGTGAAAGTCGCGCAGGTCGACGACGCCGATACGGCCGTTGGCCTTGTCGTTGGCAAACAGGAACTGGCCGTCGTACATGCCCTTGGTCACGGAGAGCGCCGGATGATGAACATCTCCCCACGTCTGCGTCATGCCGGCGGCTTTGCCCTGGGCGAAGAGTTTTTTGGTTTCGTTGTCGCCGATCCCATAGCCCTGCCAGGAGTCCTCCGAGAAAATGGGGATATTCTTCATGAGGCGCATCGAGGGCACGCCGAAAACCTCGACGTTGCCCGCCTGCCCGCCGGAGGCGAACATGTAATACTCGTCGTAGCTGCCGGGCGGGACGAAGGTCTTCAACGCCGCCTCAACGTCATCAGGGGACAGTTCCCGCGCCTTGATGATGGCCTCGAGACTCGACCCGAGCCCGCCGCTCATTTGGGCGAATATATTCTTTCCGGAGCCCAACAACGCGACCGCGAATAAGGCTAGGCCCGCAGCGGCCGTGTACAGACCGAATTGAATCTTCTTATTCATGAACCAATCCTCCTTGACTATTTTGACGCGTCTGGGAAAACCGTCTTGTAGCTGTCCGGATACTTCTCTTTGAATTCATGGATCAGGTGGGCGCGATGCTCGCGCCAAGCCTTGGCGTTGGCCCCCGTCTTGCGGAGCTTGGAGTCGTAGGTCAGGAACTCGTAGATGATCTTGCCGTCCTTGCCGACCGGGCACCCCGGCTTGGCCATCATGCGCTTCACGTAGCGGCTCCAAATCTTGTCTTCCGGCATGACGAGTTTCGAATCCTTGAAAAGGTCCGGGTCCTCTTTTTTGGCCGCGGCCTGCTCCTCCGGGGTCAGCTCCAAAAACTGAGAATTGATCGGACGCGCGATCGTGTGGCAGGCCGCGCATTTGAACGCGAACACTCGATAGTTCTGCCTCATCTCTTTGGGATAGCCGGAAACATCGATCTCCGCCGGCCCCATATCGTTGGGATAAAAACCCGTGTTGGCGGTGGCGGACTTAGGCTCCTTCTCGGCCGCTTCGTGCTTAGCGGAATCCTCCCCGCGGACCGAGCTTGCCCAAAACGTCCCTGCCGCGAGACAGGCGACGATGACGGCGACTCCCCTTTTCATCTACTTATCCTCCTTTCGATTGCTCGCGCCTTCGAGGGCATCCAGCAAGGTCGTGTTTTGCAGCTTCTGCTTCATCTGGGCCTCCCAGCCGGCGACCGACTCGTGCAGGACGCAAGGCGCGTCCGACGAACAGGCCTCCGGCCTCAGAAGGCAATGGCTCTGCTCCGGAAAGTGATCCTGAATGGCGTCGATGATCTCCATGAGCCGGATATTGTCCGCTGAGCGGGCCAAACCGTAGCCGCCCCCGCGTCCTTTGCGCGATTCGAGCAGTCCAGCGCGCACCAGGTCCTGGAAGATTTTGGAGAGGAAGTTTCTCGGCATCTTGCCCGCCTTGGCGACGTCCTCCAGGAGACAGTAGCTCGACCGCGGCTGCCGCGCGAGAACGACCATGCCCTGAATGGCGTAGCGCGTGCCGAGCGGAAGCCTGACTAAACGGACATTCGCCTGCATTTATCCTCTTTGGGGCCAAAAAATAAAACCCCGACGCATGCTGCATAGCAACGAAAGGGCCATTGCCTAACACATGCTCATGAGGGCAGGGTCCAACGGTTATCCGGACGCACGATATGTCGAAGCGTGGTCCCCAGGTTCCAGGCATAGAATGCGGCCGTCGCGAATAGATAAATTCCGGCGAAACGCACCAGATCTCCTCGTTCAAGCCAGAAACCCGCCGTTCCAAGCGGTACCGCAACGGCTAGCGTGAAGAATTCCCCCCAGGCGAGGCCGCGATTCGTAAGATCGTCGATTTTCGGAACCTTGACTGGCGGCGTATACTGGCGCGGGCTATAGACATGGAGCCAGACGAGGAAAGGCGCGATCTTATGGGACTGACTCAGGATGATCGGCGCGAAGAAGCCGATGAGAGCGCTGTAGACATAGGCCGCGCGCGCCGACGGTTCATCTTTGATCCAACCGCATGCCAACCCGACGCCGACCGTGACCCATAACGCGCCGCCGGCGACACCGAGCAAGACGAGCGCAAGGGACGGGTCGAAAGTCGCCCCGCCCGCCAGCAATGGCCTCAGTTGGGAGAAATAGAGCAGATAGGATACGGCCAGCAGTATCGCCCACAACGGCATCAACCGCCGCCCGAAGAACAGCGCGTCAAACGCCAGGCCCCCCAGTCCAATTTGGAGCAATATGAACGACAACCGCCCCGCCAATTTCGAGCGCAGTTGATGCATCGAGACCCAAGGGAACAGCCGGTAGCCCGCCCCAAAGACCGTCGTTGTCACGAAGCCGACGAGGGCCATATGGACATGCGCGATCAACCCACCCTCCGGATCGCGGAAGATCGTCCCGCGGTGGCGATCGATAGCCATCAGCACGCCGATGAGACCGAGGACGGACAGCCAGCCCAACGCCGCCGTGAAATGGGTCCATGTCCAATCGCGTCGCACCGCGCGCGCATGCGTGACCCCGAGCACCGCGAGCTCGCCTAGGAGCCCGGCGTAGACCAGCGCGGCCGCGATCCAATATCGGTCCGACCCCGACCACAACAGGACGACGAAAGCACCCAAGCCCGCAGCGAAGAGCCACCACGAGGTCTTCACGATGCCAATTGAAGCCAGGGGCGTCTCGCCATGCACGGAGATCATTTGCGTCCAGGCGCCGAGGATAGTCTGCGCGATCCAACCGAGCGTCAGGACATGGACCAAGCCAAGCGCGAATTTCGCCTCGAAACCGAATCCGACCAGCCGATCGGCGCCCAAACAGAGGCCTGCGGCGAAAACGAGGAACGCCGCGGACCCCAAGGCGAAATGTCTTAGAGGAACCGACAACGGCGGGGCGATCTTCAGGAACGGACCGCTGCCGCGCTGCGGCGCCGGCTGGGCGCATTCGTCGACTTCGATCGGCTCGCTCATGGTCGTCTTTTAATGCGCACAACGCACACGCCGGGCTCGTCGCGGACCACTTCGTGCGCATAGCCGCGCTCCTCCAGCATCGCGTACAACGGGACCGGCTGGTGCGGTAGCGTCGCCTCGATCTCGTCGTCGCCCAACGCGGAGAGGATGCGTATCATCGGCTCGGGCGGCGTGAGTCCGCGCAGGTCCATCGTGATCCGAGTCATCGTCGCGCCTCCGTTTCCAGTGCCGCCAGTATCTCGGCGAGGACCGCGTCAGGATTCAGGCCGTGCGCTTGGGCCGCCATGCGCAACGGGTGGACTCCGCCGCAACACAGGTCCAAACCGTGCCTTGCGAGCAATGGTTCGATCTCGGGCCAGAGATCGAGGATACGGCGCACGGTCATGTCGAGAGTCGGGAGTTCCTTCACCGCGACTGTCCGCGCAACGTTACGGCCATGCCGAGGTCACGCCACCTGATGGCGCTGACTTTAGAGGTTAATTCGGTTCTCCGATCTGCACCTTCAGGGACCCCATTTTGACCTGATTTTGCTCCTTGACAAAGTGAATCACTTCAGATACACTTTGGCTATGCCAACCAAGAACCCACGTCTTATCGTGACGCTTGAGCCTGGCCTCTACGCTAAAGTGAAGTCGATCTCTAAAACCAATGGTACGACTTTGTCTATGGCGGCGCGTGATCTGATCCGTGAGGCGTGCGGGGATGTCGAAGACCTCGGACTATCGGTGCTAGCGGACAAGCGCATGAAGTCGGGCAAGGTGCGGCGCTGGCTCACTCATGACGAGGTCTGGAAGTAGACGTGTTCCGGGTTGTTTACCATCCGGCCGTTCCGGATAAAGATGTTCCACTGCTTAACCGCGATGTCAAAACGCGGGTCCGCAAAGCCATCGAGTCGCGTTTAACGCGTGCGCCCCAAGACTACGGCAAACCTTTGAGCGGCAACCTCAGTGGATATTGGAGTCTGAGAGTGGGCGATTATCGGGTTCTCTATCATATCGAGTCGCCTTTGGTTCGAGTGATCCAGATAGTCAACCGTCGTGATGCGTATCAAGAAGGGATCTTGGAAGCTCGACGTCGGGGCTGGCTGAAATGAACCAGGTTCTAAAGTCCGAATAAAAATATTGTGCGGCAGCTTCTTTTCAGTTCAAGCATCCTCAAATATGATCACGAAGGACGTGATCGGCGCTTGAATTGTCCCGGAAAGCAACGCAGCCATTCCGATGAGGGCGCAGCTTTCGACCGAGGCTCCCATGAAACGCGCGCCGTCGGCGCCCAGCGCCGACCCGGCTGAGAGGCTCGGGGCGAAAATGCCCCCGGCGATCCCGGACCAATAGCTGAGCATCGTCGTCGCCATCTTGGCCAGCGGGAACAGCGCCCCGCACGAATTGAGATTTCCGTGAGTCAAGCCCTTTGAGACCTCATTACCCGGCCCGAGGACCTGAGCTCCCGCGAAATAAGCCACGGCCAGCAGCGCGCTGGCGGTGGCCGTTGGGGGCAGGTAGCGACTGGGACCGGAGTTGAAACGAGCGAAGAATAGCTGCCCGCGCAGAATGGCCGTGGAAAAAAATGCCCCGGCCAATCCGGCGATGATGCCGATGAGCATATTCCCCATACATCGCGGCGTTTACAGGGGTTGGCGAGGACGAAATAAACTGGTCTAATTCGTCTGGGAAGCCAAAGTTCGTCACCCCCCATTCTTTCGGGGAGCCGCAGTCTGGCTTGAGGCGTTTAAATGAGGAATCTAAGGATGCGCGTGTCCGGATTTTTCGTCTCATGAAAACGTTGGTCACCGGAGCCAGCGGCCATTTGGGCGCGAATCTGGTGCGCCGCCTTCTGCAAGACGGCGAAGCCGTGCGGGTGCTTTTGCGCGCGGACAGCGACGACTCCGCCGTCGAAGGCCTGGAGGTCGAGCGCGTTTATGGAGACTTGCGGGATTTTCTCGCGACCAAGGCCGCCGTTCACGGCTGCGAGCGCGTGTATCATTGCGCCGCGAAGGTTTCCACGCTCGAGGGCGGGGACCGGCTGCGGCGGGAGATTTACGACTGCAATGTGCTGGGAACGCGCCACGTTTTGCGCGCGGCCTTGGAGACGGGCGTTGCGCGCGTAGTCGTCACCGGCTCGTTGAGCGCCGTGGGCTATGATTCTTCCCGCCCCAGCGATGAGTCGATGCCCTTTGATCCCTTCGACCGGCCGCTGCCGTACGCCGCCTCCAAGGCCTTGGTCGAACATGAATGCCTGAAAGCCGCGGCGGACGGTTTGGAAGTCGTCGTCGCCATTTCCTGCGCCATCGTCGGTCCCCAGGACTTCGGACCCTCCCGCATGGGACGGACTCTCTGCGATTACGCCAAGGGCAGGCTGCGCGCGTACGTGCCGGGCGGATTTGAATTCGTCGCGGCTCGAGACATCGTGCAGGGCCACCTGCTGGCGATGAGCCGGGGACGTCCCGGACAGCGTTATATTTTCAGCACCCAATATATGACGACGGATGATCTGATGTCGCTGTTCGAGTCCGTGACCGGACGGCCGCGTCCCCGACTTCGACTGTCCCCCCCGTTGATGTCCGCGGCGGCCCACGTTTCCAGTTTCTTCTTGACGCGTTTATTTCCCGAGGCGGAGCAACGTTTTACGCCGGGGGCGGTGCGCCTGCTGCGCATGCGGCGCCGGGCGGATTGCAGCAAGGCACGTCAGGAATTGGGATATCGGCCGACCGATCTTGCGCAGGCGGTCAAGGAAGCTTACGGATTTTTTGCGCAACGAGGCCTGATTTGAGCCATCAAGGGGCCTCCCGGCTCGCGCCGCGGCTTTCCGGCGGGATTCCATGGTTTGGGCATGCGTTTAAATTTCATGCGGACCCGGTGGGGCTTCTTCAGCGCGGTCGCGAACGCTTGGGGGATATTTTCTGGTTCCGCCTGGCCGGCTCGCGAATTCATGCCCTGACGGGGCCGAAAGCCAACGCGGCCTTTTTTCAAGCCCCCGACGACCAGCTGAGCGCCAAGGAGGCCTACCGATTCACCGTCCCGATTTTCGGGCCGGGAATCGCTTATGATGCGACTCCCGACGTGATGGAGGAGCAGATCAGCTTCCTGTTTCCGGCTCTCAAGGATGAGCGGCTGAGATCTTACGCCCGAGTCATGGAAGAAGAAGCGGAAAACTATTTCGGACGCTGGCCGCAAGGGGGCGAGGCGGACCTTCTGACGGCGATGAATGAGCTGACGGTCTTCATCTCCAGCCGCTGCCTGGTCGGCGATGAATTCCGGCGGCGCCTCTCCACCGAATTCGCCCGCCTCTACCATGATCTGGAGGGCGGCATCAATCTGCTGGCTTTTTTCAACCCCGATCTGCCGCTGCCGTCGTTTAAGCGGCGCGACAGAGCGCGCCGGCGGATGGTGGAAATCATCTCCGGCATCGTGGCGGAGCGTCGGGAGAGCCGAACGCAGGGGGAGGATTTTCTTCAGACGTTGATGGCGGCCCGCGGCGGCGATGGGAAGGCTCTCACGGACGAGGCGATCACGGGGTTGTTGTTGACCTCGATTTTTGCCGGCCAGCACACGAGTTCGGTGTTGGCGTGTTGGACGGGAGCGCTCTTGCTGCAAAATCCGGCGTTTCTGCCCGCGGTTCTTGCGGAGCAGGACGCGGCATTCGCGGGCGCGCCGGAGATGACGTTGGAGGCCTTGCGCGCAATGGGCGTTCTCGAGCGCGCCATCCGCGAGGCGGAACGCATGCACCCGCCGCTGATCATGCTGATGCGCCGGATTTTGAAGGACGTGACGTACGGTGAATATGTCCTTCCGGCCGGGGACATCGCGATGGTCTCCCCCGCCGTCTCGCAGCGCATCCCGGATATTTTTCCCGATCCGGACCGTTATAATCCCGACCGTTTTTCCTCCAACGAGGGCTTTCCGAAATACTCGATGATCGCCTTTGGGGGAGGGCGTCATGCCTGCATCGGCGGGACCTTCGCGTATCTGCAAGTGAAAGTGATTTGGAGCGTCTTATTTCGCCGCTTCAACCTGGAGTTGATCGACCGCGATGTGCGCCCCAATTATCGCACCTTCGTGGTCGGACCAAGGCCGCCGTGTCGCGTCCGTTATCGGCGCAAATCGACATGAATATGCGCAAAAAAGCCCGCGCTGCCGGTCTGCATCCAGACTATTGGTATGCCGTCGAATATGACCATGCCGTGAGGCCCGGCCGCACCGTGGAAGTTCGATTCTGGAACCGCTCGATCGCGCTGTATCGCGGCGAGGACGGCCTGCTGGCGGCGATCGAGAATCGATGCGTTCATCGTCAACTCAAGCTCACGGAAGGGTCGGTCGAAGGCTGCCACTTGGTGTGCGCTTACCACGGGTGGGCGTACAACGCGGCCGGTCAAGTCGCGCACATCCCCCATGAGCTTTTTGGACGTTCGATGCCGACTTTTAAGGTCGCGTCCTATCCGGTGCGGGTTCGCTACGGGCTCATCTGGATATTCCCGGGCGATCCCGCCAAGGCGGGCGAGCGCGCCGTCCCGGATATTCCCGAGCTTGAGGGGGCCGGCCGTTGGGCTTGCGCCCCGTTGGATTTTACCTGGAAAGCGCACCACTCGCTCATTATCGATAACGTCAGCGATTTTACGCATGCGTGGCTGCACCGCACATACCAGCCTTTCGTCAACGCCCGTCTGACTCGCTGCGAAACCGAGGGCGACCGGGTGCGGGTCTCCTACGACAGTCAGATTGGCAGAGGAGCGATCTCTAAATTTTTTGTCGATCGCCGCCGCATCGACACGAACCATATCGAGCTGTGTTACGAGTACCCATATCAGTGGTCGGACACCGGCGGCAAGATAAAACACTGGTGTTTTCTGCTGCCGTTGGACGCGCGCACGACCCGGGTTTTCTTCCTGTTTTATTTCGAGGCCCTCAAAATTCCGCTCACGCCTTTTCGCATTCCACGCTGGTTGATGACCCCGGTGCTTCGCCTGGCCAATCGATTCTTGATCGCCCCGCTCCTGCGTCAAGACGGTTTTGCCGTTGAGGCGGAGCAGGAGGCGCACGAGGCCCATCACGACGCCCCCATCGCCGAGTTGAACCCGGCCATCGGCCATTTTCAACGCCTGACGGTCCGCAAGTGGGAGGAACAATGCCTGACGTCGCCGTAATCGGGGCCGGGCCGGTCGGGTGCGTGACGGCCTTGGCCTTCGCCCGGCGCGGAGCGCAAGTTCTTCTGCTGGAAATTCGGCCCGAGGCGCCGCGGCGGCTGGGCGGCGAGTGGCTGCACCCGGGCGCGGTCGCTGTTTTGCAGCGTTTGGGCGTCATGCCCGCGCTGGCGTCTGTGGACTCGTCGGTCGGACAGGGCTTTGCCGTTTATCCCGATGATGGGACAAGCCCCATTCTGATGCGCTACCCCGCGGGCATGTCCGGGATGAGTTGCGAATACAGCGGTCTTCTGACCGTGTTGCGCGACGCTGTCGCCGCCCAGCCGTCAATCCGCTATCTTTCCTCGAGCAAAGTGACGAATGTCGAGGGCCAAACGCTCAGTTTCATGGAGGGCGCGAGCAGCCGGACGATCCGCGTGCCGGCCATCGTTGGAACGACCGGTCGCTCGCCTTTAACGCGGAAATGGCTTGGCCTGCCGGATGACCGTGCCGTCGTCTCGCATATGGCCGGAGTGCTTTTAGAGGACGTTGATGCCCCCTTTGAAGGTTTTGGGCATCTGTTCATCGGCGTCTGCGGACCTGGTTTTCTCTACCGGATTGGCCCCAAACAGTTGCGCTTAATGCTGGATGCCCCCGCCCTTCCCGGCACGCCGAAGGCAGGCGCCGCCATGCTGTGGGATTCCTATGGCCGCGTCCTGCCCCCGGCCCTGCGTCCCGCTTTTTACCGGTCGTTGCAGGAAAGAACTCCGATCTGGGCCGCCAATACCGTTTCCCCCCGTGCCCATTACGGCCGCGAGGGCTTCGCGTTGGCCGGAGATGCGGCGGGACATTGCCATCCGATCACCGCCGTGGGCTTGACCTTGGGATTTATGGATGGAGAATCCCTCGCCGCCAGCGACAGCTTCGCACGGTACCGGCGCGAGCGCGCCTCACGCAGCCGTGCGCCGCGGTTGCTGGCGGGCATGCTGCACGAGCTATTGACCTTGGAACGACAATCCGCCGCGCCGCTGCGCCAAGCCGTCTATCGCCTCTGGCGCAACGATTTAAAGAACGATTCGCGCGCGATGAGTCTTTTGGCCGGGGAAGACGGCGGCCGCTGGGAGATCGTCCGGCCGCTTGTCCAGGTCGTGGCCGCCGCTTCATTGACGATGCTGCAACGGGGATACCGATGGCGCTCGGTCACGGACTCTCTGCAATATTTAAGAAGGTCGTTGACCCAGCTTGCGCTCGGGAAGTGGTTTCCGGCGGCGAAGGCAGCCGACGTTTCCGCGTCCATCCCTCCACGGGTCGATGTCTCTGCCGCGCTGGAGCGCGGCACGCGCTTTTTGCTGTCCTCTCAGGGCACGGACGGTTCTTGGGAAGGCGAAGTCGTCTGGTGCCCCATGCTGGCCGCTCAATACGTGTTGACAGCTCATGTCATCGGGCTGGCGATCTCGCAAGAGCGTCGAGAGGCGCTGCTGCGTCACTTTGCCACGACCAGCCGGGACGGCCTCTGGTCCCTCGGCGCGCAGGCCGCTCCCTCCCTCTACATGACGACCCTCGTTTACATCGCCGCGCGCCTTCTCGGCGTGGCGTCCGAGGATCCGCTGATCGCGGCCGCCCATCGCTTCATTCTTGAAAACGGCGGCGTCGTGGCCATTCCGACCTGGGGAAAGTTCTGGCTCGCGGTACTCAATCTTTACGACTGGGATGGCGTGCAGCCGATACTTCCGGAGGCTTGGAAGATGCCCCGGTGGCTGCCGTTTCATCCGTCCAATTTTTATTGCCACACCCGCATGATTTATCTCGGCATGGCGTATCTGTACGGTCGCAAATTCCAAGCGCCATTGACCGACGTTCTCCAGGCTGTGCGCGCGGAGCTGTATGCGGCGGATTATTCCAGCGTTGATTTCCGACGAGCCCGCGGAGCCCTGCGCAGCGCCGAGATTTTTTCGCCGCCGAGTTTAGCTTTGCGTTGCTTGTACGGGTTGTCCGCCGCCTATGAGCGCTGGCATCTGCGGAGCCTACGGCAGGAGGTCTTAGCCGAGCTCCTGGGCCACATTCGGATGGAATTGCGGAACACCGACTATGCCTGTCTTTCGCCGGTCAACGGTCTGCTCAACATCCTCTCGCTCTGGCTTGCCGATCCCAACGACGGCGACCTGCGCAAAGCCCTAGCTCGTTTCGGGGTTTGGATGTTCGAAGATCGTCCGCACGGCCTGCGCGTCGCCGGCGCTCTGAGCGCGACCTGGGACACGGCGTTTGCGCTGCAGGCTCTGGAGGCCGCGGCTCGACCGGAGGCGGCCGAAGGCCTGCGGCAGGGCCGACTGTGGCTGGCCTCGCAGCAGATGACGGCCTCCCTGCCCGGCCGCCCCGAGGAGACGCGCGGAGGTTTTTGTTTTGCCCGCGTTTGGCATGGCTGGCCTGTGAGCGATTGCACGGCGGAGGCCCTGTTGGCTCTTCAGGACGATGCGGACTCGCTGTCCCCCCGCCGAGCGCAGGAGGCCGTTCGTTTCATCCTCGGCTGCCAGAACCCAGACGGAGGCTTCGGCTCGTACGAACGGCGCCGCACGGCCTCCACCCTGTCATGGATGAACTCGGCCGAGATGTTCGGCGACTCCATGACGGAACACTCCTATGTCGAATGCACGGCGTCCTGCGTGGCCGCTCTGTCCCGCTTCAGTCCGATTTCGGGGCGCCAAGATGTCGGCCGTGCCGTCGACTCTGCCGGGGTCTGGCTTCGACGCCAACAAAGAGAGGATGGTTCCTGGCCTGGGGCCTGGGGGATCTACTTCATTTATGGGACATTGTTTGGAATCAGAGGCTTGCTGGCCGCCGGTGTCCCCGGTCGTGACCCGGCCATTCGAAAAGCATGCCGTTGGCTGTTGAAGACGCAAAGACCTGACGGCGGCTGGGGCGAATATTTCGAAAGCTCTCTCCGGGACGTTTACATCGAACACCCGCAGAGCCAAGCCGTCCAAACTGCGTGGGCCTTGTTGGCGCTGTTGGAAGCCGGCGAGACGGATGAGGAAGCGATCGCGCGGGGCGCTCAGTGTCTCGCTCGGCTGCAGGGCGAAGACGGCAATTGGCCCAAACAGGATCCGTCCGGCATTTTTTTCCGCACAGCTTCCCTGGACTATACCCTCTATCGGAGCTACTTCCCGGTGTGGGCCTTGGGGTTGTATGAAGCGCGCCGCCGCCTGCGGCCGGAAGCTCCGATCGAACCCGCCCGATCGATCAGCCTGGAAACGCCCGTGGCCGCCGAGCAGGGAGCCGCTTCATGACGGGTTTGGACTCCCGCCCCAAGAAGGATCGAGCGATCATCGGGATCATTATTTTTTTTCTGGTCGTGGCGTGGACCGTGGAGTTCTATTGGCTCTTTTATCACCGCGGCCTGCCCCGGTACGACTGCCTGGGCCGATTGTGGGCCGTCTACGGAGAGAGCGATCGGGGTTATTGTCATCCGGTGTCGCCGTTCTCATTGGCCCTTGAAGGGTTTCACGTTTTTGCGACGACGTGGCTGCATGTCTGGCTGCTCTATGCCATCCTCCGGCGCGCGTATTACCGTCACGCCCTGCAGTTGAGCGTCTCATCCTACATTGTCTATTCCGTGGTGCTGTATTTTTTGGTGGCGCACCTGTCCGGTTACTCCGGCATGAGCCGCCACGATTGGCGGCGGTTCACCATTTTTTTTGGAGCGAACTTGCCGTGGCTGCTGGGAAGCGGCTATATGGTCTACGATTCGATCACGGCCATCAACGCCCGCCTGAGACAAGAGGCCGAGTCGGAGCGCTGTCGTTAACATGTCCGCCATCGCGTTCATGCTGGTCTTGCCGTTGCTGACGGTCTCTCTGTGGATGGGCGCAACGAGCGCCAGCGCCTTGCCGCTGCCGACGCCGACGTCCGCGGTCCTTTATGGTTGCTGGCTTGCTTTTCAGGCTGTCTTATACGCCGTCGTGCCGGGAAAAGTCCGGGAGGCCGCGGGCCTGCGCTACACGCTCAACGGCTGGACTTGCCTCTGGGTGACCTTGGCCGCGGCTCTTCTTGTCGTTGAGAGGGGCTGGGTATCCTCCACGGCGGCTTATGACCTTTTCGGCCCGCTGTTGGCCACGGCCAACATCTTCGCCTTTGCCTGCAGCTTCGGTCTTTATGCCCGCGGCCGGCGGGTCGGGATGAGCGCTCAGGATTACTTCAAAGGTCTCGCCCTCAATCCCCGATTGGGCGGCTTCGACCTGAAATTCTTCTGCGAAGGCCGGCCCAGCCTTCTTCTCTGGCTGTTGTTCAATCTCTCCATGGCGGCGAAGCAATACCAGCTTCATGGCGCTCTCTCGCTCTCGATGGTTCTGGTGAACGTCTTTCAGGCCCTTTACGTCGCCGACTATTTTTTCCATGAAGAGGCGGTTCTCAGTACCTGGGATATGCGGCATGAGAAGTTTGGGTGGATGTTGTGCTGGGGGACTCTTGTGTGGGTGCCGTTTACGTACGGTCTGCAGGCCCTGTATCTCGTCAATCATCCCTACGCGCCGTCGCCGATGTTCGCCGCGGCCGTTGTCGTCCTCAACACCGCTGGTTACTTGATTTTCCGCGGCGCCAATCTGCAGAAGCATCGGTTCCGGCAAGATCCGGCGCAGGGCGGACGGCTGCTGGCCTCCGGCTGGTGGGGCGCGGCCCGCCATCCCAATTATCTCGGCGATCTCTGCATGGCCCTGGCCTGGTGCCTTGCCTGCGGCTTCAACCATCTCCTGCCGTATTTTTATTTCTTCTCCCTCCTCGCGCTTCTGCTGCAGCGCGAACGGCGCGACCATGCGCGATGCCTGGCGGCTTATGGAGAAGAGTGGAAGACTTATTGCCGTGCCGTGCCCGCGCGGATCGTTCCCGGCTTCTACTAATCGGGCCTCTGAGGAAGGGGTCCGGGTTCCGCGCGCCGCTGGAGAGAGATGGCGGCTTGAAGGATGGCGCTCATGGGCTCGGCAAAATCACGGAAACGCTTTTCATCGGCGGCGGAAAACGGGCTGCCGCCTTTTTTGTTGACCAGCTGAACCACGGCGAACACGTTTGAAGTCTTGTCGCTGATCGGCATGCAGAGGATGTGACGCGTGAGGAAGCCCGTCTCCCGGTCGACTGTCGGGTTGAAATCGGGGTGTTGGTAGGGGTCCGCGATGTTCAAGGTTTCGGCCGTCCGGGCCACGCGCCCGGCGATGCCCGCTGCGAGAGGAATTGTGATCTTCAGCGGCTTTTGCCCGTCTCCATGCGCGATCTTCGACTGGAGAATGCCGAGCTCTCGCTGCACGAGGAAAATGGTCGCCCGTTCGGCTTCCAGCATGTCCCGGATTTTCAGCGTGATGGCGTCCAGCATTTGATCGAACAACGCCTCGACCACTTCCTGATTGCCCAGTTCGATCATGCGCGTGAATTGTTCGAATTCCGCTGTGACTTGCTCGAGGAACTCGAGGAACTTCTTGTCGGAGAGGCTGCCGACGTGGCGCACGAGGTCGCCCTTGCGCTGAAGAGAGGCAAAGACGGACAGGAGATTTCCCGTGTGCTCCATGATCCCGGAGGAAAACGAGGCGATCCGACCGTCTTCCAGCATCATGATGCGGTCGGCGATGTCCAGGATGCGATTGTCGTGCGTGACCAGGAGAATCGCGCAGCCTTGCTCTTTCGCCAGTTTTTGCAGAAGTATGACGACTTCCCGCCCGGATTGCTTGTCCAAGGCGGCCGTCGGCTCATCGGCCAAAACGATCTTGGGCTGCCGCACCAAGGCGCGCGCGATCGCCACGCGCTGCCGCTGACCGCCGGACAGCTGCTCCGGGTAATGGTTCAAGTGAGCGCCGAGTCCGACAGCGCCAAGCATGGCGGCGCATTGGACGCGGGCCTCCTCCGGAGGCAATGTGGGGTCTAGCCCCAACGACATCTGGACGTTCTGAGAAGCGGTGAGCGCGCCCAGGAGATTATGGGCTTGAAAAATAAAACCGATGTTTCGACGCACGCTGACGAGAGCGGCATGACCAGCGCCGTTGAGTTCCTGCCCCAAGACGCGCACGCTGCCCTCTTCCACCGAGCGCAGGGCCCCGCCAAGCGTGAGTAAAGTGGTTTTGCCGGATCCCGAAGGGCCGGTGAGAATGACGATTTCTCCCGCCTCGATATCGACGGAAACATTGTTGAGCACCTGTTTGCGCAGCGTGCCGGCGCCGTAGTAATAATTCACATTGCGGACCGCAATGACCGGCTCTAAATCGGCCACTAGAAGATCTCCGCCGGATCGGCGCTGTTGAGGCGACGCATCGCCAGCGCCCCGGACAGGGCGCACATCGCCGCCGTGAGAAGATAGACGATCAACGCCCGCTGGACAGTCATCTGCAGAGGCAGCAGCGTCGCGGCGGCCGCCACCCGGTACACAATCAAGGAGACGATCAATCCCGGAAGAAAGCCGCACAGGGAGAGGATGAGGGCCTCCTGAATCACAACCGAAAAGAGGTAGCGATCCGGATACCCCATGGCTTTGAGGGTTGCGTACTCGCTGAGATGGTCCGACACATCGGTGTAGAGGATTTGATAGACGATGATGCAGCCGACGAACAGGCCCATCAGAACGCCCAAGTTGAAGATAAAGCCGATCGGAGTGTTGGTCGTCCAGTAGCCTCTTTCCAGCTCGATCAGCTGTCGGCG
Source organism: Elusimicrobiota bacterium (assembly GCA_023249675.1). Classification (GTDB taxonomy): domain Bacteria; phylum Elusimicrobiota; class Elusimicrobia; order UBA1565; family UBA9628; genus GWA2-66-18. The sequence continues at coordinate 28,344 of JAHFCE010000006.1, read as the reverse complement.
GGTCAAGACGCGCACATCCCGCGGGAGCGCTGCGGCCATGAGGTCCCGCATTTTTTCCGGATCGACGCCGGCTTTGAGCTTGATCAGGCCGATGCTGGCCAGCTTGGGATTCTGGGTGGAGAGCAGTCGACAGAAGTTGAGGTCGCTCGTGATGACAGTGCCGTCGACCCCGAAGGAGGTTCCCATTTTGAACAGTCCGACGACTTGAATTTTGCGTCCGGAGACTTCCGTCATGACGCGCTGATGCTCCGAGAACTCCTTGCTGATCGGGCCAAAATCGGGCAGGCTGTCCACGTCGTACAAGACGGTGTCTGGATTGCGGAGCTCCGGGATTTTCGCGTCGATCGCCGGCAGATCGAAGACGCCGATTCGCGGCTCCAATCCAACCAGGAAGATGATGCGTTCCTTGAGCGTTTGTGGATTTTTCCAGGGGACTACGCCTAGGTTGATGAAACCGACGGACTGCACACCTTTGAAGCTCAGCGCTTGGTATAAGCGCCGCTTGCTGATGTTTTTGGTCGCGAGGATATATTGGTAGTCGGGATTGATCAAAGCGAGGTCTGCATTGACGTGGGAATACAGCAGAGCGGCACTTTCAATGAGCGTCTCTTTAAAGCCCAGCTGGACCAGCATCAAGACGACGGCGAACGTGATGCCGGCCACAGCCGCCGCCAGACGGAGCTTGTCTTTGGCGAGTTGGAGCCAGGCGAGACAGGCGACCTCCTGCCTCACGGCTGGATCACAACGGACGCTTTCCCGTAGACGAGATTCGCCAATGGTCGAGAGTCCGCCATGCCGATTTTGACTTGAATCACGCGGGCGTCGGAAAAAGCGACCGGATCGGTGGGCAAGACGGCATTCCTGATTACCTGCGAGCCGACGCGCTCCACCACGCCTTGCAGCGGCTGGGGCAGGATATCTCCAGAAATGGTCGCCTGTTGTCCGACTTTGACTCGTCCAATGTCGGTTTCATACACCTCCGCCATCACGACCATACGGGTCGTATCGCCCAGCTCAAGCAGCCCTTCCGTTCCCACCGTTTCCCCCGGTCGAGCATGGATTTTCAAGACGCGGCCGCCGGTGGGCGCGCGGATCACGCTGGATTGCGACTCCGCGCGCGCATAGGCGGCGTCGGCCACGGCTGCCCGCAACGCCGCCTGCGTGGTCTGCGCGGCGAGGCGCCTTTCGTCCAATTCGGAGGAAGACACATCCTTGGTTTCGTAGAGTTTCGTGTATCGGACGTATTCATCCTGCGCGTTATCCGCGCGGCTGCGCGCCAAGGCCACGTGGGCCTCGCTTTGCTGCAAAGCGGCGTTGAGCTGCGGCGCGCTTTGCAGGACTGCCACGATTTGACCGGCCTGCATCCAATCGCCCTCTTTGACTTTGAGCTCGCCCACCAATGAGGGGCGTCCGGTGAAATAAGGGGCGGAGACCCGGATCACGCCCTGGTCAGGTTCAATGCGGCCGATGCACCCGATGGCGGCCGCCTCGGCGCTGGGCTTGGCACCGGCGGCGGCTCGACGTCTGACACACACGCAAACCAGGGTAACCAGTCCCAGTCCCGCCAGCAGCGCGGATATTTTGAGCCATCGAATGGAGAGTGTCATTGGAGTAGGGTGCGGATGGTGCCCATCGCCAGCCCCAGATCAATGCGCGCCTGCTGGTGCGCGAACAGGGCCTCTGTCTGCTTTTCCTGCGCGTGGGCCAGATGCGTCTGGGCCTCGATCACCTCTAGATTATTCGTAATTCCGGCCACGTAGCGGCGCTGCGCTTGAGCCAGTTCTTCCTGGGCCAGCGACAGCCCTTCTTGGGCGATGTCCACTTGTTTTTTCGCCAGCCGCATCGATTCCAGCGACTCGCGAATTTCAAGCTCGGCCTGCGCGCGCAAATCCGAGGACAGCGTCTCCTCCTCCTTCAGCTGCGCGCGGCTTGCGGCCAAGCGGGACGCCACGCGCGCGCCGTCGAAAAGAGACAGACGCAGGGCGACTCCTTCCGCATATGTGTTGACCGTCCGGTTGAATCCCAAGCCTTGAGGTCCGTAGTGGGCAAAGGCCAAAAGAGACGGCAGTCGCTCCGAATTGATGGACGCGCTGAGCAGGCGACGGCTTTGCACGCGGTCCTGCTGCGCCTGAAGGTCGCCTCGCGATTCGAAGGTCGTTGCCAGGGCCTCCTGCAGCGGCATCTCTTGAGCGGGCGTGAAAGTCAGGGGGTCGGTCAATTCCACGGGAGCATCCAGGCTGAGGCCCATGGCCTGAAGCAGCTTGAAGCGTGCGCGGGACTGCTGGATTTCGTTGGCGAGCAGGCGCCCGCGTTCGTTGACGAGTCGCAAGCGCGCCCGCGTGACGTCCAGCATCATGCCTTTGCCGACGGCCGCGCGATGATCGGCGAACTCCAAAAGAGCTTCTCCCAGCTTAACGCTCTCCTGCGCGGACTGCACCAGCGCCTGAGCGCGCAGCAAAGTCCAATACGCTTTGGCCACCGCGGCAGCCACCTGGTCCTGCATGCGGGATAGCTCTCCTTGAGCGATTTTAATTCCCTTGCGCATGGCGCGCCAGCGCTGGATGGAGCTCAGATCCAACGTGCTGGTCGCGGTCATTCGAGCATCCACGGTGTTGTAGGGCCCTGCCGTGCGCGGAATCGTCAAGCCGGGGATGCTGACGCCCATCGTCTCCAGGCTCTGGAGCTGCCGCTGTCCGCTCACGGCGGCGGAAATATCGGGAAAAAGGGCGGATCGCGACTCGTTGGAATGGGACTGGGCCAAACGCAGAGACTGTTGAGCCAGCTGCAGTTGGCGGTTCCCATCGGGGCCGAGCGCTATTTGGATCGCCTGCTTCAGGCTGCAGCTGAGCGCGCGCGGAGGACCGCCCTCGGCCGAGGCGTGATTGGAAAGGGCGGCGAGGCAGGAGAGAATCATGGCGCTGCTGAGGGTGAATGTCAACATCTGCCGGGTCAGGCCGGGGCTTCGGGGATCATCGAGTTCCGTTGGGTGGGTGATAACAGGTTTCTGGATATTAGTCAAGGCCGCGTTGATGATGGGATCTGACGGTGTATCGGGGTTATAATAGACGGAGTGCAGCTCCTGAAGATCCCGGTCATTGCCGGCCCTCTTTTTTTGACGCTTTTACTGTCGGCGAGGGGCTTGGCCAACGATCTGAGCTTGCTCAAGCAATTTGGAAGGTAGAATCGATGATCATCACATTAGAAGAGCTGGGACGCTTGCTTGGAGCGGAGATCAAGGGCGCTGGAGACTATGCCGTTGCGGGGATCCGCGACATCGAAAGGTTGAGCGCCGAACAGCCCCTCGAGGAGCATTGCCTGTATTTCGTCGAGTCTCGGGCGGTGCTCAAGCGCCATCCGCTGGCCGCGGGAAACGGCGTGATTCTCACGACCGCCGAGCTCGCGGAGCAGTTTCCCCGCGCGGTCATTGTTTCCGGCGACGCGCGCCTCGCATTTTTCAAAGCGCTCTCGCACTTCGACCGGGCGCCCGCATTCGCTCCCGGCGTCGGCCCCCGGGCGCTTGTGGACTCTTCGGCCCAGATCGATCCGACCGCGAGCGTGCTCGATGGAGCCGTCGTCATGGCCCGTGCCGTCATCGGGCCCGCCTGCGTGATCTACCCTGGGGCCGTGATCGAGCCGGCCGCTGTGATCGGCGAAGGCACCGTTATCCGCTCGAATGTCGTGATCGGGCACGCCTGCGTGATCGGCAAGCGCTGCCTCATCCACTCCGCGACGGTCATCGGCGCGGATGGCTTCGGCTTTTACGACCGCCCTGGCATGCGGCACAAGGTCCCCCATATCGGCAACGTCGTCATCGCCGATGACGTCGAACTGGGCGCTTCCTGCACGGTGGACCGGGCCACGGTCGAGAGCACGACGATCGGCCGCTTCACAAAGCTTGACGACCAGGTGCACATCGGCCACAACTGTCAAGTCGGGCGTTTCGTCTATATTGTTGGCAACAGCGCGCTCGGCGGCTCGGTTGTGGTCGAGGACGGCGCGATGATCTCGGGCATGGTCGTTGTGAAGGATCATCTCAAGATCGCCGCGGGCTCGATCGTCATGGGGATGTCGGCGGTGCTGCAGGACACCGAGCCCAAACAGCATTACTTCGGCATCCCCGCCCGCAATGCGCGCGAGATGCACAAGATGAACGCCGCCCTCGCGAGGTTGCCCGAGCTGCTCGTGAAGTTCCGCGCGATCGAGGCGAAGCTCACGGAGAAGACCCCGTAAAGACCGTCCCCGCTGGGCGCCGTTCGTTGACTGGAATTATGACTAACCAGTCAGTCATAATAGGGGCATTGAAATGGCCACCGTCAAACAGGTCGTCCGCGATCCCGATTTGAAGAAGCGCCGGATCCTCGCCGCCGCCCGCCGCATGCTCGTCAAGCGAGGCTTCCAGGACATTGTGCTCGATGACATCGCGCGCGAGGCCGGCGTGGCCAAGGGCACTTTGTTTCTCCACTTCAAAGATAAGGAAGAGATGTTCTCCGCCGTGTTCGCGGACCTCGTGGACGGCCTGGGCCTCGAGCTCGAGACGCTTCCCAAGACCGGCCTGACAGGCAAGGAACTGCTTGTCGCGGCCGCGAAAGTCGTGCTCAACCATTTCGACCACAGCCGCGACTTCATGGCCCAGTTCAGCACGGGGCGCTTCCCCGGCTGCGGCGACCGCTCCTGCGAGAGGCTGATGGAGAAGCTCCGGACAAATCATGCCCTCCTGCGCGCGATCCTCGTGCTCGCATCAAAGGACGGCGGCAAGTCGGCGGCGGATCTTAGCTTTGCGGCCGGAGCTTTTTTCGGCCTGTGCCGCACGGCGACAATGCGCAAGATCATCGAGAAGCACGATAAGCCGCTCGAACGCGAGGCCGAGGCCGTCGTCTCGTTCTTTCTCGGTGGAAGCGGAGTCGCGGTATGAGAAAGTCCTTCCTGTTGTTGATGGCTGCCTTTTGTCTCCCCCTGTCGGCGGCGGCGCAGATGATTTCGAGCTCGGCCGTTTCGGGACGTTTCCTCGATCTGGCCGAGGCGTACAAGCTTGCTCTGGTGCGCAGCGAAGAGATCGCGATCTCCGGTGCGACCTACGAGGAGACTTTGGCGAAGGCCGATGAGATCTTCTCCCGCGCGACGCCGCATATCAACCTGATGGGGTCCGAGACGTTCCAAGATGTTCCGCGCGGTTCGTCCGGCCTGTTTTTGCAGCGCCAGCGCGAGCAGGGCTGGGTGAATCTTCACCAACCCCTCTTCTCCGGCCTGCGCGAATTTCTCGCATATAGAGCGTCGAAGGATTTCGGCCGCGCCGCCGAGCTCTCGCTGACCCGCGCCCAGCAGCTTCTATACCGTGACGTGGCTCGCGCTTATCTCGACTTGCTCGCCGCGCAGGACGATATCCGTATCCGCGGAGCCCTTCTGGAGATCACCCAAGATCGGGTCAAGGACCTCCAGGAGTTCCGCAGGGTCGGGCGCGCGCGCGCGAGCGAGTATCTTGCCGCCGAGTCGCAAGTCGCCCAGCAGGCGGCTCAGCTCGAAAGTTCCCGCGCCGCCGAGCAGGTCGCGCAGTTCAAGCTCGGCTTTCTGACCGGGCTCGAGGAACGCCTCACGCCGGCGCCTACACCCGCGCCGGCCGCGGCGCCGGAGCTCGCCGCGGTGCTGGCCCGCGCGCGCGCGCGCCCGGATGTCGAGTCGCGCCGCGCGGAGGTCTCGTCGGCCGAGTTCGCAATCAAGGTCGCCTCGCGCCAGCGCTGGCCGACGATTGCACTCGATGCGAACTACTATTTTCAGCGTCCGCCCAGCTTCACCTCCGACGTGAGATGGGATGCGGCGCTGACCGGCTCTCTCCCACTCTATGGGGGCGGCGAGATCGGTGCCCAGACGCGCCAGCAGGAGGCGCGGCTGCGTGCGAGGCGCGCAGCTTTTTCCGAGATATTGCGCATCGCCGAGTTCGAGGTGAAAGCCGCGCATCAAGAACTCCTCGCGTCTGTGTCTGTGACCGCTGCGCTTGATAACGCGGCGCGCCTTGCCGAGGAAAACGCGAAGGCCCAGGGCGAGGACTACCGCCTCGGGCAGGTCACGAACCTTGACGTGCTCGGCAGCCTCAATACTCTGCAGCAGACACGACTCCAGCAGAACGCGGCGCGCATCGACGCGTATTGGTCCCGCGTGCGGCTTGAAGTCGCGGCGGGCCTTCCCGGGGGTTCCTTATGACGATTTCCGATCGTTCGATTAAGAACCCCGTCTTTGCTTGGATGCTGATGTTCGCGCTGATGATTTTCGGCTGGATCGGCTACGGCCGCATGGGCGTTTCGCAGATGCCCGACGTGGATTTCCCGATCGTCAATGTGGCGGTCACCTGGGAGGGCGCGGCTCCCGAGATCATGGAGGCCGAGGTCGTCGACGTCATCGAGGATGCCGTCACGTCGGTTCAGGGCGTCAAGGAGATCACTTCGTCCTCCAAGCTCGGCCATGCCGCGATCACCATCGAGTTCGAGCTCGATCGTGGCATCGACGTCGCCCTGCAGGAGGTTCAGACGAAGATCGCGCAGGCCCAGCAGCGCCTGCCCAAGGACATGGACCCGGCGATCGTGACCAAGGTCAATCCCGAGGACAACCCGATCATGTGGCTCGCGTTGTCTGGCGACGTGCCGCTCAAGGACCTCATGGTCTACGCGCAGGACCACCTCAAGAACCGCTTCCAGACCGTGCCCGGCGTCGGCGAGGTCCTGCTCGGCGGGCTCGTGTCCCGGAATCTGCGGGTGTGGCTCGACGCGGACGAGATGCGCGCCCAGCAGATCACAGTGTCGGACATTCTCGATGCGATCCGTCGCGAGCACGCCGAGGTGCCGGCGGGGCAGATCGAGACCGACGCCAAGGAGTTCAATGTCCGCACTCTCGGCGAGATCTCCGATCCAGCTCAGTTTGGACATCTGCTGATCACCCAGCGCGGCGGCAGTCCGATCCACATCCCGATCGCGCTCAATCGCGTTGCCCGCATCGAGGACGGCCTCGCCGACGTCCGCCGCATTTCCCGCGTCGCGGGCAAGCGCGCGGTCGGCCTGGGTATTCGCAAGCAGCGCGGCGCCAACGCCGTTGAGATCGCCGCGCGTATCAAGGCGAAGATGGCGGAGACCATCCCGACCTTGCCCAAGGGCATGAAGCTCGGCATCCGCTTTGACTCGACCAAGTTCATCAAGGACTCCGTCCGCGAGCTGACGCGCCATCTCGTTCTCGCCGCGGTGCTGACGTCGCTGGTGTGCTGGTTGTTCCTCGGCTCCTGGTCTTCCACCGTCAACGTCCTATTGGCGATTCCCACCGCGGTGCTCGGCACCTTCATCGTGACCTACTTCCTCGGGTTCACGCTGAACGGCTTCACCTTGCTCGGGTTGACCTTGTCGATCGGCATCGTCGTCGATGACGCGATCATGGTGCTTGAGAACATCGTGCGCCACCGCGAGAAAGGCCAGGACAAGCTCACGGCCGCCGTGTTCGGCGCCCGGGAGATCGCCTTCGCCGCGGCGGCCGCGACGGTCGCCGTGCTCGCGATCTTCATGCCCGTCGTGTTCATGAAGGGCATCATCGGCAAGTTCTTCTTTCAGTTCGGCGTGACGATCTCGGCCGCGGTGTCGTTCTCCCTGCTTGAGGCGCTCACGCTCGCGCCGATGCGCTGTTCGCAGTTCCTCGAGGTCGGCGGCCGCGGCAACGCGGTGATCCGCGCCGTCGACGCGGCCTTCGCGTGGAGCGCGGCGGCCTATCGGCGGCGCCTGGAATGGACGCTCGCGCACCGTTGGACCGTCGTTGGCTTCGGCGCGCTGTTCTTCGCGGCTTCGCTGATCAGCGTCAAGAAGATACGCAAGGAGTTCGTTCCGGCGCAAGACCAGGGGATGTTTCTGATCCGCATGGAGACGCCCGTCGGCTCTTCATTCGAGTACACCGACGGCAAGTTCAAGGAAGCCGAAGCGTGGATGACGGGCAATCCCGCCGTCGAGGGCTACTACTCCGCGGTCGGCGGCTTTCAGGGCGGCGAGGTCAACGCAGGCATGCTGTTCGTTACGCTCAAGGACCTGGCCAATCGCCCGAAGAACGCCGCCGGTAGGACGATCACCCAGGGCGACGTGATGAAGGACGCCCGCAAATCTCTGAACGCCATCCCCTCCCTGCGCGCGCTGATCATGGATCTTTCACAAGGCGGCTTCTCGGCCTCGCGCGGCTTTCCGATCGAGTTCACGATCCGCGGCCCCGACTGGGAGACGTTGATCAAGACCGCGGTCGGCTTCAAGGAGGCTCTCGTGAAGACCGGCGAACTGCTCGATGTGGACACCGATTACAAGAGCGGCATGCCTGAGGTCCGGGTGTATCCAGACCGCGCGAAGGCGTACGCGCGCGGCGTTTCGATTCAGTCCATCGGGACCACGATCAACGCGATGATCGGGGGCGTGCGCGCGGGCTTGTTCACCGACAACGGCCGGCGTTACGACGTTCGCGTCCGAACGGAGGCGAAGTACCGTCTGGCACCCGAGGACATCAATAAGTTCTACGTTCGCAACAACAGAGGCGAGATGATCCGGCTGTCCGAGGTCGTTCGGCTCGAAACGCGGCCGTCTTTGCTTGCGATCACGCGAAAGGATCGCGAGCGCGCGATCGGCGTCTTCGCCAACGTCGCCCCCGGCAAGTCACAGGCGCAGATCCTGGCCGACATCGAGGCCCTGGGCAAGAAGACTTTGCCTGACGGCTACCACGTCGTGTTCTCGGGCTCATCGAAAACATTCAAAGAGTCGTTTCAAAGCCTGCTGTTCGCCTTGGTTTTGGGCATCCTCGTCGCGTACATGGTGCTGGGAGCGCAGTTCAACAGCTTCGTCCATCCGGTCACGGTCCTGCTCGCCTTGCCGTTCAGTCTCTCAGGGGCCTTCCTGACTTTGTGGGCGTTCGACCGCAGCCTCAACATCAACTCGATGATCGGGCTGCTCCTGCTGATGGGCCTCGTGAAGAAGAACTCGATCATGCTCGTGGACTTTACCAACCAGAGGCGCGACGAGGGTCTCGACCCTCATGCGGCTCTTCTCGACGCGTGTCCCATCCGCCTGCGGCCGATCCTGATGACGTCGATCGCGACGGTGGCGGCGGCGATTCCGACCGCGCTCGCGCGCGGCGCCGGTTCCGAGGCGACGGTGCCGATGGCGCTGTCTTTGATCGGCGGCGTGACGGTTTCGACCGTCCTGACCTTGTTCGTCGTGCCGGCCGCGTACAGCCTGTTCGTCCGACTGGAGAGTGGCAAGTCTGCGACGACCCATGCGGCGGTGATCCGCGCCGTGCGCCAAGCTGAACGAGACGAGGACGAACGGGTCGCCGGACATTGAGGCCATGACAAAGACCACCGATGGCGAGGTTGCCCGGCGCGCTAGTTCGGCCGCTCTCGCTCTGCTGCTGTTCGCGGGCGGCGTCCGCGCGGCCGATGGCGGGGCGCTGACTTGGGAAGAGAGCGTCGCCGCGGCCGCCCGCGCCAATCCGGCGCTCTCGTCCTCGAGGTTGTCCGTGGACGCGAGCCGCGCCCTCTATTATTCATCGTTCAACGGATTTTTGCCGTCGCTCTCGCTGTCGAACTCTCTCTCGGAGGCGAACGCTTCGCGTTCGCCTTCCTATTCCGCGAGCGCCTCGGCGTCGATGACTCTTTTCAGCGTCGGAGAAGCCGCTTCAGTCCGCTCCGCCTCAGCCGCGCTAAACGCCGCCGAGGCGTCTCTGCGCTCCGCGTCGGCCGACCTGCGCTCGTCTTTGCGCCAGACTTTCTCCGCTTTGCTGTTTTCCCAAGCTTCCCTCGAGACCTCTCGTCGTATCCTCGAGATCCGCCTTCATGACGCGGAGCTTGTGAGTCTCCGCTATGAGGCGGGGCGCGAGTCGAAGGGCAATAGGCTCCGAGCGAGGGCGCAAGCGATGCAGGCGGAGTATGCCGTCATCTCCGGCGAGCGCGATGTGCGCACAGCGCAGCGCGATATGTCCCGTCAGCTCGGCCGGGAGGGCTTCGAGGCCTTCGTCGCGACCGGCGCCTTCGCCTCGGCGCCGCCGCCCCCGCGTCCCGACGATTTTCGCGCCCTCCTCCCCTTGCGCACCGACGTCGCGATCGCCGAGGCGGCCTTGCGCTCGTCGCAAGCTTCGCTTGACTCCGCGAACTCGGTGTTCTGGCCGACTGTGTCGGCGAGCTACAGCCGTACGCGCAGCGGAGCGAGCGAGTTTCCCGCCGCGCGCTCCGCCTGGAGCGCGGGCGCCGAGCTTCGCTACGCGTTGTTTGGCGGCGGACCTACGGCGGCTTACCTCAACACCAAGGCCTCGCGCCTCGGCTACGAGAAGACGCAGTCGGACCTTGCGGCCGCGCGCCAGGCGGCGCTCTCCGATCTCGAGACGGCCTGGTCCAACTATGCGGATGCCGCCGATCAGGTGACCGTGCAGGACGCCCTGCTCGAGGCCGCGCGGCAGCGCAACGACGAGGCCGACGTCCGCTACGGCTCCGGCTTGCTGAGCTTCGACAATTGGGAGGTCATCGTGTCCGACCGTGTGTCCACCGAAAGGCAGGCCCTTTCGGCGAGACGCGCCGCCATGGACGCGGAGACCGCGTGGCACCGCGCCCTGGGCCGGGCGCTTGGAGAATGAAATGAAGCGCGCCATGATCGCCATCGCCGCCGCTGTTCTCGTCAGCGGCGCCGTTTGGAAATATGAATTCACCGGTTCGAGGAGGGATCGCGGCGGCCACGGGAGGAGCGTCGCGGCCGCGGTCGGCCCAATCGAGCAGTCGATCGACGCCACGGGTTCGGTCGCGCCGCAGAATCGCGTCGAGATCAAGCCTCCCGTCGGGGGCCGCATCGAGCAGCTTCTGGTCGACGAGGGCGACAAGGTCAAGACCGGACAGATCACGGCCTGGATGAGTTCGACCGACCGCACCGCGATTCTCGACGCCGCGCGCGCGCAGGGCCCCGAGCAGGTCAAGAAATGGGAGGACGCCTACAAGCCGACCGCCGTGTTCGCGTCTCTTCCGGGTGAGGTCATCCTGCGCAACGTCGTCGTCGGCCAGGCCGTGGACGCGGGCACGGTGCTCTTTGCGGTGGCCGACACCTTGGTCGTCAACGCGCAGGTCGATGAGTCCGACATCGGCAAGATCAAGCTCGGCCAGAAGGCCCGCATCCGCCTTGATTCTTATCCTGACCAGACCGTGGATGGGAAGGTCTTTGACATCCTATTCGAGGGCAAGAACGTCTCGAATGTGATCACCTACGGCGTCAAGATCCGCCCGGACAGGGTCCCCCCGTTCTTTCGCTCGCAGATGACGGCGAACGTGAGCTTCCTCGTCAAGCGCAAGGAGGACGCTCTGCTCGTTCCCGCCGCGGCCGTCAAGGATGGGCCCGGGGGCAAGCGGACCGTCACGTTGCCGCTCGGCGCGGACGGTCAGTTCGAAACGCGCGAGGTGACGACGGGCATTGAGACCGATGAGCAAGTTGAAATCCTCAACGGTCTTACCCCCGGAGACAAGGTGGTTGTCACCGCCGGTCAATACCAGGCTCAGAAGGCGCCCGAGTCAAGCCCGCTGTCGTTCATGGGCCGCGGTATGGGCCGGGGCGGCGCCCAGCAGGGTGCGGCCCCCAAGCCTAAGAAGACCGCCGGAAAATAGAGATGCCTTCCTTGATCGAGCTGCGCGGCGTCACGAAAACCTACTTCGTGGGCGGCTGCCGGCTCGATGTGCTCAAGGGCATCGATCTGACGGTCGAGGAGGGCGATTTTGTCGCGATCATGGGCCCCTCAGGCTCGGGCAAGTCCACGTTGACGCAGATTCTTGGTCTGCTCGATCGTCCGACTTTGGGCTCGTACAAGTTGATGGGTCTGGACGTCTCCACGCTGTCGGACGACGAGGGCGCGGCCCTGCGCTCGCGCACGATCGGCTTCGTCTTCCAGATGTTCAATCTGCTCGCGCGCACGAGCGCGCGGGACAACGTGGCTCTTCCGATGCTCTATACGGGCGATCCGGGTCGCGAGGCGCGGTCGGCGGAGGTTCTGGCGGAGGTCGGGCTCGCGGACCGCATGGATCATGCGCCGAACCAGCTTTCGGGCGGTCAACAGCAGCGCGTGGCGATCGCGCGCGCGCTGGTCAATAAGCCCAAGATCATCTTCGCCGATGAGCCGACCGGCAACCTCGCCTCGGCCCAGGCCGAGGAGATCCTGCTCAAGCTCAGCGACCTCAACAATGCGGGCATCACGATTTTAATGGTCACGCACGAGTCCGACATTGCGGCCTACGCCCAGCGCGTCATCAAGATCAAAGACGGCGTCATCGTGTCCGATGAGCGCAATGTCTCGCCCCGCGGCGGCGCCGGGAAAAATCGGCACGGCGGTCTGAGCGCCGGCGCGGCAGCCCCGGCTTCCATTCCCCCCGTCCGGGAACTGTCGTTCGAGGAGTTCTTCGAGCATGTGCGCTCGGCTTTGCGGGCGATTTGCGCGAATAAGCTGCGCAGCGCGCTTTCGATGCTGGGCATCCTGATCGGCGTGACCGCAGTCATCGCGATGCTGGCGATCGGCAAGGGCGCGCAGAAGTCGGTCGAAACCCAGCTGTCCAGCCTGGGCTCGAACCTCGTGATGCTGTGGCCGATGTCCCCTCGTACCGGCGGCGGCGGAGCGCGTGCGGCAATGGGTTCCTTCAGCCGCCTGGCGATGGACGATGTCGTCGCGATCCGTCGCGCGCATCCCGGCATCGTCCGCGCCGCGGGCGAGGTTTCGGGCAGCGTGCAGGCCGTGTATGGCGACAAGAACACGAACACCAGCCTGACCGGGGCCGAACCAGAATATGCCGACATGCGCAACGCCCAGGCGTATTATGGGCGTTTTTTTACGGCCGCGGAAAACGAGAAGATGGCGCGCGTGGTTCTGCTCGGCCCGACCGTGGCGACGGCTCTTTTCGGCGACGGCGATCCTCTCGGGCGCTCGATCAACGTGGAGCATATCAAGTTCAAGGTGATCGGAGTTCTGCCGCGCAAGGGCTCGGGCGGCTTTCAGGATCAGGACGACAAGATACTGGTCCCCCTAAAGACCGCGATGAAGAAGCTTCTTGGCCGGCAGTACCTGGGCACGATCTCGATCGAAACGATGGGCCCGGAGCAGACCGACGGCGTGATCGAGGCCGTACGCGCGCTGATGCGCAAGAGTCATCGTCTGCCCGACTACAAGGAAGACGATTTTACCTTGCGCAATATGGCCGAGATTCAGGCCGCGCTGACCGGGACGTCGAAGATCTTCTCTCTGCTGCTCGGCATCGTCGCGGCGATCTCTCTTGTCGTCGGTGGCATCGGGATCATGAACATCATGCTCGTGTCCGTGAGTGAGCGCACGCGAGAGATCGGCCTGCGCAAGGCGATCGGCGCCACGCGGCGCGCGGTGCTTCTCCAGTTTCTTGTCGAGGCGGTCGCGATGTCCACGTGCGGCGGCCTTCTCGGCATTGCGCTTGGCATGGCGATCGCCTTTGGGATGTCCTACTTCGCGGGGTGGGCGGCGATCGTGACCCTGCAGTCGGTCCTGCTCGCCTTTTTTTTCTCGGCCGGTACCGGCATCGTGTTCGGCTTCTGGCCGGCGCGCAAGGCTTCCTTGCTGTCGCCGATCGAAGCGCTCCGCTACGAGTGATATAATCTGACCGTGGAGCGGATCACCGCCCTTTACATCGGACGCGTCGGCGACGTCATCGTCGCGACCTCCTTTTTGCGCGCGATTCGGCGGCGCTATCCGAAAGCGCGCATCCGCCTGATCGTCGGCTGGCGTTCGATCCAGGTTCTGCCGCTGATTCCGTTCATCGATGAGTGGGCTGTGCTCGAGAAGCCTGTTCGGATCGGCGCGCATCTTAAGCTCGCATGGGAGCTTCTCCGCGAGCCGTGCGACCTGCTCGTCGACCTCAACTCGTCTTACTCGAAGACGTCCACCGCGATCGCGCGCGTGGTGCGCGCCCCCCGCCGCCTCGCCTTTAACAAGGGGCGGGGGCCGGTCGTCTGGACCGAACTCGTCGCAGCTCCGGAGGAACGCGAGCACATGTGGGACCGCTACGGCCGATTGGCCGCGGCGCTCGACGCGCCTTACGATCAGGATCCGGAGCTGCGCCTGCCGACCGCGGACCTCGATGAGGCCGACCGTCTTCTGGCCACGCTGCCTCCTGTCGGAGGCGGAGCGTTTCGCGTCGTGATCCATCCAGGAAACTTCGACCGCTTCTCGTTCCGCTGGCCCGAGGGGAAGTTTGCAGAGCTGGCCAACCGCCTGCTTGACGACGAGCGGGTTCAGCTCTTCTTCATGGGCGGGCCTGGGGAGCATGAGAAGGTCGCCGCGATCGTGAGGATGCTCAAGCGCCCGGCGCCGATCCTGCCGCCCGCGCGGCTTGGGGTCAGCGGCGCCATGCTCAAACGCATGGATCTGTTCGTCTGCAATATCACTGGGACGACCCATCTCGCGGCGGCGCTCGGCGTGCCGACGTTCGGCTTCTACGCGGGCTATACCCAGGCGGTTTGGCGCCCGCGCGGCGCTCGCCACGGAGGCACGCTGTGTCCGGAGTGGGAGTCCTGCCGGGAGACGACGGTCGACGAGGCGCACGCAGCGCTCGCCGCCCACATCAAACGACTCAGTCCTGTTTAGCGGCTGGCGAGCAGCGCGGACAGCTCGGACCAAGCTTCGTCCGGGGTCGGATGCCGTCCGGGGGTCTCGAGCAGGCGATGCCCGGGCAAGTGCCCGTACCCAAAACGCCACGGCTCGGTGTGGCTGAACAACTGGAGCGTGGGAACGCCGAGCGCGACCGCCAGGTGCATCGGTCCTGTGTCGGCGGTGAGCACGGCGCGGGCATGTGCGATAGCGGCGGCAAAGGCGCGTAAGGATAATTCGGGCGCAACGACTATTCCATCCGGAATCGTTCTGCCTTTCAGGAGTTTGCTCTCAGCCGGACCGCCCATCAGCACGGTCTTGCGTCCAGAGCGGACGAGGCGCTCTCCGAGATCGAAGAACCAGGATGGGTCAAGGCGCTTCTCGGCGCGTGCGCCGAGAAAGAGCGCGACGCTGTCGCGATTAAGGCCCCATGACGCCCATTGCTTGCCCCCCGCTTCCTCCTCGCCCGGGCCGAAATGAAACTCGGTGCGCAAGGATGAGTCGGGCGGCAGAGCCGCGGCGGGCGCGGCGTGGCGCACCAGAGACGCGAGGTTGGCGGTCTCGTGCGCGCGGCTCGAAGGCACCGGAACGAGATCATCGAGGAATTTTTCCGCGTCGCCGCGGTCGAAGCCGATGCGGCGCTGGGCGCCCGACATCGCCGTCCACAGGGCGCTCGACAGAGAAAACGCGTGCTGCGGCGAGAAGTCGATGGCGAGATCGTAGCCGCGTAGGCGCAGGCCGGCCAGGGACTTCGCGGTGAGTATGTCCTCCACGCACGGATTGAACTTGAGCGCGTCGCCGTAGCGGTCGGCGATCAAGACATCGAGACGACACTCTGGAAAGGCGGCCTTCAACAGGCGCAGCGCTGGTGTGAGCAGAAGCAGGTTTCCAAGCCGCGCGTCGTGGCGCACGGCGAGAATCCGGCGCACTCGGGACGGATCAGGCGGACCCTGATGAGGCTGTGGTTTGGGCAAGAGCTTGAGCAACGACCCGCGCAGCAGGGATTTGCCGCCGACCTCGATTTTTTTCCCCAGGTCTTTTAACCGCACAGGCTGATTCTACCAGTTAGCCTTCGCGCAGGGCGGCAAGGAATATCTCGCCGTACTCGACCCACTTCTTGGGGCCGACGCCGGACACCGTTCGCATCTCCGCCTCGTTCTTAGGCAGGCGGGCGGACATCTCCATCAAGGTCGCGTCGTTGAACACCATGTAGGCGGGCACATGCCGTGCGTCGGCGAGCTTCTTGCGCAGGGCCTTGAGCTTGGAGAAGAGCGTGTTCCCGGCCGAGGTGGTCGAGCTCTCGGAGGGAGCGCGCGCGCCGAAGGACATCTTCTTCGCCGAGGGAATCGTGGGCGAGGCGCCCACCGGGTCGAGGCCTGCGCAGGCATCGCAGGACCCGCCGCACGCGGGCATCTCCTCGCCGAGGTGCCGAGCCATCGTCTGATGGCGGCAGGTTCGGCGGTCGATCGTGCGGAACATCTCGCGGGCGCGGGAGCGGTGCCACTCGGCCTGGGAGGCCTCGAGGTCGGAGACCAGCCGCTCGTAGCTCATGACGTCGGCCCAGGAGTAGAACAGGACGCAGTCGCTCGGCGCGCCGTCGCGGCCGGCACGGCCGACCTCTTGAATATAGGACTCGACCGAGCGCGGCATGTCGCGGTGGATCACGAAGCGTACATCGGGCTTGTCGATGCCCATGCCGAAGGCGACGGTGGCCACGATCACATCGGCGTCGTCGCGCTTGAAGGCGTTCTGCGCGTACTCGCGCTGGGCGTTGTCCATGCCCGCGTGATACGCGAGCGCTTTGACGCCGCGGCCGGACAGGAACTCGGCCATGGACTCGACCGAGCGGCGCGAGAGGCAGTACACGATCCCGCTCTGGCCCTTGCGGCCCTGCACGAGGCGCAGGATCGAGTTCTTGGTGTCGTTGACCGTGCCCGGGCGAGGGGCGGCCTTTTCGCCGGTTTTGAGATACGCGGACAGATGAAGATTCGGGCGGAAGAACGAGCCGCGCACGCGCAGAGGTTCGCTCATTGCGAGCTGTTCGATAATGTCGTTGACGACAGGCATCGTTGCCGTGGCCGTTAGGGCCAAAATGGGTACTCCATACCTTTCTTTCAAGCCTTTGAGATTTCTATATGCGGGTCTAAAATCGTGCCCCCACTGCGAGATGCAGTGCGCTTCATCCACCGCGATCATCGCGAGCTTGGCGCCCGACAGCGCCGCGCCGGCGCCGGCCTCGAGGCCTTCGGGCGCCGCGTAGACAAGCTCGTAGGCGCCTTGGGCCAATCCTTCGATGCGCGCGCGCCGCTCCTCGGGCGTCAGGCTCGAATTGAGAAAGGTCGCGCGCAGGCCGACCGACACCGCCGCGTCCACCTGGTCCTTCATCAGGGAGATCAGCGGGCTTACGACCAAGGTCACGCCTTTCAATAGGCGCGCGGGAATCTGGTAGGTGAGGGACTTGCCCGCGCCCGTGGGCATCACGCCGATGCAATCGCGCCCGCCCATGACGGCCGCGATGATCTCTTTTTGGCCCGGACGGAAGGACGGGTAGCCGAAAACCTCCTTGAGAACCTGCTCAGGCGTCATCGTACTATTGTACGATAAAATCGCTAGGACCCGCGCTGGGGTAAAAGCTATCATGGTCAAGAAGGCCGCCCCTCCATGGTCCGCTCCAAAATCGTTCCGCTTCGCATCGATGCGGCTCCCGCCGTGACCGTGCCTCAGGCCGTCGGCCTGAAGGCGGCCGAGCGCTTCTTCAACCGCGACCTGTCCTGGCTCGCCTTCAACGACCGCGTTCTGTCCGAAGCGGCCGACGCGACCGTGCCGGCCTTCGAGCGCCTGCGCTTTGCCACCATCGTCAGCTCGAACCTCGATGAGTTCTTCATGACGCGCGTGGCCGAGATCGGCAAGCTCGCGCGGCGCAGCGCGAGCAAGCGCTTTCTCGACGGCATGACGGCGCGGCAGGTGCTTGCCCAAATCCGCGAGCACGCGCTGCGCCAGAAGTCGCGCCAGGCCGAGATTCTGCGCGACATCTTAGCGGCGCTCCGCGCCGAGGGCGTCGAGATCATCGCCGACTTCGAGGATGAGCGCTCTCCCGACGCCGAGGTGCAGGAGCGCTTGCCGAAGCTGAAGGTCATGGTCCGGCGATATCCGGAGCCGCCGCCCGCGCTGGCGAGCGAGCGCCTGCACGTGTTCGTCCGATTTCCGCGCGAGTACGCCGTCGTCACGATCGAGGACCGCGAGGGTCGGATGGTCGCGCTTCCGACGAAGGACGGCGTGCGCCGTTACGCGCTCGTGGAGCGCTGGATCGCGGACCGCGCCGAGGAGCTATTTCCCGACCGCGAGGTCATCGAGACGTTTCCGTTCAAGATCATCCGCGACGCCGACTTGCGCTGGCGTCCGGACGATGAGGAAAGCCTCGAGAATCAGATTCTCGAGGCGGTCAATCGCCGCGTGCGCGCGAAGGTCGTCCGCCTCGAGGTGGACTCCTCCGCGTATTCCGAAGGCGCGCTGTTCCTGGCGGCGGCCCTGGGTCTTGACTCGTCTGCGCTGTACCGTTTCGATCTTCCCCTCGACCTGCGCACGCTCGCGCGCCTCGAGTCGCCCAAGCCCGGCCTGCGCTATCCTCCGATCGAGCCGCAGGTGCCCGCGCCCTTGCGCAAGCCCTCCTCGGCGTTCGAGATCGTGCGGCGCAAGGACATCCTGCTCCATCATCCGTACGATGCCTTCGATATCGTCGTGAAGTTCCTCGAGGCGGCGGCCAAGGACCCGGGTGTGACGAGGATCTACCACACGCTGTATCGCACGAGTCTCGACTCGCCGATCATGGCCGCGCTTGCGGCCGCGGCGGCCGCGGGCAAGAAGGTCACGGCCTACGTTGAGATCAAGGCGCGCTTCGATGAGCTCAACAACCTGCGCTGGGCCGCGGAGCTGCGCCGTGCCGGCGTGAAGGTCGTGCCCCATCTCGGGCGCTACAAGGTGCACTCGAAGGTCACCTCGATCGTGCGCCTGGAGGAGGGCGTGGAGCGCGTCTACTCGCATCTCGGCACGGGCAACTACCATCCGGTCACCGCGCGCCAGTACACCGACCTGGGCCTGCTCACGAGCGACGAGGGCATCGGCCGCGAGGGGCTCTCCTACTTCGACGCGCTTGCCAAGGGCACCCCGCCTCGCGGGCTTAAGGAGCTGCTCGTCGCGCCCGTGAACCTGCATGACGAAATGTTGCGCCTGATCCGAGAGGAGACGAAGTTCTTCAAGGACACCGGCAAGGGCCGCGTCATCGCGAAGATGAACTCTCTGCAGGACCCAGAAATCATCGAGGCGCTCTACGAGGCGTCGAGCGCGGGCGTGACGGTCGACCTGCTCGTGCGCGGCATCTGCTGCCTGCGCCCGGGTATCGCGGGCATGTCCGAGAACATCCGCGTGGTCAGCGTCGTGGACCGCTTCCTGGAGCACAGCCGCATCTACTACTTTCGCGCCGGAGGCGCGCGCCGCATGTACCTGTCGAGCGCGGATTGGATGCCGCGCAATTTCTACTCGCGCTACGAGGTGGCCTTCCCGATCAAGGACCTCCAGCTCAAGCGCTACATCCGCGACACGATCCTGGGCAAGGGCCTGGCCGACAACCAGAAGGCGTGGCAGCTGAAGCCCGACGGCGCGTACGGGCGCGTCACGCCCGGCCCCGGAGCCGCGCTCGTGCGCTCGCAGACCTTCTTCGAGGCGCTCGCCCGTTCCGACTATCGAGACACCGCGCTCGCCGACCGCGCGAAAGCGGTCGCCGCGTAGAGCCGCGCTACTTCAGGAAGAACGAGGCGCAGCGGCGGTACTTGTCGAGCGGCTCGCGCCGCAGGTCGAAATTTTTCTCGACTGCGCGGTTGAAGTCGATCATCTCATCGAGGTGCTCGAGCTTTTCCTCGAGCAACCCATCTTCGGCTTTGATCTCGTTCTCGAATTCGCAGAAGGTCGAGAGGGCGTGCAGACCGCGTTTGGCGATGTAGAACGCGGAGACCCGGTCGAGCGAGGGCTCGAGGAACGCGGAGCCCAGGTCCACCGCGTATTTCTCCTTCTGGTACAGCGCGATGATCGGGCCGCTCGTGATGCGGCGCACCGTGCGCGCGCCGAGGTGGCGACGCATCGTCGCGCTCATCTCGTCGCCGGCGTGGTCCTTTAGGATCGCGTCCACGCTGAAGTCCGTGAACTTCACGATGTCGTGGTGGCTTTCCTCGCGGACGAGCTTGTCGAGGCGCTCGGAGGAGAACTCGGAGCGGTAGAGAAGTCCATCGCGCGTGAACCCGGGTCCTTTGTACTGCAGGTAAACCGCGGTGCCGTTCTTCTTGTAGCGCAGGCGCAGGCTGGCGTTCTTCTTCAGGAGATCGAAGGACGGTGTGTCGAGAAATTGATCAAAAAAGAATGCGCTTTTTAGGTGCTTGACGCCCTTGCGGTCGCCCAGCCACTTCTTGAGCGCGGCGGCCTCCTGGGGCTGGACGCGTTTCTTGCACTCGATCTCGACGAAGCGGAGGTCGTCGATGGCGAGTTTCCGGATCAAAAGATTCGAGAAGTCTTTAAGGCGGCTCATCTAGAGGAACAGCTTGACGGCCTGGTAGACCAGCGCGGCGGTGAGCGCGGCGCACGGGATCGTGAGGACCCACGCCCAGACGATCCGGCCCGCGACGCCCCAACGCACGGCCGAGAGCCGCTGGGTCGAGCCGACGCCGACAATCGCACCCGTGATGGTGTGGGTCGTCGAGACCGGCACGCCTAGGTAGGAGCAGATCAGAATCGAAAGGCCAGCACCCGTCTCGGCGCAGAAGCCGCCCACGGGCTTGAGTTTGGTGACCTTGCTGCCCATCGTGTGGACGATCTTCCAGCCGCCCATCAAAGTTCCCAGCGCGATCACGGCGTGGCAGCTGAGCACGACCCAGAACGGCACGTAGAACTTGTCGCCGAGCAGGCCGTTGGAGTACAGCAGCACGGCGATGATGCCCATCGTCTTCTGCGCGTCGTTGCCGCCGTGCGAGAGGCTGTACAATCCGGCCGAGAGCAGCTGGCCGATCCGGAAGGTGCGGTCGACCGAGCTCGGGGACTTGCGCCGGAAGAGCCAGAATATCGCGATCATCAGGCTGAAGCCAAAGAGCATCCCAATCATCGGCGACAGGAAGATGAAGGCCACGGTCATTTTGAGCTTATCGTATTGCAGGCAGGAGGTCCCGGCCTTCGAGAGGCCGGCGCCGATCATGCCGCCGATCAGCGCGTGGGAAGACGACACGGGAATGCCAAACACGATCGTGATCCACGACCACAGGCTTGCGCCAATCAGCGCTCCGGCCACGACCGCGGTGTCGACGACTTTCGGATCCACGAGGCCCTTGCCGATCGTGTTCGCCACGTGCACGCCGAAGATGGCAAAGGCCGCGAAGTTGAAGAACGCGGCCCAGACCACGGCCGATCGCGGCGAGAGCACGCGCGTCGAGACGACGGTGGCGATTGAATTCGCCGAGTCGTGCATCCCGTTCAGGAAGTCGAACAGGTAAGCCAGCGTGATGACGAAGAGAACCGACGCGGTCACGTGCGGCACGGCCTCAGGCCTGCTTGACGAGGATCGTTTCGAGCGTGTGCGCGACGTCCTCGCACTTGTCGATGGCTTGCTCGACCGTCTCGTAGATCTCTTTCCACTTCATGACCTCGAGCGGGTCGGGCTTGCCTTGGAACAGCTTGCCGATCGCCACGCCGAGAGCGTAGTCGCCCGCGTTCTCGAGGCGATTGATCTCGATGCAGTAGTCCATGACGTGCCGCGTTTTTTCCGGGTGCTGGAGCTCGGCGATCGCCTTGCGCACGTTCTCGGTCGCCTGCCACAGGATGTCGGTGAGCTGGACGAGGTCGTCGGTGCTCTTGTCGATCTGGTAGAGGTACATGCGCTGGCCGACCGACTCGATGAGGTCGGTGATGGTGTCGAGTTCGCTGGCGAGGTCGCGGATGTCCTCGCGGTCGAATGGCGTGACGAAGGTCCTGTTAAGCTTCGCGTAGATGTCGTGGCAGGTGATGTCCGCCTCGTGCTCGATGTCGCGCAGGCGGTCAAAAGCCGCGGTCTCGCGGCTCCACTTGAGCGCCATCTCGCGGAAGAGCTTGGCGGCCGCCACGCTATGCACGGCCTGCGCCTCGAACAACTCGAAAAACTTTTCTTCCTTAGGGATGAAGCTGAAGGCCATGGGGACATGATACCATGTTCGCCATGGCCCATGAAAAGCTGCTGATTATTGAGGATGACAAGAATCTGGTCAAGCTTCTTAAGTACAACTTCGAGAAGGAGGGCTATCGTCTGGCGTCGGCCGCGGACGGGGAGGCGGGCTTAGCCGCCCTGCGCAAGGAGCGCCCCGATTTGGTGGTGCTCGACGCGATGATGCCGAAGCTTGACGGCTTCGAGTTTCTCAAGGTCATTCGCCGCGAGACCCGGGTCCCCGTCCTCATGCTGACGGCGCGCAAGGAGGAGATGGACCGCGTCCTTGGTCTCGAGCTCGGCGCCGACGACTACGTGACCAAGCCCTTCGGAGTGCGCGAGCTTTTGGCGCGCGTGAAGGCCCTGTTACGCCGTGCGGCGCCCTCTTCCAGCGTCCCCGGCGCGCTTCTGCGCGCCGGCGTTGTCGCGCTTGATCCGGAGCGCTACGAGGTCACCGTCCGAGGCAAGGCGATTACCCTGACCACAAAGGAGTTCGAGTTCCTCAAGCTTCTGCTGTCTGTGAGCGGGCGCGCCCTCTCGCGCGAGCAGCTTCTCGAGAAGGTCTGGGGCTATGACCGTTCGATGGAGATCGACACGCGCACGATCGACCAGCACGTTGCGCGCCTGCGCGAGAAGCTCGGCCCCGAGGGTGCGGTCGTGGCCACGGTCAAAAACGTCGGCTACCGGATCAAGGCCGGCGCGTGAGCCGTCCGGCGGGCCGCTTCGCCCCCCGCCTGGCGCTGGCTATGGGCGCTCTGCTCGCCGCCGCGATCGGGGCGATGGGCCTTGCCTTCGCGGAGGACCTCAAGCGCCAGCTGGTCGGCGACCTGACGCGATCTCTTCTCATTGAGGCCCGGCTCGGCGCGCGTTCGGTGCTCGATGCGCGGGCTCTTGGCGCCGCGTGCGAGTGCCGGGCGACCGTGATCGCCTCCAACGGCGTCGTGCTCGGTGATTCGAGCCTTGACGCGCAGGGCCTCGCAAACATGGAGAATCACCGCGCCCGTCCGGAGGTTGCGGCGGCGCTTGAAGGCCGCGAAGCAAGCGCGGTGCGGCGTTCGGCGACGCTCGGCGTTGAGCACCTGTATGCCGCCGCGCCGGTGGCCGGTCGAGATGGAAAGGTCCGGGCGGTCATTCGCTTGTCCCTGCCGCTGACCGAGGTCGCCCGTCGCGTCGGTTTAGCGAGACGATTCGTGCTGTGGACGGCCGCGTTGACCTTCGCCGCGGCGTTGATTCTCGCGTGGTTATTGGCGCGGGCCGCCGGTCGTCCGCTCGAGGAGATGGCGGACGTCGCGCGGCGGCTTGCCGCGGGCGAGTACGGCGCGCGCGTGCGCGGCCCGCTCGGCGGAGACGAGCGCGCGCTGCTGGGCGAGACGCTCAACGCCTTGGCCGGGCGCGTGGAGGAAACGGTCGGGGAGCTGTCGCGAGACAAGAGCCGCCTGGCCGCGGTGCTCGACCAGATGGCCGAGGGCGTGGTCGCTGTGGACGCGGAAGGCCGCGTCCTGGTCGTCAATCCGGCGCTCTCGCGCCTGCTCGGCATCGATGCGGCTCAGGCGCGCGGGCGCGGCCACCTGGAGAGCCTGCGCCACCATGGCCTTGCCGAGCTCATCGGCGAGGTTCTGCGCGGCGGCTGTCCCGCGGCGCGCGAGCTGCGGCTGTTCTCTCCCGAGGAGCTCGTGTTCGACGCGCATGCTGCGCCCCTTCACCAGGACGGGCGGCGGCCGGCGGGCGCGCTCGTGGTGCTTCATGACATCACGCGCCTGCGCCGCCTCGAGCATATCCGCCGGGACTTCGTGGCGAACGTCAGCCACGAACTCAGAACGCCGCTTGCCTCGATCAAGGGCTACGCCGAGACCCTCCGCGACGGCGCGATCGAGGACAAGACGCATCGCCTCGAGTTCGTGAAGACGATCGAGGAGCAGGCGGTCCATCTGTCCAAGCTTGTGGACGACCTGCTCGACCTCTCCTCGATCGAATCGGGGTATCGTCCTCCAAGGCTCGAGACGCTGGCACTTCTGCCCCTTCTCCAGTCGGCGGCGCGAGATGCCGCGCCCGCGGCGGCCGAGCTTGGGGTGCGCGTGTCGGTCGCTTCCGTGGACGAGCTGCCTTCCGCGCGGTCCGACGCCGACCAACTCCGCCAAGTTTTGGCCAATCTGATCGACAACGCCATGAAGTACAACGAACCTGGCGGGCTCGTGGAGCTTTCAGCGCGCGCTGAAGGCGGCGAGCTCATCGTCTCGGTCCGCGACACCGGAGTCGGCATTCCCGACTCCGACCTCCCGCGCGTTTTTGAGCGCTTCTACCGTGTGGACAAGAGCCGTTCGCGGGATGCCGGCGGCACGGGCCTTGGCCTGGCGATCGTCAAGCATCTTGTCGAGGCGCAGGGCGGCCGCGTCTGGGTCGAGAGCCGCCAGCCGGGCGGGTCGACCTTTTTCTTCTCGCTCAAAGCCGCATAATTTTTTACCTGCCAGAGTTGGCGGGTTTCCAACTGTTTCCGGAAACAGTCGAGCGAAGAGTATTCGCACCGGCGCGACTTCGGATGACTTGCCGACTACGTCATGCGCTCGTTACGCGGAGTTGACCTATCCAGTACGGACCATTCGTCATGGATGCGTTACTGTGCATCCATGAAACCTAACTGTACTGTCCTTGCCGGTCTTCTTGCCCTCACAGCCGTTCCCGCGTCCGCGCAGCTTGACAAGCTCAAGCTCTCGGACACCGTCCAGTCGATCAAGTTCGCGGGCGACCTCCGCCTGCGCAACGACGTCAGCGCCAAGCGCGGCGCCGGCCAGAACAATCGCGGTCGCCTGCGCTATCGCCTGCGCTTCGGCCCCGAGATCGAGCTGCCCGAGAACCTCACCGCGATCATACGGCTCGGCTCGGGTACGGGCGAGCAGGTCTCGACCAACCAAAGCTACGACAACCTGGGCGCGCAGAAGGCGATTTGGCTCGACCTCATGTACCTGCGCTGGAAGCCGATGCTGAACGATGACGCGATGACGTCGCTTCATGCCGGCCGTATGCAGAATCCGTTGTGGCGCACGTATTCGTCCGACGTCGTCTGGGACGACGACTTCAATCCGGAGGGTTTCGGCGAGAGCATCGAGTGGGTGTTGCCCGGACCGGACATGTCGGTGTTCGCCAACGGCCTGCAGGCCGTGGCCGACGAGGACTCCAATTCGGGCAAGAACCAGTGGGTGTTCTCCTCGCAGTTCGGCGTTGAGAAGACGCTTCCTTTAGAGAGCCGCTTGCGAGTGGCCGGGGCCTACCACAAGTGGAGCGATGAGAACCGCTCCAGCTTCGGCCAAGTCACGGTCCAAGATGGCAACCGGCGCCTGACCAATGGCTCCTTGGCCGCGCGTTTCGGGGTCGGCGAAGTGACCGGCCAGCTCTCTTCCTGGATTGGCTCGGTGCCGCTCGCCTTCCAGGCGACCGTGATCCGAAACTTCGGACAGGTCCACAATGACAACATTCAGGGTCCCATCGGGCGTGACGGCTACCAGGCCGGCCTGATCATCGGCTCGGCTAAGGCGAAGGGCCAGTGGGAGGCCGCGTATTTCAAGAAATACTCCCAGATCGATTCGACCGTGGCCGACGTCGCGGATTCGGATTTTGGCGACGGCGGTACGAACCGGGTCGGCCACATCGCGTGGATCGCCTATGCTCCACGCGACTGGATGGTGCTGAAGGTCAAGGGCTTCGTCACCGACGCCCTCGACCGCAGCTTCCCGACCGTGGCGGGCGTCACGCCCAACGCGGGGACCAACCTCGACAAGGCGATCAACCGCCTGCAGATGGACCTGTCGATCAAGTTTTAAACCGCGTCACGCGCTTCTCACGGAGCCGTCACGCGTTCGTCACATGGGACCGATAACATAACCTCACGGAGATGACTATGAAGCGCACTTTGAATCTGATCACCGTCGCCGTCCTGCTCGCGGCCCCCGCCGCGGCGCAGATGAAGACTCTAAACGGAGCGGGCGCGACCTTTCCGTACCCGATCTATTCCAAGTGGTTCGATGAGTACCACAAGGTGAAGCCAGACCTCCAGATCAATTACCAATCCATCGGCTCCGGCGGCGGCATCCGGCAGATCACCGAGCGCACGGTGGACTTCGGCGCCACCGATGGCCCGATGAGCAACCAGCAGCAGTTCAAGGTGGACGGCAAAATCCTGCACATCCCGACCGTGCTTGGTGCCGTGGTGCCTGCCTACAACCTCAAGGGCGTGGAGAACCTGAAGTTGTCGGGTTCGGTGCTGGCTGATATCTTCCTTGGAAAGATCACTCGGTGGACCGATCCGGCGATTGCCAAGCTCAATGAGGGCGCGGCCTTGCCGGACGCGCCGATTACCGTCGTGCACCGCTCGGATGGGTCCGGCACGACTTACTGCTGGGTCGACTATCTCTCCAAGGTGAGCTCGGAGTGGAAAAAGAATGTCGGTGTCGCCACCGCCGTCAACTGGCCCGTCGGTCTCGGCGGCAAGGGCAACGAGGGCGTTACGGGTCTCGTCAAGCAGACGCCGAACGCGCTCGGCTACGTGGAGCTGATCTACGCGAAGCAGAACGACATCGCCTACGCCTCGGTTCAGAACAAGGCGGGCAAGTTCGTCAAGGCGTCGATCGAGAGCGTGACCGCCGCTGCGGCGGGCGCCGTCATGCCCAAGGACTACCGGGTGTCGATCACGGACGCGGCGGGCGAGACGGCGTACCCGATCTCGACCTTCACCTGGCTGCTGATCTACGAGAAGAACTCCTCCGACAAGGGCCCGGTTCTCAAAGACTTCCTGCGCTGGATGCTCAAGGACGGCCAGGCCATGACGGGTGCGCTCGGCTACGCGTCGCTGCCGGGATCCGTCAACGCGATGGTCGCCAAGACAATCGAGGCCATCAAATAGAATGAGCGCCGAGCGAACCGGCGATCGCCTTTTCCGCGCGGCGACCGCCGGCTTCGCCGGGATCATCCTGCTTGCGGCCGCGGCCCTCGCGTGGCAGCTCGCGCGCGAGTCCGCCGCGACCTGGAAGACATTCGGACCGGCCTTTCTGTGGACGTCCACTTGGGATCCGGTGAACGAAGTCTTCGGCGCGCTTCCCTTCCTGTACGGCACCGCCATTTCCTCTTTTCTCGCCTTGCTGATCGCCGTGCCCCTCGGGGTCGGCGCGGCCGTCTTTCTCACCGAGCTGGCGCCTCAGCGTCTCGCCGATAGTCTCATGTTCGCCGTCGAGCTCCTGGCCGCGGTGCCGAGCGTGATCCTGGGCCTCATGGGCATCTTCATCCTTGTGCCGGCGATGCGTGCGCTGGGCTCTCCTTACGGTGTCGGCATGCTCACGGCCGGACTGATCCTTTCCTTCATGATCCTGCCTTATATCACGACGATCACGCGCGAGGTCCTGCTCACCGTCCCCCGCCCGCTCAAGGAGGCGATGTATGCGCTTGGCGCCACGCGCTGGGAGGTCGTGCGCGGGGTGAGCCTGCCGTTTGCGCGCTCGGGCATCGTCGGCGCGGTGTTCCTGTCGCTTGGCCGCGCGCTCGGCGAGACGATGGCGGTCACAATGGTGATCGGCAACACGCCCAAAATGTCCGCGTCGCTCTTCGATCCGGGCTACAGCATGGCCGCGGTGATCGCCAACGAGCTTGCCGAGGCGGCGAGCGACGCGCACCTTTCCGCGCTCGTCGCGATCGGGCTGACCTTGATGGCGGTGACCGTCGTCGTCAATGGCGCGGCGCGCTTGATGCTCGATCATCTCGGGGCTCGCGGATGAACGACGCGGCGTACACCCGGCGCCGGAAGGTCAACGCGCTGATGTTCGCGTTGACCGCGGTGTGCGCCGCGGCTGCCTCCGGAGCCTTGCTTGCGATCCTCGGCTACATCGCCTGGAAGGGCGCGTCGGCGCTCGACTGGGCCTTCCTTGTTAATCTGCCGAGGCCGGTCGGCGAGCACGGCGGCGGCATCGCGAACTCGATCGTGGGTTCGGCGAAGGTGGTCGGGCTTGCGGGCGCGCTCGGCATTCCGGTCGGCGTATTGGCCGGCGTGTACCTTGCCGAGTACGGCCGGGGCCGATATGCCTTCGCGGTGCGCTATGCCGCCGACATCATGAACGGCGTCCCCTCGATCGTCATCGGTCTGTTCGCTTATGCCCTGATCGTTCACCCGATGAGGAAATTTTCCGCACTGTCGGGATCGGCGGCGCTGGCCTTCATCATGGTCCCGATCGTCCTGCGCAATACGGAGGAATTCCTGCGCCTCGTGCCCGGCACGATCCGCGAGGCGGCGCTCGCTCTCGGCGTGCCGCGCTGGAAGGTGACCTTGTTCGTGATTTTGCCCACGGCCGGGCGCGGAATCCTCACCGGCGCCCTGTTGGCACTCGCGCGCGTCGCGGGAGAAACCGCGCCGCTCATCTTCACGGCGTTCGGCAATCGCTTCCCCGACAACGGCTGGCTGAATCCGATCGCCACCTTGCCGCACACGATCTACACCTATGCGATCTCCCCCTACGAGGACT